>CAYPYJ010000069.1:0-19843 GCA_964414945.1 uncultured Occallatibacter sp.
ACAACCCAAGGCGACTGCTGCTGCATTGATTCCTTCCGTGCCTGTGAATGTCACGAATCCCTCACTCGCGGTGACCGGAAATGTGAATTCAAACGTCACAGGGACAGTCGGCGTAAGCAGCTTGCCGGCTGTGCAATTGGCCGGTACGCCAGCAGTTCAGCTGAGTAATACTTCCACGACTCCGGTGTACGTGGATTCGGATCGCGGCGCCCGCAACGGCTTCAACTCGTCGTGCTTCACCGGAAACATCGATCCTGTTTACGGCCAGGCTTCTTGTTCTGTTTTCACCATCCCGGCAGGACGCCAGGTGGTGATCGAGGCGATCTCTTGCCAGGCTGAAGTACCAACCGGCCAAGGCCCAGGAGATGTCCAGCTTGTTGTTCCAAGCGCAGTAGCGAATTCGACCGCATCGGGGAACAATTCTCACTTCCTGGCCCTGAGCAAGCAAGCTGGCGATACAACCCTGGAGATCTGGCGGCTCACCACTCCACTACGTGCATACGGAAGTGCACCGGCTCAAGGCTCGGCGGACATCAGTCTCTTTTTTAGAGGAAATCCCTCCGCACCCAACCCACAGGGGATCGTCTGCACGATCTCGGGATTCATGGTCGGACAGTAACATAGACGGGAGCAATACAGTGCAATCCGAAAGCTGAAAGGCCGATAACTTGCCTTTTAGCAAACAGTCGTCTTCGCGCCAAGCGTACTCTCCAAGAACGGGCGATGAGGACTACAGAAGTTGCAGAATCTTTGGAGATCACTCAACTGCTACGCGAATGGAGCGGAGGCGATAGCTCGGCTCTCAACCGCCTGCTACCCGTTGTGCATGCCGAACTCCAGAGGATAGCCGGTCGTAACCTGCGAAGACGGGGTTTGAACGACACATTGACGCCGACGGCGCTGGTAAATGAGGCATATATGCGCCTGTGCCGTTTGCCGAATGTCAACTGGAATGACCGGTTGCACTTCTTTGCCGTCTCTGCTCAATTAATGCGACGCATCCTTGTGGATCACGCGCGTGCTCGCTTTGCGGAAAAACGTGGAGGCGGGGTGTTAATTACTCTATACGGCGATATCGGTTTTCCGGCAGTGAAAGCGCCTGAGCTATTGGATCTGGATCGCGCCTTGAATGAACTTGAGGCACTGGACCAGCGGCAAGCCCGCATTGTAGAACTTCGATTTTTCACGGGCCTGTCCGTGGAAGAGACCGCAACCGCTCTGGATATCTCCTGTCCAACGGTTAAGCGAGATTGGGCGGTGGCAAAGGCATGGATCAGACGTCGGCTCCACGGCAGCGCAACACAGCCAGCTTAAGACAATCTCAATGGCGCGCAATCACCGATCTCTTTGACTGCTGCCTGGGATCCTCTTCCGAAGAGCGTAAGCGGCTCCTTGCTGCAGCAAGCGACGAGATCGCATGTGAGGTGCGCTCGCTGCTGGAGAATGCCAACTCAGGTGGCGAATCGTTCCAGAATCCCGTGGAGGAAATTCTCGGGCCGCCACAAAGTTTGCCGCGCCAATTTGGCCCCTACCGCGTTGAACGGCTTCTGGGACAAGGCGGCATGGGTTCGGTCTTTCTTGCAAGGAGAGTGGGCGAGTTTGAACAGTTGGTTGCCGTCAAGCTCATTCGTCAGGATTTTGGCTTGGCCGCGCAAGTCTTAGAGAGGCGCTTCCGGCAGGAGCGTCAAATCCTTGCTTCGCTTCAGCATCCCAACATCGCACACCTGATCGACGGAGGAACGAGCGACTCCCATCCATACCTCGTCGTCGAGTACGTACCCGGCCTACGAATTGACGACTATTGCAACCGGAATCGTCTCTCCATCAGGCAGCGCATCGAGCTGTTTCTCAAGATTTGTAGTGCCGTGCAGTACGCGCACCAGAACCTGGTGGTTCACCGCGATCTAAAGCCCGCCAACGTTTTGGTACTCGACGACGGCACGCCAAAGCTGCTCGATTTTGGCATTGCGAAGCTGATGCGCGAAGACAACGGCGCTCCGGATTTGACTCGAACAGCCATGAGAGTCTTCACCCCGAGTTACGCCAGCCCGGAACAACTGCGCGGGGGACCCGTGGGCACAGCAAGCGACGTCTATTCGCTGGGCGTCATGCTGTATGAACTGCTGACCGGACAGCGGCCACACATCGTCGACGCAGACTCCGACTTGGCTCTGCTAGACGCCGTCTGCAATCAGACCCCGACCCTTGCGAGCGCGGCAATCAAACGTCACCCGGAAGATTCCAGAGAAGCAAAGGCCGCAGAACGAGCGACAGTATTCCCCGCATGGAACAAAACCCTGCGCGGCGATCTTGACCTGATCCTGTTGCGGGCTATCTCCGCGGATATTTCTCGACGTTATCAGTCTGTCGAGCAATTCTCCGCTGACCTGGACCGATATCTTTCGAACCTTCCCATCACTGCACGCAAAGACAGTTGGACCTACCGTGCGCAAAAGTATTGGAACCGGCATAACGCCCTCGTGTCTGTCACCTCTCTCGCACTGATGATTTTGCTCGTCGCAGGGATTGCGCTGTGGCATGAGTACCGAATCGCCAACGAGCAGCGGCTCCGCGCCGAACGGCGGTTCAACGATGTACGCGCGGTTTCTCACGATCTGATCTTCCAGATCCACGATTCCATCCAATATCTTGCGGGAGCCACGCAGGCGCGGAAGCTCGTCGTGCAGTCTGCTCTGCGATATCTCAACGCACTCTCAAAAGACGCCCCCGATGACATCAGCCTGCAGGAAGAGATTGCCACAGCCTACGACAAAGTGGGAGAGGCACAAGGTGGAATCGGAAAGGCAAACCTCGGCGATACCGCCGGCGCACTTGAGAGTCACAGAAAGGCGCTCGAGATCAGAAAATTGATTTTTGCTTCGCGACCTAATGATCCATCCTCTCGCGATGGACTCATCCGCTCTTATCAGCAAGTGGGATCTATCCTCCAGGACATGGGGCGAAATGAAGAATCGCTCGAATACAACGCCACCCATCTTGAACTCAGCAAGGAACTGGTTGCTGCGTCGCCTCATAACGATGCCGCTCGATCACGATTGGCAGCCTCTTACAATTGGATGGGTGATATACTTTCCGGTCTGGGACGCGGGGATGATAGTTTGAAGAACTATGAAGCCAGCGCGCAAATCTATAAAGCACTCAGTTCCAGCGGATTCCGGCCACTTATATCCCAACGCAATTGGGCTCTTGAGCGAAAGAAGATAGGCAGTATGCTCGAGGTCCGCGGAGAAATGCGGCTTTCTCTTCAGGAGTTTCGATCCGCACTTGCCGTCGACGAAGACCTGGCAAGAGCAAATCCGCAGGACGCGTCCAACGCGCGCGATGTCTCGATTGACTACGCTAGTATTGGCAACGAGATGCTAGAACTTGGTGACATCGACGGAGCGATTCAATACTACCGGCGCGCTCTCGTCATTGATCGTCGCTTGGCGGCAGCCGATCAGGATGATGCGGCTGCGCGTTACTATCTCGTCCGTCATTCCTACCGAATCGGGGATGCTTTTCTCAAGAGTTCGCAGGCAAACAAGGCTATCGCGGTATATCGAGAAGCTGTATCGAGCGCCGAAAGAAGCGCCAATTCCGACCCCAAAAACATCCTCATGCGATCGGAGCTGGCGCGCGTTTACGCGAAGCTGGCGAAAGCCCAATTCAACAGCGCGATGAACCGATCAGCCAACGACTCAAACAGACAGAAGAGCCTCACAGCGGCCCGCACGTCCTACGAAAAGAGCCTTTCCCTTTGGGTTGAATTGCGTAATCGTAATGCACTTGGGAGCAATGACCACGGAGAACCGGAGCAAGTAGCAAAAGAGCTCAAAGCTTGCACTTCTGAGATCAAGCGTGGTCTCTGAGGTTCTGCAACGTACTCCGCCCAATTGTCAAGTACGGAGCAAAACCAGACCACTGGGGCGGAGTAAAACCCGGGCAGTAGACGGATGTGAAGTCGTTGAACATGCGGGGTAGATCTCAGCGATCGGCAGATGGCGTGCGTCTGCGGCGACTCTGCTTGAGACGATATTCTCTTCAACCGGATTGTTTTCTCGCAGAACCGTAATGGCGCGAACCAGAGGGCGGAAAAACTGATCAATTTGAAGGCTGATCCTCAGTGATTACATGGGTTTCAGCGCGATAAGAAAAGATTTGCAAAGCCTTTATGCCTCCAATTCGCCCTCCGTTTTTGGATCAATGTGGGGCAAGGAGCAACGGGAATGATGAGAAATACGGGAGCAGCGGCATTGTGTTCTCTGTAAGTTTCATATTCTAAACGACTAATACAAGTCAGTATCCCGCGCTCTCCGCCATTGATTCTTTCCTGAAACATCGTTTCGAAACAACGATGGCGGTTCACCTAAATTTACGACTAGCATATCGATGTCGCCTTCATTATCAAAATCGCCGTACGCGACGCCCCTGCTTGAATGTGGCTCGAGGATCGCAGTGCCTGCCTCATCGAACAACTCCTCGAAATGGCCATGCCCCAAGTTGCGATAAAGCAACATCGGACCCTTGTAAGGAGAGTCCGGAAAGCGTCGTTGAAATTTTGGGGAGATATGTCCGGTGGCCACGGTGATATCTGGCCATCCGTCATTATCGAAGTCTTCGAATCCTGTTCCCCAGCAAACGAAGCGGTTGTCAACAGCCAAGCCGCTGGCGCGTGTCGCGTCTTCAAACACAGCTTTCCCAAGGTTCCGATAAAGTATGGGAAAATCTCCGGCAAAATTAGTTTTAAAGATGTTCAGATGGCCGCCGCCGTCGCAGTCACCGACTGCCAATCCCATGCCCGCCTGTTCCTGTCCATCTTCGCTATAACCCACACCACGCACTCCTCCTTCTTCGCGAAATGTTCCGTCGTGGTTGTTCATGAAAAGGAGACTGGGGCTTGAGTCGCATGCGACATAAATGTCTGGCCATCCGTCGTCATCAAAATCCGCGGCAACCGCGGTGAGGCCGTAATTACTTCGCGCACGATAAATCCCCGCGGTGTCGCTTACATCGGTGAAGGTATCATTGCCATTGTTGTGATAAAGGCTATGCCCTCCGAAAGGTAGTCCACGCGGCCCGCAATTGACGGGCATACCCTCATAAAAACAATATGGCTTCTCTCCCGGGCGAGGTGTTTTTCCGTAATCAAAGCCGGCGTAATTCGATACGAAAAGATCAAGGTGTCCATCCAGGTCATAGTCCAGGAATGCACAGCCGCTACAACTTGAACGAAAACGATCTAGGCGTTGCACCGCGCGTTGGCTTTGCGTACTCGATCGATCAAAAAACAGTGCTGCGTGGCGGCTATGGATTGTTTTGGATTCCGCTCGACGCTAGTTGGGCCACCAATCCGCTGAACGGTCCGGTGAACTCCATCCAGACCGAGTACACAGGAAACAACGGAAATCAAAAACTTCCGACCAACACGATTACCACACCGTGGATCAGCTTTGTCCAGCCTCCTGGCGCCACCATTGACGCCACAACTGGATTGCCGCTGATTGCGTTGAATGAGGAGGGTGCATCGAGTCCCACATTCGAAAACCCGGGTTACAACTACGGCTACATGCAGCAGTGGAACTTAGACATCCAGCGCACTCTCTGGGGTGGATGGTTCACCGATATTGCATATGCTGCCAACAAAGGAACGCATCTGCCGGTGTATAACCAGCAGATAGACCAACTTGGAGACAACTATCTGGCCCAAGCGGCACAGCAGGCAGCCGCAAATCAGGCCGTTGCTATTGCCCAGAGTGTACCGAATCCATTCGCTGCTACTTCAGCGGCCGGCAGCGCGATGTCGTCCGCGACAACCACCTATGGGCAACTGTTGAGACCATTCCCGCAATACAATGGACTCCAATATGCAGGTGCGGGAAACTTTGCCAGCACCTATCACTCACTTCAGGCCACTTTGCAGAAGCGATTTGCCGGCGGCGGTACACTTTTGGCTGCCTATACGTGGGCTAAGCTTCTCAGCAACACGGATACCATTACATCCTGGCTCGAGCCGGGAGGCAAAGGAGGCGTTCAGGATTGGAACAATCTGCGCGCTGAGAAGTCTCTCTCTTCGCAGAATGTACCACAACACCTCATCGTCAGCTATGTGTTGGACCTCCCGTTTGGCAAGAACAAGAGATACGGCAGCGACCTTTCGCCCATGGTTAATCGGATTGTTTCGGGTTGGGGCCTTGACGGCGTAACCACGTTCCAAAGTGGTTTTCCCATTAACATCGCCTCAGCAGGCAACGGCGTCAACTACTATGGCGGCGGATTGCGGCCCAACGTGGTCGCCGGTTGCAAGAAGGCAACTTCCGGATCTGGTGCCGCACGCGTATTAAGCGGTCTGACAGGCAATGCCGGTTGGATCAACCCAGCGTGCTTCACCACGCCAGCACCGTATACATGGGTAACGAACCTCGTGTCGACAGCCTGCAAGCTTCAGGCATCGACAACTGGGACATCGCAGCATTCAAGCGCACGAATTTCGGCCCCACAAATAGGATGGGATTCGAGTTTTGCGTAGAAATTTTCAACACCTTCAATCGCGTACAGTTCATCCCTCCATCCAACACACTTCCCCAAGCCGCAATTCTCCCAGGTACGAATGGTGGCTTTGGAGTAGTCAACGGCCAGGACCAAATGAATAATCCACGCCTTGTGCAGTTTGCAGGGAAGGTCGTCTTCTAAGCTCAGAACCGGCGTGAGTGTGCGGCTGGCACCGCACCTCACGCGGGTTCAGGATTAAATTGAGAATACAACGCAAAAAATGAGTTAATTTGACCGACAATGCGACAGATTTTTCGATCAAAAATGATCTCAGTTTTAAGATTCGACTTGCCAGTTAATTCGGGAGCAACGCATGCTGAAGCATCGACATTGACGCCAAAAGAAGATATGGAATTAGAGCGTAGGAATACTCTCTTGCAGTCCATCGATTCGGCTACTCAGACCAACAACAATGCGGAGGGAGGACGTTCAAGTTATCGAAGGCGCGGGGTTGCCAGGTTCGGCTGTCGTCGAGGGAGATGTTGAGCCGTTGGCGCCTAACAAAGGTGTCAGCTAGGTGAAAGCTCGATACTTTCACGCAACGTGCACACGAAGCTACCTACGCCGCATGCAAGGGAGAATTACCCACTCCACTATCCCTGCCTCAGTCAAGCATTTGCTTGGTCATATAAATACTTTTAACTGGCACCTAACGAAATGGCCTGCCCTTCACAATGCCCTGGCTCTCGCGGATGGTGACCAGTTGGCCGGCTGCAAGCCCTGGATATTTCTCGACCGCGCCGAGCGGCCAATGGATTTCGATATCCGCTGTAGTTGCCGCACCCAGTCCGAAGTGCAACCGAGGATCGTTAGCCGAAAGAAAGCTGGACGCGCTCAACACCTCCTGCGCCTGCACCTTGCCGCCGTAGCGCGCCAGCACACGTGCGCCGATGGCACTGCGATTGCTCTTTGTGCCTTCCAGGCGGATTTTGATCCAGTGATTTCCAGCCGGAGCGTCATTGCGCAGCAGGCTGGGCGGCTCGTTCACATTCATGATGAGTACGTCCATGTCGCCGTCGTTGTCGAAATCGCCAAAGGCGGCGCCGCGGCCCATATGGCGCGCGCTGATACCTGGACCAGCTTCCGCGCCCATCTCGACGAAAGTTCCGTCGCCCCGATTGCGAAAGAGAATGCGCGGGCTGCGTGCCGGATAGTTCGGAAACAGGCGATCAACTTCTGGGTAGACACTGCCGGAAGAAAGGAGGATGTCTGGATAGCCGTCATTGTCGAAGTCGACGAGTCCGGCGCCAAAACAGACGAAGCGAGTTTCCTTGTTGAGACTCGAAACGATCGTCGCATCGTCGAAGCCGCCTTTACCGTCACTGCGGTAAAGGCCGGCAGCCTGGTTGTAGTAATGTGTCTTCAAAAGATCGGTGTGGCCATCGAGGTTATAGTCACCCGCGCAGACGCCCATGCCGCCCATCTGCTGTCCATCGCCGCTGAGCGCAACGCCGCGAAACAAAGCCTCTTCGCGAAAGGTGCCGTCGTGGTTGTTCAGCAGAAGCATTGAGGGCGTCGAATCGCAAGCTACGAAGATGTCTGGCCAGCCGTCCTCATCGGCATCGATGCTGATGGCCGTCAGTCCGTACGAACCGGTGAAGCTGGCAACGCCGGATTCTTTGGAAACATCGGTGAAGGTGCCGTCGCCATTATTGCGATAAAGGTAGTTCCGAGCTTTGGGCAGGCCCAGTGGGCCGCACATCGTCGGCACGCCCTGAAAGTTGCAGTTTGGCACGGCCAGCGATGGCTGGGGCGCATGCGCCAGATCGATCTCGAGATAGTTGGAGACAAACAGGTCGAGCAACCCATCGCGGTTGTAATCCAAAAATGTGCAACCAGTGCTGTAGCGAGTCGTGGGATGAAGCAATCCAGCCTTGGCCGTAACATCGGTAAAAGTTCCGTCGCCGTTGTTGCGATAGAGGCGATTTTGTCCGTAGTAGGTAAGAAAGAGATCCTCAAAGCCATCGTTGTTGGTATCGCCCACACAGACACCCTGCGCCCAGCCAGAGCCGAAGAGGCCGGACTTGACGGTAACATCTGTAAATGTTCCGTCGCGATTATTTTTATAGAGCCGGTTACTGGCGTTGGACGGGGTATTTTCCAGCCGCCGGCCACCGAGGACGAAGATGTCCATCCAGCCGTCGTTGTCATAGTCGACGAATGCGCAACCGCTACCCATCGACTCGACAATGTAAGTAAAGTGGCCGGGATCTCCGTAGACCATGCTCTCGGTAAGACCGGCTTCATGCGCTACATCCACAAAACGGGAAAACGGCGCCGCAGCGTTGATTGCTGGGATCGCCGCGCGGAACTTGCCGGGAAGCAGAGACGGAGCAAGCGCTGCTGGAAGAGTTTTCAGCAGTTGGCGGCGCGTCCAGGAGCCGGTCATCTTGTTGCTCATCAAAGCGGCATACTCCCGAAGCGTGAGTTGAAACTTTCCGCGATAGGATTCCTGGTCATCAGTTCTGCTCTTGCGCTGCGGCGAGCTTCTTACCAAGATCCAGCGCGGCGTCATTTTTCGGGTCTAGTTTGAGTGCACTGGTTATGGCCTCCTGCGCATCCTGGAGTCGATTCTCCATGCCCAAAGTGGCCGCCAGAGCTACCCAGGCTTGAACAAACTTCGGAGCGGATTTAATCGCCAGACGAAACTGCTCTTCCGCGGCGGCAAACTCGCCGTTGTGAGTTTGCACGTAGCCAAGCTGATAGTGCGCTTGCGCATACTCGGGATCAGCGCGGATAGCCTGCTCTAGCGCGACACGCTCCCCGGCAATATCACCGAGTCCATTCAGCACAATCGCCAGCCGGTAAGCCAGCGAGGGATTCTCCGGCAGAGCAGCGCAAGCCTCGCGAAACAAGTCTGCGGCTTTTTGGTTGTCTCCAGCCTTGACAGCCTCTTCGGCCTGTGTCGATTTGAGAATGGCCACAGACTTGTCTGATTCTTCCTTCAGTCTTTGCCGGTAGAGCTTGAGTTGTTCCCGCGCCGCGTCCGTCTCGCCCAGAGTGCGCAAAACCTTGGCCAGTTCAAAGCGAGCCTCCGGTTCGGCTGCACCTAGCTCGATAGCTCTTTGCAGCTCTTTCTTGGCCCCGGCCGCATCCTGAAGCTGCTTGAGTACAAGGCCAAGATTGAAGTGGGAGTAATAGTAATTCGGATTCAGGGCTACCGCTTCCTCAAGATGCTTGCGCGCCGCAGGATAGTTGCCGGCCTTGCGCTCCAGGAATCCGTTCATATTGAGAAGATCGGCATCATGCGGGGCCAAGGCAAGCAACTTGCGGCCCAGCGGCACGGCTACATCATTTTCTCCATTGATCACCAAAGTCCGCAGATAGATGCGTTGCGCCTCCAGGTCGCGAGGCTTCTGGCGCGCCAGCTTTTCCGCCAGTGCCTGGGCTTCCGCCAGATGAGAGACGTGAATATTGAGCGAGACCAGCGCTCCCGTCAGCCCGTCGGATGCCGGGTAGACCTTCAGTCCATCGCTTAACACTCGTGCTGCATCATCGAACAGGTCCACCATCCTGTAGGCTGCGGCTAGATCGATGGTCAGGTTCTCGTCGAGCTTAGCGGTTTGAAGTTGGCCAATAACGGCCCCGTAATCCCCAATCGTGATCTGGGACTTGGCCAACCCGTCCTTTGCTGCCTTTGATGCGGAATCGTATTTGAGTGCGGACTGAAAGGCATCGATGGCGCAAACCACTTGATGATGATCATTGAACCAGACGCCCAATTCGGCAAAGGTACTGGCATCGGGATGGGTCCGTACACGCGCCTCCAGAGAAGCAGGCCCGGAGCACTCTGCCGCGTCCGCAAATGCAGATGCGCACAGAAAGGCCGCCGCAACGATCCATCTCCCGGCGTGTGTTGGAGGGGTAAACATGCCGTCAATCAAACTCCATCAATCGGTATAGCACAGCCGGTGTTCGCGCCTCCGAAATCCGGCTTCTGAACCTCAGTCACTGCTCGAATGTAACTTCCATCCCTTTGCCGTCGTCAGGTATTGTTACATGAAATTCGTGGGCGGCGCTGTTGCTCACGGCTTTGATCACTCCACCCGCATATTGAATATCTTTTCTGGGGACCGGCCAGCCATACACCTCGAGTGTTATCTCTGACCACCACGCCTTATAGATTCCCTGGTGTGGACCCACTCGGACACGAAGCTTTTTGTTTTCCAACGAGCAGGTGCTATTCATGCGCAGAAACTTACCTTGTTGGAAATCATAAGACTTTCCGTCATCCAGATAGAGTGTCCCTTTACAATCTTCCCCCGCGTACACGCGCAGAGTCAAAGGACCGCTCGGCGTCTCCATGGTGCTTTGCGTGAGCGGTGCAATGGGCAGAATAGAACCACCTCTTGCGTATACAGGCAATACAGCGATGCTCGGCTGAATGATTAGCGGCTTGAAGGCTACCCCGCCGATCGGTAACTCCGTTCCCTTCTTCCGCTCCGCATCGCCGCTTTCCACGGCCAGCGCGCGATCGATTCTTTCTCCTGTCCAATAGTCGTACCAAACGCCAGGTGGAAGTCGCACTTCATAATTATCCAACTCATCCGGGTATGGCGCGGGCGCAACCAGAATGTCAGGACCAAACATAAACTCGGCTTGTGCATCGAGATCGATAGGATGATGATCCTGCGCCGCATCAGGAAACTCCAGGAAGAGAGTTCGCTCGATAGGCACTCCAGTTCGCGACATCTCTTCCGCCGTGGTGTAGAGATAGGGCATGAGTTTGTAGCGTTCTTCAATAAAACGGCGGCGGATCGCTTCCTGTTCCGGTCCATTCACCCAGGGCTCTTGATCGCCTGTCCCATCGGCCGTGTGATCCCGGGCTATCGGCTGAAATGCTGCAATCTCAAGCCACTTGGTAAGCAGATCCGGCTGCGGTGAGCCAGCGAATCCGCCCACATCCGCGCCACTCAGCGCGAATCCAGCCAGCCCCAGATTCTCCAGCATGGCAGTTGTAAGCCGCAAGTGATTCCAGGTTGAACTATTGTCGCCTGTCCATGTGGCCGCATAGCGCTGTCCGCCCGCATAGCTGGCTCGCGTCAGCACAAATGGACGCGTATTTGGCTCCAATTTCCTTAAACCATCATAAGTAGCGTGTGAATTTTGCATCCCGTAGACATTGTGAATTTCAAGGTGATTAGCAGTGCGCTTGTTGAAACCCGGCTCATCGATGCGATGCTGAATATCGTCCGGCATCGTCTTTGTCCGCACTTCAAAAATGGCAGGCTCATTCATGTCATCCCAAAAGCCGGCAATGCCATCGGCGACAAAGTCCTTGTAGAGGGTGCCGAACCATGCGCGAGTTTGCTGCTGCGTAAAGTCGGGAAAAACGGAATCGCCCGGCCACACCTTTGCCACATAGACAGATCCGTCTGGTTTTTTCACGAAGTGATCGCCCGCCATTCCTGAGTCGTAAGGAAGATATCCGGCATTAGGCAGCTTGGCAACATGAAGATCCGTGATGGCAACGACGTGAAAATTTTGCCTAGAGAGGTCCTTGATCATTTGCTCAAAAGCCGGAAATCTCTCCCGGTTCACCGTGAATGGCCTGTTGCTCTGCTGATAGTCGATATCAAGATAGATCGAGTCCGCCGGAATTCGATCGGCGCGCAGGCGATTGGCTATCTCACGCACCTTTGATTCAGAGTAGTAACTATAGCGAGATTGTTGATAGCCGAGCGACCACAGCGGCGGAAGCGGTGTGGGACCGGTCAACCATGCATACTCCTCTAACACCTTCTTGGGATCAGGACCATACATCAAGTAGTAATCAGCCGGTCCGTTGGGAGCGCCAAAGGAATATGCGTCGGCAAATTCCTTGCCGAAGTCGAAACTTGTCCGCCATGTGTTGTCAAAGAATAAGCCCAGCACGCGGCCCTGATTCCAAGATAGAAAGAATGGAATGCTCTTGTAGATGGGATCGGCTGACTCCTGCCAGCCGAAGTAATCGGTATTCCAGTCCGAGAAAGCCTGGTTCCTTCTGTCGAGCGGACCGACCTTGTCGCCGAGCCCGAAAAAGTGCTCCTCTGGAGCCATCGTCTTATAAAGTCGAAAGGACGAGCCATGATACTCGATGGGGCGATCATCTTGCTGAAGCACATGGCCCGCCAGATCGCTGACGGTTAGCCGCATACTGCTGTCGAAACTGACGCGCAACGCATGGGTCTTGAAACCTGTACTTTCCGGCGTAACCAGGACACTTGCCGCGTGCGCCGAGGCCAATATGGCCCATGACGCATCTTCGCCGAAATCTCCGTTCCGTCCGGCTCGCACACGCAGCACATCATCGCGCAATGCAGTAACCTGGAGCGAGACTCCGTTGCCGGATATCTCGATTCCGTTCGCCATGGGATGCATCTGGACAAGAGCCTGATGAGTTTCAGTCTGACTCTGAGCCACGCCCAGCGGAGCCAATAACACGGCGCAGATAGCAAGAAAGATAATTGCTGTGCAATTGCGATTAGTCATATTCATCCTCCGTATTCCTCTACGGCATCGATTACTGTGTAAACAAGAATAGATAAGTCATCTGCCTTCCCTCAACACTTCCATAGTTAACGCCCGGCTTCCCTGCGGCCTCAGCCTCAACTGCGTCGAGTTACAACCACAAGATACTCAATTGTGGCCATCTTGTTCGGTGCAGCACAACTAGCGAATCAATGCACGTCATACACAGTGATCGACTGCGCAGGCTCTTCAACACGCAGTTTTCCGCCGCTGACCACTGGAGCAGTTCCCGTGAACGGCGTCAAGGCCTTAAATTCCGCACACCCGGCCAACGCTGTCTCTTCAACAGGCAACTCCACAACTTTGCTCTTTGCTGCCTTGTTCACCATAATCATCAGCCGGTCAGTCGCGTGATTCTGCGCGCAGCCTGTCTCGTTCAGCGAACGGACAAACGCGAAGAGATTTTCATCGGCGAAAAGGTTCTGTTCTATCCCTGTCTGCAATGCCGAATGTTTTGCACGCAGCTTGAGCAAACCGGAGGTCCAGTCAAAGACTTCCTCCTCCTGAACGGTGCGGCCTGACTTAGTGAATGCACTGTGCGCGTCCCCCGTAAAGCCGCCGGGGAAGTCGCGGCGATTGTCCGGATCTGCGCCGCCCTGCATTCCGATCTCATCGCCCGAATAAATCTGCGGCATCCCGCGCAGCGTAATCAGCAGGCCCAGCGCCAGCTTGAGTTTTGTCGCGGAACCGCCGGCCTCGGTAATAAAGCGCGTTGTATCGTGGTTTCCGATGAACGAAACCAGCCGCGCGGGATGAGGGTAAAGTGCGTCCTGACGCAGGACTTTGGTTAACTCCGTCATGGGTTTTCCACGGACCAGAACATCGTGCAATGCAAAGTACACCGGAAAATCGAAGGGCGTGTCGAGCCCCGTGTCGATGCCGCGATGCGTAACTCCTCCGGCGAAGAATGAAGTAATCTCGGGATCGCCACTAAAGACCTCTCCCACAGTGGTCAAGTGCGGGTAGACGCTGTGCAGCGTTGCATGAAAATCATGCCAGAATGCGCGATCCACATAGGGAAATGTATCCAGGCGAATGCCGTCGATGTTGGCCGTCTCAACCCACCACAAGGCGTTCTGGATCAGGTAGCGCGAAACCAGCGGATTCTCCTGGTTCAGGTCGGGCATGGCGTCCGTGAACCAACCGTTGGTGATGTCGCTCCATGCCTGCCAGGGCGCATGCGGGTCGACTAACTCATAAAAATTGGATTGCGTCAGGTGATGATTCTGAAGCGTGCCGTGAAACCACTCCGGCGCGGGCGGATCAAGCATCCACGGATGCAGGACGCCGAGATGGTTGGGCACCAGGTCGATCACCAGCTTCATACCCCTGGCGTGCAGCGCGCTGGAGAGATGGCGATAATCATCCAGTGCGCCAAAGTGTGCGTCCACGGCATATAAATCAGTAGCCGCGTAGCCGTGATACGAATCAGGCATCGTGCCGTTAGAGGCCACAGGCGTTGTCCACAGTGCGGTAACGCCAAGCTCGCTCAGATAATCCAGATGCTGCTCAATGCCGGCAAGGTCTCCGCCATGCCAGCCCCTGGCGACCGCGCGATTGCCGCTTGACTGATTGCTTTTCGGAGTACCCTCGGCGAAGCGATCGGTCATGATGAGATAGAGCACATCGGCGGAAGAGAAACCGCTGTGAGCCGCTGAATCGTGTGAGCGCTCGGCTAATGGAAAGGCGCTGCGCGCAGTGCCATGCTCATTTGTGGCTGTTATCCACAGAGTTTCTGGCGCGACCTCGCGGGTCTTCAGCCACAAAAAAGCCCAGTGGCCATTCTCCGAGGCCTGCGTGCGGTCGAGCGTTACGCCCTCGCCCGTCAGCGCAAAACGCGCATGATTCAAGCCCTCGCCCTGCACCAGCAGCATGGGATCGGGAAGACCGGCAAACCACCCCGGAGGATCGATTTTGACAATCTTGGGCGCCAGCGGATTCGGAGCCTGCGCCCAGGATGCAGCAGTCGGTATAAAAATCAAAAAAGCCAGAGAAAAATGGAGCCGCAAACGCATGAAACTCTCCCGAAAATTGCTTGTCAAAAGGCGAGCGGAATAAGAATTCTTCGCCCCGTCGCATGAGTACGATTCAAGCGCGAGGCTGGGAGGGAGTTACTTCGTTCTACCAACTCGCATCGGCAGAACTTCCCCTTGCTCCGACAACTTGGTGTTGCGCCATGGCGGCGTAGAGCCGCCATGGCGCAGGTTGGATGTACGTTAGAAAGTGAAGCGGAGAGAGAGTTGCAGTTGGCGTTGCGAGTTTGCGCGAACGCTTGTAATCTTTCCGAAATTACCGTCGGTCATGCTCATGTCGGGGTTGGTGAAGGCTGGCGTATTGGTTAGGTTGAATGCGTCCGCCTTGAAGTGCCCAACGAGCCCATCGATGACGGGGAAATCCTTGCCTATTGATGCATCCAGATCCCGGAAGGCCGGACCCACCATCGAGTTGCGGCCCAGCGTTCCCGGAGCAACGAAGACCCCGTTGACCATCGCTGGAAATGAGAAGGCTGTCGTATCGAACCATTCCCCTTGATGCTTAGGATAGCTGATCTTGCCGGTGAGGTCGGCACGGTTGATGTAATTGTTCAGTGCATGACTGCCAGTGGTTACCGTGATCGGCGTTCCTGACTCCAGAGTGGTAATGACATTCAGATGCCATCCGCCAATCGCTTCATTAACAGCCCAAGGAGCGTGCGCGGCGAACTTCTGGCCCTTGCCAAACGGAAGCTCTCCCAGCGTACTGAAAGTGAAGACCTGGCGCTGGTCCTGATCCGAGTTTCCATAGTTGGCCTTCATGTCAGGACCAGCTGAAGTAATGAAGATGCCCGCTTCGTTGGTTCCCGTGCCGAAGGCGCCGCTGGAATTGTCCAGAGCGTGTGACCATGTATAGGCCGCCGTGTACTGGATTCCGTTGTGCATCTTGCTGTTCACATACACCTGCAGCGCGTTGTAATTGGATGAGCCGTTGTTGAGGCCACGATCAATCGATCCAAAATTGACACCGTTGGCATCCTTGTACAGAACGGTGTTTGGAGCGGTATTGAGTTCCTGGCTATTGATGTTGAACCATGTGGTCAGATGCTGAGATGCGGTGCCGACGTATGCAACGTTCACAGACATCTGCGGCGTAATTTGGTGCTGCATCTGCAGGTTCCATTGCTGGATCATCGAGGTTGGCCGGTTGGTATCGACAGAGATCAGGCTTGAGTTGATAGGATCGGCCCGATTGACGGTGGCTCCAAAGGTCGGCAAAGGAAGCGGACCTTGTGCGGCGGGAAGAGACAAACCGCCAGCCGCATTGCAAGTGGCGTGAACTGTGTTTCCACTGCCATCGACAGTAGTGCAGGCAGGCGCGGAACCGGTGAAGTCTAGTCGCCAGCCGCCCTGCGTAGGTTGATCGGAGTAGCTCACGGATCCGTTGAAATCCGGATTGTTGCTCAATTGGTTAGTCACGCCGCCACGATCAAGGAAGTAATAAATGCCGTAGCCGCCGCGGATAGAAGTTTTGCCGTTACCGCGGAGGTCATAGGCAAAGCCAATGCGCGGAGCAAAGTTGTTCTTATTGGTTTGGACGATGTTTGCAGAAAGCCCGTTGGTCCCGGCAACCTGCAATGTGAGCGTCGACAAATTGAAGTTCGACTGATAGTTGTTCACTTCATACGGGAAGGTGTACAGGTCATAACGCAAACCGAGATTCAGTGTCAGGCGATGGTTAAACTTCCAGTCATCCTGGACGTAGTAGCCCGTCTCCCAATTCTTGGTTGTAAAGTAGTTGCTGGCTACGCCGAGGCTGTAATTGCCCACAAAGGCAGCCACCATATCGGAGGTGGCGTTGCCTGTGAAGTTATTGCTGCTGAAGTCGAAATTTCCCTTCGCGTTATTGCCCTGAAAGAAGGAGACCTGGCGCTTTTCGATGCTGGCGCCAATCTTGAACGTGTGATGTCCCTTGGTCAAGGAAACTGCATCCACAAACTGATTGCTCGATTGTGGAACGGTGTAAGCTCCGCCGTCTCCGGTATAGGTTCCTTCAGGCCAGCCGCCATTGATGGCAGCGCCGCCGCCCAGCAGCGAGTTGCGGTTGGCATTGAGGATGCCCAGATTCGCAGAAACCGGTATGCCATCCAACGGGGGAACATATCCATAAAAGTTATACAGATGACCGTACCGGAATTCGTTCACGATATTCGGGCTGAAGGTATGCGTTTCGCCCACCGCCTCGCCACGAGGATGAACCGGGTTAACGCCGGTGCCGTATCCGGCAGGAAGATTCGGGTACTGGCTTTCTTTGGTGAGAATATCCTGCCCGTAACTGTAGCGCACAAAGACGTTGTCCTTGGAAGTTGCCGTCCAGTCCATGCGCACGTCAAAGTCATTCCATTTCTGGGTTCCGTTCGGGAATGAATCGTAATTCTCACTCAGGCCGACATTTCCGCCACTTCCGGTCATGTTGTTGGGCTCCGGGAAGGCGTTCAGGTAATTCAACGCTGCCTTGTTCAGCCGTCCCGCCGGGATGACGTTGGGAGTCATGACGCCACCGATGCTGACCAGGGGGAAAGGTGCGCAGGTCGTCGGATCGTAGATGGTTCCATTCGGCCCTGGCGTTGTGATGACGCAGCCGGTCACCTGTTGGTTGGGAACGCCGGTCGTCCAGCCGAGCTTGGGGTTTGTGGTGCCGGGAAAATTTCCGGCATATTGAGGCGCCAGCAGCTCAGAGAAGTTACCGGTGCGCATCAGATCCGTGGCTACGGTGTTCTGCGCTTCGCCGTCCGGTGTCTTCAAGCGCAGAGCCTGGTAGCCCCCAAAGAGGAATAGCTTGTGGTGCATGAACGGAATGGGACCGCCTGCCGATGCGCCGAACTGTGCGCGGTGATATGGAGGCGCCGTACTTCCGGGACTGAAGTAATTCGGGTTGCCATCAAAGATTTTGTCACGATCGAAGAAGAAAACCGATCCGTGATACTTGTTGGTGCCTGTTTTGATGGAGTCCTGCAGGATGGCGCCGCCCGCCCTGCCAAATTCGGCTGGAGCGACCGAATTGGTCACGCGGAACTCTTCCATATTGTCGATCGGAGTAATGAGAACGGTGTTGTTCACCAGCCCTTCATTGTTGTCCAAGCCGTCCAACTCAAAGTTGTTCGCCTGCTGGCGCAGTCCGTTGGCCGACAAAGCCACGCCACCGGACTCATAGGCCCGCCATGTCTCTGAGTTACCGCTGGCGCCGGATGCATCGCTGCCGTACGCGCCACGCGTGATGCCCGGAACGAGCAGTGCAAGCTGGGTATAGTTGCGTCCATTCAGCGGAAGCTCGACGATCTGCTGCGACTCGACGACGGTGCCTGTCGAAGAAGTGGTTGTGTCCACGATCGGAGCGGCGTCGGTGACTTCGACCGTAACGCTGACCGAGCCCGGGGTCATCTTGAAGTTGATCGCCTGAATCTGCGAAACGCTCAACGTTATGGCCTGCATTTCGGTTTGAAATCCCTTTGCCGACACCGTGGCTTGATAGTTGCCGCGGACCAACGCCTCAAAGTGAAAGCTGCCGGATGCATCGGTAACGGCTGCCTGCTTCGCGCCAGTATCCAGGTTTTGCAGTTGCAAGGAAGCGGCAGGAATCGCGGCGCCTGTTTGGTCTGTCACTGTGCCTCTGATGCTGGCAAAGTCCGTCTGCGCGAACAAGCAGGGCAGCATCAGGCAGGAGAGCAGAACCGCAAAGGCTGTAAACAACAAGCGAAAGCGGCGCTGTCTGTTCGGTAGCATTGTAAGTCTCTTGAACATCACGAAAGTCCTCCAAAACATTGTTGAGTGGCGTTGAAAACTCAGGTCCAGGGATGCGGCCGGTTCAGCGCCTCTCCTGGTATCCGAAGATGACAACACTCTTCTTGGGTACTTTTGGTCAATTCACAAAACGCCAATTCGCCATCAATTGATGATCTCCAGATAACTGCTGTATTTTTAACCAAGTGAAGGCGAATATCTCCTCGAAATTCTGCGGTTTTTCAAGTGATCAGGAAGCAGATAAAGCCTTTTTAGACAGCCTCCTGTACACTACGTAGCGGGGATTCGCCGGGCATCCATGGCAACGAATAAGCACAACGACGGAGTTAAGCTGGTGCAGTTCGGTGTTTTTGAAGCCGATCTGAAGAGTGGTGAACTGCGCCGTTCCGGAGTGCATATTCGTCTGCAAAGCCAACCCTTCAAGCTGCTTGCAGCGCTGCTCGAACATCCCGGCGAGGTTGTCTCACACGACTCGCTGCAGCAATTGCTTTGGGGCGCGGAGACCACCGTTGACTTCGACCACAGTCTGGGCATCGCCGTCAATAAGCTACGCGAAGCTCTGGGCGACCGCGCCGAGAACCCGCGCTTTGTGGAGACGCTGGCCAAGCGTGGCTATCGGTTCATCGCTCCCGTCAAGATCCTGGAACCGCAACCAGCCGCGCAAACCTCCGCCCAACAGGCCGAATCTCTCTTGCCCGGCGCTGCCTTTGGATCGCAATCGGCCGGAATCGCACGTTGGCGCTGGATGGCGGTGATACTGGCCTGCGGTTGTCTTGCACTGGGGATGGCTTTGTTTTTTCGCCCACCCGCCCGCACGCCTTACCGGGTGGAGCAGATCACCTATTCCGGGCACGTGCTGACCATGGATCTCGATGTTGAGAGTTTCTCCAGTTCTGCCAGTGATGGCACGCGGCTCTACTTCTCGCAGATGGACAACGGCAACCTGGAGTTGTCAGTTGCGCTGGCCACAAATGGCGAGATTGGCCTCGTTCATCTGCCTTCAGAGA
>CAYPYJ010000070.1:0-19825 GCA_964414945.1 uncultured Occallatibacter sp.
TTATGAAGCATTTACAGAGCGCCTCCGCGAGCGTGTGGCCAAGTTGACCGTTGGCGACCCAGTGGAAAACCACAATCTCGGTCCTGTGATCAACAAGGCAGCTCTCGACTCAATGCTGCATTACATCGAAATCGGAGAAAAAGAAGGAAAACTCATCTCGGGCGGCCACGCCATCTCCAACTCAAATGAAGGATATGTCATTGAACCAACAGTGATTATAGACGCTGGCCCAGATGCGGCTATCAGTCAGGAAGAGATTTTTGGTCCTGTACTTGCTGTCATCAAGGTTGCCGACTTTGAAGAGGGACTGCGCGTGGCGAACCACACCGAGTACGGCCTCACCGGATCCGTCTATTCATCTGATCCTGAAAAGCTTAACCGCGCCGGCCGTGAATTTCACGTGGGCAATCTCTACTTCAACCGCAAGTGCACCGGCGCCATGGTAGGCGCACACCCCTTCGGCGGCTTTAACATGAGCGGCACCGACTCCAAAGCTGGTGGACCCGATTATTTGCTATTGTTTACCCAAGCCAAGAGCGTCTCAGAGAAGCTCTGAGACGCCGCCTCAGACCATGACGCGCGGGTTGGCTGCTTCTTCGGCTTCCAGTTTGCTGCCCACTTCTGCGGCGGCCGCAGCCAGCACGCGATGGTGAATGGTGAAAAGGGCCAACTCGAGCCTGTCGCTGACGCCAGTCTTGTCGTAGACGGAACGCAAGTAGTTCTTGATAACCTGTTCCGTTGTCTTCAGACGAGTGGCAATCTCGCGGTTCTTGCATCCCTGAACGATCAGCGCAACGATGCGCATCTCCTTTGGTGTCAGGCGGTCGCGGACGCGCGTACCCACCATGTCTTCCTCAGGGGAGTCGGGAACCATCAACTGCGGAGGCACCCAGGTGTCGCCGCTGGCCACTGCGCGAACACACTCAACCAGCGCCGGCCCGGTGACGCAGCGAAAAACGACGCCGCGAAAGCCCTGCTGAATATAGGCCCCGGCTGCGTCGTTGTTTTCGGCAATCACTATGCCGCGGCTGCCCACCGTCTCCAACAGTGCGCGAAGTCTGCCCATATCCGGACGTAACGAGGCTGCAAACAAAACAATTGATCCGGGAAAAGTAGTAATAGCGTGATGCATCCGATCCAGATCCGTGCATTGGGCAATAATGCGCACGTCTTCGTCCATGGCCAGCACCTTGGCTGTGCCTGCCCTAAAAATTGCCTGTGAATCAGCCAGGATGATCTTGTTCATGTGCGCGCCTCTTCTAATGCAAAACCCGGAAGCAATTCAATGCCTGCCCGTATTTTCGACTCTGCCGAAAACGCCGGGATGAACGCAGGTAATGACTTCCGTCCTTGTGACACTATCGGCAGAATGTCGCAAAACACTCGAACTGTTTCAGACTGCAACACTGCGAACCGAGTCACATTCCTTTAGTGACTGAACATTCCGCTGCAGGCTTGCGGATATTTTTCCTGAAAACGAGATTACAGCCTATTGATAGGTACGGTCACGAAAATTCGGAGCGGATAAATAGTTTTGTTTACTGATGAGGGTCGTGGATTGGGCGAAAGTGTTAAGTCGAAGACGGATTCAAACCAAGACTTTGCGCGCGCAGATATTGATATTCCCTAATAAGAATCTGCCATTTCTCCACACCATAATGCGGTGAAGTCAGCTTAAACCGGGCCGATGAAAGAAATGGAGAGGCTGGATGACCGATCGCACAGAACTTCTTGAAGCCGCTCTGGATATTTTTCCGGAGGGGATTGCCTTGATAAACGCCAGGGGGCAGGTTGCCTTCTGGAACAAGGCAGCAGAAGCGATTACCGGGTACGCAGGTATGGAGCTGTTGTCGCGGCATATCCCTGGAGCCCTGGCAGCGTTGGTTACCGGCCCGGGAGATCAGGGGACCAGCGGGGGGACGCATTCTGGCCCGGAAACTTCGGCACATGGTGCGCTGGTTCATCTGGAGCACAAGCTGCGTATCGATGTGTTGGTAACGATGCGAATGCTGGTGCTTCGCAATGATTTGGGCGGACGGATCGGCACGGCGGCCATCTTTCATCCGGCGGAGAACGCGGAGGGCTTGCCGCATGGAGAGTTCGTCAGTGGGTCAAATGTGGAGGTGGAGCAATCGGAGTTTGAAGCCCGGCTTCAACAAGTCTTTGATGAGTACCAAAAGGGTGGACCGAGCTTCGGTGTCATGTGGATCACAGTCGATCAGGCGGAGGAGATGCGCAAGACGCACGGCAACGTAACCTGCGACGCGATGATCGAAAGGGTGGAGCGGGTATTGGCAAACGGGCTGAGACAGAACGAAGAATTGGGGCGCTGGGGTGACGACGAATATATGGTGCTGTCGCATGAGGGCACGGCTGAGACGCTGACGGCGCACGCAAAGGTGCTGGCCAACCTGGCCAAGTCGGCGGATTTTCAGTGGTGGGGCGACAAGGTCGCGGTCACTGTAAGCATCGGCGTGGCACAAGTGGGTCGGTATGGAAGTTTGGTTGATCTTTTAGAAAAGGCAAAAGCCGCAATGTTTACCAGTTATCAAGCGGGCGGAAACCAGATAACGTCCGCGGCGGGAGGGCAAGAATGTTCGCCATCATAGGCATTGTTGTGGTGTTTGGCGCGGTAATCGGCGGCTTCCTGATGGAGAAGGGGCATATGGCCGTGCTGGTTCAGCCGGCGGAACTGCTGATCATCGCCGGCGCGGCCACGGGCACCCTTCTGGTAGCCAATCCAATCCACATCATCAAAGGAATCGTCGGAAATCTGACGGGGATACTGAAGGGTTCGCCCTTTGATAAGACGCGCTATCTGAGCACGCTCAAGATGATGTACCAGTTTCTGAACAAGGTGCGCAAGGAAGGGCTTCTGAGCGTTGAGATGGACGTGGAAAAGCCCGAGGAAAGCACCATCTTCAAGAACTATCCCGAGTTTCTCGCCGACCATCATGCCAGAGATTTTGTCTGCGACACGCTGCGCATGGCAATCACCGGCGGCGTGGACCCGTTCGACATGGACCAGATGATGGAACTGGATATGGAGGTACATCACCACGAAGCAACCGTGCCAATCTCTTCGCTCAACACAATGGCCGACGCTCTGCCCGGACTTGGCATTGTGGCCGCAGTGCTGGGCGTGGTGATCACGATGGGTTCGCTGGGCGGGCCGCCGGAAGAGATCGGCGAGCACGTGGCGGCGGCGCTGGTGGGTACATTCCTTGGAATTCTGCTTTGCTATGGGCTGGTCGGCCCGTTGAGCGCGAATATGGCAAAAACGGCTGATGCGCACAATGAATACCTGCATGTGCTCCGCGTGTTGATTCTGTCATTTTTGAAGGGATCGGCTCCGATGATTGCCATCGAAATTGGGCGGCGCGCGATTCCGGCGCATGTGCGTCCCACCTTCGACGAGATGGAAAAAAATTGCAAGAACCAGACGGCCACAACGGAACCGGCAGCGGCGGCATAACTTCGGCGGACTCTTGGGTAGAAAAGCGGCATCATGGCAATCGAAAAGAATCGACCGATCATCGTTATCAAAAAGAAGGGCGGCCACGCCGGCCATCACGGCGGCGCGTGGAAGGTGGCCTATGCCGACTTTGTTACTGCGATGATGGCGTTGTTTATCGTGCTGTGGCTTATGGGCTCAAGCTCTAAGGTCAAGAAGGCCGTGTCTGGCTACTTCAACGATCCCAAGGGAACCGGAACGCTGCTCGGCACGACGTTGACCGGTACTGGCGAAACCGTGATCGAAAAGGCATCCGACGACCAACTGCAAAAGCTGAAAGAGAAACTGGAAGCCGAGATCAAGGCAAGAAAAGAGCTGGAGAAGCTCTCGAAACAAATTGAGATTACGATCACGCCGGAAGGACTGCGCATTGAGCTAATCGAAGGCAAGGACGGAACTTTTTATCAGAGCGGCAGCGCAAAGCTAAGCGAGAGCGGACAGGAGCTACTGGCGCTGCTAGGCAAAGAACTAAAGACGCTGCCCAATCCTTTGCTGATCGAAGGTCACACAGACGCCACGCCTTACGCGAGCGAATTGGGCTACAGCAATTGGGATCTATCAGCGGATCGCGCGAACTCGGCTCGAAGGCTGTTGCAGCAGGACGGCGTGCGCACAGACCAAGTGTCACAGGTACGCGGCTACGCCGATCAGATGTTGCGCGTAAAAAACAATCCCACCGACCCCTCCAACCGGCGCATTTCGATTCTCGTAAAAAACGAAAACGAATCGGTTCCTACACTCGAGGCTGCGAGCGTGGTGAATGGAACAACTCCGATTCCGATCGACAAGCCAGCAGCGCCGATGCCGAATGGTGGCAAACAACCTGCCGGCGAAGGCGCCAAACCGGCTAGCAAAGACGGCGCTAAACCGGTTGCGGGTGAGGCCAAGCCTGCGGCGTCAGCTACTCCTCCAACGGCCAAGCCCGCGGCTGGAGTACCGGCAACCAAGCCGGGGCTGATGGACAAGATCAAAGGAATGCTGCCGGGGAAAAAGAAGTAGGCACCTGACACCTGCAGTGCGGCCAAACGCTCGCTGCTCGCTCGCATGGGCTTCTGCACTGAACCTCAGAATCTGCAAGCGCATCAGAGTCTCACAAAAACCAAAACATTGTGAATCTGTGAAGCGACCGCTTGAATGTTATTGATTTTATGTAGGTTATTTACTCGTCACAGTTTCACAGTCTAAAAAGCGTAAAAAATTGCCTTCGAGTTAATTCATGACAAGTTGCATGGAATGAGGTCTTTGTCAATTTTTTTGTCTGGTTGTATGCCGAATTCTTTTGCGAAAACTGGCGCATTTTCGATCTTTTTGGCTGTTCTCAGTTGAATTTTGAGTCTGATCGGAGAACAGGGATCAGGGATCACAAAAATCCCGATGCTTTGATCGCTGTTTATATTTCAATTGTGCGCTAGGTGCGTTTAATTATCTGCAAGCGCCTGGCACCTGTGGTGCAGCCAATCGCTCGCTATTCGCTCGCAAGGGCTGTCTTGCCTCTGTCCCCGCGCCAGAAAAAGGCACGGGGAACCGAGGTCCGTGGTTTCCCATATTCAGGAATCGTGACTTGGGACATTCCGGAATCGGGACATGGTGCCCTCGCGATGAAGTCATTTTTTCTGGACGACCAATTTAGTACAGTACGAAAGTTTCCACGGTGGAAATATCGGATTGCATGAAGCTTTGCAACTCTATAGCGGAGCTTAATGCATCGCAAGAGCGGACGGGCTGACAAGTCTGTCAACAGTCTTTGCCGCTACACCCTAATGCCTGGAACAGTACGAGAAAAGTTCCGTCAACCAGAAACATGGGGGAGCTAGAATGAGCACCACTGATTCCGTAATCAATACACGTAACCTGCACACGCAGGCTGAACAAACTATCCAAAAACCGAAACGGGCCAGCGCGAAGAAATCACCTTCAATAACCAAGGAAAGCATGTGCGGGGATGAAAACCCCATTGGGTACTACTACTTATCCCGTGGACCAAACCACTCTGTGCCTGAAGCTATCGCAGTGCTGAAGTACAGGCTTGAGTGCAAAGAGAGATGGAGTGGTGCGTGGACGAGGTTTGCCGTAGAACGCCGGAGGCCGCCTGCGGTGCGCCCAACCACCTATGGTGCGGTCAGTAGCTTGCCGATTGCTCGCGAAGGTTCTATAGAGCCTCTGGCTGTGATGATCCGCGACCAACAAGGGCAAAACGTCCAACAATTGCGGGGCGCTTCAGCCTCATTCACTACTGGCCGATGACCTGCACACTGGGCGCGATATCCGTCTGAGGTGAGCAGACGAACTTTGTCTGGCTGATCACTATGCAACTGGAAGTGCCCTGCGCGCCATTGGCGACGAAGAATGCGCCGGTGTTGGGCGCGGTTGCGTCCCAACTGTAGGTCATGCTGATGTATTGATCCCAGGAGAGGTATTCTTGACCTGTCATGGTAGCGCTTCCGGTGATCGCGCCGCCCGAGGTTAGGTGATACTCGCCTGCTCCGGCGTTTAATGCGCCACTTAAAAGCGGCATTTCGCCGAAGAGATAATTTCCTGCCAATGCCGCGCTGGTGAATGTGGATTGCAACTGGGGTTCCAGCCATCCGGAATCCAGAGAGCCATTGTCTCCCACGCTCATTTCAACTGCGCTGTTGTTGTTGAACAAGTACAGATAAGTTGTTCCGCTGGCCGAGGTGAATGTGGCGCGGCCGGGATTGCTTACGTCAAAGGTGAGAGCGGTGAGGCCGGTGATGGATTTGCTGGTTGAGTAAACGCCATTATCGTCGGTGTAACTCTGGTTGATGGTCATATTGCCTACACCGTCTGCGGTACCCTGAACGAGATTTGAGTAAAAGCTGGACGGGGCGTTGCCGCTCGAATTGAATTCCGCGCCACGCAGATAAAGGACGAAGGGACCGTCGACGGTCGCGGCGGAGTTTGAAGCTTGTAACTGGGTGAGCATATTGCCGGCCTGCTCGCCGCTATTGTTGCCGTTATCGAGGACGAACATGCGTTTGGCGTCGATGATGTAGACGGTGAGGCCAGTGGGATTGACGCCGCCGTGGAGAGTGATTTTGAAGCGGCCAGTTGCAGGGTCAGGCGCGGTGTTGGTTGCGGTGAAGGCGGTGGAATGGACGGTTGCGCTGCCACCGAGGGCGCTGTCGATATGGCCGCCGGTGATTTGACCGCCGGAGGCGCTGAAGCGGCCCACGGTTGCCTTGAGGTTACCGCTGTTGTCTTCGCCGTCGAGGCCAAAGACAAAGCTGGAGCCGCTGACGGTGTTGGCGGAAAAGGCGCTGGGCACGGCCAGATAGCAGTTGGCAGTGCCTTGCTGACCGGAGGGCAATGTTCCCAGGTCGTCGATTTCAACCATTCGGAACTGCTGCGCCGGTTGAGCGGAGGTGGAGAGGGCAAGCGCCCAATGGATGGTTTGGATACCGGCTGCGCCATCCGTGAGAACGGTGCGCAGGGATGCCTGGCCATTGAAGTCGGAGCCGATGTTGTAGCTGCCGGTCAAGATGCCGGAGCCTGATCCGATGTCATGACTATTGGTGTCGAAGATGCCGTTGGTAAAGCTCCCGAGGCCATCAGCCTGGAAGCTGGCAACTGTGGCCCAGCGCGTTCCGTCTTCGTCGTAGATGCCCTGCATCAGACAGGTATAACTTCCGTTGAGGCTGGCGTTGTTGACTCCGCTGGCGGCGGCGGCAACATTGATGGTGTAGCTGATGGGGCCGGCGATAGCACCAGCGCTGTCTGTGACGGCAACCTGAAATGTAATTGCGCCGGATGAATATGGCGTTCCTGTGATGGTAAGCGTGCGATCAAAGGTATTGGTAAAAGTGAGGGTGCTGGGCAAGCCAGATACCGTCCAGTTATATCCGGGAGAGCCGCCCGTAACGCCGATGGGGCCAGAGTAAGCATTGCCGACGGTTCCAGAGGGCAGCGTGGTAGTGACGATGTTGAGAGGGGGGTTGACGGTAATAGTAGCTGAACCAGAAGTGCCCGCCGAGTTGGTAACCGTCACAAGGGGCGTGCTTGCGGACGTAATCAGTGTGGCGGGAACTTGAGCCGTCAGTTGTGTCTGGCTGATATAAGTAGCCGTCAAGGAGGTCGATCCCCATTTTACGGTTGAAGCTGGAGTAAAGTACTGTCCGGTGATGATCATTGCGAATGGAGCGCTGCCCGCCGTACGCACCGCGGGACTGAGGCCGCCGATGTTCGGAGGAGCCTGATTGATGGTGAAAGTGACTGGCGCCGATGTTCCTGTTGAGTTGGTGACGGTGACGCTGCTGGTGCCGACATTGGCGAGCAGATTGGGGAGTACATCCGCTCTCATTTGCGTGGGGCTGACATAGACCGTATAGAGAGGAGTCGCACCCCACATGAAGGTCGTGTCTGGAGTAAACGCCGAACCATTGATGGTCAGCATAAAGCCTCCATAGCCCGCGATGACCGAAGCGGGAGAGAGGCTGGTGATGGCGGGCGGCGATGGGTTGATGGTGAAGATTGCAGGCGCCGAATAGTTGGACATGGAGCCAGGAGCGTAGACTTCGACGGTAACATTGCCGGCTTTGGCGAAGAGATTGGCAGGGACCAACGCCGATAATTGGGTGGAGTTCTTGTAGGCATATAGCCAAACGCCGCTAAAAATGATGTAAGAGTTCGGCACAAAATTTGCTCCAGTCACTGTCAAAGTGAATGGAGCGCCGCCAGCCGAGATGGAAGAAGGGCTAAGGCTGGTGATGATTGGGTTCGGCGGCTTAATGGTGAAGGTGGCTGGAGCCGATGTCCCATTGCTCGTTGTGATTGTGATGCTGGCAGTGCCTTGTGTTGTAACGAGATTGGCAGGCACAGTAACCCAAAGTATGTTCCATGAACCGATAACAGGCAGCGTCGTAGTTCCCCATTTAACGGTTTGCGTCGCCATTAAGTTCGTCCCGAATATTTGCATCGTGAAGGAGCCGAAGCCAGCAGGCAACTGGGAGGGAGACAAGCTGTAGATGACAGGCAAATTGTTGGGTTTGACGATGAACGAAACAGCGGAAGAGATTCCGCCCGTGGCGGTGGCCGTAACACTCGCGGTATTGGCAGTAGCAATCAGGCTGGCGGGGACTGTAGCCGTGAGTTGCGTCGCGCTGAGATAGGTGGTGGTAAGCGGCGTTGCGTTCCAGATGATTGATGATGTCGTAGTAAAGTAGGTACCGTTGACGGTCAAGGTAAAGGCCGCACCGCCGGCAACTGCCGAAGCTGGGCTGAGAGCGCTGATAGAGGGCGGACTCACGACCAGCGAGCCGTTGGATGACGATGTGTCGTAGCCGCCGATTGAGACGTGGGCCACGCCGTTAATGGGAGCAAGAGTGGGGGAAGGTATGGCCGTCGCCGGTGCGACTGCCACATCGACCGTCGGCAGCACAGCTGTGGTTGAATTTGTGGTTGGAGCAGTCTGAAGGCTATTGGTGCTGGCAGCCACAGTGGACGGAGGCGCGCTGGCAAGCGTTGTGACAGAAGTTAGTCTGGTAATGGCAGGCGGCAGATTGATTGGGCGGGTAAACGGATTCGATATACCCCCGACTGCACTGACTGGCATGATGGAATAGCCGATGGTAGTGATCAGGCTCGCCGGCAACTCAGCAGTAACTTCGGTTGCGCTTGCATCGGCTGCGGTCGGCGGCGTCGCACCTGGTGCGTCGGGCGAGGCCGAGGTAATATCAGTGCCATTGATGACCTGCTTCGAGCCCTCTCCTCCGGTAATCGCCGCATTCGGAATGGCGCTGCTTTGAACAGGAGTCTGTGCCCAGGCTGCTGGAGCCAACCCCAGGGTTACTAGAAGGGTCGCGGTTAACCAACGAAGGATCGAACACGTGCTTTGCATGAGAACTACCCTCTACAACGTCAAGCATTTTTCGCCCCGACCAGCCAAGAAATCCAGAGGGCCGGTGGATTGGCGAATGGATGGGATGACAGTCTGGCGGTAGAATTAAGGGTCGCCTGATTAAGAAATCGTCAATAGAACGAAGGGCAAAAGATTACTTTTGTCAAATGGTTTTATGGTTCCAATTAGTTGGTTCTAATAATGGTTGGACCGCTCGGAACGAGTGGGCAGAAATAAGATTTTTCTAGTTCTTGGAGTGCAGGCGGCGGTTGGGTGGTCTGTAGGCTGGAATGCAGGCAAGACTATACGATTCAATTGGTTGGGCGGCAGATTGCAGGTCAGGGTGGGCTCGATCCGCTGTGGAGAGGCCGCACCGCCTATAATCAGCCTGTCGTGAATACTTTTTCTTCATTTCGCTTTCGTCTGGTTGGCCGAGTGACCATATTGCTTGGGGTGGGATTTGTTTTGGCACTCTCTTCAACGGTTCGTCTCTGCGCTCAGGCCCCGGCGGAAACTGGCCCCTCGATGGGTAGGCGCGCCAGAATTCTGCTGATTCTGCCCTTTGAGAACCGCACCGGGCAGCCTAGCCTGGAGTGGATACGCGAAGGTTCGGCGCAGATTCTGAGCAGTCGCTTCGAGTCAGCGGGCTTTGCACCGATGAGCCGCGCTGAGCGGATGTATGCACTGGATCATTTGGGATTGCCGCAGGCTTTTCATCCCTCGCGAGCCAGTTCGCTAAAGCTGGCCGAGACGCTGGACGCAGATTACATTGTGGTGGGCAGTTACGTAACCGACGGCTCAGGAGTGATCGCCGAGGCGCAACTGGTGGATGTGCCTCATCTGCGCATGAGCGATGCTGTGACCTCGCGCGGCGAGATGCGGGCGCTGATCTCTGTCTTCGACTCTCTGGCCTGGAAGCTGACCCGACAGCTTGATCCTGGCTTCAAAGTCACGGAAGAAACATTTGTAGCCGCCGGGTCCAGCTTGCATCTGGACGCGTTTGAGCAGTACATTCGCGGCATTACCGAGTCCGACAAAGCAGAGCGTTTGCGCCACTTGAACCAATCTGTCCTGCTGAATCCTGCGTTCCCGCCTGTATGGATGGCGCTGGGCCGCGAGCAATATACCGATCAGAAGTACGAGCAAGCAGCAGAGGCTTTTGCCAAGGTGGTCCGCAACAACGGCGACGATGCGCTCGAAGCTGGTTTTTTCCGCGGACTCTCGCTATTATTTTCCGGCGATTACGCACACGCGGAGGAGTCTTTTGCCGGAGTTGCGCGGGTGTTGCCGCTGGCCGAGGTGCTCAATAATCAAGGCGTTGCGCTGGCCCGTGGCGGCAAGGACGGCATTCCGCTCTTTCGCCAGGCGGTGGAGACCGACCCGAGTGTGGCCGATTATCACTTTAGCCTGGCCGTCAGCTTGAAGCGGCACGGTAACAGCGCCGAAGCTTTGACGGAATTGGCGCAATGTCTGCGCCTGCACCTCAACGATAGCGAAGCTCTGGCTGTGCAGAGGACATGGACAGGCGTCGCAAAGCCAGCGACGGCCAAAGTACCTGTTGTGCATCCAGCAATTGGAACAGATAAGCCCGCCGCCAGCGCGGAAGTTGCGGACAGTGTGGAGGAGGGCGAAGCCAAGCCCGATCCTCTGGAGCGGATTGAGCGCAACTTTGACGCCGCTGCATTCCATCAGGCCGCACTCATGGTGGAAGAGATGGACGCTTCGCGCATTGCCGCTCTACCCCCGCGGGAGCGCGCGGAGAAGCTCTCCGCACAGGCTCATGATTTTCTGGATCGCGGCTTGCTGTTGGAAGCCGAGCGGCTCTATCAGACCGCCGTTGCTGCCGACGGCAAAGTTTCCGCAGCCCACGCCGGACTGGCCGAGTTGCGCGAACGCGCCGGCGACGCCAAGACCGCCCGCAAAGAAGCTGTGACTTCACTGGAACTGTTGCCATCAGTGGATGCGTATTTAATATTGGTGCGGCTGGACATTGCGGTCAACAATCTGGACGAAGCGCAAGTCTATATAGTCGCGGCGTTGCAGATCGACCCGAAGAGCAAGACGGCGCTGGAACTACGCCAGCAGATTGAGACTAGAAAAGGTACGAAGAAGTGAACCGCCTGTGGTGCCAAGCGCTCGGCACCTGCGATGCGGCAGACGCTCGGTTATTGCTCACATGGGCACCTAACAAGAAAGTTATCGACGTTTTGTAACGGGGCACGGCTAAGTCACGGCCCGTTTCAAAATATGAGTTCTTGAAGCATGTTTATCCCCGGGGTATGCTCTGTTTGTAGAACGGAAGGAGGGGCATGGCATGGGTAAAGTTACTATTGAAGTAGACTCCAAATGGGTAAAGATCGTGCATTCACCTCTCTTTTGGATTATGGGGTCTATGCAAGGATTGGCCATTGGCTTCGCGCCGCTTTTTCTTTATTTCGCCGGCAAAGGAATGCTCCCTCGCGGATTTAATTGGATTGTGGTGCCGCTTTGCTTTGCGGTTATATGGCTTGTCGGCTTGTTTTACACGCGGCTCGGGGGTGAGGTAATGGCCGAGTTGAGAAAAATGCCAAAAGTTGGAGCATAAGGAGCAAACCATGATACTGCGGGTACATATCCTGGCCGTGCTGATTGCTTTGCTTGCAGCCTGGGGGCTGAATGCGCCGGTCTCAGCACAGCAGCCGTTTGTGGATAGATTTGTTCTCTCCGATACGATTCAGCCGGTGACGCAGGAAGAGTTGGACAGGGCCATTGCTCGTGCCAGCTCAGACGGCGCACGCGCGCTACTGATTGAGCTCGACACACCCGGCGGACTGCTGGACTCGACGCGAACAATGGCGGGAGCGATTCTTTCATCAAAGGTTCCCATCATTGTGTATGTGGCGCCGGCAGGAGCGCGAGCGGGCTCGGCGGGATTTTTTCTGCTGGAGTCGGCCGACATTGCCGCGATGGCTCCCAGCACCAACGCCGGAGCAGCTCATCCGGTGATTGAGATTGGCCCTCAGCCGGACGCCGTGATGAGCCAGAAGATTGAGAACGATGCCGAAGCCTTTTTGCGCTCTTATGTGACCAAGCGAGGACGCAACGCTGAAGCCGCCGAAGCCGCCGTTCATAGTTCGCATTCCTACACAGCTCAAGAGGCGATGGACCAGCATCTCATTGACCTCACAGCATCGAATGAGTGGGAGTTGCTCAGGGCGCTGGATGGGCGCGAGATTACCCGAATGGACGGCAACAAACTGACGCTGCACCTTACGAACACACGGATTGAAGAACTGAAGCCCACTCTGCGCGAGGAGTTGCTGGGCTGGCTGGTCAATCCCAACATTGCGCTACTGTTTCTGGTTTGCGGCGCGCTGTTGATTTACCTGGAATTCAACACGCCGGGCACCATCGTTCCCGGAGCGCTGGGTACGCTGATGGTGCTACTGGCGGTGTTTGCATTGGATCTACTGCCGATTCGATTCACATCGGTACTTCTTCTGATAGCGGCGCTGGTTTTTCTTTTGCTTGAGGCCAAGTTTGGTGGCCACGGGGCGCTGGCGATTGCCGGAATTATTTGCCTGACCTTTGGAACGCTGACGCTGGTGGCCGCGCCAGTGCCGGAGATGGCGGTGAACCCCTGGGTGGCCATTTCGGTGAGCGCCGCGTTTGGAACCATTACCGTTTTTTTGATTCGTTTGGCGGTGCGTGCGCGAAAACTGAAGACTCGTCTGGGGCCATCGGCGTTGGTAGGCAGCCAAGCTTTGGCGATGGAACCGCTAACGCCAGAAGGTCACGTCCTGGTGGAAGGCGAAATTTGGCGGGCATGGGCCTCGGAACCTGTGGCCGCGGGAGCTCAGGCGCGCGTGATGGGATGCGAGCAGTTTCGGCTGCATGTGGAGCCGGTAAAGCCGAAGATGCAATAGCATCAACGACAGGCGAGCCAGTAGGATTTCTTTATTTCGGCGAACTTGTTGGCGGCATGGCTGCTGTGTCTTTTGATGCGCAGGGCGCTCCATTGCAGAGCGCACTGGTAATGCCCTTCCCTTCAATGATGGTATAAATGCGATCTACTGCTGGCAACTTCACAAACTCCTTTGTCCCGGAGGGCCAGTGAATCTCCGCGGTTCCGGCATCGGTTGAGTCTCCCAGACCGAAGTGCGAACGGCGATCGTTGGCCGAAATATAGCTGCCGCTGGCCAGCACGTCCTGGCGCATGCGCATTCCGTTGGCCTTCAGATACATCGTGGCGCAGGTTGCGTCGCGCGGACTTCCTTTGCTGGTGGCAGTTTTGCCGCCGCCAACCAGTTGCATCTCGACCCAGTGATGATGGTCGGGATTCACGTTCTTAAGCAGCACAGGCGGTCCATCGACAGGGTTGATAATCACGTCGATTTTTCCGTCGTTGAAGAGGTCGCCGAAGGCCGCACCGCGCGCGGGAATGACCATGGCCAACCCTGAACCTTTAACCGGAGGCACGTATTCGAAGCGCCTGTCCTTGCCTTCTGGCACATTGCGAAAGAGCAGCGGCCGTTCTGCAAAAGTGGTGCCCCAGTCGTGTTGGTCCACCTGAGGATAGGTGTGGCCGCCCACCATGAAAATGTCGAGCCAGCCGTCGTTGTCGAAGTCGAGAAAGCCGTCACCCCAGCCAACAAATGGAATGGTAGGCTGCGCTACGCCCGCCTGATAGCTCACGTCGGTAAAGTTGGAGTCACCGTCGTTGTGGTAAAGCACTTTGTAGTCGTCGCCGAAGTCAGTGACGAAAAAATCGACGAGGCCGTTATTTTCATAGTCGCCAGCGGCAATGCCCATCGAGGCGATCTCGCGGCCGTCCTTGTTGAGGGCAAATCCCGAAACGTAGCTATCGTCTTCGAATGTTCCATCCCCTTTGTTGAGATAGAGAAAGTTGGGCTCGGAGTCGTTGCCTACGACCAGATCGGGCTTGCCGTCGCCTTTGAGACTGACAAAGATTGCGGTGAAGCCGTAGTAGCGGTCCTTGTCTTCAACGCCTGTCTTGATGGTGACGTCGGTGAATGTTCCATCGCCGTTGTTGTGAAAAAGATGGTCGGGCTCGCCGAGCAGGCCGCGCGGACCGCAGTTGACCGCCTCGCCGCGATATTGGCAGAAGGCATTCCCAACCGCACTGCTGCCGCTGATGGGCAGATTTTCGCGGTCGAAGTGAACGTAGCCTGTCACGTAGAGATCCAGGAGTCCGTCGCCATCATAGTCGCCCCAGGCAGAACCGGGCGACCAGTTGCCCAGCGTCACGCCGGCCTTTTCGGCCACGTCGGTAAATGTGCCGTCGTGATTGTTGTGATAGAGGCGGTTCTTGCCGTAGTTATTGACAAAAATATCGGGCCAGCCATCGTTGTCGTAATCGGCGATGGAGCAGCCATAACCCCAGCGGTCGTTTTGCACGCCGGCCTTGGCGCTCACATCGGTGAATGTGCCGTCGTGGTTGTTGTGGAAGAGCGCGGCATGAGGCGGCTCTTCCTTGCCGTCAAGCGCGTTGAATGTGGAGCCGTTGACCAGATAGAGATCCTGCCATCCGTCGTTGTCGAAGTCAACAAGGCAGACGCCAGAGCCATTGGTCTCAACAATGAATTGCTTCTCAGGGACTCCCATTTTGTGACGCCAGCCGGAGAGCCCGGCGGCCTTAGTGACGTCTTGAAAGACGACCGTGCCCTTGTCAACAAAACCACCGGCAGTGATGGGCCTCTTCAGCTCGTCATAGACCGGAGCTGCCCCCATACCACCAGCAATGCCGCCCATCCCCTGCGTCACTTTTGAGGTTGTCGGCTGCTGGGTAGGCGACTGTGCTCTAGATGCGCCCAGTAGGAGCTGCGCAACGATCAGAAGGGCGAAAAACCGACCTCGAACCGGCAGCAAAGATAGCCCTCCAATGATTGAAGAGTATCGTAGTTGATCGGAGTGAAGCCAGAGCATGAACCATATGGACTATTTTCATTAGGAGTGAGATATGGTTACACTAGAAAACGTTATCTCTGATAGATCCGCACGACACGTCCGGGAATCTCTACTGCTCCCGGACTAAACATTGCGTGGCTACCCACGATGACAAATATTCGCAAAGCGCTGGTTGTTGCTTTGCCCTGAGGTGTTGGATGCGCACCAAATTTGTTATTGCGATTTTCGCAAGCGGAATTTTTCTCGCCATGGGAGCATTGGCGCAAGTTGCCGAGCCTCGGGAACCGTTGCTTCCGCGTGAAAGATTGGCTGTGGAGAACTTTGGCGCCGATGCACCGTGGTTTTTGAGCAATATTCCGTTTTTAGAGATCGATGACGCGCAGATTCAGCAGATTTACTACTATCGCTGGAAGCTCTATCGCGCGCATATTCGCGAAATTGGCTCGCAAGGCACTACCGTTTTGGAGTTTCTCCCCGACGTCTCCTGGGCGATGGAGCCGTATACCGACCTGAATGACTCATCGTCGTTTCACTTGATGGAGGGGCGCTGGCTGCGAAACCCGGCTATTGCAGAAAGCCTGATCGATCACCTCTATACCGGCGGCGGAAATGACCGGCATTTTTCCGAGTCTATTGCCGCCGCAACCGAAGCCACCACGCGTGTGACCGGAGATCCCGAGCCCGGTCTGCGTCATCTCGACGCGATGCAGTCGGTCTACAACACATGGAACGATCATTTTGATATTCAGCGGAACTTGTATTGGATTGAACCGATTTTAGATGCAACCGAGTACACGATTTCATCGATTGACGCCTCTGGGGCGGGTTTCACCACGCAGCCAAGCAAAGAAGATGATCTCAACGGCTTCAAGCTGGGCTTTGCCTTCCGGCCAACAATCAACAGCTACCAGTTTGCCAATGCATTAGCCATTGCGCGCTTTGCCAACATGGTGGGCAAATCCGATGTGGCCGCCGATTATCAGCAACGGGCAGAGAGGATACGGAGCGCGGTGCTGGGGCAGCTTTGGAATCCTGAGTATCAACATTTTGCAGATCGCTATCAGCGCTCAACTCCTTTTGTGACAGAGGGCAATTTCATCCGCGGCCGCGAGATGGCTGGCTACCTGCCGTGGTTTTACGAACTTCCGCCCAAGGACGCGGCGGAGGAAATTGATTACGCTGCCGCCTGGCGGCATGTGCTCTCAACGGCAGAACTGGCAGGTCCGTACGGTTTGCGCACAGTGGAACCAACATATCCGCGCTATCTGGTGCAGTATCGATATGATCGTGCTTCGGGTGGACGAGAGTGCCAGTGGAATGGTCCATCGTGGCCTTTCCAAACTTCGCAGGCGCTAACCGCGTTGGCCAATCTGCTCAATGACTATCAGCAGACGGATATTACCCGAGCCGATTACTTGAAACTGCTGCGGCAATACACCCAGCAGCACTATTTGTCGCCGGGGCACCCGGACATCCAGGAAGACTACAACCCGGAGACGGGCAAGCCGATTGTCGGACTGGCACGCTCCCATCATTACAGCCACTCGACGTACGCGGATTTGATTCTGAACGGACTGATTGGCATTCGTCCGCGAGCCGACGAAGTGCTGGAGGTGAATCCACTGCTTCCGATGGATACATCGCAGGAGACGCAGCCGATTCGTTACTTCGCGGTGCAGGGGGTTCTATATCACGGCCACGATGTGAGCGTGATCTTTGATGCCGACGGCAGCCGTTATGTGGTAGGCAGCGGCTTATCTGTCTTTGTGGATGGAAAGCGTGTCTCCGGTCCGGGACCGCTGACACGCACAGAGATTGCTCTGTCCGAGAAGCGGATCAGAACTCTGAGGCATACGACGATGCCAGAGGACTTCGCTGTCAACCCGGGAGTTCCGTATGGAGCGAAGGCGACCGCGTCATCCAGCATTTCACCGGCAGCGCTGGCCGAGGCTATCGACGGTCGGATGTGGTTCTTTCCCGAGAACCCAAACGGCTGGTCGCCTGATCCTAAGGACAAGAGCATAGAGAGCTGGTACGCAGTCGATTTCGGGCAGGGCCGCAGCATCGGTTCCGTTGAGCTGTACTTCTTTGCCGACGGAGAAAGCTATCAGTCGCCAGTCAGTTATCAGCTGCAATACCGGACGGCGAATGGATGGCTGGATATTCCCAAGCAGAGTCGCACTCCTAAGCAGCCGATGGCCAACGGGGAGAACCGGATCGAGTTTCCGGCTATTTCCATGCGGGAGTTGCGGATCGTATTTACCAATCCGCCAGCACCGGCGCGATTTCGTCTGATTGAGGTCAAGGCGTTTGCGCATTGAAAGCAGCATTGAATCTTCGCAGTTATGAACTCACCAATATGATTCCTTGCTGCATGGCAATCGAAACGGCTTCAGTGCGGTCGCTGGCCTCTAGCTTTTCCAAAATATGATTGACATGGTTACGGACGGTAAACTGGCTGATCGACAGCACCCGTGCAATCTCCTTGTTGGTCAAGCCCTTGGCGAGCATCTGCAAAACATGCTCTTCACGTGGACTGAGCCCAGCGCGTTCTTCGCGCTTTTGGATTCTGTCTGAAATGCCTTTTGGGAAATGCAACTGTCCGTTTGCTACGCTGCGAATGGCCCCAACAATCTCCGCGCGAGTGGCATCTTTCATCAGATAGCCACGTGCACCTGCTTTGACAGAACGGTAGATCTCCTCCTCGTAATCGAAGCTGGAAAGGATGAGTACGCGGGGGGCCTGCTCGCGCTTGAGGATGGCGGGCAAGACTTCGAGGCCGGTCATCTTTGGCATATGCAAATCCAACAACACAATATCCACGATATGATGATCGAGAAATGCCAGCGCCTCTTCGCCGCCATCAACTCCACCTTCGAGGCGAAAGCCGTCTTCCCGGCCAAGAAGATTTGCCAGCCCGGCGCGGACGATTGGATGATCATCCACAATCAGAATGCGAATTTGGTTCTGTTCTCTATGTATTTCCATGCCGCCGCCTTCTCCATATTCCTGCACGCATCATCTGCCTCCGCCAAGAAGAGAGCAGGGTTTGCGGCATCATAGCACGCACGGATACTGAGGTTCCGCGTCCCGGCGAGCTGCGAATTCGCAGGTTTGCAGAGATGCTGTCTGCCCTGCGCTTCATGCCGCGAATACCAAATCCAGCGGTCTCCCCCTGCTGAGAGAAACCATCCCCGTCATCTCGAACAGTAAGCTTCACCGAGGGCATGCCATACACCAGGCGCAACTGGATATTCTTTGGCCGCGCATGACTCACAGCGTTTGCGATTGCTTCCTGACCGATGCGAAAGAGCGTATCACAGATACGCAAGGGAATTTGCCTGGCTTCACCCTGTACTGATATTTGAATCACAATGGGACCATCCTGCACAATGGCGTGCGCCGCTTCTTGAAGAGCATTCGCCAATCCCATCTGATCGAGATTGCCGGGGCGTAGCGCGGCGATGTTGCGCCGTGCCTCCAAATGTCCCGATCTCACCATGCCTACCGTCGATTCCAGTTGCGTATGCATGGAGCTACCGGGTTCGACCTCACCACAGAGCGCTTCCAACTGAAATCCTAATCCGGCAAAACTCTGCGCCAACGTATCGTGCATCTCCAGCGCCAACCGCTCCCGCTCTTCCATCACGGCGCGCAATCGCGATCTCTTCACGGAGGAATATGTCAACTGAAATCCGAGGGAAAGCGTAAGTAACCCGATGATCAGTTCGACGATATGTTGCGTGTTCCACCAGGGTGGAGGCGCGAGCATCTGCGCGTCTTCAACGGAACGCATCAGCAAAGCGAAAGGCATTTCATTCCGCGCATAAGCCCGGTCAGTAACGCAGATTCCGCGCAAGCGAAGGCGGCTTCCAGGTTTGAGCGCATTGAATGTCTCCGAAAGCCTGGGATACTCGGCAATAGCGACAAACGACTGACTGCCTTCATCCAGCTTGAGTTCGACGGAACGTCCGCCGGCGCGCTGCTCAGATACCAGGATTGCTTCGGTTTCAATAAACTCCGCATCGAATGCGCCAGTGGCCGCCTGGGCAGCGGTCACCGCGACTGGAGGCACAGGAGTATGCGACCACAGCAGCCGCACATCAGCGTTGCGCAGGACGGAACTGAAGTCATGCAACTCTGCGTCGCCGCGCGCCTCGACCTCATCACCTATCTGCACCGGCTTGCTGGTGTGGGTTGCGTGAATGGCAATGCCGCCTGTGGAGTCCTGCACAAAAAGAATGGGCGAAACCAGCGTAACGACTCCATGCACGGTAACGCGAGAAGGCTGGTTGGGCGCCAGCAACCGCAGGTTGGCGATTGGCAGGGCATTCAGATCTGTCTTGTGGTCCTGAAGTTCACGCTGCATGGGTTCAAAGTATCGCTGCTCAGACCAGAGATCTGAAATGCCCGGCCAGGAAATCTGGTGCTCCGGGGCACGCGGACCCCGGGCACTCATCATTTCTTGCATGTCTTTCTCGAGGGCTGGACGGACCTCAACGTTGCGCCACACACCTCCCGTCGAGTAGGACTGCAATCCAAACCTTCCG
>CAYPYJ010000071.1:0-19785 GCA_964414945.1 uncultured Occallatibacter sp.
GAAACTGGCCCTGGCTGGCGTTTGAAGTGGTTGCGAAGATGTAGTACGTGCTTCCCTCGCGGGCGATGGAAGGATCGTGGGTGACGGCATAGTCGCCGCTCAGAGTCAGAGCCTGAGGCTGCTGGCATTGGAGTGGCTGCGGAAGGATCAGGATAATTGCGGCAAGGAGCAGGTAGATAGAACGCACGCGAACCCTCTCTAGGTTGGGACGGAAAATACCATCCAAAGCATGTCAATCCGTTGTGATGATGCTGTTCTGCGCGACGCCTAAAATTCGGACGTCGCGCAGAACATATTCTTCGGCCCATACAAGCAGATCTGGGGATCAGGGCAGAAGAACTCGGCTTTGTTAGTAAGTGATCTTCAAACGGAATTGCACCTGTCTTGGACCAAGTTGCAATCCGCCAATCTGACCAACGTTCAAAGTGGAGTTGTTGAGATTCGAAACCGGTCGAGTGAAGATATGCCGGTTGAACGCGTTGAACATTTCACCACGGAAATCCGCTTTGATGTTGCCGTGGATGGGAATCACCTTAGAGATGCCGAAGTCTTCATCGTGATACCCGGTGCCGCGAATATCAGAGGAGTTGCGCGGCATGGTGCCGAAGCGGTATGCCCCGCCGGGTTGAGTTGCGCGATTGGGGCCGTAGTTAGGATCGTAAAAGGCGTTGCAGTTGAAATAGCCCGTAGCGCAGGCTGTGGCGTTGCTGGATGAATTGAATGCTAAGGGGTTGGTGTACCCGGAGTTTTTCACCGACTGCCCTGAGACGCGGTTAAAGCGAATGCTGGAGTTCTTTCCGGGAACGCCTGTAGCACCGAAGATACTGATAGGCTGTCCGCTTTGATAGCGCTGGATACCGCTAATTTTCCAGTTCGAAATCACAGCGTTTACCGGCTTGGGTGTGCTGCTCAACAATGCCTTTCCCCGACCAATCGGCAGCTCATAGACGTAACTGACTACAAAATTTTGCGGAATATCCTCGCTGCTGACGGCTTTTTCTCCGCGACGATTTTCAGGATCCTGCACGGCGCCTCCGTTCTGCAGAGTGCTCCAGTAGGGCTGAATCACGTCGGCGTCGGTGAGCGTCTTGGAGAATGTGTACGAGGCGAGAATGTTCAAGCCATTGTGGAAGCGCTGTTCGAGCTTGGCTTCGAGGGCGTTGTAGGTGGACTGGCCCAGGTTTTGCAGATAGCTGTCCATGTTGATGTACTGGACCTGTGGGAAGGGGCGCAGGGCCTGATACTCCGGTTCATTGATTGGCCAAGTGCAGCCTGTGGCGCAACTGAAGTTCGGGTAAGGAGACAACGGCGGTCCGTTCCAGCCAAGGGGACCGGGAGCAATGGCCCACCACTGGAGGTAGTCACCGTAGGACATATATTTGTCCGGCATATCATTCATGAAGTCGAGCATTGCATGCAGGCGCGTGGCGTGCTGGCCCAAATAGCCCAGGGTGAAGAAGAGATTGGGTTTGAGTTGATATTGCGTTTCCAAAGTCCAAGTCTCGACCATCCCCGGGCGTCCGTTGCTCGGGGCAACATAGTCTGCACTGATGGTAGTGCCATCTAACTGGTTGGGGTTCAGGTTGGGCTTGGTCGGTAATACAGCAAGTCCGGCGTCAAGCTGCGGGCCGTCCAGAGGATCGGCTGTGAAGAGACTGCCTTGAACCGTGAAACCCTGAACAGTTCCCTGGCCGTAGTCGGCATAGACGAGCGGACCATAGTAGATGCCGCCGCTGCCGCGAACAACCGCTTTGTGTGCGAGAATGCCGGGCTCCCATGAGAAGCCGACACGCGGCTCAAAGTCCTTCTTATAGACGGTGCCCCAGGTTTCGTGTTTGTTTCCGTTGCGTCCAGCGCCCTCGCCGGCAAAGACCAGCGCGCCGATGGCGCCGGGCCAGGTGGCGTCGGCAAGCGTGGGATTCCAGTTTGCTGTGTCCCCCGCCGCTTCCTGACGCGGCGTGTCGTAGCTCCAGCGAAGCCCAAGATTGAAGGTCAGGTTCGGCTTCACCTTCCAGTCGTCCTGCGCAAAGACGGTTGCGAAGTGAGTGATCCAACGGGGTGCATGCAGATCTCTGAGGTTGGTCATCAGGCCAGCCTCGCCAATGAGGAAGGCTGCAAATGAGTTTCCATCCGCACCCCAATTGTTGGTATCCGATGCGGTTTGGTTATCCCAGAATTGCATGCAACCGGCGTTGCCGCTGCATGTACCGCCGATTGTGCTGACCCACGAATACTGGTGATACTGGCCCTCAGCGCCGACCTTGAGGCTATGCGCTCCGCGTTGCCAGTGCAGAATGTCGTTCACCGCAAGGACGTTGTCTGTGTCTATGCTGTGCTCTTGCTGACCGATGCTCCCAAAGTTGTTGCCGATGAATTGGAAGACCGGGAAGTCGTTGCTGAAGCCGTTTGCGATGCCCAGCTGGGTATCCCAGGCTGTTCCCATATTCGCGGCTTTGGAAAGATTGATATTGTTGGAGCGGTTGCCGCCGACGGTCAACGTATTGATGATGGTCGGAGTGACGATCCAATCCCAGCCACCGCGAAAGATTTTGCCGAACTGGTCAACCGTTCCGCAGCAGGTTTGAATTGGCAGCGGCAGATTTGAGTTGCCACCTGAATCGGTGTTTTCTCTGGAACTCCAGAATCCCCAGACTTTGTGCTTGGTTCCGATATTCTGGTCGAAGCGAAGGCTGTACGCGGTATTAGTGATAACACCTACAGTTCCAGCACCTTTGTAAATGAAATTGTACGAATTGCTTCCGCTTACCTCTTGCTGCGCCAGCGGCATGAGGTACTTGGTCACTATGTTTTGGGCAACCGTACTCTTGCGGCTGATGGGAATCTTGTTGGTCGGATTGCCTGAAACTACATAAGCTCCCGGGGTGCCCGTGACCGTTTGACCAAAGCCGGCATAGCGACATGGAATCACAGTGTTGTCATACTGCGGATCGAAAATTTCGCCGTAATAGAGCGCGCCCCCGGTACAGGGGTTGGTGACGCCAGGAATCTGTCCGCCCAGCGTGGACGAAAAGTCGAAGTATTGCCCATCGCTGCCCAGCATTGCCGGTGTAGGCAGTTGGCTGGTGATGGCGCCGCCGTAGTTTTGCCGCCATTGCTCCCAGTTAAAGAAGAAGAAGCTCTTGTCTGTGCCCTTGTAGAGATGCGGAATGCGAACGGGACCGCCCAGATTGATGCCGTAGTCGTTCTTGGTGTCTGCTGGACGTTTGAATTCCGCCTTTGCCGCGGGGGTGTTTCCCTGCTGCGCCATTTGGCCATTGAAGAACCAGGTATTGGCGTCCAACGCGGCGTTCTTGTAGAACTCGTAGACCGAGCCATGATAGGTGTTGGTACCGCTCTTGGTGTTGAAGTTGGAAATGCCGCCGGTGGTTCTGCCCAGTTCGGCAGGAAGGCCGGAGAGGCTGACGCGGAACTCGCTAACTGCATCGACCGAAGGCGACATGATGCCGAAGCTCGCCGAGCCGTTCTGCTGCCGGTTGGTGGTGATACCGTCGATCAGAAAATCGGTTCCACCTTCCTGGCCGCCGTTCATCTTGAGCCCGTCAAAATTATTGCCCGTCGCTGTGCCCACTCCCACGGTGCCCGGCACCAGGTATACGAGAGTTTCAAGCGAGCGGAAGCCGCCGGCGATGGTCAGCGGAAGATCCTCCACCTGCTCAGGCTGAATGGCGGTGCCGACATCGGATGTGCCCGCCTCCAGTGTTTGCGCGTCGGCAACCACACTGATTGCTTCTGTAACCGCGCCGACCGCAAGCTTCACATCGATTGCGGTGTTTGCGCCGACAGCGACAACCGCGCCGTGTATAACCGCTGTTTTGAAGCCCGGTGCGACCACGGTAATGTCATAACTTCCGGTGCGGACCGACGGGAAGACATAGTAGCCCGTGGATGAGCTGACCGTCGAGTATGCGGTTCCTGTGGCGGTTCCGCGAATGTCCACCTTTGCTCCCTGCACCACCTTGCCGGCTGGATCGAGGATGGTTCCGGCAATGACGCCGGTATCCAACTGGGCCACAGCCGTGGTGGTGAATCCCAGGAGCATAACCAGCAATGCCAGCCATGTCATCCTGCGCAATTTTGTTGAGATTGAATTCATGTGTCTGCCTCCTGAGCAAACTCTTTCACAGTTTTTACTGCTGCTTACGTTTCTGTTTCTCTGCCGCTGGTTGCTTTTCCCCACTGAGTTAAAGTGGTTCAGTCCCTGTGCGGGCGGCTGCCGCACAGAGTCAATCTTTTCATCAAGGCTCTGCCGAGATTGCGACCTTTTGCGCGTCATCAACCGGAAGCTCTGTGCGGCTGCGAACAAGTTGCGCGTTCTTGCGGTCCATGCGTGCGTTGGATTCGGCCTTCATCCGCTGAAAATTTTTGAGCGCCATCTGCGAGTCAGACGCCCGGTTAAGCTTGCGATAAAGTTGCGACAGCCGGTAATAGGCACTCAGGGCGCGGTCATTAGAAGGATCGGCCGCAATCGCCATCTCAAACTCGCGCGCTGCTTCCTCGTTCTGATTGAGATTTGTCAGCCCGTCGGCCAGGTAATAATGCGCGTCAGCCAGTGTCGGGTCCGCGCGCAGAGTGTCGCGTAGCAGTTTCACGCCTTCTGCAGTTTGCTGATTGAGCACCAGAAAACTCCCTAGCTTAAACATTGCGGCAACATCGTACGGATCAATCCGCAACTCTTCCCGGTATGCATCGGCGACTTTGTCGAGTTCTCTGGCAACCCAGTACTGGTCGCCCAGTTCTTCATGGAGTCCCGGCTGCCGCGGTCCCATCTTCACAGCGGCTTCAAACTCGCCGATCGCCTCTTTTGTTCGAAAGGATTTCACGTACGATTCAGCCAATACCTGATGGACCCGCATAGAACCGGGAGCTTGCTTATACATGTCAGCATAGGAATTATTTGCCACCAGCAGATACGCACGGCCGCGATGATAGAGGGTGTCCACGTCGGTAGAGTCCAGGGCATGAGCTTTGTCGAGCGGAGCGATTGCGCCCTGCGGATCGTCTAGCGCCAGACGGCACACCCCCAGCCACATGAAGGCTTTGGCGCTGTGAGGATCAAAACGCGTTTCCTGCAGGAGGTGGGCTTCCGCGTCTTTGAAGCGATTCTCGCGGTATGCGATGAGACCAAGAAAGAGATTTGCTCCTCGTAGGCCAGGTTTCAGCCGTACCGATTTTTCCAGCGCTACGCGCGCATCGTCCAACTGACCAGCCTGTTGCAGAGCTAATCCCAGATTTAAATATCCCTCGGCGAATTCCGGCATTTTCTTTGTAACTGCTCTATAAGCTGCCACTGCGGCGCTGAAATTGCCCGCAGTCATCGACACGGAGCCTTGCCGCATCTGCAAGCCAACGGCTTCGCTTGGAGCCGTTTGCGCCCGAGCTGGCAGCATACACAACGCGGCGAGAACGGCCGGCGTGAGTCCCCAAAGGACAATCCGATCTTGAAAGTAACCCGGCTGCGGTCTGCCCATCATAGGAATCAATGTGATGCGACGAATCTGGACTTTGAACACGTTCATGGCGTGCTTCCTGATCAACTCGAAGCTCATCGTCCGGATTTCCCCCAAGTTCATCCCCTCAATAGAGCTGTTCGATTTTAATAATCACTATCAATCGTCATTTTGTTGTCCGACAAGAGCACCATGCCTGATCTGTCGTCACGGTAATCGTTTACCTGATTCGCATCAGTACCATTACTCTTGCAAACCTGCCCATTCCACCACCCCCATCAGATACGCGCAACGCTATTAACGGTTTGCTGGGACGTTTGTTCCCATAAGCGCATTATTATGTATTGATTTAGCCAGGTTATATATCCGAGGAATTCCTCCTATTGAGGTCACGTTTGTTGAAGTGCTATAGTTGAGTGCCTGGGAAAGCCGAGTGCACTATGTCAACATCCAATCCAGTTTTGGAATCGAATGCACTCAATCCTCAACAGATGGGTTTGGTGCGTCAACACCTCGTGGAGGTTCTGGCGAGCCATGCCTTCGCGGGAAGTAAACGTACCCAGGATTTTCTCCACCTGATCGTTGAGCACGCCCTGATGGGCGATGTCGATGGCTTGCGAGAGCGGATGATCGGGGCCGAAATGTTCGGTCGCCCGGTCGATTACGATACCGGAAGCGATTCTGTAGTCCGCGTAAAAGCCACTGAAGTCAGAAAGCGACTGGCGCAATATTACCTAGAAGCAGATAAGAAGCCGTCGATCCGGATTGAACTTCCCAGCGGGTCCTACGTTCCCAGGTTTCACTTTGACCCGTTGCCGACTGCAGCTCAACAAGGCGCGCACGATCTGACATCCGCAATGGGCGATGCTTTCCACCAAGACCCTGCGGGGCTAATCGAAGCAGTGCCGCAACATGCCGGACGAACCGGGTTTCGCTCCCCGCGTATTCTAATTGGCGTAGCGCTGGGATTGGCTCTTTTAACGTTGATCGGCTATGCCGGATTCAAAAAGTGGGCTGGTGATTCACCCGCGCGATCTGGGATTCGCTCTATCGCGATATTGCCGCTGGAAAATCTCTCCGGCGATCCGAAGCAAGATTACTTTGCCGACGGAATCACGGAAGAACTGATCAACGATCTTGGTCAGGTTTCAACGCTGCGCGTCATCTCCCTGACTTCGGCCATGAGTTACAAGGGAACAAAAAAGACTCTGCCTGAGATTGCCCATGAACTGGCCGTCGACGGAGTTGTTGAGGGCGGCGTGCAGCGTGAGGGCAACCAGGTGCGCATCAGCGCTCAACTGATTGATGCCCGAACCGATCGCCCCATCTGGGCCCACACGTATGTTCGCGACATGACCAGCGTACTGACACAGCAGGGAGAAGTGGCGCAGGCAATCGCGGATGAGATCAGCACCAAAGTGACTCCGCAAGAGCATGCGCGCCTCGCCCGTAGCCTTCCTGCCGATCCAGAAGCTCAGGATTTGTATATGCACGGTCTCCTGCTGCGGGCTGTGGACGATTGCAAGAATGCGATTGGGTATTTCGACCGGGCGATTGCCAAAAATCCCAGCTATGCACAGGCACACTCCGCCCTGGCCAGTTGCTACGGCCGGCTGGGCGAATCGGCGAGGATGCCCTACGAAGAGGCGTTTGTCCGGCAGAGAGCAGAAGCACTCAAAGCGATCCAACTGGATGATTCCTTATCCGAGGCCCATGCTGAACTCGCGAATACCGCGATGACTCTGGGGTGGAACTGGCCGGTGGCGGCTGCGGAGTTTCGCCGCTCGCTGGAACTCAATCCAAATTCGGCAACCAGCCACGAAAAGTATGCATTTTACCTGGTTCGGACAGGACGCCCGCAAGAGGCCGTTGCAGAGATGGAGCGCAGTGTTGATCTCGATCCTGTCTCAGGAAGCACATTCCACTCGGAAGGATTTATCTATTACTTCTCGCGCCAGTACGACCGGGCACTCGCGGTAACCCATACAGTGCGCGATCTGAATGTAATTCTTCCAGACTGGAATTTTCTTATCGGTGATATTTACGCGGAAAAAGGTATGTACGCTGAATCCATTGCTTCGTTCTTGAAGTCGGAGTCCGGTCCATATTCTCTGGGCCATCTGGGGAATGTCTATGCCCGCGCGGGCCAGGTGGATGCGGCTCTCAGGACGATTACCCAACTGGAAGATCATGTACGGAAAGACGGCGTGGGCAGGTACGAAATCGCTCTCGTCTATACCGGGCTGGGCAGGAAGACAGAGGCTTTTAAATGGCTGGAAGAATCGTATAAGGCGCACGATGTGGGTCTACTCTATCTCAAAGTAGACCCTCCTCTTGACCCGCTACGCTCCGACCCGCGCTTTGATGATCTGGTGCGGCGCGTCGGCCTTGCAAAATAGAAATGCGCCCCATCTTCTGATCTGATTGAGCTTCCGCGCCAATCTCCCCTACGGCAGCGCGATAATCTGCGGACGGCCGTCGAAGGAGATCGTTTTATCCGGCTTCTCTGTTACATCCACCCCCACGCCGTGATTCGGCTTGACCAGTACCAGATCAAAGCTCCGCGACTTCAACATCCCTGGAAACTCACCCTGACGAGCATCAATGGTCAACTCGCGCTTGGCATCGTTCCAGTGGAAAGAGATGGTTGCATAGATGCCCTTCTCGTAATCGTAGTTGTCGTTCTCGTCTTCATACAGACTGAAGCTGCCGTCAGCGCCGGGATAGATGCGCATTTCGATAGGATCTGCGGACTTTTCCGTGCTGTACTGCATCAACGGCCCCATGGGTAGAATCGAGCCTGCGCGGATGGCGAGCGGCATCTTGTCGATGGGGGAATCGGCGGCGATGGTTTTGCCGCCCTGCACGGTTTCTCCCGTCCAGAAATCAATCCATTGCGTCCCAGCCGGGAGATAGACTTCGCGCGTCTTGGGCCGCAGCTCGACCACTTTCTCGCGGGCAAAAATCTCTGGTGTCTTCCAATAGAGTTTGGCACGGAAGGCTCCCAGGGCGCTGTTTGCGGTCTCGAAGTTGAAGTCGTATTCCTTGCCTGCGACAAGCTCCACCGGAACCGTCCACGACTCCATGGATTCGTAATTGTGCGGAATCTCTTTGTCGTCCAGGTAGACGCGCCGCTTGCCGAAGCTCTTCAGGTTGAAGCGATAACTTCCGCTAGCGGCCGGAATAAGCTTGCCTTCCCAGCGGACGGAAAACTTCGGCCCCGTGATGAAGCTCTGCCAGCCTGCATACCAATCCAAATTAATATCCGGTTCCACATCCTCGTGGCAGAGCGTCTTGAACTCATCGTCACAGTAGTATTTTGCGCCGAGTCCCGGCTTGCCGTCCGCAGTTTTGAAGTTGCTGGCAGCGACCAGAACACCGTCCTCCGGAGGACGGTGCTCCATGTACTGCGTGACCGGCGAAACCATGATGGCCGGACCGAACATATATTGATCGTCGATGGAATAGGTCTTGCGGTCGGCAGTGAAGTCCATGGGCAAGCCGCGCATGATCGAATAGCCGTTGTGGGTAATTTGCCAACCCAATGAATAGATGTACGGCAGCAGGCGATAGCGAAGGTTGTCGAACTTCTCCAGCACTGGCGTATAGGCGCCGAACTCCCAGATCTCGCGCGGCGTCTCCGAGCCATGCGAACGGAAGATGGGGCTGAAGGCCCCGAACTGGAACATGCGCGTATAAAGCTCCTGATAGGCAGGGTCCTTTCCGCCATTCATGAAGACGCCGCCTTGGCAGCCCAGCGAATAGCCGCCAATATCGAATGTCCAGTAGGGAATGCCGGCCATGCTGTGATTGACGCCCGCGGCAATTTGCTTCTTATACACACTCCAATCAGCGCCGATGTCGCCCGACCATGTGGTGGCCGCGGCGCGCTGCTGGCCGGCAAATGTCGAACGAGTGAGAATGTAGACGCGCTTCTGATCCGTCTCTTTCCGCTGGTTCTTGTAGACGGCTTCGGTGTCCATTAGCGAGTAAGTATTGAGATAGCGCGCAAAGCTGCCGAGATGATTGTCCTTCACGCGTTTCATCTCGTATTCTTCGGCTTCTTTTGTCAACGCGTTGACCATGTCGGGCTCGGTCGAATCCATCCACCAGCCATCGACGCCCGTGGAGAAAATCCCCTTGCTGGCGTACTTCCAATAGAGATCGGTGGCGGCGGGGTTGTAGACATCGAAGTATTTGAAGCCCTCCCAGCCCACGGTGGGAAAGAGATAGCCACTGCGATCCATCTCTTTGTGAATCTCTGAAGAGGGTCCAAGGCCCGCCCAAATTGAGATCATGAGATGGAAGTGCTGCTGGTGCAACTGGTCTACCATCTCCTTGGGACGCGGATAACGCACTGTGTCGAAGACCATACCGCCCCACATATCGTTGTCACCCCAGTAATTCCAGTCCTGCACGATATTGTCGATGGGAATCTGCCGCTTGCGATACTCCGATGCGATGCCCAGCAATTCATCGCGCGTGGCGTAGTGCTCCTTACTCTGCCAGTATCCGTAGGCCCAGCGACCATAGAGCGGAGCCTCGCCGGTGAGATGGCGATAGGCTGCAATCTCCCCATCGATTGTTGGTCCGTAAAAGACGTAGTAGTCAATGTTGTCGGCAACCTCCGACCAAAAAGACGTTGCCGCCGCGCTGTCGTCAAAGATGGTTTTGGAATAGTTGTCCCAGAAGAGCCCATAACCTGCTGTCGAAACCAGCATCGGTGAAACTGCCTGGGTGTTGGCCTGCACAATCTTCACGGTATGGCCGCGATAGTTCATGTAGCCGTATTGGTGCTGACCGAGGCCGTAGACTCCTTCGTCTTTGCTGAGATTGAAGCGTTGGCGCACGCTGTAGGCGCTCGCCTCGCGCGCAATTCCGGTGGGCGCAAACTCCGCCTTACCGTCCTCGCGCAAAACGACATGGCCGGTGCTGTCGAGAAACTCCACGGCGCAATCGCTTTTGCCAGCGCGAACCAGCAAACGGCTGTCGCTCAACGTCACAGCCGCTGCGCTCTCCGCGTAAGTCAAATTAAGGCGGGGCAGTTCTTTTGCCAGTACGGTCAGGCTCTTCTTATCTGCACTGCCGCCCACAGGCCACTTCTGCACGCGAACTGTGTCGTCTGCATAGAAGGTGAGGGCCGCCCACTGATCGCCACACTGCATTTGGACCCCATTGGTAGTTCTTTGCGTTGACGTTGTTTGAGGCACTGTCAGGTTGTCGACAGCAGGAACAGAATCCTGGGCGATGGCTGCTATCGCGCTGAAAATAAAAGCACAAGCAAGCGTTGTTCCGGCTAGTAATGGCTTCTTCTTCATTCCGTTCTCATTTCCTGGTTCCAAATATCATCACGGAGAACCAACTCAAACGTTTTATTTAAGAAGTTTTCAACAGAAGGAACATTATGCCATACACCACGAATCCTGCGCCATGCGAATATCATGGGTAAACGAGCAGAACCTTGTCATGCCGCTCGGGTGACGGTCTCGCACAAGGTGCCGAAGGGGGTTGTTTGCCTGATCTCGGCGCTGGCGTTCCACCGGCTAACAACTCAGATTCCGCACTCCGTATATCTTGCAATTCCGGCCAACGACCAGGCCCCTGCGATGCAATATCCGCCGCTACGCATCTTCTGGTATTCCAGGCCGGTTTATGAAAGCGGCATCGAGGAAGTGACGTTGGATGGTACGCAGGTGCGCGTCTACTCTGCCGAGAAGACGCTGGCCGATTGCTTCAAATACCGCAATAAACTCGGCATCGATGTATGCACGGAAGCGCTAAATCTCTACCGGCAGCGCGGGCGCATGAGGCTCGATCAGATTGAGAAGTTCGCCAAAGTATGCCGCGTTGAACGTGTCATACGGCCTTACCTGGAGGCAATTCTTTGACGGTACCCGTCTCGCCACATACCATTTTGCACGGCTTAGACAACTGTTCCGAATAGCCATCCGATACCAGCAGTCATTGCCATGGCCAATCCACCCCAGAACGCCACGCGCATTGCGCCGATCATCACTCCTGCCCCACCCGCACGTGCAGCCAATCCACCCAGAAGTGCGAGCAACGCCAAGGATGAGACGGATACAAGCAGGATCAATCCCTTCTCCGGAGCAATCGCTGTAACCAAGAGTGGCATCAAAGCGCCGAGTGCGAAGCTTACTGCCGAGGACAACGCTGCTTGAATTGGACGCGGACGAAGCGCCTTCGAGATACCCAGCTCATCGCGGGCATGAGCACCCAAAGCATCGTGAGCCATCAGTTGCTGAGCAACCTGTTTCGCGAGAGAAGGATCGAGTCCACGGGCAATGTAAATCTCCGCCAGTTCCTTGTGCTCGCCTTTATTGTCTGTTTTTAGCTCCACGCGTTCTATGCTCAGATCAGCACGTTCGGTGTCTTTTTGCGAATGGACAGAAACATACTCCCCTGCTGCCATCGACATAGCCCCTGCAACCAGACTGGCCATTCCTGCAACCAACAGATTTCGATGTGTCACATGCGCGGCTGCAACACCAAGCACGATGCTTGAGGTAGACAGTATACCGTCGTTCGCGCCTAGAACCGCTGCGCGCAGCCATCCAATGCGATCAGAGTGATGATGTTCCTTATTTTCAGAATGCATGAAGAGACCTCATCGTTTCAGAGAACGCTGGCGGCAACTCAAGCCGGTCTATATCCATTTAATCCTCAGTAACCAAATCTTGACAGCTTGCGTAAGGCCCGTATAGGCGACGAGCGTTAGCAGCAAAATCGGCCAGTACATTGCTGGCAAGTGTGCCAATCCCAGCGAAGATGCCACAGGAGAATAAGGAAGCCACGCTCCGAAGGCCATGATGGCGAGCGTCGTAACGGTCAACGTCCAGCTCGCGCGGCTCTGGAAGAAGGGAATCTTGTTCGTGCGAATGATATGAATGACGAGAGTCTGCGTCATGAGCGACTCGACGAACCAGCCTGTCTGAAAAACCGAAGCACGGGATGGATCCCAACACTTAAAAATCCAGAGCATGACGAAGAAGGTTGAGTAGTCGAAGATTGAACTGATAGGTCCAATGCAGAGAATGAACCTCTTGATCTCTCCGATCTTCCAGGGGCGCGGCCGAGCCACTTGTTCATCGTCCACCGCATCCGTGGGAATGGGTATCTGCGAGAAGTCGTAGAGCAGGTTGTTGGTCAAAATCTGAATCGGGGCCATTGGGAGGAATGGAAGAAAGGCGCTCGCTCCCAACACGCTGAACATGTTTCCGAAATTCGAGCTGGCTCCCATCCGGATGTACTTTATGATGTTGGCGAAGACCTTGCGCCCTTCGATGACCCCGCCTTCCAGCACCATGAGGTCTTTCTCGAGCAGGATTAGGTCCGCCGACTCCTTGGCGATGTCGGCCGCGGTATCGACGGAGATTCCAATGTCGGCGGCGCGCAAAGCGGGCGAATCGTTGATTCCATCTCCCATGAATCCGACAACGTGCCCCTTGCCGCGCAAGGCGCGAACAATTCGTTGCTTGTGGGCGGGAGAGAGCCGTGCGAAAAGTGTCGTCGTCTCTGCCGCTATTGCAAGCTCGCCATCGGACATCTTCTCAACCGCATCGCCCAGCAGCATTGGGTCAGCTAGGAGTCCTACGTCCTTGCAGACTTTGCGGCTGATCAGGTCGTTGTCGCCTGTGAGGATCTTTACTGTTACGCCATGCTTGCGCAGTGCCTCAATTGCGGTTGCCGCTGTGCGCTTGGGCGGGTCAAGGAATGCGACATACCCCTTCAGCACAAGATCGTGTTCGTCGTCCTTGGAGCATGCCCGCTTTTCAGGCAGCTCTTTAACTGCTACCGCCAGAACCCGAAATCCATCATTGCTGAGACTGGCATATTCGTCCTTCAGGCCCTTTATCAGATTCGGGTCCATCGGCGACAGCTTTCCATCTAACTCAAATTGAGAGCATTGATGAAAGATCTCTTCCGGAGCGCCTTTGGTCAGGAGGATGGCCTTACCCTCGGGATTCTCGACGAGTACGGACATCATGCGACGCGTGAAGTCGAAGGGAATTTCATCCAACTTTTTGAACTTCTCAACCAGGTCTTTCTGGCGAAAGTCCGAACTGTTCAAGATTGCTGTGTCCAGCAGGTTTTTGAGGCCCGTTTGAAAGTGGCTGATCAGGTACCCGTCGAGGAGCACTTCATCGGTTTCGCGCCCGGCTACATTGCAGTGCCGCTGCAGGACAACTCGATCTTCTGTGAGCGTGCCGGTTTTGTCTGTACATAGAACGTCCATACCGCCAAAGTTCTGGATGGCATCCAGGTGCTTGACGATGACCTTCTTGCGACTCATAGCGAGTGCGCCTTTGGCGAGGCACACGGAGACGATCATTGGCAGCATCTCCGGAGTTAATCCGACGGCCACGGCCATTGCAAAGAAGAAGGCCGCTTTCCAATCGTGCTTTGTGAAGCCGTTGATCAGGAAGACCAGCGGCACCATGATGGCCATGAGCTGAATCATGAGCCATGTAAAACGAGAGAGCCCCTGATCGAAACTGGTGGGCGGCTCATCCTCTGTAATGGAACTGGCCATGGTGCCGAGATACGTGCGGACTCCCGTGACCACCACGACTGCGGTCGCTGTTCCACTTTGAACGCTTGTGCCCATAAAACAGGTGTTCTTGAGTTCCGCCAGTGAATCTGCAGCTTTGGACTCGGCATCGTGGAACTTCTCCACCGGAAGCGACTCCCCGGTAAGTGTCCCTTGGCTGACGAAAAGGTCCTTTGCCGCAATGACTCGCACGTCGCCGGGAATCATGTCGCCGGCGGAGAGATAGATGATATCGCCCGGAACCAAATCGCGAAGCGGTAACTCACGTGCTTTGCCATCCCGAACCACCGTGGCTGTCACATGGATCATTGCCTTGAGCTTCGCCGCTGCCGAGTCCGCCCGGGCTTCCTGCAGGAATCGAAGCGCCACGCTCAATATCACCATGCCCGCCATGACGCTGCCGGCGCGTGCGTCTCCTGTGGCAAAGGAGATCGACGAGAGGACCGCCAGAAGAATCACCAACGGGTTGCGCGTAATAATCAAGATCCGGATGAACCATCCGCGCGGGCGTTCTTGCGCCACCTCATTCGGTCCCGATGTGCGCGCCAGATTTTCGGCTTCGGATTGGGTCAGGCCGTCTAAGCTCGAGTGCAAGAAGCGAAGGAGTTCGTCGCCGTCCTTCACCGCCGCATCAAGGACGTCAGGGGAAACTCGGATGTGATGTTCTTTTGCCTTGGCAGCAATTGGAGATGCTTCTTCAGGTGGCGGAGTCACTGCAGAGCAAGCAGGGCTGGAACTCGGGTTTGCTGCGGGCTTCTCAACCGTGCTGGTCGAATCAGAAGTTGTCGTCATTCCTTAACTCCCCGCCATCATCTTTGTTTCTTGCATGCTTCATGAGATCTGCTGGCCCGTAGAGACCGAATCTTCGGAAGTCTCGACGACTATTCTCCGTTCTTGGGAAAAAACGGAGGCGCAAGAATTGCTTGTTTCGGAATGCGGGTTGATGCCGCAATCCATCGCATTGCATTTGGGAAGACTGAAAGTCCGAAAAGAGCCAGACTGCGGCCCGCTTTGGTGACCATGGACCGTGAAAGACAGGTTGCGAGATCCATACCTCGGCTAAGCTGAGCATGAAGCCTATGGTTGTATTGTTCAGCGCTTTCGCCAGCCAGATACATCTCCGTCGCAAGGGCAGCACTATGCAAGGCGATTGACATCCCATCTCCTGTAAACGATGGAATTACCGCAGCTTGATCGCCCACACACCAAAGCCCAAAGGGTTGTCCGGCAAGATGTCCATACGGAATGGAAGAGATGGCCAACGGCCGATCCCACAAAGCCTTTGCTCCTTGTAGACGCTGCTTCAAATGCCGGTTATCATCGAGTACCGACACGAGAAGTTCTTGCCACCCGCCAATCCTGCGTAACTCAGCCTGTCGAACTACCAGGCAAAGATTGGCTACATTTCTCTCAACGAGAGAAAGTCCGCCATATCCTCCCGGAAATAGAAATAACTCAATGAAATCTCTCAGTTTTTCGGTCTGGGCCGGATCGAGTTGCCAGTGCAATTTGAAGGCAACCAAGTCGCTTTGACCGGTGTGCACACGCTCCCATCCTCTAAGATCGTGTTTGCCATTGGCGAGAAACACCGTATGAGCGCGCACCGATTCGCCGCCTCGGAGTTGCGCAGACCATAAATTGTCCTGATTATTCAGTTGCTCCACGAACGAGCCACGCTGTACTTTGCATCCGCATTCTTCAGCTCGTGAGAGCAAGGCTTCATCCAGTGCGAATCGTGAAAGCGATTGCGCGGTGAAGGGCAAAGCTGTCTCCACCACTCTCTTCTTTGAGGAAAGGCGCACAAAGCGGATCGTCGCCGCACCCAGACTCAATGGGTTGATTCCTACCTGATTGAGATACCTGACGGCTTCTGGACTTAGGAATTCACCGCATACCTTGTGATGAGCGGCGCTCTCCTTCTCAAGAAGAGTCACCATTCGCTCTGCGGTTGCCAGTCGGATCGCCACCATTGAGCCCGCAAGCCCTCCCCCTATGACAAGATTGTCAACAGTTGGACTTTCAGTTCTTACGGATGCAGTCTCCATGATCATGGCTTTCTCCGGGACACACACAGACGTGCAGGTGTGAAGCTCTCGATATCGATGTCCTGATCGTCGAGGCCTGCGGCGGCGCACATCCGCTGCCAGTCTTCCAACACAAAAGACCGCGCTATTGAGATGGGGCCGTCATGCTGCACAAAGGAATGGAGCCTTGCCAGCTTTGAGAAGAGTTGGAAAAAATGGTAAGGAATCGAAGCGCGAGATAGATCATTAATAAACCATCCCAGCCTGGCATGTTGCTCCATCCACTGCAAGAATCTAACAATGTTGTCCTCAGAAAGATGGTGTGTGAAGAGCGAACTGATTACAAGGTGAACCGGATGCTGCGGCTCGTACGCAAATACATCGGCGGTAACCCACCGAATTCTGCTTGATGCCGGAGTTGCCTCCGCAGCTATCACCGTAGCGTCTGCATTCAGCTCAAGGCCAGTCAGTTCCACGGAAATGCCGCGCTTACGTGCCCATTGCTCAATCCTGCGCAACCCGTCTCCATAGCCGGAGGCAACATCGAGTACGCAGATCGGATTCGCAAGCGCCGATAGTTCATCCGCTAGAGTATCAAGCCAATGTATCTGAGGCCGATAGGCCAGGGTCCAACGGTTTGTCCAAGCAAGGTCACAAAGACATGCTTGCATTTCCTCGCGGCTGCATGGCGCGTCCATGAGTTCATCAAGCTGCGAGCGATAGCGGAAATTCGGCGCGTTATGCTGCATGGAAGAGCATCGTTTCCGCAGTCAGCCCCGGTCCGAACGACATGGCACAGCCTTGCTGCCCTGCCTGAGCTTGTTCCATGACCTGCTGCAACACAAACATTACGGTAGCAGAGGACATATTGCCGTACCGCGCCAGAATATCGCGCGATGAAGCGAGAGCATCCGTGCTCAAACTGAGGCCTTTTTCTACTGAGTCAAGAACTGAGCGGCCTCCCGGATGCACAGCCCACCAATCGATGGCGGATATAGATTGCCCTCGCGTAATCTCGGTGCCTGATTCTTTCAGCGCACGACCGATCTCTCCTGGAACATCACCAGAGAGATGCATGTCGAATCCAAGATTGCCAACCCGCCATGTGATCAGGTTGCTTGTCTGGGGAATGTTGAGCGCCAGAAAGCTGTCAATGGCAAGGCCTTTCTTTTGCGCCGTTACCAGTGATGCGGCACAGCCATCGGCAAAGACCAGGAAAGACAGTACCTGCTCCAGCTCATGAGTTTCTTGAAAATGCAGCGAACAAAGCTCAAGGTTCAACACCAGGACCGCGGCTTCAGGCTCAGAGCGCACGATGTGGTGTGCCGACTTGAGCGCGTTGATTGCTGCATAGCATCCCATGAAGCCGATCATGGTGCGTTCGACTGATGGATTGAGCCCAAGATGATTGACTACCTCGAAATCCAGACCCGGCGCATAGAGTCCGGTGCAAGAGGTTACGATCACGTGCGTAATTCCGCGTCTCTCCTCTTGAGTCAGAGAGAGATTGTCCAGCGCGCTGCGTGCCAATTGCGGGGCAAAGCGTTCGAACAACTGCATGCGGCGCGCTGTTGAGGGAAAGTCGCCTGGCACATAGATTTCTTCCGCATCCCGCCACGACCCGTCTGCTGTAACGCTGGGATTCACAAATGAGTAACGGTGTTCGATTTCCGACAACCGCGCCATACGGTGAAACAACTTTCGCACCGTACCCTCTGCGAGAAAATTGGCCGCAAAGCCAATGAAAGCGTCATGCACATCGTTTTGAGGAGTTGCTGTCGCAATGCGGTTAATATGAGCAGTTGTCATTCCTACCCCTTCTGGTAGCAAATAGCTAATATTGACGGAGGTTTCAAGACAGGTTACACAACGAGCTACGCCGTCCCAACTTGCCTCAAAGACAGCAGGGTAAATTTGGCCACGATAATCCTATTGCCTGATATGGACACGCTGAGTCTTTGATCAATATCACATTGAGCTAAGAGGCAGTCTGTTCCATTTTGCTCAATTGCGAGAGGCTACAATTTGTCTATAGGCTTTGAAAGCGGATCGATCAATTCGCTGGAAGCAGATGTAGATATGGGATTGGCGGCCATGGGGCAGACTCACTGTAGCTGATAGTCCACTTTGGAGATGCCAAGTGCCGAGGCCGAACCAAGGAGTGGTGCCGACCTTCCCGTCAGCGTCTCTTGAGAAACATTTGGAATGAGATCTCTTGAATTTTAATGGTACACTTGGCGGCCGAGGATAACTTCCAATCGATCAAAACTGCAAAGGCCCGATCGGGTTACCGTGTGCAGTCACTCCGCAAAGGACGCGACCGCCAATGTAGACACTACTCTATCCATCTCGCACACATCATGTCCGGTCACAATTGCACTTTAGCTCAACATCGACAAAAAATACAGAGGACGTGCGCCGCAGACTATCCACATCGTAATGAAGTATGCAGGTTTTGGAGGTAATGCTGGGTGTTCAGGTTTCTTGCAAAGCAACACATCGCTCTAGCAAGGGCGCGCACATCTGCAATATTTGCTCTGTTACGTACCTTCCTCGGCATCGCAGTCGTGCAAGTTCGCTATCGGAATAGCCCGAGAAAATAGCAAACCAGCAAGATCAGAAGAATCGTGCCGAGGCCAATGCCAGCGCCGCCACCTGCACCCCACCGCCCGTAGCCGTAGTATCCTCCACCACCGCCTAAGACGAGTACCAGAACAATTACCAACACGATAATTAGCATTTCAGATCTTCCTCACTCCAGGCTACGCCTGGCTCGCTGTCGATTTGATCAAGCTAAAGCGCCTCCCGGTATCTTTGAACGCCGGGAAGGCTTGCATTTGGATTCTTTCAGCTTGCATCTGCATGTGCTGTGCAATCTGGTACACATCCATCGAACAGATGTACTCGCTCAAATCAGTTCTCATCGCTCGATGCATAAAGTGCAATGAGCAAATACGACCATCATTGCCACACAGGATCGCGTCATCATGGTTGTTACTGTCGGAAATGAAGCAACAATGGAAAATCAAGTACCAATGATCTAATGTCTGACTCATTTGTCGACGACCGTATCCATCTACATGCACTTTGGAAGTGCATGTGCAGGACACTTCAACAGTCTCTTGAAAGTCAACCAATGAAATCCGCAACCGAACAGAGAGGATCTTCTTTATGAAACAGAGCACTGACGATAAGGCAACAGGCACTCTTCACGAGGTGAAAGGCGCGATCAAACAAAAAGCTGGAGAACTCACCAACGATCCTGATTTGGCAGCGAATGGAGAGGTCGAGAAGAATGGGGGCAAAGTTCAACACTTCGTTGGCAAGGTTGAAAAGGCCGTGGGAGAATAGGCAACAGACGTTACTCCTGCCCAGCAGCGGGCTATCCCCAAGCCCGCTGAGAACGCGTCATAAGCGATGAATAATTATCCCCTGAAGAGCTGGAACCAAGACATCAGAGAGTTATGACAAATTACAACACCCGTACCAGAACAAATAGGCAAACAAAATGACGACACGACGCACAAAGCTTCTCGGACAGCATCCGCTGTTGCAAATGCGTGTGGAGACGGCGAGAAAACCAACTCGCCGTTGAGTATTGAAGATTCGAGGATTTTATGAAAACAGCTGGCTCCGATCAGGGCACCGTTCGGGTCACACCCCGCGCGACCAAGTTTTCACTGGCGGCGAATTACGACCCGGAATTGGTTCCGCAGCTTGC
>CAYPYJ010000072.1:0-19699 GCA_964414945.1 uncultured Occallatibacter sp.
ACCGCCGCGGAACCTGGCGCCGCTGGAGCGCTCAGCCCAGACCGCGGCCAGCGAGGCTGTGACCAGCCTGGAGCGACGCATGACCTGGCTGGCAACCATCGCAGCCACCAGCCCGTTCGTGGGGCTGTTCGGAACGGTGATGGGCGTGGTGGAAGCCTTCCACGGGCTCGGCACTTCCGGAGCGGCCACGCTGCGCGCGGTGGCTCCGATAAGGCAAAGGTGAAGCAAGCGACGCAAATCCAATACGCTCAGCAAACGATCAGCATTCCCTGGGCGATGCAAATGAAAGCCATTTCCATCGAGGAGCCGTCGCGGCTCGTCCAAACGCTGACAGGTGCCATCCTTGGCTGTGGTGGTTGGGTGCTGAGCCGTGGCGCAAACGACACTGGCACAGTGAATATGCTGTTCGAGTTTGAGCGTCAGGCTTGTGTCGATATCTACAGCGTAATGATCGCAGCCGGCCTGGAGTTGAGCCAGAGCGGGCACATCCGCTTTACGGAACTCTGCCAGTGCACTCGCAACCATCCGCGGGATTGCGGCAGCGAAATCGCCAGCATCGATCTTGAAATCCAGACATTCCCGATTGAGATGATGCAGAGCGGAGATGCCAACCGGGCAGCCTGACGACTGACGCGCACGGGAGAGTCGCCGGTTACTTTGCCTTGGTGACTTTCGCCAAAAGAATAACAACCTTTTCGTAGCGATCCACAGCGTTAGGATCCTTTGTGCTCTTAAGGAGTGCGGGGTCGTCCAGTCCATTCTGGCGTAGTGTCGTCTCCATTTCAGAAGGCTGTATCTGGGTGACCACTTCCATCATTCCCTGGGCAAGCGACAAAGGCTTCACGGCGATGGCTGAGTTGGCCTGACCGTTCATGCTTCCAGAGTAATTGGGGTCGGCTCCGGCATTGAGAAGAGCCTGGACGATCTCCACATTGCCGTTTCTTGCCGCGTAATGAAGCGCGCTCCAACCATTCGGTGAGGTGCGGCTATTGGCGTCAGCGCCTTTTCCGATTAGTACTTTGATGTCTTGAGTATTGTCGGCCTTGACGGCAGCCATCAGCGTCGCCGAATCGGGCTTGCAACCTGAGATAGGAAAAATAGAAAGTACCAGAGCTACTATGAAGAGCGGCTTGATGTTCATCTGAGCGTGTCTGTCCTTTGGACGCATCTGCGATCCTGCCGTACTGCTATCTCTAAAGAGACGGGTGAGGCGATGAGATTATCCTTTGGGTTCGCCTGTTTTGGATAGAGGTCCGACCACCAAATTTTATCAAACGGCTGGTTGGGCGGTCAACCAGCCGTTTGTCTTTGCGTCGCTCTGGCGCGATACTTTGCTCACACCGGAAAAACGAGCGCCCTAGGAATCCTTTGTCACTTTGGTTAGTGCTTGAACGACCTTCTGGTAGCGTTCTGGCGCCTTCTTGTCCTTCATGCTTTTGACCAGCGCGGGGTCGTTCAACCCGCCCTTGTGGAGAGTCGCTTCGATTTGCGAAGGCGGAACCTGGTTGACGAGATCCAATGCGGCACGAGCAAGATCGATCGGCTTTTCAGTGACAACCGAGTCGAACTGCCCGTCCATCGTTCCCGCGTAATTTGGATCAGCGCCAGCCTTCAGTAGAAGTTGGACGACACTTGCGTTGCCATTGCGAACCGCATAGTGAAGCGCGCTCCAACCGTTGGCAGAGGTGCGGCTGTTCACATCGGCACCCATCCTGATGAGCATTTCGGCTTGCAAAGTATGGTTGGCTTGTACCGCTGATATCAGCGACCTTTTCTGGATTTCCGTATCCTGCTTGAATCCAGAAGTGGCGAAATATGAGAAAGCCAGCGCAACGAGAGTGAGTATCTTCCATTTCATGACAGAGATTCGCATTTTAGCCGCAACTGAAAACTTGTGCGTATCAACCTTGTCGGCAGAGAATGCGAATCACTTAGTCAGACAGAATAAGATTTAAAACTTTAGTCAGGGCCGCACGGAATCAACCAGCCTCCACCAACCCATAACGGCGCTGCCAGGCGTCCTTGAGCCGCGCCCAGACGCGCGCTCGCTCGGCCTCGGTCGCCTCATTGACATCTGCACCGGATGGGTTGGCAAAGCGGGCAGCCTCCATTTTGGCCAACTCTAGCAATTGGCGGTCGCGCAGCAAGTTGGCTACACGGAAGTCGGGCAAACCGGCCTGCTTTGTGCCGAAGAACTCGCCGGGACCGCGCTGCGTAAGGTCCAGCTCCGCCAGCTCAAAGCCGTCTTGTGTGCGGACCATGGCATTGAGCCGCTCCTCGCCCAGCGGCGAAACCCGCGGACCTGTGATGAGAATGCAATAGCTCTTTTCAGCTCCGCGGCCGACGCGACCCCGCAACTGATGCAACTGCGCCAGGCCAAATCGCTCGGCGTGTTCGACCACCATTACTGTCGCGTTGGGAACATCGACGCCAACTTCGATGACCGTGGTGGCGACCAGGATGTCGATTTCTCCGCGCTGAAAGCGGCGCATGATGACTTCTTTGTCGTCAGGGTCCAGCCGTCCGTGCAAGAGGCCGACGCGCAAACCAGCCAGTGGGCCCAGGCGCAACTTTTCGTGCATCTCGACTGCCGACTTGAGGCCCGACTTCGCGCCGGGATTGGCTTCCTGTGAGGCCTTTGGAAATAGCTCTGCTGTTTTGCCCTTGCGGGCGGTCTTGCGAACTGGCGCTGACGGGAGTTCGATGCCAGTTTCTGGGTCATCGTGAGAAAAGTCAAGCTCCGGCTGGTCGTCTTTGTTGCCTTCGATGACCGGATAGACAATGTACGCCTGGCGACCTTTGGCCACCTGTTTGCGTAGGAAATCCCAAACTTCTTCAGCCATTTCGCCGGGAACACGGCGGGTGACGATGGGGGTGCGGCCGGGCGGCAACTCGTCCAGGACACTGACATCGAGATCACCGTAGAGGGAAAGCGCCAAGGTACGCGGAATCGGCGTGGCCGTCATCACTAATACATCCGGTTCTGCTTGATGGGGCTTTTTCATCAGCTTAAAGCGCTGCATCACACCAAAGCGGTGCTGTTCATCGACTACGACCAGACCTAGCTTGTCGAATTCGACTTTTTCTTCGATTAACGCGTGAGTGCCGATGACCAGTTGCGCATCGCCGCGGTTGATTTGCCCTCGCACTGCACGCTTGCGATCTTCAGGGAGCGAGCCGGTGAGCAGGACGATTCGGTAGCGGCGCGAGGAGCGTTCCAGCAGTTTGCGTATCGCGAGATAGTGCTGCGTGGCTAGAATTTCAGTGGGCGCCATCAACGCAGCCTGGTAGCCGTTTTCGATGGCCACCAGCATGGCTTGCAATGCGACGATGGTCTTGCCCGAGCCTACGTCGCCTTGCAGCAGCCGGCGCATCGGACTGGGCTGACGCATATCGGCGACAATTTCACCCAGCGTTCGTTTCTGGGCATTGGTGGGATGAAAGGGCAACACCTCGCGAATCGCCTCACGCACTTTATCGGTGGTGGCAAAGCCGATGCCGATGCGCTCTCTCATGCGGCGACGCTTTAGTTCCAGACCAAGTTCTAGAAAGAAGAGTTCTTCGAAGATCAGCCGCCGGTGCGCCGGTGTTGTCCAGCTTTGCAAAAGGGGAAAAGGAGTTCCCTCGGGTGGAAAATGCGCCTCGCGCAGTGCCGTCTCGCGATCGGGAAGACAGAGGCGGGCCAGCAAGGCAGACGGCAAACACTCTGGAACAGCGCCGCGCAGCCCTTCAAGAAGATGGAAGATTGTTTTCCGTTGCCAGCGGGAGGCCAGCCGCGCTCCACCCAGCGACTCGTAGACCGGCGTGATGCGTCCGACTTCAAGCAGCAGCGTCTCGGCGTCATCCGAGGCGTCGGGCAAAATTTCAAACTGGGGCTGAATCATTTTGAGGTTGCTGGTGGAGCGAGACGCCTCAACCTTACCGTAGATGGCTACCGTTTGCCCGGCGTGAAACTTGCCTTCCAGATATCCGGCGTTGAACCAGATGCACTTCAGAGCCAGACGCCCCTGTCCCACGGTCATCTCGAAGAGGGGAGCCTTGCGCGTCTTCAGCAGCAACGATCCGCGTACCTCGGCGATAACGCTGGCCGTTTCGCCGGGCTGCAACTCGTCCAGGCTGCGCGGATTCTGGCGGTCTTCATAGCGGAAAGGGAGGTGGTAGAGGAGATCTTCAGCGGTCGCGATGCCCTTAGCGGCGAGCAGGTCCGCCACTTTGGGTCCAACGCCCTTCACGTACATCACCGGAGTGTCGAGGGCAGCCACACACGGATGCTATCACCTGCGGTGAGGCCAACCACCTGCGGTGGGGCCAATCGGCGCTTGCGCGCCACGGGGTTGGTGGTCTTCCCTTTGTAAGACTGGATTCCCATCGAAGGAACATTATGTGTTGGGGTGGAAAAAACTTACAGATGGGGCACGGGGCATCAGTCATTGTGGATCTGCCCGGTGCGGCTCTGGGAATCGGACAAAGACGTTGTGCGGATTCCGATGAATGGCAGGAATTAGTTGATCCCGAAATGGTCCGGCGGCCCAGGCATTCGGTTTCCGTCGGCGACCAATTTCCGTATGTCCTTTAAAAATAGCCGGTACCAAAATCCGGAATGCAGTTGGGCGAATTTAGGCTGCACAGATTCATGTCTCACGCGCCGAAGCTGATCGATGTCTTTCGTGTGTTGACTAATGCGCAAACCATTGCTAGCCTACAGCATAGCTGCACAGGTATATCGTAGAGAAGATCAGAATGTGCGGGACTTATTGGTCTCATTCATTCTAAGGACGGTCCGGCTGTGCGAATTGTTTTTCGAGCGAGGGCGAAGTGTGGAAAACTCTACCCCCAAGTGAGGATAGCGGAGCTTTGTCTAAATTTTGAATTACTCAATGATTTGAGCAAAATTTCAGCATTCAAAATTCCTGCATTTGTGTTGTATTCACCAAGTTCTCGCCCGTCGAGTTAAGCCCATTTCGTGAAGCGCTGTCTCAGATTGGAGAAGAGGAACCCACTTGATCGAACAAAATGGAAGCCAAACCGGCCATCCTAGTGGCAGGTCCGAAGAAAGTAGTTTTTTCTCCAACTTAGAAGAGGAAGCATCGCTACGAGATCTGGCGGTTGTTCCGTGGAAGCGGAAGAAAGTTGTTTTGGGTTGTTTGTGTTTTTGTGTGCTGGTGGCGTTCCTCGTTGGTATTGGGATGCGTCCGCAATACAAGGCCACCGCCACGATTCTACTCAACGCTCAAAAGAGCGCCGGGACCGATATTCTTTCGAACATGGCTTCGATGGCATCGGGTGATCCGGATGAATTAAAGATTAAAGTCGAGACGGAAATTGCAGTCATCAAGGACGATACAATCGCTCTGGCTGTGATGAACAAAATGGGAATGCTTCGTCTTCAGAATCCTGATCGGTTCAGCAAGGAACCGGGGCCAATTGTCAGCGAAGACAGACTGCCTCCTATACGGAGAGAAAGCCTGATTGGCAATTTTGAGAGTCATCTGCAGGTTCAGCAAGTGAAGGATTCTCGCCTGATTGCCATTACGTATACGAGCGAGGATCCGGTCCGGGCCGCACAAATTGCAAATCAGGTTGTTTCGGAATACAAGACATACCTGCTAAGTTCAAACTTCAATTCGTCCAAGGATGTATCACAGTGGCTTTCCGCCCAGTTGGGCGACCTTTCCAATCAAGTCACCAAGTCCCAGGAAGCGGTGGCGCAGTTCGAGCGTACCCACAATCTTTCCTCCGCGATGCTGGGCCTGGCTGCAATAGGAGGCGAAACCTCGGCTCGATCTGCTGGCGGCTCTGTGCGTCTGCCGGAATTGGATCGTCTTACGACGCTGAACGAGGAGGTGACCCAGGCCGAAGCGTTGCGTCTTGGGCGAGAGGCGACCTATCGTCTTACGGCAACGGAGAATCCGGATCTTATCTCCACGCTTGGCTCCAGTTCTCTCCCTGGTCTTTCCAACTCGACACTTTTATCGCAGGGCAATGGCCTAGACATTCTCAATACTCTGCGGGAGCAGGAGGCGACTGCGCGGGTGGCCTATGCCAGCGCGGAGACAAAGTATGGCGCCAAAAATCCCCGTCTGGCGGAGATCGCCAATCAAGTGAAGGCGCTTCACGACCAGATTCAGAACGAGGTCGGGAAGATCAAGCAGCGGGCCAAGAACGATCTTACCCTGGCGCGGCAGAACGAGCAGGCGCTGCGATCCGCCTATGAAGCGCAAAAGCTTGTGACCGGCAAGATGAATGACGACGTTGTGCAGCTGGGAGTATTGATGGGGCAGGCGCGCTCCAGCCGGCAACTATACGAAATCTTATATTCCAAGCTGCAGGAAGCGAACATTGACGCAGGCAACAGCGCATCGAATGTGATGATCGCCGATCCCGCCCGTCCACCGGGCCGACCATTCGTTCCGAAGAAAAATCTTTACCTTCTTTTAGGATTTGTAGGCGGCCTTCTTTTGGGTGTGGGTCTGGCCTTCCTGCTGGAAAGCCAAGATGACACACTCACAGACAGTTTTCAGGTGGAGACCGAAGCCCGCCTTCCTGTGTTGGGCATGATTCCTTTTCACCGCATGGAAGCCGCGCTGCGGGAAGGCGCAATGGTTGAAGAATCAAGCTCTTTCCTGAATGCTCCGGAAAGCTCCACGGCGGAGTCGTTTCGTAGCTTGCGGTCAGGACTGATTCTCTCCGGTGTTGGGCGCAAGCTGAAGGTCCTATCTATTACCAGTGCATTGCCCGGCGAGGGGAAGTCCTACCTGGTTTATAACCTGGGACTGGCTTTTGCTGCGACCGGTCTGAAGGTGCTTATCATCGATGCCGATCTTTGGCGCTCCCGGCAGCATACCCTTTTTCGTGCCGCGCGGGAAGACGGATTGGCGGATGTCCTGGCTGGCATGAAATCGTTCGACGATGCCACGGCACCCCATCCCGTGGAGCCGAATCTGTTCCTGATGCCCGCTGGCCGTCAAACTCCGCTCGCCTCGGAACTTCTTGGATCGGGTGAAATCGAAAAGGTTTTGGCAGCCGCTCGCGAACGTTTTGACATCGTGCTTGTGGACAACGCGCCGGTGTTGCCGGTTGCTGACGCGATCATCGTGGGAGCGCTCTGCGATGGAGTTATCGGTGTGCTGCGCGCCGGCCAAACATCTCGAAAAGCGTTGCGACACTTCATCCAGAACCTTGCCCGGAACCACGTTCATATCCTTGGCATGGTGATCGAAGCGGTTGATATGTCTGCAACTGAATACAGGAGTGTGTATGGCTACAATGTGCAGAGTTATTATGGCGAAAAGTAAGATCACATTCAGCCGCGTTGTTCTGCTTCTGCTAGGCGCGGCCTTGCCGTCGGCGATGATTTGCGGGCCAGGAAATGCACAGGTACCAGGGGCCGGTCTCTCAACGTATCCACAGGGTTCCAACAAGGCCGGAACCACGGTTCAGCCACCGGGACCAACCATTGTTCCCCAGGATCTATCCGAATTGCGCATTCAGCCTGGAGACCTGCTGAGTGTTAACGTCTACGACGCTCCAGAGTTCTCCAGTTCTTATCGCGTTGACCCAGCGGGAAACCTGACGATACCGTTGTGCGGTAAGGTGAATCTTCGCGGGTTGACGATGCCAGAAGCAGCAACTCAGATCGAAGCTGCTTTCAAGAACGGCCAGATACTGACCCATCCGCAAGTAAATGTTGACGTGCAGCAATATGCGAGCCAATATGTTTCCGTGACCGGAGAAGTTGGCTCCCCGGGACGAGTCGCGCTGATTGCTCACGTCCGGCTCAGTGAATTCCTCGCCGAAGTCGGCGGTATGACTCCGATGGCAGGCTCACATATCAGGATCCGCCATGGGGCTGATGACGAAGCTCCTGAAGAGGTGGTTTCATATTCCCGCAACGAGAGTAATCGGAAGTCAGCCTCCGTTCTAGTGCGCCCTGGCGATACGGTGGTCGTTCCGCGTGCGGGCGTTGTTTACGTTTTGGGCGCGGTTGCCAAGCCGGGTGGCTACCTGATGGAGGAAGACGGGAAGTTGAATGTAGCTGAGGCCCTGGCGCTCAGCGGAGGAACGCTTCTGCAGGCAAACACCGGCGGCCTTCGGGTCATTCGCCGCAATACAGATGGAACCGTGCTGGATTTTCCTCTTTCCTATAACGCCATTGTGAAGGGAACCCAGACACCGCTTGTTTTACAGGCGCGCGACATCGTCTATGTGCCTATCAGTGGACTGAAAGTGGCACTTGCTTCTAGTCTCCTCGGAGAGGCGGCCTACGCGGCCATTATTACGCATTAACATCGAGACGATCCAGTTGGCAGAAATGTTACACGGTCCGCGGTTCAATGCCGAACGGTCTGAAGCAGGTGTTGTGGGAGCGGGATGAGCGTTGCGGTCACAATTTTGGAGAGAATTTACAGAGGCCCGCTTCGGCGTTTTCTGGGAAGAGAGACCTGGGCGCTGACCGATCAGGCTGTGGTCAGCGGTACAAATTTTTTAACCAGTGTGATGCTTCTTCGTTTCATGGGAGTGCGGGAGTTTGGCGTCTTCGCGCTCGCATGGATGTCTGTGCTGTTTGTGAACAGCATCCAATCCGCGATGATTGTTGCGCCGATGATGAGCATCAGCCCCAAGCAGGAGGAAAAGGACAGACCCACTTATTTTGGCGCCGTGGTCTTCCAGGAATTGCTTCTTGTTTTCGTTTGCTTCGTTCTTGTTTTCGTTGCAATTAGGGTTTTTAGCGGCTTTTATTCTCGCACGGATCTGCGGCAGATCGCGCTGCCTCTGGCGGTCTCCGCATTTGCATATCAATTGCAGGACTTTCTACGACGTTATTTTTTTGCGACTCGGCAAAGCCGCCGCGCATTTTTAGATGACGCTCTCAGCTATCTGACTCAACTTCCGATTCTGTTTCTGTTTCACCGAGCAGGGCATCTGAACAGCGCGACCGCATTATGGGTGATGGCGGGAACCTCAATTCTAGGATTAGTGCCAGGCTGGTTCTGGGTAGAACCGCTCGATTTCAGCTGGGAGCAAATTCAGGCTATATCGCTCCGCCATTGGAGATTCTCTCGCTGGCTCGGCGCCTCTTCTATTCTTCAGTGGACCTCCGGTAATCTCTTCCTGATTGTTGCTCCAGTCTATTACGGCGCTGCGGCCGCTGGCGTCCTGAAAGCTTCGCAGAATCTGATGGGCGTGACTCACATCTGGTTTCAGGGACTGGACAACGTGGTTCCAGTTGAAACAGCGCGGAGGCTGCGTGAAGGCGGCATTCATTCAATGCTTGGCTATACGCGGTCGGTTCTGCTGAAGTGGGGTGGGCTCACTTTACTATTCGCATTCGTAATCGCGGTGGCACCGGGATTATGGCTTCGCTTGATTTACACGCCTGAAATGGCACAGTATGGCTACATCTTACGGCTCTACGCCCTGCTTTATGTCGTGATGTTCATCGGCGCTCCTCTGCGTGCCGGGTTGCAGGCCTTGGAGTTTACGGCACCGATTTTCTGGTCCTATCTGGCAATGACAAGCTTTGCATTTGCCTTTGCGATCCCGCTGACAAAGTGGCTTGGGTTGAGCGGCACGATGTTCGGGCTGCTCGGAACGCAACTATTGTTTCAGAGCATTGTCGCCGCCTCGCTGCTCACAAGATCAAGACGCGTTGCGCATGAATGCAGTTCTGATCTGCTATCTCAAGCAGTAACGCATTAGTTGATGATGAATCAGATAGATTCCGCGGAAGCAATGAAAATATCGGTTATCATGCCCGCGTACAATGCCGAGCGATTCCTCGCGGAAGCGATAGAAAGTGTGCTTGCGCAAACCTGGAAAATGTTCGAGCTGATTATTCTGGACGATGGCTCTCAGGACCGCACACGCGAAATTGCTGAGAGCTACTCGCAGCGGGACACGCGCATCCGCGTCGTATCGCATCCAAATATGGGCATTGCGCCGGCTCTGAATAATGGACTGGCATTAGCCGTCGGCGAGTGGGTAGCCGTAATGCACGCTGACGATGTGATGATGCCCAACCGCATTGAACGTCAAATTGCCTTTGTAACAGAGCATCCCGAGCTGGCCGTCGCCAGTAGTTGGGTTAAGCATATTGACGCCGAAGGGAAGATCATTGCAAATGGCAGATCCAACCTGCTTACGCATGAAGCCGTCCAGAAACTTTATTTAGCCAATGAACTGATTGGAATCTGTCACCCGGCGGCAATCCTGCGCAAGCGCGCCGTGCAAGCCGCAGGCGGTTATCGCGGGCAATTTCGCGTGAATGAAGATTGCGACCTTTGGAACAGGCTATTGGAATTCGATTGCAAGATTCTTGTTCAGCCGGAATTTCTTCTTAAATATCGCATTCACCCCGCGTCCGCATCCATTGCTAGTGCGCGGCTTGTTCGCCGGCAGATGCACTGGGTAAGGGACTGTATGCTGCGCAGGCGGAGAGGTCAGGCGGAGTTGTCATGGGAGGAGTATCTTTGCTTCCGCAGGAAGCTGCCTTGGTATATTCGCGCCAATCAAGAGCGTAAAAATATGGCTAAAGTGTTCTACAAAACTGCAACCTATTATTATGCCGGCCGGAAATACTTTTCTCTCGTGCCGGTCATTCTGATGGCAATGCTGCTGCAGCCAAGTTATTCGATCCGGCAAGTTCTCGTTAAGCTGGTTATTCGAAACGACGAGTGAGGGGATACAATGACAACTGGCAGAGTGGAAATCTTTCGGGAACTAGCAAGCTATCTTCGCTCTGAAAAGATACCCTCGTGCGTGCTTCACGGAATTAACCCGGAGTCGGGAGAGTTAGGGCGCGATCTCGATTTATATATACCGGACCCGCGGCACGCCTTCCGCGCAGCGGTGCATTTTTCGGAGATACTTAGACGGCACAAAGTCAGGTGGATATCGCTAATGCACCCGATTTGGGGGCCGCGGTGCATCGGAATTCAGGAGTCCGATCTTACTTATTGGGAATTGCATACCATTCCTAGAATCCGGCTGACGTGGATCGAATTCGGAGAGTTATTTCCGATTCAAGCGAAAGATGGGCCGCACGGGTTCGGCTATGATCCGGTATTGTGGTTTATCAAAGTTGTGCTGCAAAAGCATTCAAAAAGTTTTTTACGCGGACGACCCGTGTGGATCACTTTCATACACGACCCATATGTTTTGGCACACCAGTCGGAAATTGAATGTGAATTTCAAAAACGGTGGGCCTATGGCGCAGAGTTTATATCAGCAATGCTCGGACCGGACACGGAAGCCAATTTGAAAACGCGCCGAAAAGGCATCCTTGCCTTAGCGTTGGGACACGGCATTGCACATCCGGTGAACGCTGCACTCGCTGGTGCTCGCTGGCTCTACCGAAAGGGAAACATATACAGATGCCCAACGATGCCGGTGATTGGCATTGACGCGCCAATGGAATCCCCGGCCCTTCAGGATATCCTGACAGAAAAACTCAAGCGCGTCTTTATCAAAATCGTAGTAGCAGATGAACCCCTGTCTTGGCGGGTGCGCAAAAGGATGCAAGACGGGCGGTACCTGCTTGTCTTCCGCCGCGATGAGCGGGGAAATAGTCAAAAAGAAGTAGATCGTTGGATTTCAATACCGACTGCGGGACGGGAAGATATCGCCGCTGGAGTGGCTGCCATCCTGGACTGTGTCGTTGAATACAACAAGCGTTGGGCGAATCTATACCCATCGAGTACTTCGCTGCGTGTCATGACCACCGCCTCGGGCACCGGCCAACAATGATGCAGACAGTATTGCCATTTTTCGGACAAAGTTACAACGCTTGCTACAGAACGAAAATTCTATTAATCGAGGATAATTCAAATTGAAAATCGTTATCCTCGGCCCCGATGGAGCAGGCAAGAGCTCTGTTATCGCGGGATTGGTTGCAGTATTGAATTCGAAAGGCCACACTGTGAAAGTACGCTATCTGAAGCCGCAGATCATCTTGCCGCGGCAAGGTAGCAAGGCCTCAATCAACACGGATCCTCACGGCATGAAACCTCACTCCATTCTGCCATCCTTGGCTAAGATATTTATCTGGCTCCTAGAGGAGTGGTATGCAAATTTGTTTCAAGATAAAAGGAATATGCTGCTCATCTGCGACCGCTATTATCACGATCTCTTGGTGGACCCTTGGAGATTTCGCTATGGAGGCCCCGGATGGGCCGCCAAGTTTGTCGGGAAACTGATGCCAAATCCGAAGCTATGGGTGTTGCTCGATGCTTCGGCAGAAATCCTGCAGGCGCGCAAACAAGAGGTATCCGCGGAGGAAACTAAACGCCAGCGTCAGGCATATATTGCATTCACTTGCAAGCAGCGGGAACACGTGATCGTGGATGCCTCGCAACCGCTGGACAGAGTTATTACAGATGTTAATAATGCCATCTCAAGAGCGTTGCTAGAAAGTGAAGGAATTTGTGACTGAGGCAGTCCGTTTCTATCATGAGCAGGACCGTGCGATAGGAACGCACATCGCTTTGAGCTGGAGGGATCGGGTGCGCTTTATTCTTCCACATGATGCTGCCGGACAAAAGACATATTGGAAGATATTCCACCCGGGATGGGTTGAGCTTCCTCTGCGCGCAATTGCTTATATGCCGCGAATATTCGGCTCGGCAGGTTGCGCCGAAGATGACAACTTAGCATTCATTAGAGTAGCAATTGGGGCGGAGGCGGGGCTATCTTCCAGCCATGTTGGGGCTCCAGGAGTTTGGTCAAAAGACACATTACTTTTTCTAGAAAGGGAGACGTCTGAACCACTGTTTATCGTGAAAGCCGGCTTTGGCGAAGCGGTAGGCTCGCTTCTTTGTAACGAAGCTAACTGGCTGCTAACCATGCGCGATCAGGCGTCGCTTGCTAATCACATTCCCGAACTTGTAATTTATCGCTCGGAGAAAGAGCTTTCATTCGTAGCGGAATCTCCTCTCCAAGGCAGAGTTGAATGCATATTTGGAGAGCCGCACGCCAAGTTCTTGCGGACATTGCAAGCTTTTTCGCACCAAACCATCAGGCTTGATGAATCCAAAGTTTATCGGACCCTGCGTGCTCGCTTGAAAGATCTTCGCGGTCACCTTTCCGAAGCATGGTCAACTCGTCTCGATTCAGAAATGCAACGAATCGAGCAGTCGCTTTCCGATCAGCGGATTCCCTTCGTGGCCGCACATAACGACTTCACGCCCTGGAATATTCGGGTGGATCATGGTGTTGCCAGGGCATTCGACTGGGAGTATGCGGACTATGAGCAGCTTCCTATGTTTGACCCTCTTCATTTCATCTTGCTTCCCTTGGCATTAAGAGGCCTTCCAATGACAGAAATTCGCAGAAGTGTTTACCAGGCTCAGCGGGTTTGCCAGAAGTGGTTTGGGAACGAGTATTGCTGCGCCGTGCAAACTCAAACTTTGGCTTATCTGATGAGTGTCTGCACGCTATATCTTTGGTCTGACCGCGGAGCATCTGATTCACATCCTGTACTAAGTAGCTATGCCAAGATCATCGATAGCATGTTCATCAAAGAAGTTCGGGTTTAGCGAGGAGTTAAATTGTTATGAATTCGCTTCCCAAGATTAGCGTTATCGTTCCATCCTTCAACCAGGAAAAATACCTGGAGTTGACGTTGCGTTCGATTATCGATCAAAATTATCCAAAACTTGAACTAATTGTAATTGATGGCGGCTCGAAGGACGGAAGCATAAACATTATCCGTGAGTATCAGCAGTATATGAAATTCTGGTGCAGCGAGCCGGATGGAGGCCAAACGCAAGGAATTATCAAGGGATTTACCCATGCTACAGGAGAAATATTATGTTTTCTGAACAGCGATGACTTGTTTGAACCACGTGCCCTGACTGAAGTTGGAGAGTACTTCTCTGAGCATCCCGAAGCGGATGCGGTGTACGGTGATACCCTATGGATTGACGCAACTGGGAAAGTTATTCGCCATCATAAGGAGATACCATTTAACCGATTTATTTGGCTTTACACCTACAATTACATTCCAGGAATGTCAATGTTCTGGAGGCGAGATATATATGATCGAGTCGGCGGATTCGACCCATTTTACCAGTTAGCCTTCGATGCTGACCTGTGGATTCGACTAAGCGATGCAGGAGGAAAAATCAAACACGTAACTCGCTGTTGGTCGCAGATGCGCTTTTACCCTGAACAGAAGAACAGACGTTTACGCGCAGAAAGCGGCCAGGAAGACATGTTAATCAGATCGCGTTATTGGACTGGAGGAATGAGACCATCAACGTACTCTATACGCCGTAAGATTGCCCTTGGCTGCCGTATTCTATGGAGGTCGCTGACAGGATGTTACAGCACTGGATATCATAGGTATATGGAGAAAGAGGAAAAGGTATGAAGGTTTCGCATGGCAATGTGGGTGAAAGTGAATGAAGGTTCTTCTCTCGGCCTACGCATGCGAGCCGAATAAAGGATCAGAGCCAGAAGTTGGCTGGCAAAGAGCTCTGCATATGCTTGCTCATGCCGATGAAGTGTGGGTTATAACACGCTACAATAACAAAGAAGTAATTGAATCAGACGCCCGAAGTCGCGTCAGCGGATTGCATTTCATCTATTATGACGCGGCGAGGTGGGCGCTTAGACTTAAGAAGCACCGCTGGTTCTTCCCCATATACCATGTTATGTGGCAGTGGGGCGCATACAAGCTTGCAGCAAGACATCACCAGCAGGAGCGATTTGATCGTGTCTACCATATAACCTTTGTAAGCATGCAGTTTGGCTCATTTATGGGCCGGCTCAGAATTCCGTTTGTGATTGGACCTATCGCCGGCGGTGAGCGTGCTCCACTTAGACTGCGCCGCAGCATGCCGATTGGCGGCAAGGTAAAGGAATTAGTGCGTGACTTGGCAATTTTGTTTCAGCGCTTCAGCCCGCTTACGCGTCCTTCGTTTGCCACGGCGGAGCGGATTTACGTGGCAACTCCTGATAGCATGCGGCTTGTGGCGCCCAGATGGCATTTTAAGACCGAAAAGCATATAGCCATTGCGACATGCGGCCACGCTGTTCAAAATATTGCGGAACAGCCTTTACGGAATTTGCGATTCTTGTTCGTCGGAAACCTCTTATATTTAAAGGGTGTGCATTTCGCCATTCGAGCCCTGTCTGAAGTTAAGAAATCGATTCCTGAGGCCACTCTTACTCTGATAGGATCAGGACCGGATGAGCAGTGGCTGCGAAATGTTGCGAAGAGCAGCGGCGTGGCAGACGCGGTATAGTTTGCCGGATATATTTCCCGGCAGAAACTCATTGACTCACTTCATGGTTATACCGCGCTTATTTTTCCCAGCCTTCATGATTCAGGAGGATTCGCAGTATTAGAGGCGCTACAGGAAGGAGTGCCTGTGGTCTGTCTTGATATTGGCGGCCCAGGCGCTACAGTGGATGCTTCCTGTGGATTCGTGATCAAAACAACGGATGCGGATGAATCTGAGGTTATTACTAATATCGCCAATGCGATGATTTCTTTGGCGTTAATGAATGCGACGGATTTTCGGCGTCTCTCGCTGGGAGCAATAGATAGGGCAAATGAGTTATCTTGGACCAAGTTAACTGAGTACATCGTTAAGAACGTATAGCCGACACCCGCATAAGTGCTGTTGCAGTAAGCTAAGGTGCTATCACACTCTTCGCGTGCGGCAATCACGTACCAACGACGTCCTCGACGCACCCAACGACTTGAAATGTCTAATTCAATGCATTATGTGCAGCGAAAGATAAAGGATCATACCTATCGGTTACAAAAGCTCGTAAAGTGCGATCTATGCCTCTAACTGAAAGAATAAGTCTGTAGCTTACTAGGAGACAAGATATTATTATTTCACTAAGACCGAACGGACTGATATTCTCCAAATACATTTGGGGTCTCCAGATCATGGGGATGTTCGCTGCCTTTGTGGGCGTTGGGATTTACGCCGGGGCGGTGGCTATCGCCCTGATCAACTGCATTTACCTCAGCTATTTGTTATCCGTCTACGCCACATGTCACGGAAGACCTGTAGGCATGTGGTCAACGTCGATCCGCAACCATTTTGGTGCTCCCACAACTATCGCCGGATTTTTGCTTTTCTGGGCAGGCTTATCGCTTCTGTGGACTCCCCGCCCAGCCCCAGCGTCGGCTTATTATTTGTACAACCTTGTAGTCGTCCTCATTTCTTATATGTTATGCAAACTATACCCTATACGTGATGTATTCCTCATGGCCTGCAAGGGAACAGCATACGCGGCCACAGCATCCATGCCTTTGGCTGTGGTACTTATAGGATTCACGGGTGGCCGCTTAGGTGGAGTACTGGGAAATTCGATGGTCGGTCCAATTTCTAGTGCCGGTATACTCGGGGCAATATGCGTCAGGTATCTAGTACTGGAAAAATCCATGTCAAAGAAATTGGCGATTGTTTTTTTCGTTGTTTATATGTCCAGTCTACTTCTCACATTCAACAAAACCGGGATCATTGCGTTTACATTGGCGGCCCTGGTTTACGCAATGCTAGCACCAGGAAGTTTTAGACGGCACATAATGCGAATAATTATAACGGCATTAGGGGTTACAATTACATTCTTTGCAGCGTTTTCCAAGATTGCCGAATATGCAAATAAATCCGGAGCGGGCAGCGCGAGAACATTGTCGGGCAGAACGATAATCTGGGAAGCGACTTATCGGCAAATTATAAATGGACCGTATATACGCGGCTACGGAGAGGCTGCATTTCGGGAAATTGGCCCGAAACTCGGTAGCTCTCTTGTACATTATGTGCATCCTCACAATGAGTTTCTTGCTATCTGGTTTAACTTCGGCCTTGTCGGCGTCGTACTTGTTTATTTGTGCTACCTTGCTTTGGCCCTTATCTCGTTGAAGGCCTTTAGATGTGGAGGCGGACATCTAGCCATCCTTATCTTATGCACTGTCATTCTATATTTTATCTTTGGAATCACGGCAGCCAGCTATAGCATGTGTCTTTTTCCTCTGCCATGGCTGCTTCTTTACGACTGCTTAATAAGTACACGCTTCGAAACTCCTAAAACATTCAGCTTTAGAGATCAGTGCAAAATAATAACCAGCAATCAGAAATGAATGATGAGCTTTTACGCTGTGCACGCAAAGATACCTATTATGAGTACGAAAACACTTCGCATTCTCGTAGTCGGTCAATCCCCACCGCCTGTGGGTGGGCAAGCCGTTATGATCCAGAATTTATTGGATGGCGAATATAAAGATATAGAACTTATTCATGTGAGGATGAATTTTTCGCAAGAACTAAATTCAGCGGGAAAGTTCAGATTTTCCAAGCTTAAGGAATTGGTTCTCGTCGTAGTAAACATATATCGGAGCAAATTTGCGTACAGACCCACGATTTTATATTATCCGCCTTCGGGACCAAGACATTTACCAGTAATTCGAGATGCGGTTATTCTTTGCCTAACTCGGTGGCTATTTAAAAGTGTGGTTTTTCATTTTCATGCAAGCGGACTTTTAGAGTATCTTCAGAAAATAAATCCGCTGGCGAGGACCATTCTCAAGATAGCGTTTATTCATCCAGACTTGGCGATTCACATTTCGAAAAGCGCGCCTAGGGACGGCCTAGGCCTGGGCTGCAAGCGCGAAATTATAATTGCGAATGGCATACCGGATGCTGCGGGCGATTACACCATTCGCAAAATCGTTGCAGGATCTCAGGTTAGTATCTTGTTTGTTGCTTTACTTTGCGAGGATAAGGGAGTTCTTATTGCAATTCGGGCAGCGTTGGAATTGCTGAATACAGGATATGATATAAAACTTACCTGTCTCGGAAAGTGGGAGTCGACCGATTTGCAAGCGCATGCATTCGATTTAATTGAACCACAGTTCGAAGGGCACTTCAGTTTTCCTGGCGTTGTTGTAGGAGAGGATAAATGGCAATATTACCGCAGCGCCCAAATATTTATATTTCCAAGCTATTTTCATTCGGAGACATTCCCTGTGGTTCTTTTAGAGGCCATGAGCTTCAGTCTTCCGATCGTTACGTCAAGATGGCGCGGGATACCTGATGTAGTCGAAGAGGGAAGCTGTGCTTTCTTGTGTGAGCCAAAGGACATTGCGGGCTGCCGAAACGCTTTGGAACATTTAGTTAAATATTCTTCGCTTCGGGACCAAATGGGGCGGAAATCAAGAGAGCGATATCTAAGCCATTTTACGATTGAGATGCATCGCAAGGCAATGGAACTCGCGTTATCTCAATTTAAAGAGTAGGAAGGAAGATCATGCGTGTATTCGTTACGGGCGGAAGCGGCTTTATTGGGACGCGCTTGGTTGAACAGCTGTTGAGCCTCTATCCGGGTGTTGAGCTGCTAAACGTTGACTATGAAAAACCGAAGTTATCCGGGCATTTACCGTATTGGCACAAGGGCGATCTTCTGGACGCCGCGTCTTTTACCGACGTCGTAAGAGAGTTCCGTCCAACACACGCGATCCACATGGCTGCGCGAACCGATGACTCTGGCGCTACACTGGATGATTACCGGGTGAATATGGAAGGTAGCGCCAACTTCATCGCAGCGATCAAGGCTGCGGGTAGTGTGGAGCGGACAGTATATTACTCGACTCAGTATGTTGTGCGGGCCGGTTCATTGGCGCGGAGTGACAGGGAATATCGCCCGGTAAACTTGTATGGCGAAAGCAAGAGCAGAATGGAGGAGATGATTCGGCAAGATGCAAACCTCCCCGGCATTTGGACTATCGTACGGCCAACAAATATTTGGGGTCCCTGGCATCCACGCTATGCACAAGAGTTTTGGCTGGTGGTAAAGCAAGGGCGTTATTTTCATCCGGGGGGTACGCCGGTGGTTCGTGCTTATGGATATGTCGGGAACGTGGCGGAATATACTCTCAAAATACTTGCCGCGCCTGCGGATGTAGTGTCTGGGAGGACGTTTTATGTGGGAGACCCACCGGATGATATCAAGACATGGGTGTCAGCATTCACAAAAGCACTCACTGGTCGGCCACCGTGCGTTGTTCCCAGGCCCATTCTGAGGGGGATTGCATTGCTGGGAGATGTAATTAAGTCTACTGGGCGGACATTTCCATTGTTTACCAGCCGTTATCGCAGCATGACTCAAAGCTATCTAGTTGATATGAACCCAACCATTGCGAGTTTGGGAGAAGCAAAGTACTCTCTTGATGACGGGGTTCAAGAGACAGTTGAGTGGCTTAAGTCTCAGGGCGGAATCTGGGTAAGTTAAATGCTACGAACTTAACTGCGATGCGCAGTACAGAAAGACAGAATGCTTTCACCTTTAGCTATTGAAGTTACTAGCGGATTGAGTGTTGTGGCGGGGCTGGGTCTTGCGGCGGGCGGTTGCGCCTATGCGGCGATGTGGCCGGGCTCGCAGCTCTTTGGTCCGGCGCTGATTGCCCCGGCGCTACCCGGAGAGTTAGCGCTGACCTTTGACGACGGACCCAATCCGGCCTGGACGCCGCGGCTGTTGGAGATACTTGCGAGGCACGAATTGCGAGCGACTTTTTTCGTGGTGGGCAGTCGCGCTGAGAGTGAACCGGCGCTGGTAAGGCAGATGGTTGCGGCGGGACACCTGATCGGCAATCACTCCTGGGGCCACCCTAATCTGGCGCTTGCTTCGGCCAGCCGCATCAAAGAGGAGCTATCCCAGACAAGCAAGACACTGGAGCAGATTA
>CAYPYJ010000073.1:0-19688 GCA_964414945.1 uncultured Occallatibacter sp.
GGTTCATTGTTCTTACTCCTCAATGTCGGGCTACTCTGTTCTCAGCGCCTGCATGGGTTCAATGGATGCGGCGCGGCGCGCTGGAATCAGCGCCGCAATCATGCCTGCAATCACAAGCAAGGTAGCCACCAGAAGGAAACAGACAGCATCTTGTTTGGTGTCGATGTAGATGACTTCGCCGATGAGTTTGCGGACGATGAAAGTGAGGATCAAGCCGGCTACTGTGCCCGCGCCCAGCATCCACGCGACTCGAGTGAGCACCCTTCGGAGAATGCCGTTGCGCGAGGCTCCAAGCGCCATGCGCACACCAATGTCCCGAGTGTTCATTTCCACTTCGTGGCTGATCAGGCCGTAGAGGCCAACCAATGACAGGGCAAGAGCTAGTCCGGCAAAGATACCAAAGAGCCAGCTTTCCATACGCTCGAAGACGAGGATGTCCGAGACAACCTCGGTCATGGCCTTTGGCTCTTGGAATGCGACCGTGGGGTCCAATTGATGCACGATGGAATGGACCGCAGGAATGATCTGCGCCGGATCCCCACCGGTCCTCACCAGAAGAAACATGTTGGCGAACTGCTCAGCACGTCGCCTCGGATCTACTTCGTCCATCAAAAAGTCATACTCGGCAAGCGGCTTTTCGTAGAGATTCTGCCGCACATTTCCAGCAACGCCGACAATCTGCGTCCATCTCTCCTGCCTGGGGTTGTTCATGATGCGCTGCGTAGTGGGATCCAGGCTTGCCGGAATGAAATTGCTAACGAAAGCGTCGTTTACCACCACGGTCGGTGCAAGGTTTCCGGCGCGATCCATCGTGGGCGAGAGCTTACGCCCACGATGGAGTGCCAAACCCATCACATCGTAATAGCCCGAACTTGCCGTGCGGACTTCCGCAAACTCCTCTTGGTTGGGCGGTTTTGGTGCTTGTCCTGCAATGTTTGTCACTGCGTTCGCGCCATTGTCCGCGATAGGCAGATTGCTGATCAGACCGGACGCCTGGACTCCGGGTAACCGGCTCACTTGCTCTTCAAGTGGTTTGTAGAATTCGACCAGCGGATCGCGTCCCTGATAATTCGCCTTGGACAAACCTATCTGGACGGAGAGGATGTGAGCCGGATCGAACCCCAAATCGATGTGGCGATAACGTGAGACCGTTCGCAGTAACAGGCCAGCCACAACCAGCAGTACCAGTGTAAGGGCCATCTGGGACACTACGAATCCGGAACGTAGACGATGCTGGCTGCGTCCAAAGTTGGCGCAGCCGCCTGCCTTCAAAGCACGATTGGGATCGACGCTGGAAAGACGCAATGCGGGATAGAGTGAAGCGCTCAAACTGGTAATCACAGCAATGGCAATCGCAACGGTCAGCGCTGTCCAATCCATGTGGATATCCACGCCGCGTGGCAGCGCATGGTTCAGGAAGTCGCGCATTAGGTTGAGCAAGAGAGAGGCCAGTAACACACCGCCCGCCGCGCCTAGCAATGCCAGCAGAAGACCTTCTGTAAGCAACTGGAGCATCACGCGCAAACGGCTAGCGCCCATCGCGGCGAGCATGGCCATCTCGCGTTCGCGCTTGATGCCGCGCGCCAGCAAGAGTCCGGCTACGTTGACGCTTCCGATAGCCAGCACGGCCAGTACCGCGCCCAGCAGTGCCCAGAGCGGACCCTTACTCCTGCTGGTCACGCTCTGTGGCAAAGGTTTTAATGCCACCAACCGGTCACCGTCGCTTGGATAGGTTCTGCTTAAAACCTCGGACACGCGAGTGAGATCGGCCTGCGCCTGCACAATGCTTACACTATTTTTGAGACGCGCCACCGTCTTAACCCAATGGACTTCACGGATGTTCAGCCACTGTTCTTCGAAAACAAACCTGGGAGTATAGACGGCGTTTCGCATGTTGAGCGGGTAGCGGAATCCGGCTGGCATCACGCCGATCACCGTATAGGAGTGGTCATTGAGTTTGACCGCCTTGTTCACAACGCCGCGATCTCCGCCAAAGTAGTTTTGCCAGACCTCATAACTCAGCAGCACGATCTCGTTTTTGCCGCTCTTCTCCTCGCCGGGCAAGTAGGTACGACCGAGAATCGGTTTTACACCAAATATCTGAAAAAAGTTGTCGCTTGAACGCACACAATCCAAAGCCACAGCGCCGTTGGACGGCGTCTCCATCGTGATCTTTCCCTGAGTGGAGTACCCCGCGAGCGCCGCGAAGGCATGCGTTTGCGCGCGTTCGTCCTGGTACGATGGCCAGGAATCGAGCATCCTCAACCGGCTGTTGCTGCTGATACTCTCAACATCGACTATTTTCTCCGGATGCTCATAGGGCAGAGGCCGTAGGAGAACCGTGTTGAAGACGCAGAAGACCGCTGTGGCGATACCCACACTCAAAGCCAGAGTGAGCACGACAGTGAAAGCGAATCCCGGTGCATGGCGAAGCTGCCGCACCGCATAGCGGCCGTTTTGGACTGCGTTCTGGAGGAGCATTCTCACGCCTCCACTTCCTCTTCGAGCTTCTTCAGTTCGGTTTCAGAGACGACTTTGCCGTCAAAGAGATGCACCTCGCGTTGGGCGTGCTTGGCAAAGCGCGGATCGTGCGTCACCATGCAGATTGTCGATCCCTCGCGATGAAGATCGTTGAGCAGGTGCATCACTGCTTCACCGTTCTTCGAGTCGAGGTTGCCGGTGGGCTCGTCGGCCAACAGAATCGACGGCGAACCGGCCAGTGCGCGAGCAACAGCCACACGCTGCTGCTGACCGCCTGAGAGCTGCGCCGGATAGTGCTTCATGCGGTGCGCCATGTTGACGCGCTCCAAAGCTTCCTTGACGCGCTTCTTGCGTTCAACGGAAGGCATACCCGCGCGATAGGTGAGCGGCAGTTCGACGTTTTCTTCAACCGTCAGGTCGCCGATCAGATTGAAGCTTTGAAAGATGAAGCCGATCTCCTGGTTGCGAATGCGAGAGCGGTCGGCGAAGCTTAGGTTCTCCACCGGGCTGCCGTTGAGCAGATACTTGCCGCCCGTAGGTGTGTCAAGCAGGCCGAGAATCGAGAGCAGCGTTGACTTGCCGCAGCCAGACGGGCCACTCATAGCAAGGTACTCGCCCCGCGAGATGGTTAGGTGAATGCCGGAGAGTGCGTGCGTCTCCACTTCATCGGTGTAGAAGACCTTGGTCAGATCCTCGATTTCTATCAGCTTGTCGTTCTGTGCCATTGCTCTCTCCTCTTATCAATCGTTAGCTTCCCAATTCTGTTCTATGACTGCGCACGAAGCGCCGCCCGCCGCCCGCGCAGGACTACTCCAGCCGGATGTGATCCACATTGTCCCAACGCGACATATCGGAGAGAATCACCGTGTCGCCGTTTTTCAGTCCTTCAATTACCTGAATGCTGTTGACCGAAGCGCGGCCCACCTTCACGGGAACCCGCGTGGCGCCTTTGCCGTCGGAATCGAGTTTGAATAGGCTCAGCGTGGAGTTTTCGTTGCCTAGCGCAGGCCGCCCGACAAAAAGCACATCTGTCATGCGTTCCAAATCAATCGTCCCATCGACGCTCAGGTCGGGCCTGGCTCCTTGCGGCAGAGGCCCAGTGAGTTCTACGTCAACGGTGACAGTTCCGTTCTGCACGGCAGGGTCGATGCGCTGGACGCGGCCGGGAATCACGCCGTTGTGTGTATCGATGGATGCGGGCTGGCCAATCTGAATATCGCGCGCCTGTGTTTCGGCAATCTTCAGCGAGGCCTTCAGTTGGTCGGGTTGCACAACCTTGGCCAGCGTGATGCCGGGTGCCACGTGCTCACCTACCTGATGCGGCAGATCGACAAGTACGCCGCTGATACCGGCCGTGAGGTGAAGCGCGGCCAACTGCTGCTGCTTAAGTTGGTAAAGGGCGCGTGCTTGGTCCACCTTGGCTTGCTCCACGGCGAGTTGAGAGGCGATGACCTTTTCGTTCATCACGATCCGGTCGTCTTCGATCTTGTTGCGCGTCGTGAGTTCGTCAGCCTTGCCCTGCGATGCCTTGTATGTCAGTCCAGAGATCACTCCCAGATCGTAGAGTGCCTTGTCGGTCTGCGCCTGAAGCTTGGCCTGACTGAAATCCGCGCCGACTGTAGCCGCTCCGGCTTTTTGCGTCATCAGGTCGCTCTGCAGTTTGACTTGAGTGTTGTGGTACTCACTTTCGGCAGCCTTCAACGCCAGGCCTGCATTCATCGCCTCTTGTGTCAGCTGCGGATTGGCCAGTTCCATCACCACCGTACCGGTCTCCACGTGCGCGCCGGGCAAAACCAGAATTCGGGTGATTGTGGCTTCAGTCTCGGCGGGAATCAGGCGCAGTTTGTCCTCGCGCGGCACTAGAGAGCCGGTGGACCCGCGCACCTGCCGGACCATTGGTCCGCGCTTCACTGTGTCCGACCAGATGGTCGAGCGATCCACGGTTGGTGCAGCCGGCCTGAGCCGCGACACACCCAGCAGCACAACCGCCGACACCACCACCGCAACACCGGCCAAAATCCAAACCCGGCGCTTCCTCTTCTGCAACAAATCTGGGCGTGCGATATCCATATGCAGGAATCAATGCACTTGGCATACCAAATGATCGTTACCGATTTGCATTGAAAATAAATAACTTATGTAAATAACTGTAGCGGACAGAGACTGCTGGGTGACCGTTCCCAGCGCGCCGGTGTTCGATTTCGGACAGTGAGCCGAAAAAAAGACATTCGCATTTCAAAACCGTTCAACGACTTATCTTTTGGAGGCAGCCAGGTATGGCTGAGAACCAAAGAGTAGTGCGCATTCACAGATAGGACAAATAAGGCAGGAATAGGCAAACATTCAATAGGATCGTTCAATTCGTTCGCCGGTGATCGGCTAGTATTGAATTCAGCTAACTCTCATTTCAAGGTGCCGGTTCAGGCGAACTCGCCAGGTGGATTTGAGGTTGACCATGATTTTCCGTTTTCCTTGCTTTCTTTCCATCCTGACAATAGCGATTGGTTGTGTTTCGGCACCGGGTCAGGCCACAGGGCAAGATCAGAATCGGCAGCTATTATCGAAGCTTCTTTCAGAGCCATTGCCCGTGGGGGCCATTGCACAGCAAAGTCTGAGTATTTACACGCCAGACAATCTCTACGAGTACATGGATGGAGGCGCGGACATCTTCCTCCTCTATGGTGTCCGAGGGGTGCTGCACAAGGATTTGCGCGCTAATGGAGTGGACATCACTGTAGATATCTTCGACATGGGGACTCCCGACTCTGCATTTGGGATGTACGCCGCAGAGCGCACGGCGGATGAGCCGTTCGCCTCTATCGGCGCCGAGGGATACGCCAATAAGGGGGCCCTAAACTTCTTTCAGGATCGCTTTTATATAAAGCTCACCGGCTTTGGCGACGGTGCGGATACGGTGCTCGGAGTGCTCGCCAGGACGGTTTCGGCAAGAATCGGGACCAATGCAGGCCTGCCGGCAATTCTCGCCTTGCTACCGGGCGAGAATCGCAAGCCGCACTCCGAACAGTACATGCTCAACGATCCGCTGGGTCACGCTTATCTCGGCCCTGCCTACGTGGCCGCCTACATGCTAGATGGCAAAGAAAGCAAGGTGTTTGTTACCCTCGCCCGCGATGGCGGTGACGCCTTGCAGCGATTCGAGCAGCTCAAGCAAGGCTTTGCCAAGACCGGGCAGTGCAAGGCCGCGCCGGAGATAGCCGAGGGTGCTATTCGGGCTAGCAATAGCTTTGAAGGCAGCGTGATCGCACTCACCAAAGGGCGCTATGTTGTTCTGTTGGTCAATCCGCCTGCTCAGGGTGACGGGCTGCTGAGAGCCGTCGCAAGAGTTTTGAAATGATCCTTGTCCCGTGTTGCCGGAGGCAGCGGAAACTCAAACCGGCGAGAGGTTGCAAAAGGAGTCAATCAGTGTTGTCTGGGAGGAAACGATGAGTCTTCATCCAATGAATCGCAGGGATTTTATAGCAAAGCCCATTGTCGGGCTGGCTGCCACTCATCTGTTGGGCAGCTTCAGTCCCTTGTTTGGGCAAACCCCAAGGGTCGAAGCGGGTGCCAAGCCGATTCGTCGTGCTTTAGGGAAGACGGGAATCAGTTTGCCCATCGTCAGCATGGGCGTGATGAACGCTGATGTACCGGGCCTGGTGAAGCGCGCCTATGAGCTTGGAATCCAGCACTTCGATACGGCGGCCTTCTACCAGCAGGGCCGCAATGAGCAGATGGTTGGCGACATAATTAAGGAAATGGGCGCGCGCGACAAGGTGGTTATCTCCACCAAGGTTCTGCGTCCCGGATTTGGCTTTGGGCGCGAACAGGGACCCAAGGTTCAGCCGCCTACCTTCAGTCCAGCCGAGGTGAAAGCTCACTTCCTCGATATCTTCGCAGGTAGCCTGAAGCGATTGCAGATGGATCACGTAGACATTCTCTACAACCATGCCTGTGACTCGGAAGCGGACATCAACTCCGAAGGTGCACTGGAAGCCTTGGTGCAACTGAAGAAGGAGGGCAAGACGCGGTTCATCGGCGTCTCCTCGCACCAGCCGGAACTGGCTTTGAAGCTGGCTATGAAATCGGGTGCCTACGATGTGGTGTTGATCGCATTTAACTACACTATGGCCAACGACTCGAGCCTGCTCAAGACCATTGATGAAGCTGCGAAGAAGGGTATTGGAATCGTGGCCATGAAAACGCAGGCCGGCGGCGCTACGCGGCCCGATCCGCGTCTGGGCAAGCCTCTCACACCGGCCAGCCAGACCGCCCTGCTCAAGTGGGTCCTGCAACACGAGTCAATCACCACAGCCATTCCCGGCTACACGCGCTACGAGCAGATCGACCAGAACTTTTTGGTTGCCTCCAACCTAGCCTACACACGCGAAGAGCAGGATTTCATCGGGGACAAGAAGACCATGGCCGAGGCGCAGTTCTGCCGCCAGTGCGGCGAGTGTCGCGGGGATTGCCCGTTAGGCGTGGACATTCCAACGCTGATGCGGTCGCATATGTACACGGTGCAGTATTCGAACCACCCATTGGCCGCCAGCACTATGGCCACGATGGTCAGAGGCAGGGGCCTGGATGCGTGTGGTGACTGCGGTTTCTGCAAGGCAACGTGCCGCAACTCGGTCAACATCGCGATGAAGATCCAGCACTTGAAGGAGATCTCATCCAGCGGAGCGCTAAGAGCATAGCCGAGCACAGCACTTTAATCGCTGATAGAAATGGGCGGCTCTCTCAGGCGAGCCGCCCATTTGCTGTCGGGGAACAAAGACCACTAGACCAGCGCGTCCTGCATCCAGCCGGTGCGCACAATCTGGATCTCTTCAAGCTTGCTGGTTCCCAATCCATATTGCTTGTCGGCCATCTCGACTACCATGGGCGGCGGAGAGAGAGGCCACGGCTCGCCGCGAAGAGCCTGACGTTTCTGCATGATGACCTTGAGGCAGACGGTTTCGACGGCCACGGGGTCGGTGCCGGCAATCAGCCCTTTGTATTGCCACATGTATCGCGGATCAGGTTGCGGCCCTTTGTCGCAAAGCGGTCTCAGCGCGTCGACGAGCACCAATTTGGTCTTGCCCTTCACGTGAGGCATGTTCCATATCTCGCCGAGCTTTGCGTTGTTTGCATCGTGATAGCTTGAGGGCGATCCGTTGAAGCAGATATAGTTTTTGAAGACGGTGCCGATGCCGGTCAGCCAATGAGCCTTCAGGGCCGGCAACGAGATCAGTGCGTTACATGCCTTCACCTTCTCCGGGCTGCCCTGGACCATCAAAATGTTCTTTTCAGGAATGCCCGCCAGTTTCAGCGACCTCTTCACAGCTTCGACGAGTTCGGGGTGTGTCTTGTTGAGATGATCGGTATGTACCAGGCCTATGATGTCATCGCTTCTCACCAGCGCCCGCCAAGCCGACACCTCATCGGCCTTGCCTGTCACCGAGCGGAGAACCTGGGTAAGCATATCGCCCAGCACAAGTTCGTTTACTTCGTTGTTGGAATTCAGAGCGCCCTGGTTCCGCACCAAGGCAACGTAGCTTTTCGGGGCAGTTGTTCCCGAGGACTCCAGCGGATTTCCGAGCAGAGAGGCTGCTACGGCTGCACCAACGGTCCCGCGCACAAAATCGCGCCTTGTCAAACTGCTGTTGTCGTCACTCATGAAATGCCTCCACATGATCGAGGACCTGTTTCGAGCTTTCAAGGAACAGGCGTGCCGATGGTTCGTCGGGAGCTTCAAACACCAGCCCGAGCCCTCTTCCCGACAAGATAAATCCCGCCCACCCATCCTCGATAGACGCGACGCCGCGGTCTCCCACAGCAGATGCTTTACCAGACAGATAGACCTTTTGAAAATGAGCCAGCGCCTTTTGCGCCGCGGCTTCGTCAAGATACCTGACCAGCAGGACACGCGCCTGCTTTGGCGAGCCAGTCTCTGCATTCCGACGATAAGTGGCCGCAGCCAGTTCGCAATCCAATCCCAGGTCAAGAAGATTCTCCGAACTGAGAAAGTACGCGGAATTAAGTACCAGGTGGGAGCGGAGGTATACCGTGCGATCCACTCTGAGCGCAAATCGCGACCCAACTGCCTGAGGCAGGGCCTGGATCAGGCGAGGCCTCCCCGGTTGCGGACGGCCGGCGACGATCGCTCTTCCCAGGGCCAGCACGGCTTGCTTCGTCGCATCCGTCTCCTCGTATGTCATTACCCGCGCGTAGAGGTTGTCGGACCAGATACGCAGCAGCCCCGCGCCGTAGAGCGCCCGCACAGTCGCTGGGGTTGCACTGCCTGGGGTCGAAGCAAAATCCACTTCGTCACCACCCCAATCGCCAGAGAGTAACCCGTAAGCGTCGTCCGTAGAGTCCATCCAGTAGAGCTCGACTAGGATGTCACTTTGACCGGTCTTCTTGTACTCATAGACATCGAGAAACTTGAAGCGGTACGCCAGATAGAGTTCTCCTGCCCCGTCCATGTAATCGAAGATCGCCTTGGGCTCGACTCTTTTCGCAGGTCCCGAGACGGTCCAGCCGCCTACCGTCTGAGGGAGTGTCACGTTCATAGGAAATGCCTCCATGCCTTCGGCTTGGACGGAAGACGCAACAACTGCTGTGAACACTGCCAGCGCCAAGACGCCCCGCAAAACGGGCGTACTCACCGTTCGACAAACAAATGCATTCCAATCTAAAACGGTCATGCTGTCTCTCAAAATTGCGTGAAACCATTCTACCGCCGCGATTCGACGACTGCTTCTTCCGCTCCCGTAACATGGCACGCACGCCACGCGAATTATTGAGAGTGTAGACATCAATCCTGCGCCGTCATGTCAACATGCCACCGGACTTTGGAGTATTGCCACCGCTTTCACTGGTGGCGCTCTGATCTCGTAAATAATTCAGCCTCCCAAGGGACTCCAATTTGCGGAAACCCGGCGACAGTCTAATTCTGGGGTACAAATTTATCTCTACCGCAAGCGTTTCAAAGGCTTAGTCGAACTTCGAACTATGGGTTGACGAAGTACGTGGTTTTAAATTCCAGGAGCTAATTAAATGCTATACTGCTTGACGGTTTCAGAATTCCAATCTTCGGCGTCCCAGTGCTCTGCCTGTCCGACAGAAAATGCACGAGTGCGGCTATCTGTCACTTCTCGTTCGTGTTCTTATGCAAGGAACCCAAATGTTCGCTTCCGCCGTAAACTTACTGCGCTTATCATCTTTTCGTTCCGTCTTCATTAACTCGCACAATTCAGCCGCACTCTTCAACACCTTTGCCTTGACATTGTTTCTTTTGTTGTGTCCGGCATCGGAGAGGTCAGCAGCGCAATCTGCGAGCACGGCCCGAATCCAGACACTCCAGAATCACGTGAGGCTTACGGCCAACGGACAACGAGCGCAGTTTTTGAGCGCGCTGCCGACAAGCCAGAAGATAGAGCTGGCCATTGTGCTGCCTCTGCGCAATCAGACTCAGCTAGATGCGCTGCTCATGCGGCTCTACGATCCTTCGAGCTATGACTACCAGAAGTTTCTGAGCGTCGAGGAGTTTACAGAGCAGTTTGGGCCCACAGAGGCTGACTATCAGACCGTTCTGGACTTTGCCGCCATGAACGGACTTACAGTGACCGGGTCGACGAAAAATCGTCTGATCGTTCCCGTGGAAGGAACCGCAGCGCAGATCAACGCAGCTTTCAATGTGTCGATGGGACTCTACCAGCACCCGATCGAAAACCGGACTTACTTTTCGCCCGACAGGGAGCCAGCACTGGCGGAGAATGTGCCAATCGCGCACATCGATGGAATGAACAGTTTCTCGCTGCCGCGCTCTCTGGTCGTCCTTCCGGCGGCGAGCCAGCCAATGGTTTTGGCCAACGGTTCGGGTCCGAACGGCAGCTACCTGGGCAGCGATATGCGTGCGGTCTACTACGGCGGCTCAATTCTGACGGGTTTGAATCAGTCTGTTGCGGTGGTGGAGTTTGGCGGCTACTACAAGAGCGACGTAGACCTCAATTTTTCAGGAGCAGGACAGACCTACACTGTTCCGATCACAAATGTTCTGGTAGGCACCGCAACCAATGCAGTGTACCAGCAGGATGGCGAACAAGTATTGGATATTGTCCAGGCCATCGGCATGGCGCCAGGGCTTAGCGGAGTAAGCGTCTATATCGGCAATCCAATGTTGGCATCTTCATCGGCGTTGGTGCTCAACCAGATTGCCACCGATAACACGGCGAAACAGATTGGCTGCTCCTGGGGTTGGATTCCCGACAGCATTTCAACACAGGACGGATTCTTGAAGGAGATGGCAGCGCAGGGTCAGACGTTCTTCGCCGCCTCGGGCGACTCCGGCGCATTTCAGACCTCGATCAACCCCTTCTTCTATCCCGCCGAGAGCCAGTATGTGACCGCTGTGGGCGGCACGCACCTGACTGTGACAGGGCCAGTTGGCGCGTGGGTGGCTGAGGCGGCCTGGAACACGAACTCGCATGGCAGCGGCGGCGGCGTCAGCCCGGACGGCATTGCTCTGCCCAGTTGGCAGGCGGGGTTGGCCACCTCCACCAACGGCGGCTCGAGTAACTATCGCAATGTGCCCGATGTCGCCATGGAAGCCGACTATGACAACTATGTGTGCAACCTTGGCACCTGCGTCACGACAGGCGCAGGCACCAGCTTTGCCGCGCCGCGCTGGGCAGGCTTCATGGCGTTAGTGAACCAGCAGGCCGTGGAAGCTGGCAATGCTCCGGCGGGCGGCATCGGTTTCATCAATGTAATGCTGAACCAAATCGGCACCGGATCGAATTACAGCACGGACTTCCATGACGTGCAAACAGGCAACAACAACACCGCAAATCAGACGACTTGGTTCAGCGCGGTTCCCGGCTACGATCTTGTCACTGGATGGGGCAGCCCGACGGGCCAGGCGCTAATCGACGCACTGGCTGGCAGGGCGGTTCCCGGCTTCTGGATCTCACCTATGTCAGCAACCGTGACTGCGCTAGCGGGTAACAGCGGCACGGCCACCATCAACGTGACCCCGGTGGGCGGATTTACTAACAACGTCGCATTTTCGGTTACCTCCATACTGCCGAGCGGTGTGACGGCTTCGTTCAGCCCCATCTCCACTGCCAGTTCGAGCACGCTTACGTTCGCGGTCGGCAGCTCGACGGTTGCCGGTAACTATCAGGTCACCGTCAGCGGCTCTTCCGGCAACATCACGCAGTCCACATCGCTGATGCTAGTGGTGCATGGTCCAAGCTTCAGCTTGACCTCTGCCAAGACCAGCTTATCGTTCGGCCAGGGAACGAGCGCCACCGACACCATCACCGTCAACGACCTCTACGGATTTACAGGCAACGTGAATCTGCAAGTGAGTGGTCTTCCAGCGGGCGTGACTGGATCGTTCGGAACCAATCCGACCGGCACCACCAGCGTGCTGACCCTGACTGCCAGCACCTCGGCCGCGAACTGGACCGGCTACGTCACCGTGACCGGCACTTCGGGCGCGCTCACCGCTTCGACTTCGATCTACGTTACCGTCGTCGCTCCCAGCTTCACCCTATCGACATACACGACTCTAACGATAGGACAGGGGCAGACGTCCAGCATCTGGATCGATGTCCTTCCTCAAAACGGCTTCACAGGGAACGTAACGCTCTCTGTGAGCGGCTTACCAAGCGGTGTGACCGGATTCTTTACACCGAATCCAATAAGCTCCAGCGGCGAGATAACGTTTGTTGCCAGCAGTACTGCCACCACGGGCAGTGCGACTGTGACGATCACCGGCACATCTGGGGCAACTACCGCAAAAATCACGAGCACGTTGACAGTGAAAGCTCCTACCTTCACATTGGGCGGCTCGACGAGCATCTCAATCGGACAGGGATCGACCGCGACGGGTTATGTGATCGCTAACGCTCAGTATGGGTTTACTGGGAGTGTTACTCTGGCAGTCACCGGCCTTCCAGCGGGAGTCACTGCATCCTTCGCTACCAATCCAACCACTTATTACAGCCAGGTCACGATTTCGGCCGCCGCATCGGCTGTAGCTGGAACTTACACGGCGACGATTACCGGTACCTCGGGTTCTGTAACCGCCAGCACCACGTTCAGTGTGGTGGTCGGGACGCCCACTTTCACCATTTCGGGGCCTGGCACTACAACGCTTTCGCAAGGTGGTAGCCAGAGCACCTGGGTGAATGTCAACGACCAGTTCGGGTTTTCCGGGAGTGTGACATTTAACGCCAGTGGCTTGCCGTCTGGCGTTACCGCTACCTTCGGCAGCAATCCCACAATGAATTCGAGCCAGATTGCATTGACTGCAAGCGCGGCCGCGGCGACTGGCAACTATACGGTCACCATTACAGGAACCTCCAGCTCGATCACCAAAACGACGACTATCCCTCTTGTCATCGTGGCTCCAAGTCTCCAGGTCTACGGCTTAGGTTCGATTGCGCTCGGCATAGGTTCGACGGCTTCAGTATACGCGAATGTTTTTGGAAACTACGGATACAGCGGAACTGCATTGTACTCGATCAGTGGCCTGCCCTCAGGGATCACTGCGGCCTTCTCTACAAATCCGGTGACCTTCGGGAGCAGTTCGTCGGGCCAAAGCCAGATCACGTTCACCGCATCCAGTGCCGTAGCAACAGGCAGTTATACGGCCACCCTGACCGCAACGAGCGGATCGGCGACCATGTCCACCTTATTCACACTTGTAGTGGCAGTGCCAGGCTTTACGCTGAACGGTGGAGGATCTCTGACGGTTAGCCAGGGAGGCAGTAACAACACTTTCTTCTACCTGAATGCGAACAACGGATTCAACGGTGCGGTAACGTTCTCGGTGAGTGGTTTACCGTCCGGCGTTACGGCGGTCTTCGGAACCAATCCCACAACCTACAGCAGTAATTTGACCTTTACCGCAACCAGTGCGGCGCCAGTCGGAACCTACACGGTGACCGTCATCGGCACATCCGGAACGCTCACCGCATCCACAACCGTCTCGTTGACGATCATCGCGCCATCTTTCGCGCTGAGCGGCGGAATTTCGCTGACGGTTGGCCAGGGAGGCAGTAGCTCCACTTACCTATATCTGAACGGGAGCAATGGATTCAACGGCAGCGTGACGCTCTTCGCAAGTAATTTGCCTACCGGCGTTACGGCGGTCTTCGGAACCAATCCCACGACCTACATGAGTAAGTTGACCTTTACTGCCGACAGCACCGCGCCGGCGGGAACCTACACGGTGACCGTATCCGGCATGTACGGGTCAACAACCGTGTCCACAACCATCTCATTGACCGTCGCCAGCCCGTCGTTCACACTAAGTCCGGACTCGAACAGTTACACCGTGAATCAGGGCTCTTTGTCGAACGGTATTCTATATTTAGCTGGGGTCAACGGCTTTTCGGGAGCTGTTTCGCTGAGCACCTCCGGGCTACCATCGGGCGTGACGGTTAGCTTTGGTTCCAATCCGACCTCGGGCTACGCTACCACGATGACGATCACGGCGAGCAGTTCGGCGATACCCGGAAGTGCAACCGTCACCATCACCGGTACATCGGGATCGACCACTACGTCGGCCACAATGACAATTGCGGTGACCGGTCCAACGTTCAAACTTTCGACTCTTTCTGGCAACATCAATATCGTGCAGGGCGCAACGGCTACCTCGTCGGTTGCAGTGGTCCCGGTGAGCGGCTTCAGCGGCAATGTCACCTTCTCGATCAGCGGACTGCCGTCTGGCGTTACCGCAGCCTGGAATCCCAATACTTCATCCACCTCCAGCGTTCTGACGCTCACGGCAAGCAGCACTGCGGTTTCGGGCAAAACTACGGCAGTCATCACCGGAACATCGGGGGCACTCATCGTAACGGCGCAATTGCCTGTGACAGTTTTCTCCTCCGCGAACTCCAGCGTCACCACTCTCACGCTGACCTCCAACGGTTCGACGGTGAGCACAGTCCAGTGGGGCAACGCAGTGACGCTGATCGCGACCGTCTCTTTGGGCAACTCACCTGTCACTTCAGGAGTGGTGAACTTCTGCGACAGCGCAGCCAGCTATTGCAGCGATATTCATCTGTTGGGCACTGCACAGCTAACCAGTGCCGGTACGGCGTCGATCACCTTGATGTTGATGCCGGGGAGCCATAGCTATAAAGCGGTATTTGCTGGAACCCCAACCGCCAGCCCATCCTCTTCCAGCGCCGGCAATTTGCAAGTGACTGGAACCTATCCAACCACAACAACTCTTACCAGTTCCGGAGCGGTGGGTAGCTACTCACTGGCCGCCCAAGTCAGCGGTGCAGGCTCGCAGACAATGACAGGCAATGTCTCGTTTGTGAATACCAGCAACGGCAATTCCGTGGTTGGCTCGGCAAATCTGGTCGCCGGCGCTCCCAGCCTCACATGGACGCAACTCAGTTCGCCCGTGGCGGGTCCGTCGCCGGCAGCAATTGTGACCGCAGACTTTAACGGAGATGGCATCTCAGACGCTGCCGTGCTCAATCCGAATTACGACGCAATTTCCATTCTGCTGGGCAACGCCGATGGAACCTTCACCTTGAGCAACCTGAGTCCGCAGACTGCCGGTACGCCTACTGCAATTACGACCGGCGATTTCAACGGCGATGGAATCGTGGACCTTGCGGTGGTGAACAACAACGGCGTGGTGAATATCTACCTTGGCAATGGGGATGGAACCTTTCAGTCTTTCAGTTCAATTACAACAGTCGCATTTAACGGCGCTGGGGTTCTGAGCGGCGACTTCAACAACGACGGAATCGCCGACCTAGCGATCAGCGACTATGCGACTAATAAGGTTATTACGCTGCTCGGTAAGGGCGATGGGACCTTTACGGCTGTCTCGACAACCGCGTCGACATATTACGAACCGGGCACTCTCGCAGCAGGCGACTTCAATAATGATGGGAATATGGACATTGCCGTCGCCAACTACGGCGGCACTATTTCCCTACTCTTCGGTAACGGTGTTGGAACCTTCACTGCCGGCGCCAGTGTGACGACAGGGGCCAATGGGCCACGCAGCATCGTTGTGGGGGACTTTAATCACGACGGCGTGGCCGATTTAGCTGTCAGCAACATGTATTCCAGCACGGTGACCATTTTCCTCGGCAAGGGAGATGGGACCTTCACGACCACCAGTAGCCCCTCAATTTCTTTCAATTTAGGCCAGATGACGCTGATTGACGTTAATCAGGACGGGATCGTCGACCTCTTTGTAGGTGCTTCGAACGGAACTTCCGGCACTGTACTGTTAGGCAACGGCGACGGAACATTCATGCTGGGCAGTCCTCTAACGCTGCCCACTGGAGTGACCGGCCTGGCACCTGTCCGAGTGACCAACAGTGGCTACCCCGCGCTGATCGCCACATTCTCGGGCTTGAGCAGTGCGCTGGTTCTGGAACCGTACATTGCGCAGTCTGCGACTGCGAATGTAACCGGTGTCAGCATGGGCGCTACCGGATCAAACTACGTGGCAGCCAACTATTCTGGCGACACCAATTACACCGCCAGTCAATCCGCGACGGTCACGCTGAAAGGCTCCAATCACGACGCGATCATCACGTGGACTCAGCCCGCAGCGATCAGCTACGGCACGGCACTCAGCGCAACACAGCTGAATGCGACGGCCAACTTGGCTGGCACCTTTTCATATACGCCAGCAGCGGGTATGGTACTCGGCTCTGGTACGCAAACCCTATCAGTCACTTTCACGCCCACCGATACCACCGACTACAACGATGCAACAGCAACCGTACAGCTGGTGGTAAACAAGGCCACGCCCACGATCAGCTGGATCACGCCCGCAGCGATCTACTACGGCACGGCACTCAGTTCCACACAGCTGAATGCAACGGCCAATGTGGTCGGCACTTTTTCATATACGCCGGCTGCGGGTACGATTCTCGGCACCGGCACACAGACTCTTTCAGTCACCTTCACGCCCACCGACGCCACCGACTACAACAATGCAACAGCGACCGTGCAGCTGGTGGTTAATCCGCAGAACCCCGTGCCGATCATTTCCAGCCTCACGCCCGCGTTCACCTCCGCTGGCAGCACGGCCTTCACACTCACCGTGAATGGAACCAGCTTTGTCTCCGGATCGACAATCTACGTCGGCTCTACCGCGCTCGCCACACAGTTTGTGAATGCGACACAGCTGACCGGTTCGGTCCCGGCTTCGCTCGTGGCCTCCGCCGGAACGGCGAGCGTCACTGTGCGGTCGCCCACGCCAGGCGGAGGCAACTCGAACACTGAGGTCTTTGAGGTCGATTCGGCCGGGTCCGCTTCCGGAGCGCCCACCTTCACTACGATCACGGCAACGGTAACAGCCGGTTCGCTGGCCACCTATGCGTTAACGCTACCGGCCTCGGCAACCAACGTTTACCTCAGCTGCCTGAACCTGCCCACCGGAGCCAGTTGCAGCTACTCGGCCTCGGCGGGCACGCTCACCATCTCCACTTTAAACACCACACCTCCAGGCACCTACCAGATCGTCGCGGTCTTCACTGAAACGCTACCTGGAACGGCTACTGGGTATATCCTGCTACCGTTTCTGCTTGTCACGTTGTGGTTCCTGCGCCGTCGGACTGCCTTCCGCAACCTATGGACGACGCTGGCTCTGGTAGTGGCTCTGTCGGCGGCTGCTTCAACGATCGCCTGTGGTGGTGGTGGATCAAATGGCTCAACCGTCACCCCGCCGGCTACTCACCAGGTCACCAGCTCGGCAGCCATAACACTCATCGTGAAATAGCGGCACACGACCTACGGGTGGGCGAGCCATCTGGCTCGGAGCAAGCGAAACCGGCATTCACAAGAGCATCGGCTGGTATACTTTCCGGCACTTCTTCGCCACACAGTTAAAGGCCAACGGAGAGGATGTCAAGACCGTTCAGGAACTTTTGCGTCACGCTACTAGCAGGATCACGCTTGGCGTTTACACGCAGGCAGTGACCTCGACTAAGCGGGCCGCACAGAGCAAGATTGTGAGAATGATGGTGTCAGATGTGGGTCAAAAGAGGGATCAAAAATACCCGCAAACTGTCCGGCAGCGGGCTTGCTGGACCCTTATCGGACCCTGATGAGCTGTCACTTTTAATCGCCATTCATTCTTAAGCACTTTGAAATGAATGGCGGGGACGACGGGGCTCGAACCCGCGACCTCTGCCGTGACAGGGCAGCGCTCTAACCAACTGAGCTACGTCCCCTAGTGAAGCTGCCTCCCGGGAGTGTACGCCGCTGAATGGATTGGCCCGTCCCGATCGTTTCCTTGCCTAGGCGGAAAGGAGGTGGTTTTTGCATCAGCAACATGAATGAGTGTATCAGAAAATGCGGCCTTAGTGACATGCCGCTCCAGCGAAGTAAGCCTGTGCAGATCGCTCCGACCAGCCTGGTGCACTCTAACCTTCACTCGGCGCTAGACTATGATCTCGAGTGATCCTGGCCTGATTTTTCTATAGTTTTCTTCCTGTATACAGACTACCGCTGCATCTCTGCCCATCTGCTTTTGCGTCAATAACAAATCTCTTTCCTGCACCAACAGTCCCTAGGCCGAGCGGTGGCGGAAGAGATCGTCTTTTTCTCGGCATGAGCAGTCAGAGCACTCCAAGCAGCAGACAAGAAGCAGGGCCACACCTGCAGTGACCAGCACGGCAACGGCGTTTCCATCAACCTTAAACCAGTGAATCAGGCTGTCCATCTTTCAATCTCCACAGACAACATACCCTAGGTAATTGGACGGAAAATATACTTTGTAGCTCACTCGTTTTCGGATTTTTTAGCCACAATCTCGCCGTATATGAGCCTCATCAATAATTTGTCACAGTTCTCCACTTGCACAAAAGAGAACATAAGGCGAAAATGTAAATTGGATGGTAGTTCCGCTCAATTCGGTCTCAGCTCTGGTTGCGGAAAAACAGCTAAAGGAACTTCACGTCTCGGAGTCACTCCCGATTCCGCAACAACCAATATGCCCACCGGGATCCGAGCCGCGCCTCAACTGGCTCTTTGTCGACATGAACTCCTATTTTGCGTCGGTGGAACAGGATGCGCGGCCCGATCTGCGTGGCCGTCCGGTAGGCATCGTTCCGATGATGGCGGACTCAACCTGTTGCATTGCTGCAAGTTACGAGGCAAAGGCATTCGGCGTAAAAACTGGAACCATTGTTGCCGACGCCAAGCGGATGTGTCCCGATCTAGTGCTGGTCGAGGCGCGGCATCAGCTTTATGTCGAGTACCACCACCGCATCGTCGAAGCTGTCGAGAGCTGCATACCGGTGACGGCAGTGCTCTCCATCGACGAGATGGCATGTCGGCTGATGGGCCGCGAACGACCGCTGATGGCGGCCATGGCGCTGGGCCGGCAGGTGAAGGCGCGCATCAAAGAGCAGGTCGGCCCCATGATTCGCAGTTCGGTTGGCCTGGCCACCAATCGTTACCTGGCTAAAGTAGCTGGCGATATGGAAAAGCCGGATGGCCTGGTGGCGCTTCCTTTGGATATTTTGCCCGAGGCGCTGCGGCGGCTCTCCCTGCGTGATCTGCCGGGGATCGGCTCCCGCATGGAGAAGCGACTGAACGACAAGGGTATCCACACCATGGACGATTTGCTGACCCTCAACAGCGACAAATCCGGCGAGGTCTGGGGTTCGGTGCTGGGCGAGCGGCTTTGGCACTGGCTTCAGGGCGAGGACTTCGACATGGACGATCCCGCCCACATGAAGTCGCTCAGCCACCAACACGTGCTTGCCCCGGAGATGCGAAACCCCGAGAAAGCATGGGCGGTGGCGCACAAGCTGTTGCACAAAGCGGCCATGCGTCTGCGCGCGGGCGGCTTGTGGGCCAGCAGTATTGGCCTCGCCATCGGCTTTGCCGTGCCACGCGGCCAAAAGAAGCCGGTGAGTCACCCCAGCGACGAAGACCTGTCGCCGGGGACCCCGATCAGCACCTACGGCGTACCCACGCGTGGATGGAAGGCCGAGTTGCGTCTCTCGGAGTGCCAAGACAATCCCACGTTGATTGCCGCGCTCACCCGTTTGTGGGCCTCCCGCCCGTCCGGCCAGGACTTCGACCGGCCCTATTTCATCGGCGTTCATTTGAACGGCCTGGTGCCCGATCATCTGCACTCGTTGAATCTCTTCGACGGATCGGAAGACGAGCAAAACCGCTCGCGCCTGCTGACTGACATGGATGCGCTGAACAAT
>CAYPYJ010000074.1:0-19622 GCA_964414945.1 uncultured Occallatibacter sp.
GCTCGCCGACGATCTGGACTACACGCCTGCCGACCTTGACCGCTCAGTCGTTGTGCCCGACCAAATCCTCACGATCCTGCGCGCCTACCGCGAAAGCCTCCCTGAGCTTTTTCCCGGCCGGACGCTTGTGCCCAAGACGCTCATCTTCGCCAAGGACGACTCCCACGCCGAGGACATCGTACACCTCTGCCGCGAGGTCTTTGGCCGGGGCAACGACTTCTGCAAGAAGATCACCTACCAGTCCACCGAAGACCCGAAATCCGTCCTCGCTCAGTTTCGCAACAACTACAATCCGCGCATCGCCGTCACCGTGGACATGATCGCCACCGGCACCGACGTGCGTCCGCTCGAATGCCTGCTCTTTATGCGCGATGTGCGCAGCCGCAACTACTTTGAGCAGATGAAGGGACGCGGCACGCGCGTCATCGAGGCCGACGACCTCAAGAAAGTTACCCCCTCCGCCAAGGCGAAGACGCATTACGTGATTGTCGATGCCGTGGGCGTTACCCGGTCCGTCAAGACGGCCAGCCAGCCGCTCATCACCAAGCCCAATGTCTCGCTCAAGGACCTGGCCACCGGCGTCATGATGGGCGTGCGCGATGACGATACCGTCAGCTCACTGGCCGGTCGCCTCGCCCGGCTCGACAGGGAGTTGGAAGAGGACGACCACAAGCGCATCGCCGAGCTTACAGGCGGTACGCGCCTCACGGAGATTGTCAGCGGTTTGCTCAACGCCATCGACGCCGACCGCATCGAGGAAGCGGCAAAGATTGAGTTCAAGTGCGAGGAGCCAACAGACAACCAGTGCGACCGCACCCGCGACCGGCTCGTAGGGCAGGCGGCCAACGTCTTCACCGGGCCACTCATTGATCTGATTGATACGATCCGCCGGGAAAAAGAGCAGACCATCGACCATGAGAAACTGGATAACGTTCTGGAGGCCGCGTGGGATGGCGACGCCAGGCAGAACGCCGAGAACCTTACCCAGGAGTTTGCCGCATATCTTGCCGAGCATCGCGACCAGATCGAGGCGCTGACCATTTTCTTCTCGCAGCCCGCGCGCCGCTCGGAGATTACCTACGCGATGATTCAGAGCCTGATGCAAACCCTGCGCACCGACCGGCCCAAACTCGCACCCGTCCGCGTCTGGCGTGCCTATGCAATGCTTGATGAGTACAAGGGCGCGCAGCCGTCCAATGAGTTGACCGCGCTGGTGGCGCTCATCCGCCGCGTCTGCGGGCTGGATGCGAAGATAGCGCCCTATGGCGAGACCGTGAAGCGCAATTTTCAGACATGGATCATGCAGCGGCACAGCGGCGCGGGCGAAAAGTTCACCGGCGAACAGCTTGAATGGATGCACATGATTCGCGACCACATCGCAACCTCTGTGCACATCGACCGCGAAGACCTCGACATGGCCCCCTTCGATGCCAAAGGCGGGCTGGGAAAAATGTATCAACTCTTCGGCGCGGAGATGGACAATGTGCTGAAAGAAATGAATGAGGCGTTGGCGGCATGAGCAATATTCCACTGCCAAGTTCTTGGGTACACGCAAGAATCTCTGAAATTGCAGCGGTCAATCCGACCTTAGATAAGTCTGAGATCGCCGATGACCTTGAAGTTTCCTTCGTGCCAATGCCCGCTGTTGAGCAGCTTACTGGGCGAATCACCGTGAGTAAGACCCGCCCATTATCAGAGGTGAAGAAGGGCTTCACCCCCTTCCTTGAAGGAGACGTACTATTCGCAAAAATCACGCCATGTATGGAAAACGGAAAAATGGCAGTGGCTCCTGCACTAAAGAACGGCTACGGATTTGGCTCCACTGAGTTTCACGTTCTGCGCCCGTTCTCGGGAATAAGCGCAAAGTACATTTACTACTTCGTGTCTTCACAGGAATTCAGATACGCCGCTGAGCATAAAATGAGCGGGGCGGTCGGACAGCGCCGTGTTACCACAACCTATATTTCTGTCCAACAGATTCCGGTACCACCGAGCCGGGAGCAGCGCCGCATCGTTGCCAAGATTGAGGAACTGTTCTCCGAACTCGATAACGGTATCGAGACCCTTACTACCGCCCGCGAACAACTCAAAGCATACCGCCAATCCGTCCTCAAATCGGCATTCAGTGGAGAGTTGACGAAATCTGATGCTCTCCAATGGACGAACTATACGGTTGGCCAGCTTGTAACGGATGTCCGATATGGAACAGCCAGAAAATGTGCGGTTGATCCAAGCAAGACACCGGTGCTCAGAATCCCGAATATCGCCAGCGGTCGCATTGATCTTTCAATCCTAAAGCATACCGATTTTGATCCAGAAGAGTTGGACAAGCTGCGCCTGGAATTAGGCGATGTCCTTCTCGTTCGGTCAAACGGAAGTGTCTCCCTCGTTGGCTTGCCTGCTGTGGTCACAGAGAAGGCTGTTGGGTTCGCTTATGCAGGCTACTTGATCCGGCTTCGACTCAAGACACAACTCATTCTTCCGGAATTCTTGAGCCTCTTCCTTCAATCACCCGGCATTCGCATAGAGGTCGAGCGACATGCACGATCTACGAGCGGCGTCCACAATATCAATAGCGACGAGATTCGAGCAATCGCAATCAGAGTGCCTACACTCCAAATACAAAGAGAAATCCTCAGCAAAGTAAGCGAGATTTCGTCGCAGATTGACTCGCTCGAATCCAGCGCAACGGCTGAATTGGATCGAAGTAACGCCCTCCGCCAATCGATCCTGAAGCAGGCTTTTTTCGGACAACTTGTCGCTCAGGACCCGAAGGACGAACCGGCATCGGTGCTGCTGGAGCGCATCCGCGCCGAGCGCAAGAAGGCGGACGCCAAAAAAACAGGCCGCAAGACAAAGAGAATTAAGAACGAAGAGGAAGACGCCGCATGAGCACGTTTGACAGCACCAAGACGCCGCTGCCGCAGATCATCCGCGAGATCACCGACGGCAAAGTTCAACTCCCTGACTTCCAGCGCGGCTGGGTCTGGGACGATGAGCATGTGCGCTCGCTTCTAGTGAGCATTGCCCGGTCCTTCCCGGTAGGCGCGGTGATGCTGCTTGAGGCAGGCGGCGAGGCGCGCTTTCAGGTTCGGCCCATCGAGAACCTGACCTTCCCCGGCAAGGTGCCGGAGCCGGAGCGCCTGATTCTGGACGGCCAGCAGCGCCTGACAACGCTGACGCAGGTACTTGCACTGGACGTGCCGGTGAAGACCTTCGACGAGAAGGGCAAGCAGATTGACCGCTTCTACTACATCGACATTGCCCGCGCTCTCGAAAGCGACACGCTGGAAGAAGCCTTTGTGGCTCTAAAGGCCAACCGGATGAAGAAGGAGAATTTCGAACGCGACGTGGTGCTCGACCTGTCAACGCCGGAGAAGGAGTGCAAGGAGTTCTTCTTTCCCTGCAACCAGATTCTGAACTCGGACAGATGGGAAGAGAGCCTACAGGAGCACGCGCCCGAGAAGTTCGGTGACTACATGCGGTTCCGCAAGAAGATTCTGAACGAGTTTCGCGGCTACCAGCTCCCCGTGATTTCGCTAGGCAAGGGCACGAGCAAAGAGGCCGTCTGTCTGGTGTTCGAGAAGGTGAATACGGGTGGTGTTCCGCTCTCGGTCTTTGAACTGGTAACAGCAAGCTTTGCCGCCGACAACTTCAACCTGCGCGACAACTGGTATGGCAGCAAGCTGCGCAAGGTGGAAGGGCGCCAGCATCGGCTAAGAAAAGAACCTGTTCTGGACACGGTAGAGCCGACCGATTATTTGCAAGCCATCTCCATGCTCCACACCTACGAGAAGCGTCAGCAGGACATCGCAGACGGTAAGACTGGAAAGGCTGTAACCCCGGTCAGTGCCAAGCGTGTGTCCGTGCTCGGCCTTTCACTCGACAGCTATCACAAATGGGCCGATCCAGTGGAAGCGGGTTTTCTGCTTGCCGCAAAGTTCCTGCGGAAGCAGTGCTTCTATTCCTCGCGCGACCTGCCCTACCGCACCCAACTCGTCCCCTTGGCCGCAGTCCTCACCGTGCTCAAGGAGCGGTGGCTTGAGCCGGTCATCCTGGACAAGCTGAGCCGCTGGTACTGGTGCGGTGTCTTTGGTGAGTTGTATGGCGGAGCGGTGGAAACAAGGATTGCGAACGATCTGGAAGACCTACTTGCCTGGATCGCCGACATGGGCGGGGAGCCGCGCACCGTTTATGATGCCTCCTTCCAGCCGACCCGTCTGCTGACCCTGCGGTCTCGGCTCAGCGCCGCCTACAAGGGCCTTAATACCCTGATCCTGCGGCAAGGCTCGCGCGACTTCTTTTGGAAGGCTACGATTCAGGAGCTTGACCACGAAGAAGTGGCGCTCGACATTCATCACATCTTCCCCAAGGTGTGGTGCGAAGGAAAGAAGATCAAACCGAACACATTCAACTCCATCATCAACAAAACGCCGATTTCGTACAAAGCAAATCGGATGATTGGCGGGCGTGCGCCGTCGGCGTATCTCTCTGCCATCCAAACGCACAAGCAAGTCGGACTTTCCGACCAAGGAATGAACGCAATTCTCGCCAGCCACTACATTGATCCGAAGACGCTCCGAGCCGACGATTTTGAATCCTTCTTCGAGGCGCGGAAGGAAACGCTGCTTGCCCTGGTGGAGCAGGCAATAGGCAAACCCATTGACCGCGCAAGTCAGAGTGCAGAGTCAGACGAGCAGGAGAACGGTGAAGACATTGCAGGGGAGGAAGCCGCATGACACCTTCGACAGCGCCCATCGTTTCCAAGGTGTGGGCTTTTTGCAATACGCTGCGCGATGACGGCGTGAGCTACGGCGACTATCTGGAGCAGTTGACCTATCTGATCTTTCTCAAGATGGCCGACGAGTATTCCAAGCCACCCTACAACCGCAGTGTCGGCATCCCGGAAGAGTACACCTGGCCGAGCTTGAGAGCCAAGCGCGGCGCGGAGTTGGAGGGCCACTATATCGCGTTGCTGCGCACCCTGGGCGCACGTAAGGACGTGCTGGGCCAGATATTCACCAAGTCGCAGAACAAGATTCAGGACCCGGCCAAGCTCTATCGCCTGATCGACATGATCGACGAAGTGCAGTGGGTTGTAATGGGAGCCGACGTAAAGGGCGATATTTACGAAGGGCTGCTCGAAAAGAACGCCGAAGACGCGAAATCCGGAGCAGGTCAGTACTTCACTCCGCGCTCTCTGATCCGCGCGATGGTGGAGTGCGTGCGGCCGGAGCCGGGCAAGACAATTGCCGATCCGGCTTGCGGAACGGGCGGCTTTTTCCTCGCGGCCTACGACTTCTTGACGCACAATTACGAACTCGACAAGGCGCAAAAGCATAAGCTGAAATACAAGACATTCTTTGGAAACGAGATCGTCGCCAACACCCGCCGCCTGTGCCTGATGAATATGTTTCTGCATAACATCGGCGAGATTGACGGCGATGTGCTGATCTCTCCGAATGACTCGCTGGTGGCTCCCTCCAGCCAGAGCTTCGATTACGTGCTGGCCAATCCTCCGTTTGGCAAGAAAAGCTCCATGAGCTTTACCAACGAAGAGGGCGAGGAAGAAACGGACGACCTGACCTATAACCGGCAGGACTTCTGGGCAACCACATCCAACAAGCAATTGAATTTTGTGCAGCACATCCGTACGATGCTCAAGACCACGGGCTGCGCTGCTGTGGTAGTGCCGGACAATGTGCTGTTTGAGGGCGGCGCGGGTGAGACGGTCCGGCAAAACCTGCTCAAGACCGCCGAGCTTCATACGATCTTGCGCCTGCCAACCGGCATATTTTATGCACAAGGCGTGAAGGCCAACGTACTGTTCTTCGATAACCACGAGGCCAGCAAAGACCCGTGGACCAAGGAAGTCTGGTACTACGACTATCGCACCAACATTCACCACACTCTGAAACAGAAGCCGATGCGCTTCGAGCATCTGGCTGAGTTCATCGAATGCTACCGCCCGAAGAACCGGCACAAACGCAAGGCAACATGGAATGCGGATAGCAATCCTGAAGGCCGCTGGCGTAAATACTCCTACGAAGAACTCATTGCTCGCGATAAGACGAGCTTGGATTTGTTTTGGCTCAAGGACAAGGGCCTGACCGACCTCGATAACCTGCCCGAGCCGGACACTCTGGCCGAGGAGATCATCGAGAATCTTGAAGCTGGCCTCGCCAGCTTTCGCGCCGTGCTAAAGGGGTTGAGGAAAGTGGGATAGACGATGGTTAACGTCCTACAAGAAATTCTTGCCTGGTCAGTAGAACGCCCGACATGGCAACGCGACGCCTTGCGTCGTTTGGTTACAACTGGCGAACTGTTCGACGACGACATCCGCGCCCTCACTGAAATCTGCAAGGGCGATCACGGCCTGGTCGAAAAGCCGGAAGCGAAGTTGCTTGCAACAGAGGATGTCCCCACCGCAGGGGGAACGGCGGTGGCGGTATCGCTTGCTTCAATATTTCACCACCAGGGCGTAAACGCGCTTGCGGAAGATCAAACCCTCAAGTTCGACCCCGGCCTCACCATTGTCTACGGCGACAACGGCGCGGGAAAAACCGGCTACATTCGCATCCTCAAGCAAGCCTGCCGCGCGCGGGGGCAGGAAGCGATTCTAGGAAATGTCGTGTCCGGCACGGCCCCGCCCAGACCGGTTGTGAATATCAAATATAAGGTTGGCGATGAGACGACTCTTCGCGAGTGGGTGGGTGGCGATGCCGATGAATACATTTCCCGCGTCAGCATCTTTGATACGCAGTGTGCTGCCGTTTATCTCAATGAGAGAACGGATGTTGCTTTTCTCCCTTTCGGACTTGACCTGTTCGACAAGCTGGTGAAGGCGTGTCGGGCCGTCCGCACACGGCTGGAGTCAGAGCAGCGCGCATTGAATACTAATGCGCTTGCACCCATTGTCCCTCTGATTCCCGTAGGGACGGCGGCGGCGAAACTCGTCGGAAGCATTACTTCACTTACCAAACCCGAAGCCGTGCAAGCCGTCACGCGGTTATCGACGCAGGAACAAGCGCGGCTTGCCTTTCTCGAAAAGTCCCTCCAGGATTTACAGGCCAACGACCCGCAAAAACTAATTGCCCAACTTACCATCCGCGCGGGTCGAGAGCGCGCGCTTGGCGAACATCTTAAAGCATTGGAAAACGCACTGTCGGATACAGAGGTTGGGGCCGTTTTCAATGTCAGGACGGAGGGCCGCCGCAAAAGCGAGGAAGCGAAGCGATTGCGTGAGGCGACGTTTCCGCAGGGCTTACTCTCCGGCACGGGGAGCGAACCGTGGAAGACCATGTGGGAGTCGTCACGAGCCCTTTCCGAGCAACACGCTTATCCGGGAAAGGCGTTTCCGGTCACGGAGGACGGCGCGAAATGCGTCCTCTGTCAGCAAGACCTCGACCACGCCGCCGCGCACAGGCTCAAGCAGTTTGAGGATTTCATCGCTTCGACCACGGAAAAAGAACTGCGCCAGATCCGGGATGACTTCGCCCGAAGGCGCAATGCTTTCACTTCCCTCAAGACCACCACGGACGCGGTTCAGGAAGCGATTAAGGAACTGCGATTGGAACACGAGTCCAAAGCGGAGGCTATCAGCGCCGCAATCGCGCAGAACGAGAATCGCCGCGCCGCCGTCGCAACAGCCCTAACAGAAGACAAAGACTTGCCCCAAGACTGCCCGGCGCTCTCACCGGCATCGGGCGAGGCGCAGTCCGTCGCCGCTGAGATCGACGCGCGCATTAAGTCTCTGCGCGAGAGCGCAAACACTGAGACGCGCAAGAAGCTGACGGACGAAGCACAGGAACTGCGCGCGCGGGATGCTCTTGGCAAGCACGAACAGACCATCCTTGACGAGATTGAGAAGAAGAAGAAAATCGCTGCTTACGGCCAGTGCATCGACGAAACGAAGCCTACGGCCATCACGGCGAAAAGTTCTCAGGTCACGAAGGCCGTTGTTTCGGAGAAATTGAAACAGAGCTTCAAGACCGAATTAGTGGATAATCTCAAATTCAACCACGTCGAAGTTGAATTAAAAGAGGTGGGCGGTTCGGAAGGCGTTTTTTATCACAAGCTGATGCTGACGCGTAACCCCGGCATCGATGTTCCGAAAGTCGTAAGCGAGGGCGAACAACGCTGCATCTCGATTGCGGCTTTTTTCGCTGAACTCAGCACCGCCGATGACCCGTCCGCAATCGTGTTCGACGACCCGGTTTCCTCGCTCGACTTTGAATGGCGCAACAACGTCGCAAAGCGGCTTGTGGAGGAATCGAAGCACAGGCAGGTTATCGTATTCACGCATGATGTCGTCTTTTTGCTGGCGCTGAAACAATATGCCGAAGAAGGCAACATTGTGCCGCTTGACCAGCATGTGCGTCGGCAGTCGAAGGGCGCGGGCGTATGCGCGGATGAATTACCGTGGGTTGCGATGCCGGTAAAGGGGAAAATCGGCTATCTCAACAAATGTTATCAAGCGGCAGAGAAACTCAGTCGTGACGGTAATGAAGATGCCTACGAACACGAAGCAAAGTATCTTTACGGCATGTTGCGTGAAGCGTGGGAACGCGCGCTGGAAGAGGTTCTCTTGGGCGGCGTCGTAGAACGATACAGGTCGAGCGTTCAGACGCAACGGTTGACTCCACTCTCTGATATTACGGATGCAGACTGTAAAACTGTTGAGACGGCAATGACGAAGTGCTCGACGTGGTTGCCGGGTCACGATAAGGCGGCGGCGGCACGCGCGCCAGTTCCAAGCCACGCCGAACTCAAGAAAGATATTGAGGCCTTAGAAGCCTGGGTGAAGGCGATCCGCGATCGCCGAAAGTAACGACGACAAAATCAGCAAAGCTGCCTCATTCAGACTGAGGCTTTCCAGAGTTGATTTGTCAAAGAGTAGTGATGAGCCTTGGGACATCATTACTTTTGCAGAAAGCAGTTTTATGTCTGGTTGACTGCAAACCAAGCGATCAACTCATAAATGCGTTGGCAATAAGGAATGAAGAGCCGCAGATGGGAATAGTTGCTGTCCCTTGATACCAGGATGCCGGATGCAGGGTGCCCTGCGTCATTGCGGCTATTGCGGATCAAGTCGAAAACGCCGCGCAGCAACGAATCCGCATTCTCCGTAAGCGGCTTTGGCATCTGTGGCTTGATATTTGTAAAGCCTTTCTCGAACACCTCATACTTGCGGAAGATGGACGGTGCCTTTTCAATCTGACCCTTTACCTGCGCCCTCTTGTTCGGGTCGGCAATCGATTCCGCATAACTATCTATGAGCAACAAAATCGCCTTCTCGCTGGCAGCTCCGAGCATGACAGCGGATGCACGATTGAGGTCGCGGAGAAAACATTGCAGGGCTTCGATTAGGTACTCCTGAATTACGGCATCAGGAGATGGAACGGCCCTTTGAAAATCGCGGAGATAGCCATCAGGATCATGGGGAAGAATCTGATGTGCTTCAATACAAATTTGGCCGTAAGCGGTGAGGCGTAAGAACGGCCAGTTCGGATTATTGTCGTCACAGCCTGGAATCAGAATTCCTTGAATGATGAAGCTCCAAATGATCTCGTGAATAAGCGCATATTCGCCATGTTCCAAGTGCGATCTTCCATCGGTTGAGAAACCGCGCTGATACTGAGAAATGCCTTGCATTTGGGCCTTTAGGTTTCCAACCGCAATTTCCAGACTGACAACCTGATTCCATCCCGGCTGTTTTAACGCCTGTAATACAAGACCGCGGACTTCTTCCAATCTTAGGGGCATACAATTCTCCACTTCCATTGTGCAGTGTTGAGCTGCCTGGGAGGAAGGCTCCTCCCTATTTTCAGCCGCGTTCCGCGTCTTCCACTACCCACCTCAGCGGGGCCGTTCCTTCCCCGCAACGCCCCTCCCTAAATCCATTCGGAAGAGAACCTAATTTCTTCTTCGTTCAAGTGCCCCCGCTTCATGCGGCTTTATGGCAGAGGCGGTCGGAACCCGTCAAGGGTCTCCGCTGCGCTTCGATGAACGCGATAGTGCCGCGCCCTTGACCGAACCCTCCGCGCCCCTGCCCGCCGCACAAGACATGAAGCGGGGGCACTCAAACAAAGAAATTGGGTTTGAGGCAGACGCCCTCCTTCAGAATCCGCCCCACGCGGGCAGCACAGGAGAGCGAAGATCATGCCTTACACCAGCAGCAACACCGCCACCACCGCGCCGCACAGCAACAATGCGGCGCTCCGCAGTGAATCCCCTTACCAGCAGCGCACCACGCAGCGCGACAACCCCACGCAGCAACTCATCAAGCAGGCCGTGGACTACCTGCTCCAGCAGCTTGAAGCAGGCAAGAGCGAAACCTTGACCGCGTATCTCGCGGCAATGGCCCGTTTCCATGCCTATTCTTTCGGGAACATTTTGGCCATTGCAAGGCAAAGGCCAACAGCGACGAGAGTCGCCGGGTTCCACGCGTGGAAGGAGCTGGGCCGGTTTGTGAAGCGCGGCGAAAAAGGAATCCAGATTCTCGCCCCGATGGTTGGACACCGCCGCAGGAAAGACGACGCCGACCGCAACCACGCACACGACGACAACAGCAAGCCCGCGCCCGTGTTGATTGGCTTCCGCGCCGTCTACGTCTTCGATGTTGCGCAGACCGAAGGCGCGGACCTACCCGAATTCGAGCACTCGATTACCGGCGAAGTGGGCGAACACCGCGACCGGCTGATTGCCTTTCTCGATTCGCAGAATATCGCCCTCGAATACACGGAGAACATTGCGCCCGCTCTCGGCGTCAGCTACGGCGGAAAAATCGCAATACTTCCAGGCCAATCGCCCGCTGAAACTCTGGTTTGTTTGGTCCATGAAACGGCGCATGAACTCTTGCATAAGAGTGACCGCCGCACCATGACCACCGCCACCGTGCGCGAAACCGAAGCCGAGGCGGTCGCTTTTATCGTGGGCCAATCCATCGGCCTTGAGATGGGCCGAGCCTCTTCGGACTACATCCAGATGTACGCAGGAAATGCGGCGCTATTGGCAGAAAGCCTTGAAGTAATCCAGCGGACTTCAGCGGTCATTCTCGACGCTATCACAGGAGAACCGACCGGCAAACTGACCGCCTCATCGGTCACAACGACAGAGATGCAGAACGAAATGGCGGAGGTGGCGTAATGAAAACCATCCTTCGCATTCTGGAGCGGGCCGGAGGATACCGGCCCACGCTCTACCTCAAAATTGAGAATCCGCCTTACATGGCGCTTGTCATCGAAGCCACGCCGGAGCCAGGGCCGACCGGACAGCCCGCAATCTCCATTGCGCACTACGGCGAACAGAACGGCGACCTGATGCGCGACCCGGAGATGTGTTTCGAGTTGTCGAAGCCGCCGCTCTGCGGATTGTCATTATCGAGTTTCTATTTTCGAAATGACTATCTCGGAGTGGAGGAGTATTCGCGCTATCGGGACGGCGAGAACTACGCTTTCGTTCCCGACCTCCACCAGCAGCATGAAACCTTTGCGCGGCAGTGGGACCGCAATCTTCGCGCTCAGGGCTTTCTCGAAGCCTTTACGGACAAGTCGATTCGCAGCTAGTCCGCTCTCTGCGGAGCGGACCCACGCCCGACGTGTCCCCGCTCCGCGCGCCCTCACCTTTCAACCGCTCGAAAGGAGCAATGAATCATGGAAACGACCGTTATTAATGCCACTGAATACCGCGAGCTTCCGCTCGCTCTGCTCAACGAATCGAAGACCAATCCCCGCCGTGTCTTTGACGACGTTAGTCTTCGAGAACTCGCCGCCAGCATTCGCAGCCAGGGCGTACTGTCGCCGCTGCTTGTCCGGCCACTCACCGAAAACGGCTTCGAGATCGTGGCCGGTGCGCGGCGTTACCGCGCCGCGCAGATGGCCGGACAGGAAACCGTGCCAGTGCGCATTATGCAGATGAGCGATGCCGAAGTGCTGGAGGCCCAACTCGTCGAGAACCTTTTGAGGCGCGATGTGCATCCGATGGAAGAGGCCCAGGGCTTCGCACGACTGTTGGCTTTGGACGAGCCGAAATATTCCATCGAACAACTGGCCGATCGCACTGGGAAAAGCGCCGTGTATGTCGCTTCGCGATTGAAGCTGACTGACCTTGTGCCCGCTGCGGTCGATGCTTTCTATGCTAACGAAATCGGCGTGGGCCATGCGCTGCTACTGGCGAAGCTGCCCGTTGACCAGCAGGAACAGGCTCTATCGGCTTGCTTCAAGGAAGCCTACAACGGCGGCCAGAATCCCGCGCGGATTCTTCTGCCCGTGCGCAATCTGCAATTCTGGATTGAGACGAACGTATTGCTTATCCTGAAAGATGCGCCTTTTAACAAGCGCGACGCGCAGCTTGTTTCCATGGCGGGCAGTTGCGCCGACTGCCCCAAGCGCACCGGCCATAACAAGCTACTTTTCGGCGACGACCTCGGCAAGCAGGGCGACCGCTGCACCGATCCCCGCTGTTTCAATGCGAAACTCTCGGCACACGTTGCGAAGGCCGTTGCCGCCAAGCCGAGCCTTGTGCAGATCAGCACGGCATACGGCGGGCAGAAGGAAGGCAGTCCCGTTCTGCCGCGCAACAAGTACACCGCGATCCACGAAGACAAGCCTCAGAAAAATGAAGATGCGCAGCGCCCGGAGTTCAAGGTGTGCCGGTTCACCACCGACGCCATCATCACCGAAGGTAGCGACATCGGCACTATTCACAAGGTGTGCGCGAATCCCGAATGCCCAATCCACCACGCCAGCAAGCAACGGCCCGCAACCGATGCGGCATTCAAGGCGGAACAGGAGAAGCGCCGCCGCGAAGACGCAATCGCGCAGGCGACCGGCCTCCGCGTCCTGAAAGCAACCAGTGACGCAGTTCCTGTCCGGCTGATGAAGCGCGACCTGCTCTTTGTCACCGAGCGCCTTGCAGCCACATTGGACGAGCGCCGTCTGGCGATCATCTTTCGGCTTCACGGCATCGGCAAGGCCAGCGGCGGAGCCGGAGACGCCCCGGCAAAATTGCTCACGTCCTTTCTTCGCAAGGCCGACGAGAGCACCCTTGGCCGGGTATTGGTGGCAATCACCGTCCTGCAAACGACGCACAGTTCCAACGAATCCGCGAAAGCCCTGCGAGAAGCCGCTGAGTTCTACAAGGTGGACGTGGCCGCAATCACGGCCAAGGTCAAGCAGGAGTTCACGGCAAAGGATAAAGTGCAAACCACACGGAAGACAGCGACCAACGCAAAGCCGAACCAAACGCCGCCATTAGTCCAAAAGAAGCCCAAGGCGGCATAGAGTCAAAACCGGGAATCTTGAATCAGAGTGGGGTCCGGTACGCCGGACCCCATTTTTGACCGCGCGCCCGTCTTCCCGCCCAGTGATGTGCTGCCGCTGCGCGTCAGGCTCTTTGGCCCACCCCGACGGGCGTGTTGTGTCCAATTTCAATTGATTGGCTTCTCATTCTTCCGCTACAAATCAGAACAACATTTGCATTATCTATGTAGCGGGTGTATACACAGATTCTATTCTGAGTCTTCTCCGCGAATGTCATGATGATATGGGACTTCCATTGTTGCTATTATTCCTTCAGGGGGGGGCTGTATGGCTTCGTTTTGTGACACCATATCAACGAAATACAAGAGAGCGGCTCGCGTTAGTTGTAAGCTGCGAATAACACTGCTGTGGAATTCATGCGCGGCGTAGTGTTCGACAAATGGCGATTGACGGCTTGGCATAGAACCTAAGTCATGCACGACGATGAATCTATGCGTTGAAGCATGACGCATAGCCTTGTTCTCATAGAGAGCGCCGCCGGATTCCGTATCAAGCGATAATTCCGCCAAAGCTATCAGTGCCGAATTGTTCTTTAAAATGGCGTCTTTGAGACGCGGATTCCACTGAAGAGCGCCCCCTTTGAGCTTGTTTCCGTACCAGCGGTTCGAGAAATATATACGATTTACGTTCTCCGAGATATTGAAGTATTCACTCGTCGCTGCCGCAATCTTGTCGAGCACATCCATGCAAGTGCGCTGGGCCAAAGATAATAGCGATTCATTGATCCCGTAGACGGCATAGTCCAAAGTGTCAGAGTAGGTTCCGCTGTCCGCGGTGTTTTCATTTAGTGCTTTATATGCCAAGGCGCGCGCCGCCAAATAATCGGCTTTCAATATGTTGAACATTGCAAAAAGTGGCGGAACACCATTATTCTTTATTGACTCGCGAAGAGAATGGATTTCCAGCGAGTCCCATCGCTTCAGAGACAGGTCGAGCCCCTCTATCGTTGGCGATAAGGCAAGCCGATGATGGGCAATAAACTGTTGGTATTCGTCGGCGCAAGAGAGGTCGGGATATGCGCCTCCGGGAAGATTAACTTCAAACAACTTAGATAGCTCTTCGTATGCCTGTGTGCCGCCCAATTCTTTGATTCGTTCTTCATTGAGCTTGGCGCGTTCAATATGCCGTTGTGCAACGGCTCCGAGTACAGACGGATCTCCTAACCCTAGTTTTACGCACCTGAGGAGAAGACGCGCAGCCCCAGTTGATGCAATCGCGTTCGTGGAATCAAATCTCAACGCTTCCAGATAGGCATCGTATGCTTCTGCCCACCGATGCGCCTTCCCGAAGGCATTTGCTAGATTTGTGGCTGCGGTGGATTTCAGATCTGCATCCGTCTTTGATGCAGCGACAGAAGCTAGCAGATATCTACCTTCGCGGCGCAAGTCGGATGTGTCTAAATACCAATTCACGTCAACGAATTTATTGATGTCGGCAAGTGTGACCAGACCATTTGCTAAGTTGTACGATATGGCTGGAATATCAGGATATTTTTCATGTAGACATCGGAGGATGTCTATTCCTGTTTGAACGGCCGCCCCGTCTCGCGTGATTGCGCCTGCGTCAATTAATACTCCTGCTGCAATATTCTGCTGATTTGAGCCTCCGTCGAGCAATCGACGGGCCTGTAGGATTGCCTCTACAGGATCGCTGTCTATGAGGAGGCGCAACCGCCTATTCGCTTCAGTGATCTCACTTTGACTGGCGCTCATCTCATCTCCTCGACGCTTAGCTTGGCAAGAATCCCCGATGCACGCGAAGTTCCTGCCGCAATTCTACTCGCCGCGCCTTACTCTTCTTCAGGTGCTTGAAGAACTCGTCGTGGAGGCTGACGACAATGGCGTTGACGCCGACGCTTTCGGCTTCAGCCCATTCCTTCAGTTTGGCTCGGGTCTCTGCGCCAACGTGGAGGAGCTGAGGCTTGGTTAGTTCCAAACCAGCCTTGCGAGTCTGCCGAATACCAATCTTGTCATGGTCCACGTGGCTCAAAGCGAATAAGATGATCCTGGCCAGATCGCCCTTTACGCGCGATTCTTCAGTGATGGTCTCGCGGAGATCGAACGGAAGGCGCAACGTCACGCTTGGCCGATCATCCGTCCAGCGCTTCCCCTCACGGTTCACCTTGCGCGTGACCGCTTTTTTGGTTGCTTTCGTTGCTGGCTTTTTTGACTGCCACTGGCACCTCATATTCATCGTGCTGACGAAGAAATAGACGCAACCGAACCACCTTATCCCCAATTGCTGAACCGCGCGTCTAAAACAATACCGCTGGACGCTGTAGCGGGGAATCTACCGAAACGAGGGGAAAGATGGAAAGCAACTCGGACAGTTCCCAGCGTGAATTGTCGCACTTTCATGCGTGCGTTCATTGTGGCAGCGTCTCTCGTCGAGACGAATTCGACGGTACGACTGTCGTCACCGGCATTTATCCCTGCTCGAAGTGCGGTCATGATGGACCGCTCAATATCGTCATTCAGGACGTAGATGCAGCCGCAACCGGCACAAGCAATTCTGCTCCCGACAGTTCAGCAGGCTAACGCGGTGCTTCGCTGTTGTGGAGATTGCGCCTTGACCAGCTTGCGCCCGGCCGCACGCACGAACTCGCTCGTCAGCCGCTTTTTGTCATCGGAGCGCGTGGCCAAACTCGTCACGAGTTTGATGCGTTCCTCGGCGAGCGGGCGGATTGCGATTTCATTGCTGGAGATTCGCCACGCGGATTCGCGCGTCAAAAAAGCCGCGCCCTTGTGCGCCAATACAAGCGCCGAAGCCTCCTCGGCTGTTGTGAAGGTGTGCGAGTCGGGCGCTACGATGTTTTTTGCGGAGGCCGCCGCCTGAATCATCTCGGTGATGTACGGGTTGATGTGCGGTGCAGGCAGAATCCACTCGTGCGTGCGCAAATCTTCGAGGCGGAGTTCCACACTCCCGGCTTTGGCGTCGTTTTTCGATAACGCGATATAGCCGGGCGACTCAGCAACCAACAAGAAGCTGAGCGAGGAAGTTTCGGGGACGCCCACCACCAGCGCCAGATCAAGATTTCCGGTAGCCACCATGCGCGCGAGTTCGTGCGAGAAGTTGCTCCAGAGCTTGACCTTCAGGCTGGGAAAGAGGGAAAGCTGTATCGATTGGATCGCCGTGACCAGATACGGATCTGCATAGACGGACCTGCCGATATGAAGCACTTCGTCCGCTCCATGCAGCGCGGCCCTTGCGTCAGCGACTGCACGTTCTGCGTACAACACGGCGCTGCGCGCATCTTCCACAAAATGCCGCCCAGCGTCGGTCAGTTCCACTGTCTGATGGTTCCGCACGAAAAGGCGCAACTCGATCTGAGATTCAAGCTCGACAATCCGCTTGCTCAGCGTCGATTGCTCTATGCGCAGCCGCGCGGCTGCACGGGAAAAGTTCAGTTCCTCCGCAAGCACAATTGCCGCTTGCAGGAGGCGAATCTCCGGTAGCACCATACCCATCCTCCAAGCCAAAGACCAAGGGCAAGTAATGGGTTTGCACCGAGCAGCAGATTGACAATCTTTGCTGCGTGTATCGGATGCGTTCCTGAACTGCGCGCATAGCGATCGGAAAGCAAAAACGCTTTGCGCCGATTTTCTCTTTGGACGTTCAAGCGAAACGAACGTAACAAAGAATGTAACCAAAGTTGGCGCAAAAGTATTTTATGCGCTCCGAGAGCACCGGAAATGACGGGAAGTTTCTGGGGCGTGAGAGCTGTAAAGTCCCATTGTATAGGCCATCTTTCATAAGCGTTATTCCTGATTGGAATAGCGCTCTCCGTGGAATTCATTAGACAGATCGCCGCTGCTCAACCAACCTATGAACTTAGCCGGGTACTACTGGGTTCTCTGGATCGAGAGAGTGAAGGAGGAACATCTGCATGAACTCAATGCCTGCAATTCAATCTGTGGGAGCAGGAGATCCACTTCTGACCGCGGAGGAAGTCGCGGCGAAACTCAAGGTCAGCACGGACTGGGTCTGGGATCATTCGTCGCGGAAATTGCCTTATCTGCCAGTGATCCGCATGAGTGATGGCGTGCTGCGCTACCGCGCCAGCGGCATCGAAGAATTTCTGCGAGAGCGGGAACATGCCTCCAATTTGCGGCGCAAACGCCGGTAAAATAGAGGTAGCCCGTTTTCCTCCCACACAGAAATCGAGGAAGCGATGGGTAAATCGCACCAGAAGGGATGGGTGTCAGTCCGCGGAAAGAAGTGGTATGGATACTTCCGCAGGACGGTCATTGATCCAAAAACAAGAGAACCTAAAACCGTCTCCACTCCGGTCGCGCTCGGGTTGAAAACCGAGATGACCAAGTACGAGGCGCGAGAGAAGCTGGAGCTCGAAATCAAGAGGCTGACGGGACAGATCACGGAAGATGGAGTTGTCAAGAACGGCAGCGTCACCTTTGGCTGGTTTGTCCATAACCGCTACCTGCCGCTGAAAGAGGCGGACTGGAAAGAGGAGACGGCCAAGACGAAGAAGTATCTCATCCAGGCTGATCTCGTAGATGCTTTCGAAGATGTTCGGTTAGAAAGCATCGACAAACTCGATCTCCAGACCCATCTCAATCAGATGGCCAAAACACGGTCCAGGGACAGAGTGTTGCAAGCCAGAGCATATATGCGGGCGATTTTCGCGGAGGCAGTCGAACAGGACTTCCTTCCCAAAGACCCCGCGCGCTCAATCAAAGTTCCTTCGGAACTGAAGGAAACCGACAAAACAACGCTCACATGGGACCAACTTCGGGCTGCCTTGTCCAGGCTTCCTCTTCGAGACTGGATTGTGCTCAAGCTCGATATGTCCAACGCCCTGCGGCCGGGTGAGTTGTTTGGGTTGAGGTGGAGTTGCTTCGATCCAGAACTCTGCCAGATCGAGATCAAGGAGACGGCCTACAAGGGAAAAATCCGTCCCTGGGGCAAAACCAAGGGAAGTCTCACCAAGATCCCGATTGCCAAACAACTGGCGGAAGAACTCCAGGCATGGCGCGAGCAGTGCCGGGAAGAAGAGCAGCAAATGAAGAACTGGCACGGGCCGACTGCGGATTCGCCCGAGGCGTTCATTTTTCCGGGACGCAACGGCGGGTTCATCGATTCGAGCAACTACCGCAACCGGGTGCTGCACAAACTGGCGAAGGAACTGGGACTGCCGAAGCTGACGTTCCAAGTCATTCGTCGCACGATGGCGACGCTGGCCAAGGACATGGGCCACGTCAAGGACATCCAGGGAATGATGCGCCACTCTCGACTGGCCACCACCACGGATGTCTATATGCAGTCTCTTGAAGACGGGGTTCGTTCGACGGTGAACTCGATTTACGACGAGTTGAGCGGCACCGGCACGTGGGGATCAAGGCCACCCACAACGGTTCGGCATAACCATACAGGCCGAAAGCAAAACGACGCGTCAGTCGCTCCCGCGAGGGAAACGACGGTCACTCAAAAGCCGGTTCGTGGTGTGATTTTGGAATTTGCGACAAGATTGCGACAAAGTCGAGAAGGGAGGGAGCTTCTAAATGATTGATTTAATTGGTGGACCTGATCGGGATCGAACCGATGACCTCTTCCATGCCATGGAAGCGCGCTCCCAGCTGCGCCACAGGCCCACGTGTGGTGGGGTGCAACTTTTCTATTGTCTCTGCTATGGCTGGATTCGTCAAACGGAAGGGCAAGCCGGAGCGAGGCGGATGTGTTTTGTAGTGTGAGCCGGACGACCCGACGCGAGCGATAAGTTGAAAATTACAAAGAGGAGGAGCTATGCAGGCTGCCGTTATCAATGTTCTGGGTCAGGCACCCAGGTATCAGACCTTCCCCGATCCGATCGCATCAGCGGGTGAGACGCTTATCAAGGTGCGTGCGGCCGGCCTGCACCCGATTGTGAAGGCACGGGCAAGCGGATCGCACTACAGCAGCTCCGGAGAGGTTCCCTTTGTGCCCGGCATAGACGGCGTTGGTCTTCGCGAGGATGGAAGCCGCGTCTATTTCGGAATCGCCCGCAATCCCTGGGGGACCATGGCCGAGCGTACAGTGGCGTCCAGTTCATTGTGCGTGCCCCTGCCCGACGGACTGGACGACCTCTCGGCAGCGGCGATAGCCAACCCGGGAATGTCGGCCTGGGTCTCAATGACGGAGCGTGCGCGGTTGGCTGCCGGCGAGAGGGTGCTGGTACTGGGGGCGACTGGCGTGGCAGGGCAGCTCGCAATCCAGATTGCATGGCAACTGGGTGCAGCGCGTGTGGTGGCCGCGGGACGGAATGTGGAGATCCTTGCAGCCGAAGAGGTGGACGCCATCATTCCG
>CAYPYJ010000075.1:0-19609 GCA_964414945.1 uncultured Occallatibacter sp.
GTATGCAAACTCGCGCTGTTTAGTGGGGCGCTCCAGATACAGCACTAAGACTTGTCAGGAGTGATTTGGCGGGACAATCGGGAGTTTCAATCCCCGGTCCCCAACAGCGAGGGACCGGGGGCACCCTCATTTTGGTTTGGAAACATCACCGAGACCAAGGCCACCCGCCCACATGTTTTCTGCATGTTGCCTAAATATTTTCGAGCCAAACGAAGGCGTCAACTCCTGCGCAACGGTGAACGATGCTCGCACTAGATCAACTTCGTCTCCGCCAAGACCCGGAGTGGCAACTTGAAGGAGAGCAAAGCAAATTCTAGGATCATGCACCGCAGACAGGTACGGTCTAATTCTGTCAAGCTCTATTTTGAGGAGTTCTCCGAGGCCATTCAGATCTCCCGTGAAGACCTGATTGCCAGCGTTGAAGGTGCAGCTAAGGGAAATTGCCGCGACCCCGAAAAAGTTATCGGGCGCCTCGTCCAAGGTGCGCTGGAGTTGCTCGACAGCGTTGTGCATATTTTCTTGGATGGATTCTTTATTGGCAGGTCGCTTACAAGCCACAAGGAACGTAACCTCATCTGAGGTGAGACGCAAATCCGGCTCTCCCAAGCAAACTGAAGCGCCGCTCAGTCTCCATTCGGCTGCAAGTGCGAGTTCATACCAGACATTCCTTCCTTCTCTATTCTTTTGATTTTCAGCAATCGGTTGGATTGGTCCTGACAGAGCTCTTTTCAGAGTCTCAGCAATAGTGGGAGACCGATCATTGCGAAATGCAATAAAGACATCATGTGCCTCTAGTGCTTCAACCATCGGGAACCAGTCTACGGGACTAATATTGGTGTAAACTCCTGTTTCACGACCTCTACGAACCGCCTCTTCGGCTTTACGGAGAATCTTGAAGGCTTCGTGAATTCTGTCATTCGAACGTGGCGTCAATCCCAAGCTTCTGAGCCAAGGGTCGAATCCTTCCAAACGATTGATTAGGTCAGAATAGTTGAATCTCTCCATGATTTCGTTCCCAATACAAAGCATACAGAAGGTGCCCGCAATAGTGACGCCTCAGTGGGCCCCAAGCCTCGTGAACAGCAGTGTAACTCCCGATAAACGCCGCAGGCACCGCGAAGATCCCTGACTAGGAATACCCCACGTAGCGGGGAGGGTATTTCTGCGGCGGAAACCAGCCACGGAGGCGCATCCAATTTTCCAACATGCTATTCAGTCTTTGCAGCGCTCCCTCAGGGGCTGAAGCCCGACTTTTTCTAGCGGCCATTTGCGGCCCGGCTGAAGCCGTGCCCTTGTTACAAAGCCCGCTTAGATGCAGTTTCGTAACGGCCTGCGAAGTCGTGCCCTTTCAAAACCGGTTGACGAAGTAGCTTTTAGGCTGGGTTTGAACGTGGCTTTGCCGCGTGGGTTGGTTTTCGAGAACGGGGGCGGAGTGGATGCCGGGGATAAATCCCCGGCCTACCGTTTGAACGAGTTTCGCCGTAGCCAGCTCATCCATGCCATTCAGTCTTTGCAAGACTCCCTCAGGGGCTAAAGCCCAACATTCTTTTGTGGCTCTAGCGGCACGACTGAAGTCGTGCCCTGACACTTCACGCAGTTTTGAAAGAATTTTTCCGCAGCTTGTAAAGCCGTGCCCTTTTAAAACTTTTGAACGGGGCCTGTTGAGAGTCGAGGTATCCCACCCTTGCCGCGATGAAACTGCACCAAGGATGGGGCACCCAATTATTGTTTGAATTAATGCTTCTGTTCCGCCGCTGGCTGCTTTGGCATAGGAATGGTGATGTCGATTGGCTGCACCGGGCCTAACTTCAGCTCGTCCAGCCCCGGCTTGATCTCCGGGCCGTTGCCTACTACCAGAATGGCCAGCTTGTCAGGATGGATGTACTTTTTGGCTACGCGGTCGAGGTCGGCGACTGTTACTTTTTCGAGCGCGGCTTTGTGAGTCTCCAGGTAGTCCGCCGGATAACCGTAGAACTCCAGGCGCACACGTTCGGCGAGGACTTTCTGGCGGGTGTCGTAGCGGAAGAGGAATGAGTTGAGGATATTGTCTTTGGCGCGAGCCAGCTCCTCGTCAGTGAATGGCCGTGTGGTGAGCGCGGCGATCTCATCGAGAGCGAGTTTGGTTGCGTCTACGGTGGTTTCGCTTTTGGTGAGCACTACGGCGTGGAAGACGCCGGGATGGTCCCAGTTGTAACCATAACTGCCGCCGACGCTGTATGCCAATCCATGTTCGGTGCGTATTTTTTGGAAGAGGCGGCTGGCAAAGCCACCGCCGAGAATCTCGTTCATCACAGCGAGAGCGGGAACGTCGGGATTGTGGCGGTCAGTGCCGAGGCCTACGATCTCGACATTCGATTGATTCACGTCTTCTTTGTTGATGAAAAAGACTGTCGGCTTGGGACCGGCAAAGGTATCGTGCTGCACAGGTAAAGCCTTTGCCGCAGGCAGAGCCTCGAAGGCAGCGCGCAGTTTGGCTTCCATCGCAGAGGAATCGAAGTCGCCGCTGATGGAGACGATGAGCTTGCCGCTAATTGTGTTCTGGTGCCACGCCTTCAGATCATCCAACGTGACCGCGCCGATAGTGGCGATCTCCGGCTGGCGCGTGTAAGGACTGTTTACACCATAGACCAGCTTGGCCGACTCGCGACCGGCGATCTCGCCTTCGTCGTCGTTGCGGCGGACGATTCCTGTGGCCACTTGCTGCTGCGCCAGTTGCAACTTCTCCGCGCCAAATTGCGGATGAAAGAGCAGGTCCATTGCGAGCGCAAAAACCTGATCGGCGTCGCCCTTCAGCGAATCCCACGATAGCGCTGTTGAATCCACATCGCCGCCGGTCTCAATGTGCGCGGCCTTGGCTTCGAGCAGATCGTCGAGGGCATCGCCGCTCACCTTGGCTGTGCCACTGGTACGCCAGGTTTGCCCATAGAGCCCAATAAGCCCCGCTTTGTTCGCATCCACATCGCGTGCGCCGCCGGGTATCGAGACCGAGCCGGAGACAAATGGAAGCTCGTGATCCTCTTGCAGGAAGATTACGATGCCGTTTTTGAGTTCAATGCGAACGGGTTGATGCGGTTTGAAGTCGTGCAGCTTGGGCGTGGGAATCTGCTCCCATGGCCTGAGTTGCTGAGCATTGAGAAGGCTGGTCGCAAAGGCAAATACGCAAACGAAAAATAGAATGGACGATACAAAAATCTTCTTCATTGCGCACCTCCAACTTTACCGGCTGCTGCCTGAGTATCTGTCTCAATCCATGCGCTGGTTCGGTTACTGGAGAGAAAAATTGCATTGGCCACGCGGCGTATATCGGCCTTGGTCACTTTGTCCACCTTGTCGAGTTGCAGAAAAAGTTCTCGCCAGTCGCCGTAGCGCGTTTGATACTCGGCCAGCGAATTGGCGAGGCCCTGATTGTTAGCCAATCCACGCAGCAGGTCAGCGCGGGTACGGGTTTTGAACATGGCCAACTCCTCGTCGGTTACATCCACAGTTTTGAGTTTATCGATTTCTTTGTGGATGGCGTCGCGCATCTCGGCTGGCGTATGTCCGGGCAGCGGCACGGCGTAGAGGGTAAAGAGGCCGGGATATTTCTCGGCGGGAAAGGGACTGAAGCCTTGCGCTACAGCGGCAATCTGCTGATCGCGCACCAGGCTGCGATAGAGCCGCGAAACGCGACCGTTGGAGAGGATGTCGCTGATGGCGTCGTAGACCGCGTCGTCGGGCGAGCGGTAGCCGGGCCGATGGTAGCCTTCAAGATAAAAGGGCTGCGTAGTCTCTCGAATGGCTACCGTTTTCTCCGCAAATTGCTTGGGCTCGACGGTGGTCATCTCTTCCGGCTTGGGGCCAGAAGGGACTTTGCTGAAATATTTTTCCAAGAGCGGGAGGGCTTCGGCGGCTTTCACATCGCCGACAACAGCGACGACAATGTTGGCTCCGACGTAATACTTTTTGTGAAACTCCATCGCCTCGGTGGCGTTGATCTGACTCACTTCGCTGGGCCAGCCAACGTTGCTGCGGCCGTAGTTATGGGCCACGTACGCTGTGGCCAGAAACTGTTCGACGAGCCTGCCGATGGGATTCGAGTCGGTGCGCATGCGCCGCTCTTCGTTGACCACGTCGCGTTCTTTATAGAACTCGCGCGGCACTGTATCCGAGAGTCGTCCGCTTTCTAGCCATGCCCACAGCTCAAGGCGATTTTCCGGCATCGACCAGAAGTACACTGTTTGATCGAGCCCGGTTCCGGCGTTCAATCCCTCAGCCCCGTTGCGCTCGGCCACGTCGGTGAACTGGTTGGGGACGACAAACTTATGTGCCTCTTTCTGCGCCTCAAGAAAGGCCTGTTTCAGCGTAGCCAGCTTTTTCTCGTCGCGGCCTACGGATTTGAGGTACTCGGCCTCATAGTCGTCGTTGGCCGCTTCGACCTTGGCCAGCGCAATTTTTTCGGCGGCGTAATCGGTGGTTCCGATCTGGCTGGTTCCTTTGAAGGCCAGGTGCTCGAACATGTGAGCCAGGCCGCTTTGGCCCGAGGGGTCATTCACGTCGCCGGCATCAATGAAGGTCGAATAGCTGAAAACCGGTGACTCTGGCCGCTCGCAGATAATGAGCGTCAGGCCGTTGGGTAGCACCTTGGTTGTGATTTTTTGCTCGAAGCTCTTCAGGTCCTGAGCGTGCATGCCCGCAAGGGTCATGGTCGCGATGATCAGGCCAAAGAAGCCCTTCCAAAACCAGGGAAGAATTTTTGTTTGCATTCGATCTCCTTATTCAATGGGTGCGAAATCCAATCCAGCGACAGTTCTTCATCGACAGAGTGGAAATTCGCTCTCCATCTCAAAGTATTGCTCTTGGCTGGGCTGGGTCAAACCGAAGACTGACAAAATGCCAGCAAACCGGTGCTTCCGCAGAAGTCCCAGCCTGCTGACATTTTCATCGCCCTTTGCGCCGCTTCCGAAAGTTCCGGATCAAGTTTGAACCTAGGGTTTGCCTGCGCTCTTTCCATTCACCTTGAACCGATAGGTCAGCCCAAAGTACGCCAGCGTCAACGGCGCTCCGTGAGCGTTTTTCCGCATCAGTGGTCCCGGCGAAAAATGACCAACACCGGCATTGAGCGTCATGTTGTAGCGGAGGAAGGCGTACTGTCCTGAAGCATCAAATTCGCGGCCAATATCGTCGCTGAGGAATCCACCGGCCGGCGGCTTTACCGTTGCCGACGCCGAACCACTATAGACGCTGTCTTTGACCGTGGCCACCTGCATCCACTCTTGCTGAATGAGCAGCGCCAGATTTTTGGTTGGAGCCATATCAAGATTGATTCTTTCCTGCTTGATGTTCTGAAAGCCGAATAGATCCGTCAGCCCAAATGCGTTGTGGTTGCTGGGATACTGCTGATCGAAGGTTCCGATTCGTTGGAGGTTTGTTAACGGATTTCCGGAGGCGTAGTCGTACTCGCCCGCGAGGCGGGGTTTCCACTCGATCTTCTGAGCGATGTAGCCAGCCTTTATTACGCCAGCGCCAGCGCTGATGGAATCGTTGGCATAGCTGCCGCGTTGCAGGGCACCGAGAACGTCGAAGTAGAACCCTATTGGAAACTTTGCGGAAACTTCAGCGCCCGGCGTAACTTCTGTCTCCGTGCCATAGGTGCTCTGTTGACTTTTCACCCTCGGCATTGCTTTGACATAAACAAATGGCTGAACGACTGTATGCGGAACCCAGGTGGTAATGGTTCCCACCGCGCCGTGGAAGGTAAGACCCGCGCCGTGCTTGTCCAGTGATGATGCATGAATGGCGACCACCGACGAGCTGAACAGGTCCAGCCGGTTCTTATCACCAATGCGACCCACAAATCCGTCCCATGTACGGCTGGTGTCTGTCCAGTTGCTGATGCCCACCAGGCGCTCGTTGCCGTAGCGGAGTTCCTGGCGACCGGCAAAGATTTTCACAACCTTGGTGTGATACTCCAGAAATGCCTGGCGGTCATCGAAGACATCCCGCTGATTGGAGGAGACATAATAGAGCGGCAATCCCAGCGCGTGGGCATCGACAAACTGGAGATAGCCGGTTAGAGTCTTGGTCGGCCTGACTTCCAACCCGCCCCAAATGCGCGTCAGGACGTATACCGCGTCGTTGCCGGAGACGTATTTGTCAGAGCTTTGATTTTCTTCGCGCGTCCGAATCTGCATATCGAGGGTTGCCCACTTGGGAAAGTTCTTCACTTGCAGCGGCTGCACCTTGCCTGCGGGCTGTGGGTACTCCATGTAGACCAGCGATTGACTGTTCGCGGCAGACTGCTGGGTTGACGCGCTATGGGTGAGTATCAGGCATCCCACCAACACGAATAAAATCTTCAGCTGCCTCTGCGTACCCGTTGCGGCTGACTCGGAGTACTGTCTGAATGATCCGTTTGTCATTTGTTATTCCTTTTTTTGCTTCCGTCATCTGGCTTTGGACACAAAGAGTGGATTTGAATCCTCATTACGAAGCGTAATGGCGTGCAGTTTTCAGCGCGCCCAAGCCCCTCGCGCCTTTCAGCCGGCTACCCGGCTGGCCGTCGTCATCAATGCGGAACTGGCGGATGATGCCGTCCAAATCTGTAGCTAACTCCGAGAGGTTCTTGCAGGCCCCGGCCATATCTTCGGAGGCTTGCGAGTTCTCAACCGCGAGATTCGAAACTTGGCTGGTGCCCTCAGATATTTCAGCCGATGCGGCCGTCTGTTCAATAGCAGCTGTGGCGATCAGGTGAATCTGGCTTTCCACTTGTTTGGAAGATTCGATGATCGCGTCCAAGCTGTGACGCGCGTTGGCTGTTTCGTTTAGTCCAGCTTGCACTGTGCCGCGGCTCGACGACATCACGCTCAATGTCTCCCGAGTTTCTTCCTGGATGTTTCGAATGGTTCCCGCGATTTCTTCGGTGGCGCCCTTGGTGCGTTCAGCCAGACGACGCACCTCTCCGGCCACAACCGCAAATCCGCGTCCCTGTTCTCCAGCGCGAGCCGCTTCAATGGCCGCATTCAATGCCAGAAGGTTGGTCTGTTCGCTGATCTCCTGGATCACACTCACGACCTTGCCAATTTCTTCCGATCGTTTGGCCAGCGAGGTCATCTTCGCTTCAACCGAGGCCGTGTCCGTGGCGATCTGCTCCATGGTGGAGGCTGCCGCCTGCATCACTGAACCGCCATGCGTGGCCGCTTCCGCAGACTCGCGACTGGCGCCGGAGGCAGTCTCCGCATTGTGACTGATCTCGCTTATGGTAGCCGTCATCTCCTGTGAGGCCGCTGCAATCTGGTTGATCTTGCTGGTCTGTTCGCGAGTGTTATCGCTGGTTTGCCCCGACCGTACGCTTAGCTCCTCGGCCGCCGCTGAAAGTGTCTCTGCGCCCTGCGCCACTGACTGCAAAATATTACGAATTGCAGATACAGTGACGTTCAAGGCCGTCGAAAGCCGCCCGATTTCATCTTCGCCTTGAGCCTCGACGGATACAGTCAGGTTCTTTTCCGCAACCTGCTCCAGCGCTGCTGTGACCGATTGCAACGGAGGCACGATGAGGCGAGTAAGGCCCATGCCGACACCCGCGCACAGCATCACCGTAACCGCCATTACAATACAGATCACCCACAACAGGGTATGAGCCAGCCGGGCGGCACGCGCGCCTTCTTCCGAGCCCATCTTGGTGTTCAGTGCGACATCGGCTTCTACCGCGTCCGCAGCAGCGTTATAAACCTTCACCGCATCCCCATAGAGCAATAGCTTCGATGCTTCTTCGGGCTTGCCGGCATCGACAAGCTGGCGGCTTTGTTCACTGAACGCAATGTAGGCTGCCGCGTTCTGGCGGATGGTCTCATAGAGTTCTCGCTCCCCCTGATAGGAGACCATTGGAGCATACTCCTCGATCGATTTGCTGTAAGAGGCAAGATAACTCTTGCGCTTGGTGGCAAGGCGCTGCGTGCAGGCGCTTGTGTCACACAGCAATAGCAACGCATCCGTTCGGCGAATAGTGGCCACCGAATACCGGATATCTCCCAGAACCTTCATGGAAGGCATGGAGTCTGAGACAATCTCGTTAATGGCCGAACGGACCTTGGAGAGGCCGGTCAGCGAAGCCGCCCCAAGCAGAGCGCACAGCAAGCAGACCGCGCCGAATGCGTATCCGAATTTATGGGAGATGCGAAGATTGCGAATCATCAGCATCAATTCCTTTCCGCGATGAATGCCTACCGGGAATTGTTGAGGCAAAGAACATCATCGTTCTTCATATCGGCAAGCTTGAAGTGAACGTGAATGAGATTTGTTTGCGTTAAAGAACAGGAAGACAAAACGGCGAAATCGTTTTTTCTAACGAGAACGAGCGTTATTCTTCCATCGCTTAGGTGGTTTTTAGAGATTTTGAATATATGCAAATTGCGTAAATAATCATCTGATATTCTTAATCATCATGCAGGACCTGCGGACAAACCGGCGACCCATCCCACAGACAAAACCCGTCTGTTGGGGCCCCGGAGACGCCTTACCCCACTTTGGCGGGCGGTGATTGAGGTTGGCTTGAATAGGATCGCCCGGTAGCCAGTCGTTTTTACCTCGTATAGCCATAAAGAAACGGAGACAATTTGCTATGAGGATATTCTTGTTTGTGTTGACAGCTACAATCCTGGAGGCATTTGGTGATGCCATCGTGCGAGTTGCATTGCACCACTCCTCCCTTCCGGTCAGGATTGCTTTGTACCTCGTCGGCGGAACCTTGCTAACGCTCTACGGGACTTCGCTCAATCTGGCGCCTGTGGACTTCGCTGCCGCAACGGGGATGTATGTCGCCACATTATTCGTCGTTTTTCAGATTACTAACTACATTTTCTTCCGTGCCATTCCTACGCCTGGCGTATTGGCGGGAGGCACCTTGGTTGTAGCAGGCGGCTTAATCGTATCTGTATGGCGGTAAGCCATCGCGGATTCATGCTGCCTGCTACATTGGCACGCTTTGATCTGGATTAGTCTTGAGATTCCATCGCAATCGCACGGGGAAACAGGATGTTGTTTTCCAGATGAATGTGCTGATGAAGATCCTGCTCAAACTCTTTCAATCCGTCATAGAAGGCGTGATACGTTGGGCAGGCGTCCTCGGGGGTTGTGAAGTTATGGCTCAGAAGGCGTAGTTTCGCCAGCAGAACACCCGCCGCATCATGCTCCTGAGTCATCATCGCGATGGGATTAGCGACAGTGCTGAAACACGCTACAGGCTTGGCGATGCCGGCAGTGTGGGTACGCTCCATCTGCACAATGTGCGGAAAGAGGATGGCCTCTTCCTTGGCCAGATGCTGGGTCAGCTCCTCGTCCAATGTTGCCAACGCCGATTGAATTGCGGGCAACTCTGCCTTGGTTGCGCCGTGACGATTAACGACTTTTTGCGCAAGGGTAGCCAGTCGCGGTAGCTCACGTTTCACATAGGCATGGTGCGAGGCGACGATATGCGCAGCCAGCTCTTCCATGGATTTGCTTTGCCAATCTTCGGCGGCGGGCTCGGCAGTGGTGGCCGCAGCCTCAAGCGCGGCGATTACCGCGGCCACTTCAGCGCCGCTGGCTGTGCATGCCTCGGCAAGAGGCTTGCGGCCTCCGCAGCAATAATCTATTCCAAAACTCTCGAAGATGCGTATTGACGACGGTTCCTGCAAAGCGATTTCGCGTACGGTCTGTGTGGTTGTCGGCATGATTTTCTCCTTCATTTGCAGCTTGAATGCGCGTGCCGATTTTGACAGCGACTTTGGTCACTTTTGCGAATAAATCTTATTTCTTGATTCATTTTCCGATCTGTGACTTTAGTCGCTGTGACTGCCTTGCCCCCAATCCTATGCTTGATTTGCAGACAAATTCCAAAGAGGAAGGTTCATCATGTTTTGTTATCAATGCGAGCAGACCGCAAAGGGCGAAGGCTGCCAGACACTTGGCGTATGCGGTAAAGACGAAACCACGGCGGCATTGCAGGATCTGCTGCTTCAAGCCGTCAAGGGCATTTCCATTTACGCGCACCGGGCGCGGCTGCTGGGCGCGGCTGACGCTGAGGTTGATGCCTTCACGATTCAGGCGATTTTCGCTACGCTAACCAACGTGAATTTCGATCCTGAACGTTTGGTCGATTTGATTCATCAGGCCGTAAAGACGCGCGATGCGGCTCGCAATCTCTACGAGAGCGCCAGCGTCGCAGCCGGTATTGTTCCCGCGGAACTCGGCGGCGCGGCTGCCTGGAAGCCAGCGGCCACGCTCGACGGGCTGCTTGCGCAAGCTCAAAACGCTCTGCTGCCCGTGCGCTTTTTGGCAGAGAGCAAAGAGATTGCCAACCTGCAGGAACTGGTGCTCTACGGCATCAAGGGTGTTGCCGCGTATGCCGCGCACGCGCTGGCTTTGGGCGCGGGCGACCCCGTGTCCTTCGCAAAGATTCATGAGATTCTCGACTTTCTTATGCATCCCACTCCCACTGCAGATGAACTGCTGGGTATGGCGCTTGCCGTGGGCGAATTGAACTATCGGGTGATGGAGATTCTTGACCACGCGCACACGGAGACCTTCGGTCATCCGCAGCCAGCAAGGGTTCGTCTGGGCGCGCGCAAAGGCAAAGCGATTCTCGTCAGCGGCCACGATCTGCACGACCTTTATGCACTGCTGGAGCAGACTAAAGGCCTTGGCATTCAGATTTATACGCATGGCGAAATGCTGCCTGCACATGGCTATCCCAAGCTCAAAGCTTATGAGCATTTGGCCGGCAACTACGGCGGCGCGTGGACCGATCAGGCCGAAGAGTTCAATGAATTTCCCGGCGCGATTCTGATGACTTCGAATTGCATTCAGGAACCGAAGCTGGCCTACAAGCAGCGCATCTTCACGGCAGGCATGGTGGCATGGCCGGGAGTGGTGCACATTGCAGATCAAGACTATAGCCCGGTGATTGCAGCGGCGCTTGCGGCTCCCGGATTTGCGGAAGATGGCGGCGACGAAGAGATTACTGTCGGCTTTGGACACAATGCCGTACTCAGTGTCGCGGGCACCGTGATCGACGCGGTGAAGGCTGGTGCCATTCGCCGCTTCTTCTTGATTGGCGGTTGCGACGGTGCGCGCAGTGGGCGCAGTTACTACACCGAACTGGCCGAAGCGATTCCCGACGACTGCCTCATCATGACGCTGGCCTGCGGAAAGTTTCGCTTCAACAAACTCGACTTCGGAACCATCGGTGGCCTGCCGCGTTTGCTGGACATTGGCCAATGTAACGATACTTACTCCGCGTTGCAAATTGCGCTCGCCCTGGCGAAAGCATTTGAATGCGGCGTCAATGATCTGCCGCTGTCGCTGGTGCTTTCCTGGTATGAGCAGAAGGCTGTCGCGGTGTTGCTGACATTGCTGCACCTGGGCGTGCGCAACATCCGCATCGGACCCACGCTGCCCGCGTTCTTGTCTCCGGGAGTTTTGGCTCTGCTGAATGATAAGTTCAACCTGATGGCGATTACGACGGCAGAGAATGATTTGGCCGCGATGCTTGCCTGATTTTTCAATCACTCATAGAGTGTTCCACCTTCGCCGCGTTTTTGCTGCGAGGGTGGAATGCGCACACTGATAGAATCCAGCCATGAGCACTCCCCGCTTTGACATTGTTGCTGTTCTTGAGAGCACGGCGCTGTTCTCAAGCCTCTCGGCGGAAGAACTACGCGCACTGGCCGCGCGCACGGTACGCAAGCCTTTGAAGGCGGGCGAACTGCTCTTCACAGAAGGCGAAGCTTGTCATGGATTGCACATTATCGCCAGCGGCAAGGTGCGCATCTTCAAAACTTCCGTCAATGGCCGCGAGCAGGTACTGGCGGTGAATCAGCCCGGCGAGTCGGTTGCTGAACTTCCGGTTTTTGATGGCGGAGTGTACCCCGCCTCGGCCGTTGCCATTGAAGAGACGCAGATTGCATTCATCTCGCAGAGAGACTTCCAGAGCTATTGCCTGGAACATCCGCAGGTCGCGCTTAAAGTCCTCTCTGTGGTCGGCGCGCGGCTTCGCCGATTGGTGGGTATCATCGAGGAGTTATCGTTCACCACCATTCGGCAACGGCTGGTGGCCATGCTGCTCAAACTGGCGCAGAATGAAGGCGCGAAGACAGCAAGCGGCATCGAGTTTCAACTGCCATCGACGCATCAGGAACTGGCCAATCAGTTGGGAACGGTGCGCGAACTGATCTCGCGCAACCTGATGCGGCTGCAAGCTGAAGGGCTTCTCGAAGTGGATGCACGCCGCATCGTCGTCAAAGACATCAAAGGCCTGAGCGCGCTACTGGAAACGGCAACCTAGCCGCGTTTCAACTCAGACAAATAATATATACATCGCCTTGACCGCGTGCCGTGTGGTTCCGTATCCTCGGATGAATTCCGCAGGACGGGAAAAACTCATCTCCAACCCGCACAGGGAGAACGTCTATGAAACCTGCTGCCTTCATGATGCGTATCATGCAAGTCGTGTTCATCGTGTCTATATTTTTGTTCATTTATGTCTGCCACATCATTCCAGCTCCAGCCCGGAGCGTGAACACTTCTTCTCAGTACTTCATCGTTTTGTGCGCAATCGCCTCTGCCGCGTCGGGATTCATTGTGCAGCGGTTGATGTTGCGCGTCCCCAGACAGACCTCTTTATCAACGCAGAAATCAACTCCTTTCAGCCGATGGTATTCGGGACACATATTTCGGTTTGCAACGGCGGAATCAGTGGCTTTGTTTGGATTTGTGCTGCACATGGTTGGCAGTCCACCCACCTTGGTCAATCTATTGTTTGCAACCGCACTGATCTTGCAGCTTATTTGGCAGCCGGGAATCATCCCCGAACAAACAGAATCGCATAACTCCGCGCGCTGATCCGCGTCCGCTCCGCCTTTGGTGTTCTGAATCGCTATGCGCGGGAACGATGATGGATGTAGTCTCGAATGAAGAATGGGGCATTTGGCCTTTAAGGGAACCATGGTTAGCGCGGGATTGAAATCGAGAGTTTACATGCCGGTGGCACTGCTCAGCGCCTGCGTGCTACTTCCTGCCCAGCAGCCTGCCCCCTCCCTTCCCCAGCTCAATGTCAGCGGTCAAATTGTCGTGGCTGGTTACTCGACCCCATATCTTATCCGCCATCTGCCCATCAGCTCGTTTCCGGAAATTCCACCGGAATTGGCTGCGCTGCTCAACGGCCGCGGCTGCCTGATTCCGCAGACCTACGAAGCCCATCATCCTGAGAACGTCATCCACGCCAGCCTGGAACGCGCGGGCTCCCTGGATTGGGCGGTGCTTTGCTCCGCAGAGGGAACGGTCTCGCTGCTGGTCTACTTTGCCAGCGCACCCACCCGGCTGCACACTCTGGCCGCTGCGCCAGAGACCGAGCGCCTGCAAGCCCACAACCCCAGCGGCGTTCTCGGTTTCAACTGGGGCATCGACCCGGCCTCGCCCCAGCAGATTCGCACCGCACAAATCGGCCTGTTACACCGTCCCGCCCCGGTGGATCACGACGCCCTGGCCGACACGCTCATCGACCGCCGCACCGTCTACCACTTCTATTTGAAAAGCGTCTGGGTTGTGCTGGAGATGCCGGATTGAGTGCTGCTGCCCGGCTGCTCTGAGTGCGTTCATACTTTGCTGGATATTGACTTTTGCTCCTGCGCAAATCGGTGCTTCATTAAAAGGGAGTATTCGGAGAGGCGCGGTGCATCTAACGATTGACAAGGAGCAAGTCCCATGCCGCAAGCCGTCATCGTCAGCGCCGTTCGTACTCCGGTTGGCCGCGCACCAAAAGGCGCTCTCTCCACTACCCGTCCCGATGACCTTGGCGCAGTTGCGGTGAGCGGAGCATTGGAAAAGATTCCCAGCCTGAACAGAGGCGAAATTGATGACGTCATTCTTGGCTGCGCTCAGCCGGAGGACGAACAGGGCGGAAATATTGCCCGCTGGGTTATTCTGCGCGCCGGGTTGCCGGTTGCGGTGCCTGGCATCACCATCAACCGCCTCTGCGCCTCTGGCCTGGAGGCTATCGTCCAGGCCGATCTGCGAATCCGCGCCGGCCATGATCGCGTTATCGTGACCGGTGGCGTTGAATCGATGAGCCTGCTACCCCTTGACGGGCTCAAACCCAGCCCCAATCCCTGGCTTGCCGAACATTATCCTGCCTCGCAACTCTCGATGGGCCTCACCGCCGAGCGCGTCGCCAGGCGCTACCAAATCTCCCGCGAAGATCAGGATGCTTTCGCACTCTCGAGTCATCAAAAAGCAAATGCCGCACAAACCGCTGGGCGCTTTGCCGAGGAACTGATTCCGGTCACGATCACCAATGCCGTTCCGGGGGGAAAAGGAGGAACAGAAGTTGCGCCGGGAACTCTCTTTACTGTCGATGAAGGCCCCCGAGCCGGTACTTCGCTTGAAGCCCTCGCCAAGCTCAAACCCGCCTTCGACGCACAGGGTACGATTACCGCAGGCAACGCATCGCAAACATCCGATGGAGCAGCCGCCTGCATTATGATGGACGCCGACCGCGCACGCGAACTGGGCATTCAACCACTCGGCCGGCTGGTCTCTTACGCGGTCACCGGCTGCCTGCCTGAGGAGATGGGCATCGGCCCTATCACAGCTATTCCCAAAGCTCTCCGCCAGGCCGGACTCAGCCTCAACGATATTGATCTGATCGAACTCAATGAAGCTTTTGCCGCACTTGCCCTGGTGGTGATTCGCGAGCTCAATCTTGACCTGGAACGCGTCAACGTCAACGGCGGAGCCGTCGCGCTGGGACATCCACTTGGTTGCACCGGGGCTAAACTCACCGCAACGCTGCTTTCCGAGATGCGACGCCGCCGATTGCGCTACGGCATGGTGACAATGTGCATTGGAGGAGGCATGGGCGCGGCAGCTATCTTTGAGCGGTTGGAGTAACTCAGAATAAGTTACTCGAAGTTATTTACAGGATTACCGCTATACGGAATACCTATAAGTTATCTGCTCCTTCCTGTAGCAAAATTGGACATACAGTACTTAATCGCGCACAGATGAGATATTTCCAATTTACCTGATTCAAAGGACACTTAGTTAGAGATTGCTAACTTGGCGAAAGTGAGCCTTCAGCTTTAGCAAGGACAGAAATAATCCTGCTAACTGGACGGACACAAAAGCCATTCGATTTCTCATTTTTGGATGAAAGCAATTCTCTGCATATTTTTTGCGCGGAGATCACATGATCCGAAGGATTGGTTACTTGCCCTTGCTGTTTTTGTTTGCCGTGCATCCCGCACTTATTCCTGCGCAGTCCAGGCAGGTAATTGCGCGTACGATCCCCGCAAAGGAAGCGGCGGTGGAAATTGCCAGTGTCGAAAGTCCTATTCCGGTGGCGATTTCGATCCCGATGGTATCTACGACACTAAAAGTGGTTGCCGACGACTCGACAGATCTCGGTGCCCTGTCACCTGCATTGAATATTTCCCAGGAGGAAGTTCTTTCTTCCGCGGGAACCTACGGAGATTTTGTCCGCTATCTGCAACTTTTGCCCGGTGTTGTTCCTGTCTCTGATTTGAGTAACGATCTTCTGGTGCGCGGTGGGCATCCTACTGAGAACCTCTTTGTTGTGGATGGTGTTGAAGTTCCTAACATCAACCATTTTTCGCTCTCCGGATCGAATGGTGGATTCACATCCATGATCGACTCAACTGCAGTCGGCGATATGGATATGAGGCCCGACGCCTACGATGCCGGCTACTCCAGCCGCCTGTCTTCGCTGATTGAGATTCATACCCGTGAGCTGGGCGAAGCGCGCCAGAGCGGTAATCTTTCCTTGGGCATTTCAGGTCTGGGCGGGCATTATCAGCGCACACTGGCCCACAATGGGAGTTTGATGCTTTCGGCGCATCGCAGCATTCTGAATCTTGTTACGAATGACGTTGGCATCAATGGCGTTCCAACTTACACCAACGGCCTGACAATTTTGAAGCTTAAACCAAGCGAACGGGATACCGTATCTCTGTTCAGTTTGACCGGCTCCGACTCCATCGATATAACTCCGTGCCCGATGTGGAAAGTTACCAATATATTTCAGACGCAGTACTCCGGTTGGCGCACAACCGAGGCACTCAGCTGGAGGCATAACTATTCGCCGCAGGTCACCACTAATCTTTCCGCGACTTATTCACTTACTCGCCAGAAAATCGGCCAACAGCAGCAGATAGGGAGCGTTTATGGAGGCTGCGAAGCACAGTCACTTCTTCCGGCTTACTATGAAAACTCGTGGAATTCGCTGTCGGTATTGAACTATGATGTACGAACCAATGTGCGTAAATGGCTTCTGTCAGCCGGAACTCGTGGCGCCCTGGCAACCCCGGACGATTCCGTTGCCCAGCCCAACGGCCAGTTATCGCCTTTCAGCGCCGATATTACGAGATCTGACGCGGTCACCTTTCAGCGTAAATTTTCCAGCGGCCAGACGGCGGTCTTTGCGCAGGCCGAGGGCGGCTTTGGCTCGCGCTGGAAGTTACTGGCTGGGTTGCGCGCCGAGAGCTTTGCCATCACCGGCAGTTATACTCTGGACCCGCGCGTCTCAATTTCATATCGCCTGAATAGCCGCCAGAACCTTCACGGCTCTTATAATATGTCGTCGCAGCTGCCCCCAATGATGAACATCATCAGCTATCCCGGAAATCGATCTCTGAAGCCGACTCAAGTCAGGCAGGTGGCGATGGGTATGAGAGTTCTACAGGCTAACTGGGGCACTCTGGATGTTCAAGGCTACCAGAAAGACTATCGGCGCGAAGCTGTCTCTACCGAATATCCGTCGCTGATGTTATCGAACATGGTGGATACTCTGGGACAGGGATTTACCTGGCTTCCGCTGGTCAGTTCCGGTACTTCGCAGTCTCGCGGCGTTGAGGCAGCGCTGCGCGCTCACTGGCGCAGCCGGATGGAATTGCTGCTCTCTGGCGCACGGTCACAGACGACATACCGCGCTCTGGACGGCATTCGCCGGTCGGGAAACTTCGACACTCCGATGGTGGTAAACGCGATGAGCAACTTTCGGCTGCCACTGAAGATGCAGATGGATCTGCGCGAAACCGCGACCAGCGGTCGGCTGTACACTCCGTTTGATCTGGTCGACTCGAACGCACAGGCCCGTGGCATTTACGATCTGACCCGCATCAACGCTCTTCGTAGTCCGCTCTACAACCGCCTGGACTTAGAATTGGAACGCAACTTCCACGCGAAAAAAGGCGTCTTCAATGTGCATGCAGGCATGGAGAATGTATTCAATCGCGGCAACTTCATGGGTTGGGCCTGGCTTTCGCTTTGCAAAGAGGGGTGGGGTTGCAGCAACAGCAGCGGCGAACCCTATAGCAAGGTTGACCAGATGGGCCGCTATCCGGTCTTCAGCGTTCGCTGGGAGTTCTAGGGAAACTGCGCGCCTTTTGCCCGCATGCAAAAACAGCAGCAGCCGGGATCGCTCCCGGCTGCTGCTCTCTGTCTAATCTTATTGCAGCTTCAATGACCTTGTCGCGCTATGCCTTGGCCAGAACCAAAGCCTTCAGCCTTGCGTTTAGGCGGCTCTTGTAGCGGGAGACGGTGTTGTCGTGGAGAATCCCCTTTTGCACGCTCTTGTCGAGGGTGGAGACGGTCTCGCGATACTGCTCCTGAGCAGCCTTGACGTCACCCTTGGTCAGGGCTTCGCGCAGATTGCGCAGACTGGTGCGCACACGGCTGCGGTTGGCGCGGTTGACTGCGGTGCGGGTTACGGTCTGGCGGGCGCGCTTCAGCGACGATACATGGTTTGCCATTGCTCTTCCTTTATCTTTGTGCCCCGAGTGTCAGGAGCGAAACCGTGAACCCCGGTTCCAGGGGGGATGATGCGGTGTCAGAATGCAACTCAAGCCGCATCCCTCGCAATTTCATAGTCTACGTGAAACTAGGCAAAGGGTCAATTCCAGGCCAAGGAGCCTTAGGCGAGCCGTTGAGCTGTCTCGAAATGCGACAACCGCGATGAGGGTAAGTTAAGGCAGCCAAAGAGGCTATAACTTCTTTGTCTGGTGGCCGGGAGGGTAGGACGAGCCTGTGTTCTAATCTAGAAAGGCAGGCGGAAGAGTGATTTTTTGCGACGATGCCCCGGCTTCAAGCGTCACAATACGAAGGGGATCTTCGGCAAGTTTGCGGTGTGCTCGGGGGCAGAGTCCCTTTTCTAAAGCCGTTGCTGCTGGCAACAGCAGGCAGGCTGGAGGATTCATAGAATCCGGAAGGTTTTACGGCGGAACTTCGTGCTAAACATTGACGTACAAAGAGATAGAGTGAGGAAGATTGTCTTGAAACGTGTCTTGGGAATAGTTTGTCTTGTTTTTATTGGATTGGCGGCTACTGGCTGCCAGAAAAAGCCGGCGGCAGCGCCCAAAATGCAGGCCATGCCAGTGCAGACGGTGGCCGTAACTCTTGCGCCTGTGCCGCAAACCAGCGAATATGTGGCGACCATCAAGTCACGCCGCTCGGCGACAATGCTGCCCCAGGTAAGCGGGATGTTGACGAAGATTCTGGTCCGCTCTGGCGACCACGTCAGGTCGGGACAGTTGCTGATGGAGATTGATCCGCGGCTGCAGATGGCCGCGGTTGAATCGGCACGCGCCACTGAGCGGCAGAAGAAAGCCCTCTACGATTACAACGTGGTGGAGGTTGAACGGCAGCGCAAGCTCTTTGATGCGGGTGTGACCAGCCGCGACGTCCTCGACCAGGCTCAACAATCCTACGACAATACCAAGTCGGACTACGAGTCGGCGGTGGAGCTGCGCAAGACGCAGCAGGAGCAACTGGCTTACTACTCGATTCGCGCGCCTTTTGAAGGCGTGGTGGGCGATATTCCGGTGCATGTGGGCGACTTTGCCTCGCCCTCTGTTTCTCCTGCCACGGGGCTGACCACGGTGGATGAGGGCAAAGACCTGGAAGCCTATATCTACATTCCTACGGAGCGCTCCGGACTGGCGCGCCAGGGATTGGATGTGGAACTGACGGATAACAGCGGCAAGCTGATCGAGAAGACGAAGATTGATTTTGTTTCGCCGCAGGTGGACAGCATGTTGCAGGGGATTCTGGTGAAGGCACCAGTCCACACCTCGAAAGAACTGTTGCGCAATGCGCAGATGATCAAGGCGCGGGTTGTGTGGAGCACTACCTCCATGGCCGTAATTCCGGTGCTGGCCGTGACGCGCCAAGGCGGACAGAGCTTTGTCTTTGTGGCTCAGGAGCAGAACGGACATGTGATGGCCCGTCAGACGGCGGTTACGCTGGGCGACACGATGGGCAACAACTACTCCGTCTCCATGGGACTTAATGCGGGTGACAGAGTCATTGTCTCCAGCACACAATTTCTGGTGAACGGCATGCCGGTTATGCTGCTGCCGGGAGCCTAGATCAGGTCTGGGCAGATTTGGGCAGATCTGATTTAGCGCCTCTGGCAATCGAGCCAGAGGCGGGCACAGGGCGCTGTTTTATGCCGTACCCATTGAAGACGAAAAGGAAGGCAATCTTTGTTTGTAGATTTCTTTATTCATCGCCCTGTATTTGCGACGGTCTGTGCGCTGCTGATCATTCTGGGCGGCGCAGTGTGCATTCCTAACCTTCCGAT
>CAYPYJ010000076.1:0-19229 GCA_964414945.1 uncultured Occallatibacter sp.
GCGATGAAGTCGTTGAGCTGGTCGATCTTCTTTTCGCGCTGGGCGTTTTGCGATTCGAGAGTGGAGCGGATTTGCGTTTTTGCCATCACCATTTCGTCGTAGCCGCCGGTGTAGGTAATGATGGTTTGGTAATCGATGTCGGCGGTGTGGGTGGTGACGGAGTTGAGGAAGTGGCGATCGTGCGAGATGGCGATCAGGGTGCCGTCGTAGTTTTGTAGGAAGTCCTGGAGCCAGTGGACGGAGTCGAGATCGAGGTAGTTGGTGGGCTCGTCGAGAAGCAGGGCCTGGGGCTTGCCGAAGAGAGCTTGCGCCAGCAGAACGCGGATTTTTTGGCCGCCTTGGATTTCGCCCATTTTGCGCTCGTGGACGGACTCGGGAATGTCGAGGCCGTCAAGCAGGACAGCGGCGTCAGACTCAGCGGTGTAGCCGTCTTCATCGCCGATAGTGCCTTCGAGCTCGCCGAGGCGCATTCCGTCGGCGTCTGAAAGCTCCGGCTTCTCATAAATTCGATCTCGCTCTTCGAGGGCAGCCCAGAGCGGCTTGTTGCCCATGATAACGGTGTCAATGACACGGTAATTGTCGAAGGCGAACTGATCTTGCCGCAGGATGCCGAGCTTGCGCGGACGAACGACTGTGCCTTTTTGGGCATCGAGCTCGCCGGTGAGGATCTTCATAAAGGTGGACTTGCCGCTGCCGTTGGGGCCGGTGAGGCCGTAGCGGCGTCCAGGGATGAAGGCTACGCTGACATCTTCAAAGAGGACTTTGGCGCCGTAGCGCATGGTGACATTGCTGACACTGATCATTCTTTTTCTTGTTCCTATAAACGGGACGCGGCAGAGTAACGGCCACACAGGCCGGGTACTGCAGGGGTTGAATCAAGGATTTGGGGCGAACAAACGCCATCCACGGAGGTGTTCTGCTCTTCTATTTTCTCATAAGTACGGCCTTGGCAGGACGATTGCGACGCTTTTGGCGTGGCTGCGTCTATAGAAATGGGACGGTTAGCTTCCCGCCATGTGTGGAAAGATTCGCAGGCGGGGTGAAATTCTAACCTGAATTGGGTTGAGTCGGGTTGAACCGTCATCCATGCGGAATTGCCCGCGACTGGCTATACTGTGAAGGTTCGTACAATGAGCAGTTTGGACGAACTGAATACGTTGAACAAACAGAACAACCCAGCCGCAAGGCTGGTTACCGACGAGGTCAAGGAATCCATGAAATCACTTTACGAACGGCTGCGTCCGCGCCGTCTTACTTCCGTGTTTGTCTTGCTCGCTACGCTCTCGGTCGCCATTGTGGCCGGTTCCTTTGCCGCACACGGCGTCCGCGGACAAGAGAAGCAGATTGACAGCGCCGATGCCACTCCCCTCAAGGTGGCGAATTCCACCCTTCCCGAAAATGCATTTGTGAAGATTGCAAAGAGCGTTGGGCCGGCGGTGGTGAACATCAACACCCAGACGCTGCCCAAGCAGGCGGGCAAGAATCGCCGCAACTTCCATGGCCGCATTCAGCCCGTGCCTCAGCAGCCAGACGACGATCAAGATCAGGATCAGCAACAGCCGCAGCTGCCGGGGCAGGGACAGGGCCAAGGCCCCAACAACTTTCAGGACTTTTTGAACCGCTTTTTCGGCGGGCAGATGCCCGATATGGATGGCGGCGACGGTGGCCAGGTGCGCGAGTCGCTGGGCTCAGGCTTCATTGTCGATTCCAAGGGCTACATCATCACCAACAATCATGTGGTGGACAAGGCCGACAAAATTTACGTGAAGCTTTCGACCGATGATCCGGAGAGTGCAGATCTGGGCCGTCCGGCGCGCGTGATCGGCGTGGACAAGGCGACCGATCTAGCGGTGATCAAGATAGAGACCAACGTTCCGCTGCCGACCGTGAAGCTGGGCAACTCTGACTCGATGCAAGTGGGCGATTCGGTGCTGGCTATTGGCAGCCCATTTGCGCTGGCGCAAACCGTGACGGCGGGCATCATCTCCGCAAAGAACCGGACCATTGAGCCAGGAGCGAACGGCCAGTTTCAACACTTCATCCAGACCGACGCGGCGATCAATCCCGGCAACAGCGGCGGGCCGTTGCTGAACATGAATGGAGAAGTGATTGGCGTGAATACCGCCATCTTCACGCAGTCGGGCGGCTACCAAGGCCTGGGCTTTGCCATGCCCTCAAGCACCGTGGTCGATGTCTACAACGACCTGATTGGCCCTAACCACAAGAAGACTCGCGGTTCAATCGGCATTCAGTTTAAAGTTGGGCTTTCGAGCTCCGTGAATCGCGTTTACGGCTTCAAGAACGGCGTGCTGGTGCAGGAGATTCAGCCAGGTGGTCCAGCGGAGAAGGCAGGACTGAAGGCAGGCGATGTCATCACTACCATTGATGGACGCAGCATCAAGGACGGGGACGATCTTGTGCGCGATATTGCCGAACGCAGGCCAGGCAGCAATATTCGTCTGGGATTCCTGAGAGATGGCAAACAGTCTGACCTCACGGTCACCATCGGCGATCGCGACAAGGTTTTTGCAGACCTGACCAAAGCACAGACTGAGTCTGGCTCTGACGAGAAGGGTGACGCGGGCGAGACCAAGCTGGGCATCGTGGTTCGCGATGCATCGCCAGCCATAGCCGCAAAATTACCGGCCCCTGGAGTGATTATCCAATCGGTCCGCTCCGGCTCTTTCGCTGACTTGCAGGGGCTCCAACCTGGGCTGGTGATCGTCCGTATCAACAAGCAGTCCGCTGCCACCAAAGATGAGTTCAATACCGTGGTGAGTAAACTCAAAACCGGCGATGATGTGGTCTTCGAAGTGGTGGACCCACATCATCTCGATCAGGGCATCAACTACGTGGGCGGAACACTGCAATAGCGAACGAAGAGCGCCGGCGCGATTTCCGCTTCCGGCGCTCTTTCCCGCTCTGTTTGGGTATCGGATGCAGGCCTGGTAATTTCTTGGCGTAATGTGAGATTATTCGTTAAAATTGACACAAGGTCCGGTAAGAAAAACTAACTTTTCCGAGGTATACCAGCTTGCTTTTTCTACGAGCAGCTCTGGCAGTGACGCTGTTCGCGGTTATGGCTGGATCACCAGCCTTTGGAGCCACTGCTCATCATTCCACAACCCATCCTGCCCATCATGCAGCGACTCATTCAGCCGCGTCTCATACTACTTCGGCACATCATGCTCCCGCTCATTCGGCTGCGCCTCATAAAAGTACTACTCGTTCTGTATCAGGACATGCTGGCGCTGGCAGCAAGCCTGCTGGGCAAGTAGCTCATACGGCACAAGGTACCCGCTCGGCGCATGGCGCTCACAAGAAAGCAACGCCCAAACTGCGCGGCCAGCAGGTGATCAAGTCGGAACGGGTTACCGAGATTCAGCAGGCCTTGATCCGAGAGCATTATCTTACTGGTGAGCCGAGCGGGCAATGGGACGCAACCACCAAGGCAGCTATGCAGAAGTATCAAGCCACCCAGGGATGGCAGACCAAACTGATGCCGGACTCTCGCGCCTTGAAGAAGCTCGGCCTTGGCCCCGACTACTCGAATGCCATCAACGCCAAAAACTCTTCATTCGCTCCACCTCCTGTTGCCGGCACAACTTCTCCGGGGCAGGTGCAGGGATTCGCGGACGCCGCAGGCGTGAAGCAGTAATCAGCCTTTGCACAATATCCAATCTAAACGAGAAAGGCCGCCCGAGAGCGGCCTTTCTGCGTTCTCAGGCAGCTAGAAGTGAAAGGGCGGCATTCCCTTCAACAGGAACTCATAGCGTGGGCGTAAAGTGTCTGGTCCGGCAGTGATGGTGCTGTCGAGGTGGATGAGTGAATCGTCCTTGTCATACTTCGGCCACGCGGGCAGGCCGGGTCCGTTGGGATCGCCGGTCTTGGCGAAGTTGGTCCAGTAGCTCATCATCTGCTCGCTCAGCTTGCGGTCCTCAGAACGAACGGTCAAACCAGGGCGTGTGTCGAGTGTGCCAAAGATGTATTCAATATCGTCAGAGTGGAATGCGAATGTGCCGGGGTGGTATTTGCTGGGCGGAGCCGGTAGTTCGAGGTGATAACGAAAGACGGGGGAATCTCCTGTTTTCCGATGCGCCTCTATCCACTTCCATGTGCTGAAGGCGATGAAGTTGTCGCTGGCGTAGTCGATGGCTGAACGCAGAGCCTGCGCGTCGGTTTCTGCCGGGTAAAGCAGGAGAAACTCCGGGGCGCGCTCCTTGAAGAGGCCGCTGGCCATGCCTTTGAACTGCTCGACCGTTGTGCCACGCATGGCAACAAAGCTACCTTCGTCACGATTCCAGCCGGCCAGGAGTGGCATGTGGACCTGCTTACCTGTGGCGTATGTGTCGGAGACCGGCTCGGTGAGCAGTTTTCCGTCAACCACTGGCGGAAAGCCACCCTGCCTGCTCTTGACCGCATCGAGAATCTTCTGCGTGGGAAGCGCTCGCAGCTCATCCAGCGAGTTGACGCCTAGCGTGGCCATCCAATCGCCATCCTTTTTTTCGCGGGCATCAAGTGGGTCGACCGTAAGCGTGTCACTGAATGCGCCGCCACTTTCGCCGATCGCCTTGTGAAAGAGCCCGCGCGCGAGCGGTGAAGCCATGAGCGTGCTGACAGCGAAAGAACCGGCGCTCTCTCCAAAGATGGTTACGTTTGTCGGATCGCCACCGAAACTTTTGATGTTGGCCTTGACCCACTGAAGCGCAGCCACCATATCGAGCAGGCTGTAGTTACCTGCCGTACCGTTGGCCTCTTTTGCCATCTCCGATGTTGCGAGAAAGCCAAAGACGCCAAGCCGATAGTTGATGGTGACTAGCACCACGCCTTTAAGGGGCAGAAAGTCGCCGTTGTGACGCGGCTCAGAGGCGGAGCCGCCAGCATAGCCGCCGCCGTGAATCCAGAACATGACCGGAAGCTTGCTGTTGGCCTTGGCGCTGGAGGGAGTGTAGACATTCAGGAAGAGACAGTCTTCGCTGTTTGCATCGTCCTGGAAAATCATGTCGTCAAAAACATGAACCTGAGCGCAATGCGCGCCGAATTTGGTCGCGTCGCGTTCGCCTTGCCATTTGGCCGCAGGCTCAGGCGCTTTCCAACGCAACGCGCCCACTGGTGGCGCCGCATAGGGCAGACCAAGAAACGCATTCACTTTGCCGTCATTGATTGCCTTGCCGAGTACCTTGCCCTGCTGGGTATTCACCTTCAGTGAAATGGCATGAAGCGGAGACGAAAGTCCAATCGCCATCCCTATCACTGCCATCGCACAAATTGCTCCCATGTCAATCCGCATCGAAAAGCCTCCGGGCAACACTATAACAGGACGGATGAGTGGCGAATTGGGTTTAGGCGATTTTTGTTTTGTAAGACACATGTAAGACAAGCATTATTACTTGCCAATGACATCGATTGCTACCGTAATCGTTTTGGGCGGCATGCAGGCGCTGTTATCGCAAGCTTGATAGCGCAGCCTGGCCTCGACCAGATGATCGCCCGGCGTGGCTACGATGCGCGCTTGAATAGAGAATTCGCCGGTGTAGACGTTGAGCTGTGTCTTGGGGTCGAGTGGTAGCACGAACTCGGCTCCCGGCGGGTAGATGGCTCCGTCGAGACGCACGCCGAAGCCCTCGGGGATCGAGAGGATGGTGGGGATCAGTTCCACTTCGTGGGGCGTGTGGGAGTTGATGTGCAGTCCCGGCATGATGCGGAAATGAAGCGTGACAGTGGTAAGTTTGCCGGCGGGAATTGTGAGTTGCTCGGGATAGAGATACTGGACGGCAGCGGGCTTTGAGGCGGAGTGTTGGGGCTCGGCGGTGAGCGAACTCTGGCCACGCGCCAGATCTGAGGTCAACACCAAAACCGTCGCAACAGCTAAGTGAATTCCGATTGTCTTTGCCGTTTTCAATCTTGCCTTCCTCTATGCCGAGTAACTGATTGCCTAATTCCCAAGCGCCTTTTTAATGTTGGCCTCGATCTCAGACTTCGAGATTATCCCCAGTTGCGCGGCGACAATGGTGCCTTTGCGATCCACATAAAACGTGGAGGGCAGTTCGTCCAAACCACCGTATGGCTTGCTGATGGAGTCGGCGTCGATCAGCACCGGATAAGTCATTTGCATCTTCTGAACGAAGTCTGCGATCTCCTTTTTATTGTCGGCCAGCTTGGTCGGATCGTCGCGATCAAGATCGTCAGCGGAGATGCCGAGCACCTCAAAGCCCTGCGCCGCGTACTGCTTGCGCAGCTCGATGAGCCAGGGGGTTTCGATTTTGCAGGGAGCACACCAAGTGGCCCAGAAGTTGATAGCCAGCGCTTTGCCCTTGTAATCGGCCAGTGAGATCTTGTTACCAGTGAGATCTTCTAATGTGAACTTCGGCGCGGGCTTTCCCACGAGAGGGTTGGCGGGTTGCGACGGGACGGCCTCAGGAGTAGGGACGGCTGCGGCGGGAGTCGATGCCACAGATGCAGCGGCAGTCTCACTCTTTGCGACTAAAGCCGCAAACTGCGCGGCAGCCTGGCGACGGTACTCGAAGTTGGCCCACCCGGCCCAGGCAAAGGCGGCCAGGATCAATAGAACGGCTGAAACGACCAATGAGTTGCGCTTCACAGGGGTTGACCTCTCCTATATTGTACGAGCAACCACCTACACTGTTACCATCAGAAACCGATGAGAGAAGAAGGAAATCCGACGCGCCCGATGATCCGTGAAGCAGGCCGAATGCCCGAACCAGCGGCTTTGGTGCGCACCGAAGCGGCGGCTCTGGAAGCACTAGCAACGCGGCTGGAAGGGCCGATGGCGGCTGACTTTGATCGCGCCGTCGAGCTGATTTTGCGCTGCGGCGAGGAGCGGGGCCGGGTGGTGGTTACCGGCATGGGCAAGAGCGGGATTATTGCGCAGAAGATTGCCGCGACGCTCAGTTCCACCGGTTCGCCGGCTTTGTTTCTGCATCCGGCCGAAGCGGTCCATGGTGACCTGGGCGTGCTGATGGCGGGCGACGTGGTTATTGCTCTTTCGGCCAGCGGAGAGACTGAGGAAATTTTGCGTCTGCTGGCTACGCTCAAACGCAAGGGCGACGCGCTGGTAAGTTTCTGCTGCAATCTGAATTCGACCTTGGCCGAGGCAAGCGACGTGGTTCTCGATTGCTGCGTGGAGCGCGAGGCCTGCGGGTTGAATCTAGCGCCCACGGCTTCGACAACTGCGATGCTGGCGCTGGGCGATGCGCTGGCGATTGCAGTGAGTTTGCGGAAGGGCTTCAAGGCGGAGGACTTTGCCGAGCTGCATCCCGGCGGCAAGTTAGGCAAACGGCTGGCCAAGGTGCGCGAACTGATGCACACAGGCGATGAAGTGCCGGTGGTGGCAACCTCGACGGCGATGACCGACGTGATCTACGAGATGTCGTCGAAAAAGCTGGGGATGGCGACGGTGCAGGAGAAGGGCCAACTGCGCGGTGTGATCAGCGATGGCGATTTGCGGAGATTGCTGGAGCGCGAAGGCGGTGCGGCACTGAGCCGTACGGCGGGCGAGGCGATGAACGCCCATCCCCGGACGATTGCCGCCGACGAACTGGCCGCGACAGCTCTGGCGATTTTGGAAGAGCGGAAGATTACTTCGCTGATTGTGGTGGACGCGGCGGGGTCGGTGGAAGGCGTTCTACATCTGCATGATTTGTGGGGTGTGGAGCTGATCTAGAAGCAGGGGTTAGGGAACGGAATGATCCGTACGGCCTGGTTTAAGATATTGACGGAGATTCCAAGACTTTCCCTTCGAATCGAGCGATATGGCCAAACTTCCTGAAAGCGATCAGCTTGAGAAACGGGCGCGTGATTTAGGCGTTGATGTCACGGGGGAACCTCGCACCCAAAGCTCGTCCGGGCGTGCTTCACGCGCTCCAGATTATGAGTTGCAGCGACGAGTCATTGAAGCTGAAAGAGGAATTCGTGAGTCGCGACTATGGATTCTTGCGGCGATTTCGGCAATTGCCTCAGTGCTAAGTGCCATCGCCGCTTTTGTCGCTGTGGCGAAAAAGTAGCCATGATTATGGCTCTTTGATTTATGTTTCTGTTTGGAAGCATTATGGAAAAAACCGCACTCATAACCGGCGCATCCAGCGGCTTTGGGCTGCTGACTACCCTTACTTTGGCAAAACGCGGGTGGCGCGTGATTGCCACGATGCGTGACCTGCATCGGCGCGAAGAATTGGAACAAGCCGCACATGCGGTCGGCGTTCTGCATCGCATTGAGTTTTTGACGCTGGACGTGACTAACGCCGGACACGTGGCCGCCATCGCCCAGTCGGTTGACGTGCGTTCGGCCCCGCTCCATGCGGTGATCAACAATGCGGGCTTTGCCGTGGCTGGGTTTACCGATGACGTGACCGATGCTGAGTTGCGCAACCAGTTCGAAACCAATTTTTTTGGCGCGACCGCGGTGACGCGGGCTTGTTTGCCCCAGATGCGCCGTCAGGGTTTCGGCCACATCGTCATGGTTTCGTCGATCTCAGGGCGCATGGGCTTTCCTGGGGTAAGCAGCTACGTGGCATCGAAGTATGCTTTGGAGGGATGGTCCGAGACGCTCAGGCTGGAGATGAATCCGCTGGGAATCCAGGTGGTATTGGTAGAGCCCGGCTCATTCGATACTGCAATCTGGAACCGTGAAGAGAATCTTGCCGCCAGTGCGAAGGACAAGAATTCTCCCAACGCCTCTCGCACGGCGCGCCTGCTGGAGCACATGAAAACCAGCAAACAGCGAGCCAACCCGCAGATTGTGGCGGACGGCATCGCAAAGATTCTCAATAACCCACGGCCACGACTGCGTTACGTGTACGGCAAGGACGCGCACATTGGATTGCTGCTGAAGGGGTTGTTGCCGTCGAAGATACTGGAGCGGGTGTTGATCAAGCTCAGCGGAATCAGCGAATAGTCGCAGACTGTTCAACATAGCGACGATTCCGGGTAAACTAGATACATGGCGGAGATTCAGCGCAGAAAAACCCCTACGGTTAAAATCGGGCAGGTTCGCGTCGGCTGGGAGGTTCCGGTTGTCGTGCAATCGATGACTAACACCGACACGGCAGACGTGGCAGGCACCATTGAACAGGTTGCAGCTCTCGCATTGGCGGGCTCGGAGATTGTCCGCGTTACGGTGAACAACGAAGAGGCTGCAGCGGCAGTTCCCGAGATTGTGGAAGGCCTGGAGAAGCGCGGCCTTCATGTGCCCATCGTTGGCGACTTTCACTATAACGGCCATCTGCTGCTGAAGCAGTATCCGGAGACGGCACGGGCGCTGGCCAAGTACAGAATCAATCCCGGCAACGTGTCTGTTGGCAGAAAGAACGACGACAACTTCCGCATCATGATTGAGTGCGCGGTGGAGCATCAGAAGCCGGTGCGCATCGGCGTGAACTGGGGCTCACTGGACCAATCACTGCTGACCCGCATGATGGACGAGAACAGCCGCCAGACCAAGCCGCTGCCCGCCCGCGAAGTGATGATGGAGGCGATGGTGGTGAGCGCGTTGGAAGCCGCCGCTGCCGCCGAGCGCTACGGACTCCGCCACGACCAGATCATTCTCTCCGCCAAGGTGAGCGGGGTGCGCGACCTGATCGATGTATATCTCAACTTGGCTGCGCGCTGCGATTACGTGCTGCATTTGGGATTGACCGAGGCGGGCATGGGCGCCAAGGGTCTGATCGCTTCCACCGCCGGCCTTGCGCCGTTACTGTTGGCGGGCATTGGCGACACGATCCGCGTAAGTTTGACGCCGAAGCCCGGAGGCGACCGGACGGAGGAAGTGTTGGCCGCACAGCAGGTTTTGCAATCGCTCTCGATTCGCAGCTTTATGCCGCAGGTGACGAGTTGCCCAGGATGCGGGCGGACGACGAGCACCTATTTCCAAGAGCTGGCAGAGCAGATTCAGGGCTATCTGCGCACATCGATGCCGGAGTGGCGCAAACAGTATCCCGGCGTGGAAGAACTGAAGCTGGCAGTGATGGGCTGCATCGTCAACGGACCGGGAGAATCGAAGCACGCGAATCTTGGCATCAGTTTGCCGGGTACGTTCGAGGAGCCCAAAGCCCCGGTTTATGTGGACGGCAAGCTCTACAAGACGCTGCACGGCGACACGATTGTCGCGGACTTCAAGCAGATACTCGATAACTATGTGACGAGCCACTACGGGCAAGGGGCGTAGAAATTATTTCTATGTGACCTGCCCGGTGGCGTAGAATCGGGAGTCATGAAGACTGTCGCTTGTCTTGTGCTACTTATAGCAATTCTTGCTCCCGGTCTGCTTGCGCAGACAAAGGCATCCTCGACCGCGCCAGCGCGACCTGAACAGATCGAAATTTCGGCTGGAGTAGCGGAAAAGCTGCTCTTGCACAAAGCTGACATCATCTGCCCACGGATTCCAATGGCCGCTCGCGTCAAGGCTACCGTTGTCGTGAAGTTTGAAATTGATAAAATAGGGAATGTACTTCATCCCAAGGTTGTATCTGGCCCTGCAATGCTACAGAAGCCAGTTCTCAGTGCAGTTCGTAAGTATAAGTACAAGCCCTATCTCCTAAATGGCACGGCCACTGAGGTGGAGACAACCGTTTTGGTTACGATGGACTCCGCTCTCGATTGCCATTACGAATAAGGGATTCTCCTGACTCATAATCCGCATAGGCCGCAACCCACTTCCAATTCCGCCCAATACGCGTTACGATCTTGGCAATCACCTTTGGAGGAATTTCTGTGACGCTGCGCCGATTCGGATGGGCCGTTCTGTTGGCCGCGCTTTTGCCTGCGCTTGGTTTTGCAGCCAAGCCGTTGCCCTGCGTGACCGCCGAAGAAGCCACCAAGTTGGTGGACAAAGACGTCTGCATTACCGCGCATGTTTACGACGTGGTGCAGTTGCCGGATGGGACGCGCTATCTGGATGTTTGCGCGCCGGAGACGCCGGATGAGCAGTGCCGCTTCACCATTTTGAGCCTGCCGGAGGATCGCGAAGATGTGGGCGAGCTACATAGATATCGCAATATGAACGTGCAGGTTCGTGGCATTGTGCGACCCATGCATGGCCGTGCGGGGATGGTGCTGAGCCATGCGCGGCAGTTCAACGGAGGGCCGCCGAAGTTCAAGCCCAATCCCAAGCTGGTGCACGGCTTCAATGCCGACCAGGACCGACCTCCGCTCTACGACCCCAACCTGCGCTCGCAGGGCGGACGCAGAGCGTTCATGAATTCACGAGATCAGGAACCGATGCCGCGGAAGTAGGATTCAGCGGGCAAAAAGCTACTTTCAAATCTCAATTAAATGTTCTATAGTTCGAATGCCATGAGATACAGAATCGGACCATTCACATCCTGCCTGCTGACATTTGCCGGCCTGTTACTTCTCCCAACTACTCCGGCGCAAACGCCAGCCGTTGTGCCCACTGCGACCCAGCCTACCGTCGAACAAGCCCTCGCTTTCATCAGCAGCGCGGAAAAGGAACTGAACGAGTTGGGCATTGATTCGGCCCGCGCATCGTGGGTGGAAGAGACTTATATCACCGACGATACGGTTACGCTGCTGGCTGAGGCCAACGACCGGCTGATTGCACGACAGACTGCGCTGATCTATGAGGCGCGAAAGTTTGACGGACTGAAGCTGCCGCCCGATGCGACCCGCAAATTGCTTTTGCTCAAGCTGGGCATTGGTCTGCCTGCGCCTCTTGACCCCACGCTGCGTGCTGAGACGACGCAGAAGGCTGCACAGCTCGACGCTGCGTACGGGAAGGGCAAGTATTGTCCCGATGCCGACCCTGACCACTGCCTGGGCATTGACGAAATTGGCGTCAAGATGGCCAAGAGTCGCGACCCCAAGGAACTGGCCGCTCTGTGGACTGGCTGGCACGCCGTGGGCCCCCCGATGCGTGACGATTACGCGCGCCTGGCCGAACTCAGCAATAAGGGCGCGCGCGAACTGGGATTCTCCGACACCGGCGCTCTGTGGCGTTCGCAATACGACATGACTCCCGACCAGTTTCAGGCCGAAATTGAGCGGCTCTGGACGCAGGTGGAACCGCTCTATCGCGAGTTGCACACCTACGTTCGCCGCAAGCTGATTGAAAAGTATGGCGACACGGCCCGCCGCCCTGACGGCATGATTCCTGGAGATTTGCTGGGCAACATGTGGGCGCAGGAGTGGGGCAATATCTACGATGTGGTTGCGCCGCCCTCCGGCCCTCTGCCTTACGACCTGGGCGCGATTCTGAAGGCGCGCAACACCGATTCGCAACAGATGGTTCGCTACGGTGAAGGATTCTACAAGTCGCTGGGCTTTGACCCGCTGCCGGAGAGCTTCTGGAAGCGGTCGATGCTCTCGCATCCTCGCGACCGTGACGTGGTTTGCCACGCCAGCGCATGGGATATCGATAACCAAATCGATGTGCGTATCAAGGCCTGCTTCCAACCCACCGCCGATGATTTTGTGACGGTGCATCACGAGTTGGGCCATAACTATTATCAAATGGCCTATCGCAATCAGCCGCCTTTCTTCCAGAACGGCGCGAACGACGGCTTCCATGAGGCCATTGGCGATGCTATTGCCCTGAACGTTACACCGGATTACCTGAAGAAGCTCGGCCTCATCGACGCGGTTCCACCCGAGAGCGCAGACATTCCGCTGCTTCTGCGCACGGCTCTGGACAAGATCGCGTTCCTGCCGTTCGGGTTGTTGATCGACAAATGGCGTTGGCAGGTTTACAGCGGACAGACCACGCCGGAGCATTACAACAGCGCGTGGTGGACTCTGCGTGAAAAGTACCAGGGCATTGCTCCGCCTGTGGCGCGCACCGAGGCGGACTTTGATCCCGGCGCAAAGTATCACATTCCCGGCAACGTGCCTTATATGCGCTACTTCCTTGCGCGGGTCTATCAGTTTCAGTTCTATCGCGCCATGTGCCAGGCCGCAGGCTACAAAGGGCCGCTCAACCGCTGCTCGGTTTACGGATCGAAAGAGGCTGGCGCTCGTTTGAATGCGATGCTTTCGATAGGCGCATCCAAACCCTGGCCGGAGGCGTTGAAGGCGATGACTGGAACCGACAAAGCTGATGCCTCGGCTATCACCGAATACTTCCAGCCGCTGATGGATTGGCTCAAGGAGCAGAACAAGGGAGAGAGAGAAGGCTGGACGCTGCCTGCCGACCCGCTAAAGTAGCCCCGCAACACCGGCTAACATCCGAGTGATAGAATCCTTAGTAATTTTCTTGGCAGCCTGATTGGGTTCCTGTGCGATGCAGACCTATTCACTTAGGAGGCGGGGAGGAACCTCCGCCTCTGAGGGGTGCTTCGAAACAGGAGACGATCATGAAGGTGAAATACTTGCTGGTTGCGAGCCTCTTGGCTGGGCTTGCTTTCACGCTTTCTGCACAACAATCTGCTGCGCCCCAATCCAATCCCACCGCGCCCGCGAACGCCGAAGTGCTGAAGCTGCTGAAGGCAGGGATGTCAGAGAGCGTGGTGCTGAACAAGATTCACGCGACCACTGAGAAGTTTGACACATCCTCCGATGCGCTGGTGGCGCTCAAGCAAGCTGGCGCTAACGACGCTGAATTGAATGCCATGTTGAATCAGGGGGTGTCATCGGCAGCGCCGGCACCCGCTGCCGCGCCTTCCGTGCCAGCCGCCAGTGACCCTTCTCCCGATGAGCCGATGAAGTTCATCCAGGACCAACTGAGTGGTATGGGCAGTTTCGAATTCGAAGCCTACGTTCATGACACAGCCGGTGGCTTAGGCTCCTCGTCGCACATTAAATCGGCCGCACGGGTCACCGATGTAGTCGCCGATCCGGCCGCTTGCCATCTCTCCTTCCGATACAGCGTTGAGGGTGTACGCAAGCCGTATTGGATTTCAGTTTCACTATCCTTGAGGGATATACAGAAGATTACGGTCCTCCCGTATGGTCAGTGGATACATCAGAATGGTCTGAAAGGTAATCACCCCAACGATCTTGAAGCGGAATCTACGCCACCCATCACGGTACTGGCGATAGACAGTGCGAACAAAGCCGAAGCTGTAGTTTTTTTCACCGACGATGGTCTTGCCCACCGCGTTGCAAATGAGATTGCTCACGCGGTCACACTTTGCGGCGGCGGCAATAAAGACCCGTTTTAAGGAGCATTTGTATGAAGAATCTTTTGCGCTTTGTTTTAGTTCTTTCTTTGGCATCTCTGTTGAGCGGTCAAGCGATTGCGCAGCAGGCAGCAGCACCGCCGCTCAAGCCAGCGAACGATGCGCCCGCAAACACCGAGGTGCTGAAACTGTTGAAAGCGGGGATGCCGGAGAGCGTGGTTTTGAGCAAGATTCACACGATCACCGAAAAATTCGATACCTCCGCCGATGCGCTGGTCGCGCTGAAGCAAGCCGGGGCCAGTGAAGCGGAGCTTACCGCGATATTGACTCCTCAGGGCGCGGCACCTGCTGAACCAAGGCATGCCAGCGCGCCCGCGAACACTGAGCCAACTAGTAGCGGCCCCACTCTTGCTGAGACGATGAAGTTCATCCAGGACAAACTGAACGGGATGGGCAAAGTCAGCTTCTACCAATACTTGCAGAGTACAAACGACAACACCACGAAAACGGATAAAGTCTCCATCGAGTACACCGGCGTAGTTGCCGATCCTGGCCAGTGTTATATCTCCTACCATCGGAAAGTTCCGGCAGCAGATAATCCTAACGCTACCTGGGCGTACTCATTGCGCGAAGTCGAAAATGTCACGGTTATGCCTTACACGCAAGGCCTTAATAGATGGTTAGCCAAACCGGGTAGCCCCAACTTCACCTGTACATCCACGAGCCCGCCTATAACCACGCTTTTTGTGAGCTCTCCTTCTGGCGAATCTGAATTCGATTTCACCGACAACGATCTGGCTATTCGCGTTGCCAAAGCATTTGCCCGTGCGGTTGCACTCTGTGGCGGCGGTAACAAAGACCCGTTTTAAGGAGCAATTGTATGAAGAATCTTTTGCGCTTTGTCTTCGTTCTTCTTTTGGTGATTCTGTCGAGCGGTCAAGCGATTGCGCAGCAGGCAGCAGCACCGCCGCTCAAGCCAGCGAACGATGCGCCCGCAAACACCGAGGTGCTGAAACTGTTGAAAGCGGGGATGCCGGAGAGCGTGGTTTTGAGCAAGATTCACGCAATCACTGAAAAATTCGACACATCAGCCGATGCGCTGGTTGCGCTGAAACTAGCCGGAGCTAGTGAAGCTGAGCTGACCGCGATACTCGCTCCTCAGGGTGCGTCGTCTGCTGAATCGAAGCCTGCCAGCGCGCCCGCGAACAGTGCGTCAACCACCAGCGGACCTACTCTCGCAGAGGCGATGAAGTTTATTCAAGACCAATTGAGCGATCTAGGCAATGTGGCTTTCGTCACATTCCTACATGACACAAACACCGACGCCACGGGTACCGCGACATATACCAACGAGTACAGCAATGTAGTTGCCGACCCAGGTCAGTGCCGTATCACTTACCATCGGAAGGCCACAAACAGTGCTCAGCCAGGCAAGAATGAGACCTACGTTGATACGGACAAAGTATTCTCATTGCGCGAAGTTGAAAATGTTGTGGTCTCGCCCTATGTGCAATCCATTAACAGTTGGTCCGCCAAACAGGGCCAACCCAATATCGTCGTTACATCCTCTAACCCGTCTATAACAGAGCTTTCCGTGCGCAGGCCCCATGGGGAAGAAGATTTCTTCTATTTCACCGACAACGATCTGGCTATCCGGGTTGCCAAGGCATTTGCCCGTGCGGTCAAACTCTGCGGCGGAGGCAACAAAGACCCGTTCTAAGCGGGGAAAAGTTGGTCGCACTGCAGGTGGCAGTCTATCAATTTTTCTTGGTGAGGTTTCCTACGGCATCCAGCACAATCCCCGGAGTCAGAACTTCCGGCAGGAGACGAGGACTCGTTTCACCCGGTGCGTAGAGCGCATACGTGGGGACGCCGCTTCGGCCCAGGGCGGTCAATGCTTGTGTGATGGCTTCGTCGTGGCGTGTCCAGTCGGCGCGCAGCAGGACGACATTTTTCGTGCGAAAAGCGGCTTGCACCTCTGGTTGGTTGAGGGCCACGCGCTCATTGACCTGGCAGCTTAGGCACCAGCTTGCGGTGAAGTCCACTAAGACCGGACGGCCTTCGGCTTCATAACCGCTGACCGCCTCGGCGGACCACGGCTGCCAACCATTTGCGAGATCGGGGTTCAGTTCCACTCTCGCAATTTGGCCTCTCGCAAGCATATCTGCGGTCACGCGAACCTGCTCTCTATCTTCTGATGCGGAACGTTGGCTTAAGAATGCCAGCGCGATCACGGCCAGCAGAATCAGAGCGGCAATCGAAGTAGCCCAGCGTTTGGCTGGCCAGCGGCCAAGAAACCATCCGGCGATGGCCAACAGCAGGAAGCTTGCCAGAAGCGCCGCCAGTAAGCTGGCTCCGTAAGCCTGCGCCAGCACCCAGGCCAGCCAGATGACGGTGGCGAAGATGGGCACTGCGACGGCTTGACGCAGCACTTCCATCCATGCGCCGGGGCGGGGAAGCAGGCGCGTCCAAGCCGGTTGCAGGGTGAGCGCGACGTAGGGCGCGGCCAGGCCCAGAGCGAGAGCCGTGAAGACCGCAAATGTAACCGCGGGCGATGCGCTGAGCGCGTAACCGATGGCCGCTCCCATGAAAGGCGCTGTACAGGGAGTAGCCACGACGACCGCCAGAACGCCAGTGAAGAAGCTGCCTGTGTAGCCTTGCTTTTGCGCAAGCGTTCCGCCGGCACTGGTCAGCGTGAGGCCGATTTCGAATTGACCAGCCAGCGAGAGGCCGAGAAAGAACAACAGGCCAGCCATGAGCGAGAGAAATATTGGCGACTGGAACTGGAAGCCCCAACCGAGGGTCGCTCCCGCTGCGCGCAGAAGCAGCAGCACGCCCACGAGCGCCCAGAACGAGACGAGAATCCCAGCAGCGTAAACCAGGCCGTGCGTCCGCAGCTTTGCTCGTTCTTCGTTACCGGAGTTGACCAGCGCGAGGCCTTTGAGAAAGAGCACCGGGAAAACGCAGGGCATCAGGTTGAGCAGTAGGCCGCCGAGAAAGGCTAGGCCGGAGGTGCGGAGCAGCACCAGCCAGGAAAAGGGCGACGGGGCAGCCGGAGCGGGATTGGAGGACAACGGCAGGACGAACTGCGCAGTTGTGTAGACCGAGGGTGCGGGCTCCGGCATTGACACAATCCGCGACACCATCCCGGAATAGTCCGGTGTCGCGGCAATCTCGTAGTTCCGCCCGCCGCTCAACTCAAGCACGCCCTTCAACTGAACCGGATTCGCGGTAGAACTCGTATCTTTCTTCAGTTCCAATACAAAACCACTCGCAGTCGGAGTTAGCTTTTGCGGGGCGGGATTGTCGATTATGTCCTGGTCTTCCGGGAAAAACGCGGCTTGACTCTCTCGCTTGCCAGTTTCAACGACGAGGCGGAAACCTTCTTTGGATGCTTGGAAGACAGCGTGTTCGTTGCTGGGCAGTACGTCGGGCAGCTTTACGGCCAGACGCTTCCAAATTTCCACGCCCGGTCCATCATCCGCTTCCACAGCGGGCGCACTCGCGAGAATCTTCTGATTGATTTCCAGGTCCGCTTTGCCGGGAATGCAGCTTCCTCGACAGACCAGCCAATCGACCTTGGCGCGAAGTACGGCTTTTCCCGGTTTCGCGGATTTCGCAATCTCCAGCTTGAATGGGTAGAGGACTTCGTCCTCATAGCCGTAGTCCATCAACGGTCCCAGCGGCAAGCGCTTGGGTGCAGCGAACTGTAACGGCCCCGCAGTTACCCCTTCGGGGAGCGTCCAGCGAATATGCGGCGGCTCGCCCGCATCCCCCGGATTCTTCCAATAGACATGCCAGCCCGGCTCCAGCTTAAAGTAGAGGCCGCCGTGATCGCCAGCACCGGGATAGAGCTGAGCTTTGCGAAATACCAGCCGAACCTGCACATGGTCCGTTTCATACGAACTCGACGCGGCCCGCGCTGGCAGGCCGGCGCAAGCTAACAGACAGATCGCGAAAATCAAACGGGTAAGACGCATAGCAGACAATGAATAATCCCACATTCTTGGACTCATTAGTGTAGCGAATGATTCAGGGGTTTACACGTCCAGATCGTCGCCAGCCTCGGGTGCGACGGCGGTACCCCGGCGCTTGGCCAGAAGGTAGCCGCGCAAAAATGGCTCAAGATAGCCGTCCAGCACCTTGTCCACGTCGCCTACTTCGACTTTGGTGCGGTGGTCTTTGGCGATGCGATAGGGCTGCAGGACGTATGAGCGAATCTGCGAACCGAAGTTGATTTCGAGCTTGGAGTCTTCGACCTTCCTGCTGACTGCGCGCTTCTTTTCCAGTTCATATTCGTAGAGCCGGGAGCGCAGCATCGACATGGCTTTGTCGCGGTTTTTATGCTGCGAGCGCTCGTTTTGGCATTGGACGACGATGCCAGTGGGCAGGTGCGTCATCCGCACGGCGGAGTCGGTGGTGTTGACGTGCTGGCCGCCCTTGCCGCCGGAGCGGTAAGTGTCGATGCGGAGGTCTTCAACTTTGAGGTCCACATGGATGGTCTCGTCGATCTCGGGCGAAACATAGACAGAAGCAAAGGACGTGTGGCGGCGCTTGGCGGAGTCGAAGGGCGAGATGCGGACGAGGCGATGGACGCCGCTCTCGCCGGCTAGTTGGCCAAAGGCGTACTCGCCAGTGATGGTGAATGTGGCGGATTTGATGCCCGCTTCTTCGCCGTCCTGGTAGTCGTTCATCTCGGTTTTGAAGCCCTGCTGCTCGGCCCAGCGCAGATACATGCGCATCAGCATTTCGGCCCAGTCCTGGCTCTCTGTTCCGCCCGCGCCGGGGTGCACGGTGACGATGGCGTTCAGCGGATCGGTCTCGCTGTTGAGCATCGTGCGGGCTTCCAACTCTTCGTTGAAAACTGCCAGAGCTTTGATCTCGTTCTCAATCTCGCCTAGGACATCTTCGCCTTCGCGGGCCAGCTCGATGTAAGTTTCGATTTCGCCGGTGCGACGTACAAGTTGCTCGTCGTCTGCCACCATGGTTTCCAGGCGCTTCTTATCCCGCATCAGCGGCTTGGTGGCGTTTGGATTGGACCAGAGAGCTGGATCGGCCAACTTGGTTTCAATTTCGGAAAGTTCCCTGCGGATGCGAGCAGGGTCAAAGATACTCCCGCAGGTCGCGGACTTGATCGCG
>CAYPYJ010000077.1:0-18789 GCA_964414945.1 uncultured Occallatibacter sp.
GGGGTTCTGATAGAGCTGCTGAGAGCGCAGTATGGCGGCAACCTGCGCTGCGGTGGCGGCGGGATCAAGTCCAGAGGATTGAACCTTGTGAATCTGCGCAGCAAAGTAGCTGTCCATGAAGTGGGGCATGAAGTTAAAGTAGAGGACCTCCCACATGGCGACGTAGCAGACGGTGGTGATGAGCGTTATTAGGATGCCGCAAGCGAAGGCGCGGCCGAATGAGATTTGGCCGGCGAGGTTGTTGTCGCGGTAGCTGCGGATGCCGAAGTAGATGAGCAGGAATGACGCCACCATAATCGTGTAGCCGATCACCATGCTGTGGCCGGAACCGATCTTGTCGGCGAGGAGAAGCGAGCCGCCCATGAGGACGGAGATCATGACGCCTGAGATCAGGCCGAAGGTGAGGACAGTTTTCTTCATGTGAGCCTCCTGGTGTGAGTAACAACAGAGTCAATATGCGGTGGAGCGGGGCCAGATGTCGTCACCCTTTCGGATGATTTTTTGAGAAGTGGAGCGGAAATCATGCTTTCGGGTGACGCTGTCACGGCAGGATGCCCAGTTCTTTGCCGCGCTGGACCGCCTGGGTGCGGCGGGCGGCTCCGAGCTTGTCAAAGGCGCGGGCGCAGTGAGTCTTGACGGTGTTTTCGGAAACGAAAAGCTGCGCGGCGATCTCGCGATTGCTGAAGCCTCGGGCGACCAGGGTGAGGATTTCGAGCTCACGTGCCGTGATGCCGAGGGCCTGCTGCTTGACTGTATTGGGAGCGAAGGGGGCGGGGGCTTGGCCCGATGCCTGGGAGGGGGCAAGCACTTCCCTCACTACGACCGTTTCGCGAATGATTTCGCGACTGCGCGTGATGCGAAGGCCGAGCCAGATGCCGAAGCTCGCGAAAAGTATGGCGACGAGCGCGCCGTAGAGCTCGACGGAGTGCTCGATGATGACGAAGCGATATTCGGTGTATTGCAGGGTGGCGATGAGTAGGCCACCGACGAAACCGAAGATAAGGACGTGGCGCTTCATTTTGGCGTTGTGAAGAAGTATATCCTCACCTACCCATGACTCCGCCCACGCCTCAAGGCTCAACAAACAAGTACTCCAGGAAAAGTGCCTACTCAGATGCAAACTTCATAACAGCTTCTAGTGAGCCCTGCCGTCCCTATCCCATTTCCTCGTGAATCGCATCGAGCAACTTGCGGTCTTCTTTGCTGAGACTGGCGCCATTGAGCAGATCCGGCCTATTGGCCAGCGTTTTGCGCAACTGCTGCTCACGCCGCCATTTGCGAATCTCTTTGTGATCGCCATTGAGCAGCGTCTCCGGCACGCTCAGTCCGGCAAACTCCGCTGGCCGCGTGTAGTGTGGATAGTCGAGCAGACCGCCGGCTCCGTGCTGCGAGCGCGGAACACCCTCCTCATCGGTGGTAATCTCGGCGTCGGCCACGCCAAAGCTCTCAAACTCGCTCGATGCCTCGTTGCCCAGCACGCCGGGAATCAGACGCATCACCGCATCCACCACCACCGCCGCAGCCAATTCGCCTCCGCTCAGCACGTAGTCGCCGATGGAAAGTTCCATGTCGCAATAAAGCTGGTTGATGCGCTCGTCTACGCCCTCATAGCGCCCGCAGATCAGCACTACGCGTTCTTCCGAGGCCAACTCGCGGGCCAGCGCCTGGGTAAACGGACGCCCCTGCGCTGAAAGCAAGATCACGCGGGTGCGTCTTGACCCCTGGTCCCTGATCCCTGATCCCTGTTTCGGCGCAATTCCCAGCGAAGCCATCGCCTCGGCCAGCGGCCCAGCCTTCAGTACCATTCCCTCGCCGCCGCCAAAGGGACGGTCATCCACAGTGCGGTGCCGGTCGTGCGTAAATGCGCGCAGATCGTGCACACCCACCGTCACCAGCTGTTCAGCCAGCGCGCGGCGCAGAATTCCGTTCTCGAAGAAGCTCGTGAAAAACTCGGGAAAGATCGTTACAATCTCGAATCGCATACTACTTGATGATACGGCGGCAGCATCCCCGTCGCGAGCGCTGCTTCAGAGAGCGAGCCCAATTCCCCTCAGAAGCCGTAATGCTTGAAAGCAATATCGACGTTGAAGTAGAAGGTCTGCTCGGTCCCGTCATCCACGCTCTTTACTTTCATAACGTCGTAGGCATGGCCGTCCTTATTGACCAGGCTTTGCTCCCCTGGTCGGAAGCCGAGTACGCGCAGCATGACATATTCCTCGTGGACGTTGATCACCACCCAAGCTTTTTCCATTGACTTGCCGTCGCCTGAATTGCGAATTGAATCGATCAGCCCGCGAAAGACGGTCCAGTGAAACTTCGCCTTGTCCGTCGCGCCCATCTCCTTGTTCGCCTCCAGAGCCACATAGTGAGCATCGATGTTCACATAGTCGCTATCGAGCACTTTTTCGGTGTCCTTGAGGGCTGCGGGATAGTCCTTCTTATTCAGTGCCTCCATCATGTCTTTCTCAGATTTAGAGGTATCCTTGGCCTTCTTGTATTCGGGCGAGTCCATGTAGCTGAGGCGCAGGCGTGCGTAGTCGATATCGGTTTTGCCCGCCTTCAGCGAAGCGAGCAGCGTGGCGTATTCGGAGGGTTGATCTAGGGCAGCAACAGCACGGGGCAATGCGACCACGGCAAACAGGCAAAGAGCTACGAGTATTCTGCGCATAATGCGGGAATTCTACTCCGCGTGTCGACCGGTGTCTATTGGTCGATGCCGCAGATTCTGGCTTCCGCATGGGTCGTTTGTATATCTTTTATCGTGCGCGACCCGCCAAAATGTGTTCTACTTCTGCCAACCGCTATGGCAGACTTTGAATCGCACTTAAATCGCTGGCAATCCGCTGGCCTCCTGGATGCGGAGACAGTTCGCCGCATCCGCGCCCATGAAGCAGTGCAGACCAAACCCGCCGGATTGCGCTGGCAGGTCATCGTCGTCCTCATTCTCGGAGCCATTCTACTGGCCTGTGGCGTGGCGCTCTTCGTCTCCGCTCACTGGGACCAGATCGGCCCTCTGGCGCGCCTCGCCGTCGTGCTCACCATGGTCAGCGTCTTCCACATTGGCGGCGGCTTTGCCCGCAATCACTTCAGAGGCCTATCGACGGCTCTGCACGCCGTGGGAACCATCTCCACCGGAGCGGCTATCGCGCTTGTCGGCCAGATCTTCAACATTGAAGAGCATTGGCCTGCGGCGATTCTGATGTGGGCTGTGGCTGCTGCGGCTGGTTGGGCTCTGCTTCACGACGAGGCGCAACAGGTTCTGACGCTGCTGCTTTTCCCGGCATGGATTTGTTCAGAGTTCTCCTATTACGCCGACGGCCACATCGGCGAAAGCGTCTACATTGGCCGCTTCCTTATCGTCTGGGCCGTGCTTTATCTAACGTTTTTCATCGGCTCGAAGCACAAGATCCTCCGGGGAATACTCTTTGCAGCAGCGGCTATCGATGGCATTACAGGAATTTGCATTCTGCTGGAAGGCTGGCGCTCCTGGGGCAGCGAAACCTACCTGCCGCTCGGCCTGCGTACCTGGGGTTGGGTGGACATTGCTGTGCTTCCGCTGATGTTTACGGTCTTCAAGTTCCGCAAGAGCGTGATTCCCGTGACAGCCGCTATTTGTTTTTCGATTGCGTTGCCCTGGTGCCAGCGAGTCTGGACCCAGTCCTACTCCGGCTTCGGAGGTAATAACTATTCTTACGTGCGCAATGAGCCGAATCTTGTCTCCCACGCGCTGGTCGCGGCCTTCTGCGTCTTCATCATTTGGTGGGGCGTGCGGCAGGTTTCGCAGGCGTTGGTCAACCTTGGCATTGTCGGCTTCGCCATTACCGTCTTCTGGTTCTACTTCAGCGACATCATGGACAAGCTGGATCGCTCGCTGGGCCTCATCGGGCTGGGCATACTCTTCCTGGCTGGCGGCTGGGTGCTGGAGAAAACCCGCCGAAAACTTGTGGGCAGCATGAACAAAGCGGAACTTTCCTCCCGCGAGACTGAGGAGGCGGTATGAAAATGGCCAAGACTTCGCTCTCTGGAACCTCCATTGCATTACTCGTGATTCAATTGCTGCTCGTCTCCTCCATCGCGGCCAAGTACTTGTATCAGCGCGCCACCTGCCCCAAGGTCTGGGTACGCACGGCGGCCTACGATCCCGATATGGTGATGCGCGGCCGCTATATAAGTCTGCAACTGACCGTGGACGGCTGCCAGAGTACGCTGCCCTCCGCTCTGCACGCCGACTTCCCGCGCAACAGCGACGGTACTCCCCGCAAAGGCGGCTACCGCATCAACTGGCGGGGAGACGTTCAATTCCGCGCCAAACTCAAGGTGGAAAACAACAAGCTGGAAGCGATTCGCATTCCCGAAGCGGACGAGAATACCAAGGGCGTGAATGTATCCGCAACGCCGAATTCATCCTGTGACGCGATGCGCATCGACACGCCGGTAGATTTTTACATTGCCGAGCACGCCGCCGACCCCAGCCGACTCAACCCTGGTGAAGAACTATGGATTGAAGTGACTGTTCCGCCCATCGGCCCACCACGCCCGATTCAACTGGCACTTAAGCAGAACGGCGCATGGAAGCCGCTGGCCTTTCAGTAGCTAGCGAGCCTTGAAAGGCCTCACAGCCGCAGGCTGATCCGCGCCCACTACGCCGGCCTTAATGTCGGAGTCGAAAAAGCTTTCGCCGTGGGTGGGACTGCCGGACAAACGCCTCAGCATGGCCAACTGGCCCACGTGTGTCAGCGCATCGGCGACCGGCCCTTGCAGCAGACGCTCGACAGAGGCGTGCAACGGACCGCCAGTGGCCAGAAATGAGTCGAAGGTTTGCAGCGACTGGAAGAACCTCTGCTGCTCCTCGGTCCAGGCGCGTGGCTGGGTGGCGCGCCAGCGCTCCTGCCCCATGGCCGCACTCAGCGCCCAGTCAAAAAGATCGCCCATGTGGGAGAGAATCTGTACGGGCATACGGCCCACTCCGGCAAATCCGGCAAAGTGGTCAGGCGCGCCCTCAAGGGCGCGGGCAGCACGGTAGGCAACGGTAGCCAGCGTATGGCGCAGCAATTCTCGTTTCTCATCCATAACGGGAACTATAACGCATTGATCTGCTTTCGATTGGCGTGTGAATTGTGAAATCTGTGACAAATGCATCCATCTCAGCGACATTCGCGCCTGAAGCGGGCGCAAACCGGTCGTTTGTAGTAAACTAAAAATTCTGAGTCCAAACGCAGGAAGTAACCATGTCCATTCATCCCGTAATGCAACGCTTGGCTGACAAGCTCAAGCGTACCGACCTCCCCGAATTTGTGCCTGGCGATCAGGTTCGCGTCCAAGTGAAGATCAAGGAAGGCGACAAGGAACGCTTGCAGGCCTTTGAGGGCTTGGTCATTGCCATCAACAAAGGACCCCAGGGCACCTTCACCGTGCGCAAGATGAGCTTTGGCCAGGGCGTGGAGCGTATCTTCCCGTTCAACTCCAAGGTCATCGACAAGATCGAGAAGATTCGCAGCTACAAGGTGCGCCGCGCCAAGCTCTTCTACCTTCGCGGACTGCGCGGCAAGGCCGCCCGTCTCAAGGAAGTGGCGCACGTCATGGCCGCCAAGGCTTAGTCAGCTTCGTACTTTGTCACCCAGCAACCCCGGCTCAGGCTGGGGTTGTTTTTTGTGAACTGTCCACTCTCCACTGTAAGCTGTATCTATGACCCCGGACGATCATGCTCGCCATCGCAGCTTCCAAGAGACTCTCCTGAGCGCCCGCCGCACCATGCTCGTCAGCGAGATTCTCAAGCTGGCCTTGGACAGCTTCCGTGCCAGCAAGGTTCGCTTTGCCTTGACGGCGCTGGGCATGGTCATCGGTACCGCTTCAGTTATTTTGGTGGTCACCATCGGGCTGACTGGCCGAAAGTTCATTATGGAGGAGATCCAGAAGGTCGAAACCAATTCGGTCGAGGTGGAGTACTCCGGCAGCGGGGCGACAGCAGCTGAACGCGCGCTCTACAACGACTCGCTCACGCGCGATGACGAAAAAGCCGTGCTGGCACAGTTGCCCGGAGTTCGTTACTCCTCGCCGATCCTCTCCATGCACGTCCGCATCAGCTTTGGCTCTGGCATCACCAAAGACACGCTGGTGCTGGGCGTTAGCCCGCAATACCAGCAGATTCGTAACCTGCTAGTGCCCGTGGGCCGCTTTCTGGACGATACCGACGATGCTGCTCACATCAAATGCGCCTTAGTCACCGAGCTTTTTGCGAAGGAACGCTTCGGCGGCTCCGACGCGGCCGTCGGCAGGGAGTTTGAAATCAGCGGAATTCCCTTCACCATCGTCGGCGTATTCAAACAGAGCGTAGATGATTTTGGCGCATCGGAGATCGAAAACCAGACGATCCTGATTCCTTTTTCCGTGGCCCGCTACTTTACGGGAACGGAAAATGTGAACCAGATTTATTTTTCCATGCGCAGCATGGACGAGGTTCCCGACGCCGCAAAAGAGATCGTACGCATCATTCATGCGCGTCACCGGCCCAACTCGGTTTACCAGGCACAAACCATGAAAGAGCTTTTGGTCATGGCCGACAAGATCATGACGTATCTCACGCTAGTGCTGGTAGCCGTTTCCACGGTGACCCTTGCTGTGGGCGGCGTGGGCATCATGAACATCATGCTCGCTAATGTGCGCGCGCGAACCCGCGAGATCGGCATCCGCAAGGCTTTGGGCGCCACAGCACGAGAGATCAAACTGCAATTTTTGGCCGAGGCAATTATCATCTCGCTGGTCGGCGGCGTGATCGGAACCATGGTGGGACTGGCCTTGCCTTTGGCCGTCCGCGTCTTTACTAACTTTGAACTGCCGGTATCCACTTGGTCGGTTATTATCGCCCTCACTGCGGCTACTCTGGTGGGCGTCATCTTCGGCACTGTTCCAGCCACGCGCGCGGCGCAAATGGAACCGGTCGAATCGCTGAAGTACGAGTAACCCCTAACAACTGATTAGCTTCAAGCCATTTTGTTCGAGAGCTCTTGAAGGTGCGCTCTATTCGTTCTTGAGCTTTTCACGCCCGGCAATCAGTGTCGGAATTCCATCCACAACCGGGTAAGCGCGACCACAATCTCCGCAGCGCAGCCGAGACTCTTCCAGACGAAGATCGCCCAGGCATGCCGGACAGGCCAACTGATTCAGCACGGATGGATCAAACGATAAAGATTGGCTTGTATCGGCAGGCATCATGCCCTACTGCACGGTAGAGTTTGGCACGACAGCAACTTCTGCGCCAGCCACTGGAACTGTGCCCTGCGGTCTGTTGGCAAACTCGGCTTCGATCTTTTGAATAGTGCCCGCCTTGGCCGACTCGTAGGCCACACGAATGCCGTTGTAGATGGCGCGGTCGTTCGAGGATCCGTGGCCGATGATGCAGACCCCGCGCACGCCCAACAGAGGCGCTCCGCCGTACTCCCGGTAGTCCAGGCGGTGGCGGAATTCGTTGAATGCGCGGCGAGAGAGCAGCGCGCCTACCTGGGCGGTGACGGTGCGTTTCAGCGACTCGCGCAGCACATCGCGCACAAAGCGGCCCACGCCCTCGCTGGTCTTCAGCGCCACATTGCCCACAAAGCCGTCGCAGACAATCACGTCTGCCAGGCCTGAAAATATGTCGCGCCCCTCGACGTTGCCTACAAAGCGAATAGGCAGCGCCTTGAGCAGCGGAAAGGCCTCGCGTGTGAGGTCGTTGCCTTTGGATTCTTCCTCACCTACATTGAGCAGTCCCACACGCGGTGAGTCAATCTTGAGCACGCTGCGGGCGTAGATCTCGCCCATTACGGCAAACTGCGCCAGGTTGGACGCCTTGCAATCCACATTGGCGCCAACGTCGAGCAGCACGCAGGGATTGCCCTTGGAACTAGGCATGGGAGTTGCCAGCGCCGGGCGATCCACTCCCGGCAACGCACCTAAAACCATTTTGGCAGTAGCCATGGCCGCGCCTGTGTTGCCTGCGGTCACAAAACCAGCCGCCTTGCCCTCGCGCACCAGTTTCAGCCCCACGCGAATGGAGCTGTCTTTTTTGGTGCGAACTGCGTGCGCCGCCTTTTCCTCCATGCCGATGCGCTCCGAGGCATGGTGAATCACAATAGGCAGATCATCGTTGCCCAGAGCCTCATCCAGAAGATCGTGCAGCTCTCCCTCCGGACCCACCAAGTGGACCCGTACAGGCAGGGCTTTGCAGGCGAGGATCGCCCCGCGAATCTCTGCTTCAGGAGCTTTGTCGGTACCTACGGCGTCAAGCGCGATATCGATGAGCATGGGAGCTTACTTGGCTTCGTCCTTGACTTCGAGCACAGCGCGGCCTTTGTACTCGCCGCACTTGGGGCAGGCGCGATGGGGCAGCTTCTTCTCGTGGCAGGCTGGGCACTCTGAGACGCCGACGGCGGTCAGAAAATCGTGAGAACGGCGAAGTGCGGTACGGCGCGTCGAGTGGCGCCTTTTCGGGTTTGGCATTTCAAAATTCCTTTCATTTCGCGGCCAACTTCAGGCCATGCAATGTCTTGGCGGCTTTCTGGCTGCCATTTAAAACGGGCATAAAGCCCTCAATTGCTTTTGGGGCTGTTGTCCTTGAACTCAATCCGGCCGCGTAAACCGGCCAGCGCCTCCCAGCGGGGGTCACTCGGACCCACATCGCATGAACAGGGCTGGCTGTTGCGGTTCACACCGCAGCGCGGGCAAAGTCCTTTGCAGTCCGGCTTGCATAATGTTTTGACCGGCAGGGACAAAAGTACCTGCTCGCGTAGTACATCTTCAAGCAAAAGACTGTCCTTTAGATAATACCCGATTTCGGTCTCCTGCGCAGTAATGGCGCGTTCCGTGGCGTCGGAATCGGCCGCCGCCGGCCGGAAGATCAAATCAAACTCGGCCTCCAGAGGAATTTCGACCGGCTCGATGCAGCGGGCGCAAGGCACCTGAAATCTGCCGTGAAAGTCGCCCACCAGACGAATGTCGTCCACAATATCCCTGGGACCGCGGTGCTCGTGCAGCACTTCTGCATGGCCCGAGGTGGCTAATGCACCTTGCTGTTGCGCCTCCTCGCCCAAATCGACCGCTCCCGGAGCCAGCTCCAGGTCGAATTCGATTGGCTCCTTCTCCAACTCGATGACTTTGAATTCCATACTTTGAGCCTACGGCGCTTCTGCAGGTGAGTCAATGCGTGAACCGTTGGATTCAATCGCCCTGGCTACGATAAAATTGCAACCGTAGGGACAGAATCGCTGAACCTCAGCGCCGAACAGTCGCTTGTAATCCAATGAACCAGAACGAAAGCCGCACTACTCAGTCCGATGCATCCCTTCATCTCCGTCCGGCAACCGACGCCGACCGCCCGCATTTGATTCCTCTCATCAACGCCGCCTTTTCCATTGAATCCTTCTTCGAGGGAACGCGAACGGACGAAGCACGTCTGGCGGAAATGATGCGCAAGGGAGAAATCCTGGCCGCCGAGGGCGACAACCACCAGCTTCTCGGCTGCGTCTACACGGAGGTGCGCGGCGCGCGCGGCTACATGGGCCAGCTTGCCGTCGATCCTGCCCGCCAGAGCCGTGGCCTCGGCATGCGCATCATGGAGGCAGCTGAAGAGCATCTGCGCCGCCAGGGATGCGAAGCGGTTGATATTCTTGTACTCAACCTGCGCCCCGAGCTGCCGCCCATCTATCGGCGTCACGGCTACGTCGAGACTGGCACCGAAGAATTCCACTCCTCCCGCCCGCTCAAGGCCGGGACCGAATGCCATTGCATCGTCATGTCCAAACAGCTCTTAGGCCTTAATTGAGCCCGAAACAAGCACCTTGCGCAGTGTCAGCCCGATCGACGTGTCAGCGCCCAAGCTTCCGTGCAATCGCCGATCGCTTTGAAATAGGCTCAAATCTTGGCCGGATGGAGTGGGTCAAGCCAAAAAGAAACTCCTGCCTTGGAGATCCTCCTGTGTACGTTCGCACATACGCTCCATCCACCACCAGCCAGGGCCGCACGCTGTAAGACGCTCCAGTCAGCGCCGCCCCATACTTATCCGTAGCCTCCGGCTGCGGCCCGCCGTAGCTTTCCAGTATCAATGCAAGCTTCTTTGTCATTTGCCGAGTAGCTGCCAGCCCAAATTGAGCAGAACCATCATGACCACTCGTACCACCCGTTACCGTTCCCACGGTATTAAAGTCCAGATGAATCTTCCCCACATCGCGGCTGGCAAGGAATACGAAACCCTGATCGATAAAGCCGCTTCCAAAGCCCTTCGCCGGGTTACCTGTGGGAATTTCGATTCCATAACTCAGGGCCATCGCAGGCATCCAGCGGCCTTGTTCATAAAAGCGATACGTCGCGGACAGGCTCTGGTCGCCGATACCCTCCAAGGGCGCGGTGCCTCCTCCACTTTGAGAGATGTGGTTGATCACTCCCCAGCGCAAATCCATTTTTGGGGTCAGACCGTAGCGTAAACTCGACGCCAACATCCACTGACGCACGCCGCCACCCATGGACTGGCCCAGCCATCCAAAATCCACCTCGATAATGCCGCACTGTGTGGTTGCGGCTCCCCCATCCCAATAGGGACGGCTGGGAGAGGCGACGACTTCAGTCTGAGCGCAAGGGTCGGTCGTTGACTTAGGCGGAGCGGTCTCAATGCCCGCATGTTCCAGAGCGGCAGGGTCCGTCGGCGGAGATGCACTTTCGCTCGCCGAACTTGTAGCATGTATGTCAGTTATCTGCTCTGCTGCTGCAATCCCGCAGGCACACGCCAATAATGCCGCGCCTGCCAGAGCAGCTGTCCATTGCTTCGCTCTCATCCCTGTTGTCTCCAAGCCTAACAGGTTCATCGACAAAAAATGAGAATCTATTCATCAATTCAATCTGAGAACAAGAGACTTGCAGGCACAGAAGTAATGGATAAAGATAGGGGCTTACATGCCCAAACGTCCTGCTCAAGTTGCTGCCAATTGTGCCGATGAATCCCTTAAGTTACCTCAGAAAGGGAAACTGGCATGCAGTGGCTTCGCAATCTACCTATCTCCCGCAAGTTCATCTTCGCCTTCGGTATCGTATGCGGTCTTTGTATCGTGCTGGGCGTCTACACGTTCCTCACCTTCCGTGATATCGCTGCGAAAAACGCTGAAGTAAGCAACAGCTCTCTTCCCTCGGTAATTGACCTGGCAAACATCCGGGCAGCCGTCAATACGCTACGCCGTGAAGATCTTCACCTGCTGCTTTGCACCACACCGGCATGCTTGAAGGATGAGGGCGTAAAACGCCAGATAGCCATCGACGACTTCCATGCAGCCGCCAAAGCCTACGACCCCCTCATTGACCGGCCTGATGAGCGCGCGCTCTATCAGAAAATCGTGACGTCCTTTACCCAATATGTTGAAGGCAGTGACCGTGTTCTCGCGCTGATGAACGCCAGCAAGACCGGCGACGCCCTGGATCTACTTTTGTCTGACTCCCTGCGCGTCTCGCTGGAGACTGCGTTGAAAGCCACCCAGGAAGAATTTGACTTCAACATCAAGGAAGCCACAGAAGCCTCTCACGACGCCACCAATGCCAGTAGCCGCGCCACGTGGATCAGTTCTGGAGTCACACTACTGATCGTTTGCCTCTGCGCGCTTATTGGTACGCTGCTCACAAAGGTAATTGCGCCGCGGCTAGTTCGCGTGCTGGCCGCACTGGAATCTTTGGCAGCCAAGGATATGACGGTGTTTGTTCAGGCAACTGGAACGGACGAGATCGGCCGCGTTGCCGACGCCTTTGACGCCAGCGTAACCTCCATCCGCAAAGTATTGCAGTCGGTGGCCAAAGGCGCGGAGACGCTCTCGGCAGCCACCACCGAAATGAGCGCGCGCTCCATCCAGACCGCCGGCAACGCCAATTCCCAGTCCAGCAAAACCAACCAGATTGCCGCCGCGGCGCAGGAGATGACCGCAACCATCGGCGAGATCAGCCACAACGCCGAAAATGCCGCCAGCGCCAGCCGCGAGTCGGCCGAAACCGCCAACCAGGGCGGAGCCGTGATGCAGGCAGCCGCCGTCACCATGGAGAAGATCGCCGGAGCCACCAGTTCGGTCTCGGAAAAAATGACCTCCCTGGCCCACCGTTCCGAGGAAATCGGCAAGGTGGTCAACGTGATTCAGGAGATCAGTGAGCAAACCAACCTGCTGGCCCTGAACGCCGCCATCGAAGCTGCCCGCGCCGGTGAGCATGGCCGTGGATTCGCCGTCGTCGCCGGTGAGGTTCGCCGGCTGGCCGAGCGCACCAAGAGCGCTACGGAAGAAATTTCCGGTACTATCCGCAGCATTCAGGAAGAGACGCGCGAAACTTTGCAGGTGATGCACGAGAGCCGCGCGGCTGTCGAGACCGGCATGGGAGAAACAGCCCACGCCCGTCAGAGCCTGGAGGCTATCATCGCTTCCTCCAAAGAGGTGGAACATCAGATTCACCTGATCGCCACTGCCGCCACTGAGCAGACCTCAGCATCGGAAGAAATCTCCGAGTCTGCCGGACACATCTCGCAGATGTCGGTGGAAAATGCGCAGGGTGCGGAAGAAGCTGTCGAAGCACTCAAGAACCTGGCTTCGCTGGCCAGCGACCTGGATGGCATGATTCGCCAGTTCCGACTGGAAGGTGACAAGCAGGCTGGCGGTAAATTCGCCGGTAAAAACCAACTGGTAGGCCACTCTGAGTTCCGGCCGGTACACTCGTAAACTATTTTCAGGCGGCAGCGGCCTGTCCCTGAGTTAAAAATATAAGGCTGCCGCCGTTTCCTCTCAGCGCCGCCGGAATTCATTCCGGCAGCGCTTTTGTTTGCGGGAACAGCCATGCCATAGAGCCTTTCTGGAGCTACCTCACCCAAAAGCGGAAGTTCCTGCTCATTTATCTATGCAAACAATTTCACACGAACCCATCGGTCTCGACGCAAGTATTTAATTTCAAAAGGACATACTATGGAACGCAACGTGTATGCTAAAAGATAAGAAAAAATTGCACTTACTGATTTAACCATCGTGATTGCTCCGAGCAATTGCGTGTCTCCATGAGGAAATATGAAGACGATTTTCAAATTTGCTGTTTTGCTGCTCCTTCTTGCCTATGCGTCCATCACCTACGCCGACACCATCTCGCTGAAAAGTACCGCCGGCTCATCTACCAGCGACAGCAACGGTGCCCTGGAGTATTTGGGGTTCAGCCCGCTAAATGCAGCGTTCGTTGCGGATCATTACTCGGCGCTGATTGCCCCGGCTGTTCTGACGGCGACCAACGGTACGCTGAGCCCTTCTTCCACTACTTATTTCACGGATCCTAGTGGAATATGGGCGAACGCCATTACCGGCACAACATGGGTCACCAATACAGCCGAAGCCGGCCCAAACTGTTCCGGGAGCCAGTGCGCCCCCAACGGCTTTTACTACTACCAGACAATTTTTACCGCCGCTGGCGGAGCTGAATCTTATAGCGGCAGTATCAGCGTAATGGCCGATGACACTCTGGAGGTTATCCTCAACGCCGGAACAGCCAGCGAACTCGTACTGGTCAACTTCGCCATCTCCGGTGCGGACGGCCATTGCGCTACGGGCGATGCAACCGGCGCGAATGCTACGCCAAGTTGCGGCACAGTGGACACGGTTCAACTCAACGGCGTTCCACTGTTGGCCGGCACAAATACACTGACCATCATCGAGGCACAAACAGGTCTGAGCGGCGCGGCCGTAGATATGTCTGCCAATTTAACACAGGCACCGGAGCCAGCCTCTCTGCTGATGATGGGTTCCGGGCTTCTGGGACTGGCATTCGTCTTTTTGAAGAGCAAGAGAGCGGTTGCCAAGGTCGTGAATTTCTAATTTGTCGTTCTACTCCATACAGTTACAGCAAAAGCAAAAGGCACGGATTCCGTGCCTTTTGCTTTTGCTCTGAATTCACACCAGCACTCAAGATCAATCCTGCAGTTCAGAGCATACGCGGATAAGTTTTAGACAGCCGGTCATGCCAGCTCAGGTGGTCGTCGTCAAAAAGAACCCAGGCCACGCCCAATCCTATCGGAACGAGAGAGAGCAGAATGGCACCCAACCGGGTTCGCAGCTCTACATGAGTGGGTATCCGATCATCAAAGGTGCATAGCGAGATGCCCGCACGCCGCATCCCCAGCGTGTCTTCAGCAAGGATCAGAAAGAACGCGTGGTAGAGCAGGCCGGTAAGCGCGAAAGTCAAAACCAAACCCGATGCCGCAATTCTCGCCGTGAGCGGATGACTGAGATAGGTCGCCCCTATCAGGGCCATACCTAGGCCAGCCGCACCGATGACCACGCCATCTACCAAAGCCGCGGTCAAACGCGGACCAAAAGGCGCTACTTCCAATTCGGACAACTGGTCGAGCGTCTGCTGAGGCTCCGGCTCATCGAGAGGTTGAATCTCGAACTCCATTTCCGACCACTCAGGCTCCGGCCAGACCGGAGCGGGCGCAGTATTAACTAACTCATGCTGGGTGGAAATGGCATCAGGTGCCACCTCGAAAATGCTCAACTGCCGCTCCAGGGCTGCCATAGTCTCGGCACGCTGAGGACGCATTCTGCGCGTGGCGACAAGCTCGCGCGGAAACTCGATGAGATTGGCATGGATGGGAACATCCGGCTCTACCGGCGCAATCGATGAGTTCTCCCAATCATCCTTGGCCATCGAACGGTCCCGCTCGTCAGATCGAAAACTCTCCACCGTTCGCAGCGTGGGAGCAGCAACCGTAGTTGAAACCTGATGGAGAGGACGCAAACGAAGATCTGGCTCCCAGCCAATGTTGGAGTACTCGCTCTCCCAAGCCTCAAGCGAGGTCGGCAAAGGATACGGCGGCGCGGATTGAGCAGGCACAACACCAGACTCCCAATTCATCGCAGAGATCGCCGGCGAAAGTTGGGGCTCCCACTGAGGGGGAATGATGGAAGCAGTCCGTGTAACTATCTTTGCGGGCTCTTCCGCGATTTGCGGAATCAATGAAACCGGTCTTGATATTGGCAAAGCCGCAGGCCAAACGGTCGAAGTTTCAGCAGAGAGCATCTGGCTATAGCTGGGAGCCTGTGAATAGCGCGCAGCCACTCGGGCAGCCGCTTCAGCGGCGCGGCTGCTGGCGGCAGAAAAACTGCGCGTGGGCGCGACCGGCTTCACCACTTGTAAGCCTTTTCGGCTCCTGTGCTGGGCAAGAATCAGACTCACTTCCTGCTTCCAGGAAGAGGTCATGTTGGGCTGGACTAAAGATGTGCTCAAGGCTCCAGTGTTCCCTTCTGATGCGCCTTTCAGGCTGATTTGCAAAACCTGGGGCTACTGTTCCGGTCCTCGAAACCCACTGCAACCAGGTGTGTCGGACATTGCGTTCAAAAGAGAAAAGGCTGCGAAAAAATAGGCAAACCCGGCACCAATCGTAAGATCCGTGCGCGGCGAAAAACTATCCGAATTTTGCCTACTGCCAGAGCTGCGAGAACCACATTCAGTGCAAGGCAGCCAGTTTTGCTATGCTGACCATGGCCCTGGGATGCGTACTCGCAATTTCTTGTTTATCACGATGCTGGTCCTCTGTCACCTGATAGTTCGGGCGCAGACGTTGACCAATGTGGCACCTCCTGCAGAAAAAGAAATGGTAAGCCCTGCACCGCCATCAGCCAATGACCCCAGTCAGAGCAGCCCCAACGCAGATTCCGCATCCGATTCTTCGTCTATACTGCCCAACGATCCTGGGCAGGAGATTCTGCCTTTGGCGCAGCCTGAGCAAGTGCCCCCGGCGGGCGTGCCGGTTGAGTGGGAAGTGCAGAAGCAGAGCCGCGTGGGAAACATCTGGACTCTCACCGGTGCAGTGGTTGTTCACTACCGCGATTACATTCTGAAAGCCGACAAGGTCACCTACGACCAGTCGACCACTCAACTGGAAGCGGAAGGCAACCTGCAGGTTGCCGGCGGACCCAATGATGTGCTGATCTTTGCCGACCATGGCGATATGCGGCTCAACATGCACACCGCACGCTATTTCGGTGTCCATGGCTCTCAGGGCATTCGCACCGCTGGCCGAACCGCGGTTTACTCCACCACAAATCCATTCTTCTTTACCGGCCGGGTTGTTCTGGAAAATGGCGAGGGTCACTACCAGATCATCGACGGCACGATGACGAATTGCCGTCTCCCCCGGCCAGACTGGCAGTTGTTCGCCCGCTCCATCAAGCTTGATGATGGCAAGGCATCCACCTCCAACGCATTGTTCAAGTTTCTCGGCGTGCCCATCTTTTACTTGCCTTATCTTCGCCATCCAATCGACGATACTGGCCGCCAGAGCGGGTTTCTTATTCCTGTCGCCAGCACCGGATCGTCGATCAAGGGATACACATTCGGCGAGCAGATCTATTGGGTAATCAACCGCAACATGGACATGATCCTCGGCATGGAGTACTACAGCAAACGCGGCTGGGCGCCCAACGGCGACTTCCGTTACAAAGGCCACGGACTCGACCACCTGACCGTGCGCTGGAATGCGCTGCTGGATCGCGGCGTGGAAGAAACGACCACTCCGACGACCACTCCCGTAACCACCATGCAGCTGATCGACCAGGGCGGCGTGGACATCAACGCACTGGGTACCAAGTACATCACTCCTGAAACGCACGTGGCCGGCAACGTGGAATATCTATCCAGCTACCTCTACCGACTGGTCTTTAACGACAATTTTTGGCAGGCGGTCAGCTCGGAGGTTCATAGCAATGTCTCGCTCACCCACGTGCACAATGGTTTTGTTCCCTCCGTCTCGATGGAGCGTTTCCAAACTTTTGCCGGCAACACCAACAGCACTGAAACCACCATCAACAGCAATCAGGCCAGGATCCTCCACCTGCCCAATCTGCGCTTCGACGTGCTGGACCGGCCGCTTGGCGCGTCGGGACTTTACTGGGGCATGGGTTCGTCGCTCGACTATTTGAACCGCTCCGAGCACGGTTTTACCGCGCGCAACGTTGTCCGCGCAGACTTCTACCCGCATCTCTTTCTGCCCTTCGCGGCCGGAGGCTGGAGCGGATCAGCCGAAGCAGCGCTGCGTGAAACCGCTTATACCCTCAGCCAGATTCCCAACCTGACCGGAAATCAAAATAACACACCCACGCTCAGCCATGACCCACTCAACCGCAGCGATTTTGAGGCCAGAATGGATCTGCGTGCTCCGGCTGTCGAGCGGGATTTCTTTCTCACTCGCTGGAACAGTGAATTGCGTCATGTCATCGAACCGGAGATCTTCTACCGCTACGTCTCGGGTATCGGCGCTCAGGCGCAAAACGTTCTGCTGATCGACAGCACCGACATCGCCACCAACACCAACGAAGTGGGCTTTTCACTCACCCAGCGCTTCTACCTGCGCCCTGCCAACAAGCTGCCCTGTGTCTCAACGGGTGTCGAGACCACCACGAAGGGCTGCCCGCCTCAAGCGCAGTCACGCGAGTGGGCTAGTTGGCAGATCATGCAGAAGTTCTACATCGACCCCAACTTCGGCGGAGCCGTGATTACTGACCGGCGCAACGTTTTCGACTCCACTCTCGACATGAGCGGGATCGCCTTCCTCACCTCACTGCGCAACCTGGGTCCCATCATCTCCCGGCTGCGCTTTGAGGCCATCAACAACTTGCGCGTCGAGTGGGATATGGACTACGACGCCAAAGCAGGGCAATTTGGCGCCAACAACCTCTATGCCGGTTATAGTTGGGGCCGCGCCACCCTCGGCGTGGGCCATGCCATGCTCAACGCCATCGAATACAACCCCACTGGCGCTGGTACCGCAAGCATCAAAAGCCAACAGGTGCAGCCCTTTCTCTCCATCGGCAAGGCTAGTGGCAAAGGCATCAACCTGGCCGCCAACTTGGGCTACGACTATGTCCTGAACGCCGTGCAATACGCCGGGGCGCAGGCTGCTTATAACTGGGACTGCTGCGGACTCTCCGTGGGCTACAGGCAGTTCAATCTGGGTTCGGCCCGTAACGAAACCCAGTGGCTCTACAGCTTCACACTGGCCAGCTTCGGTTCCGTGGGTGACATCCGCCGCTCCAACACCGCCTTCCGCGACCCGACCCTGCCGCCCGCCTATTAGCACCTGCGGTGCGGCCAATCGCTCGCTGTTCGCTCGCACAGGCTTCTGTACTCGCGCCTTATCTGCGCCTTTTATCCGGCGCAAGATTGAAATAGCACAAATCCAGTGGCGCGCAAGCGCCAGTTGGCCCCACCGCAGGTGGTGGAGGTGGAGTATTCTTTTCTGAGAGGATTTGCCCTTGTCACGCATCCACTTTCTTGCCGTATTGCTCGCCCTGGCCATGGCCGTGGGCTGCAAAGCCCAACCCGCACCCCAGTCGCCAGACTTGGCGCTTAACCGCCGCGTCGAAGTTCTGGTCCGCTCCCAGTTCAGCATGCCGCCAACTATCAATGTGACCATCGGCCAGCGCAAACCAAGCCCGATTCCCGGTTACGACTCGCTGCCCGTCACTCTTTCCGGCAGCACCAAGTCCCAGGTGGTCGACTTCCTGATTTCGACCGACGGCAATACCCTGGCCCGCCTGGACAAGTATGACCTGACCAACGACCTCCTCTTCTCCATCGACGTGACGGGGCGCCCCATCCGAGGAAATCCCGCGGCCAAGGTCACCGTCATCAACTTCGACGACCTTGAGTGCCCCTACTGTGCCCGGATGCACCAGAGCCTCTTTCCCTCCACCCTGGAGCACTACAAAGACAAAGTGCGCTTCGTCTACAAAGACAACCCGCTCCCGCCCGAAATGCACC
>CAYPYJ010000078.1:0-18549 GCA_964414945.1 uncultured Occallatibacter sp.
CTGGGCCCCGCGGCAAACAATGCTTCGGTGCGTGTGAGCGCGGGCGGCAACGCCACCACTGTCTACACCAGCCAAACCTTGGGTACGGTCTACAACGACAAACCCGCTGGCGGAAGCTGGGGAACGACCCATGCAACCAACGGCGTAAACGGCTTCTTCGTCAGCAATGACGCTGGAGTGGAGGGCATGGCCTGGGGCACGGGCGGTGCACGCCCCACTTCGTCCACTGTCGTTGCCCAGGTGCGCCCCGTCGGCGGCGCGTGGAGCACTCCGGTGACACTGGCCTCCGCGCCTCATCTGGCCTTTGACGGCGCAACCCTGGCGCCGAACGGAACCATGGCGATAGCCTGGGAGAGCTTCGATTCAGTTTGCGGCTCTCGCACCTGCAAGACATCCAATTGGGTCCTTCACGTATCGACCCTTGCCTCTGGCTCGCAGACCTGGGTGGATTCAGGAGCGCTGCTGGGGCCTGACACAACCCAGCACTTCGCCCAGCTCGCCGGTGATTCTGCCGGAGATTTGGGCTTGGTCGGACTTCAAGCGGGCAACGTCGTATCCAAGGTCAGGCACGGCTCAGCATGGAGCTCGACCGTTGTCGTGGTGTCAAATTCCGGCTTCCAGTTCTATACAGGGACGGGCCGCGACAACCGCATCTTTTTCAGTGATTCAGCCGGGCACGCAACGCTGGTTGGCTGGGGCGATATTCACCTCGATAGCCTCGCCGCCATCGACGGCAATCTGACCAACAACACCTGGGGTTCGCCAGCGACGATCTCCGGCTCAGACCAATTCCCGAACTACTTCGATTTCGCGGAGAGTTCGTCAGGCGCCTCCATCGTGTTCTACAGCCTGGTGGACCTGAGCGGAACCGGAAACACAATTTGGCGCGCCATTACCAGACCCGGTGGAGGCGGCAAGCCATGGAACGCGCCTGCCACTGCCGGACACTCCTTTGAAGGCGGCGGAACGCCGTATGGCGTGACGGTGAACGCAGCGGGTCAGGCGGCCGTGCTCTTCCAAGGATTGACCTCGGACTATCTGACGAACGTTTTGTACACCAACACCTACAAACCTTAAGCATCTAACCGTGTTTGAGTTGAGGCTCATAAGAAACTGAATTCGCAAAGTTCTGCACTCCATCCTGCCGCGTTTACTATGGAAGGATGGGGCGCCCGGCGCATCAGTTGGCTCGTATATTGGAGTGATATCTAATTCATCTCTGGAATGAAGAATCTGTGGCGTCACTTTGCAGGACCTGGGCAGTATAGAATCGCCAGTGTCAGGATTGAGTCCGTAACATGCGTTCAGGACACCTTGACAGACTCGAGATTCATGCAAACTCCAGGCACGGATGAGAGCAAGAAAGCGCCTTCGCTAGTGGTCAGACGCTGCGATCTTGAACTAGGCATTGTCTGCCCAATGGCGAATGAGGGAGACCAGGCGACCGCCTTCTGCAAAGCAGTGTTAGAGCAATGTCCAGGCTTTCGTAAGATAACTTTTTTCGCTGTCTTTGATCGCGCCAATAAAGATTCAAGTCTAGATCAGATGCGTATACTGGAGCGGACTGAGCCACGCTTGCACGTGGTGTGGGCACCTGAAAACCGCTGTGTGGTGGACGCCTATCTATGCGGTTACAAAGAGGCGCTCGATGCCGGATGTGACTGGATTCTAGAGATCGATGCAGGATTCAGCCATCAACCGAGCGATATCCCGCAGTTTTTTTCTGCCATGGAACGGGGATTGGATTGCGTTTTTGGCAGCCGATTCATCGGGCGTTTTGAGAAAAGCTCACTCAAGCGCCGCTTTATCAGTTGGGGAGGAACCGCGCTGGCCAACCTGCTGCTGGGGACGCACCAGACTGACATGACCAGCGGATTTGAGTTATTTACGCGCCAAACACTTTCGATGGTCATTGGCCGCGGAATTCAGTCCAGAGCGCACTTTTTTCAAACCGAGATTAAGACTTATTGCCGTAATCTGAAGTTTGTCGAGGTGCCAATCACTTATAGAGCGGCAAGTCCGCGTCTTGGATTATCCGCGGTAAAAGAAGCATTTCGCCAGCTATGGCGTCTCTTTCAACTTCGCCTTAAGGAGCAACTGTGAAAGATTCTTCGTTCGAGGGCCCCGTCAGTCTTGTTGTTACTTCCATCTCCGCGCCGAATGCGGAAATGCGCGAGTTGGCCAGTCAGTGCAAAACACGTGGGTTTTCATTTTACGTGATAGGCGACGTGCCCAGTCCTTCCGATTTTTCTATCGAAGGATGCGAGTTTTATAGTTTACAGCGACAGAAAGAAACTGGATTCAAGACTGCGGAACTTTTGCCCACTAGACATTACTCGCGGAAAAACCTTGGATATCTTCTGGCAATTCAGACGCGGCCAGCCATGATACTCGAAACCGATGACGATAACATGCCGTTGCCGGTGTTTTGGGAGGCGCGCGCGCGGCGGCTGCATCTGCCAGCCCTTTCTGGAAACAGTTGGACGAATGTGTACAAGTACTTTACCGAGGCCAATATCTGGCCGCGAGGACTTCCTTTGGATGCGGTTCTGGCGCAGTTGCCGGAGTTTGATGAGCTACCAATAATGGACGTAAACTGTCCGATCCAGCCGGGGCTGGCAGACGAAGATCCCGATGTAGACGCGATTTACCGGCTGCTGCTTCCACTTCCTATTCAATTCCGCAAGGACCGGAGGCTGGCGTTGGCTCGCGGTACGTGGTGCCCATTTAACAGCCAGAATACGGCTTGGTTCCCGGAGGCCTATCCGCTGCTCTATCTGCCCTCCTTTTGCTCTATCCGAATGACGGATATCTGGCGGAGTTTTGTGGCGCAGAGAATTGCTTGGGAAAATGGCTGGTCGGTGCTCTTCAAGGGTCCCGATGTTTATCAGCAGCGCAACGAGCATAACTTGATGAAAGACTTCGCCGATGAAGTGCCAGGTTACCTGAATAACCGAAAAATCGGCGCTCAACTGGATGCTTTGAAGCTAGAAGCTGGGCCGGAAGCCGTCGGAGAGAATTTGATTAGATGTTACCAGGAAATGGCTAAGCTAGATCTGGTTCCTGAAAAGGAGATAGCTCTCGTGAGGGCATGGGTGCGGGATCTGGAGAGCCTATCATAGGGGTATGTCGGCCTGCCTATCCGTAGGCGCCTCCGGGCTTGCGCGCCACACATAAGCCCAAAGATAAAAGCTGCCCATCGCCAGCAAGATGATTGACGCGGGCCGAGTCAGCGCAAGGGTCAGCATCTGTCCGAGAATCTCGGCCGTGCCGATATGTAGATTAGCCGAGAAAACGGTGAGCAGCGCCAACGGAATATCCCCGGTCAATGTAACTCCCGCGGCAGTAACCAGTAGTGCGATGCGCCCCGTCATGCCTCCCTCGGCCCATAACATGGCGCATGCGGGAATTGCGAGCAGTAGTAACTTCGCATCCCACGGCTTATGATAGGTCACAAGCATTGTTATAGGCACGATTGCCGCAAGCGCAAGCAGCGCTCTCCGCCGGGAAAAGCGCGACCGGAGAGTGCAAACCGACCATAGCATTAGGAGCAAACCACATACCAGGTAGCTGACCAGATTGTAGAAGCGAGGATCGTCGCGGAAGACGCTGATCGCCGCCTGCAGGTCGATGACCATACCGGAAGAACGGCCAGCGATGGAAGCGGGACTGGGGTCATTAATACCACCATGGCTGGAAATGGTGGCCAGATTTGATTGCCAGTCCTCCATCCAATGGGGAGCAACTTGAGAAAGCCACACGAAGGCCGAAATACCCAAGACAGCTACTACAAGAAGAGATTGAAGCGCGCGTTTTCTGTAGATTCCACCGGCCATCAAGAAATAGAGCCAGACCAGGCCCGCATCATGAGGCTTGATCGCGAGGCTTGCCGCCATGCATAAAATCCCGGCCAATACAAACCTCTCTTCCAGAAAACACCAGACGGCCACCACGCAAAGGCCTACGACGATTCCGGCTGTATTGCCTGTACTAAAGATCGTCGCGCAGTTGGCAAGCAGAATACAAATCAACACGAGTGAGACTTTTGGCGCATGACTTGCCCCAATACTCCACATTAGGAGTGCCGCAAGAATAAAAACTCCAGCGGTAATGGCCAGCCACAAAATGTGTGCAGCACCCCAAGGCAGCACAGCAAGAGGTGCAACGAAGATAAAGGTTGTGGGCACATTTACGTACAACGTTACAGCTTGATGGACTTGAATGGATTCCGATGCACGTTCCCCATTCTCGGCCCTGTAAACGTTCTCCAACTCACCGACATTGTAGGGGTTGTGGTGCTGAAGTAAACATCTCGTGCCGTAGTAAACGGCCCTGAAATCTACCCACGTATTGCCATTTTGCGCAACCGCTATGCCCCAAAAGATTGAAATGCTGCTGCTCAGCAATATCCAAACCATCGCGGTTCGCCGGGGGTTCTTCATCTTCAATCTCTCTTTCAATCAAAAGATCCGACGGAACAAAGTTATACAATCGGACAAAATCCTCTACTGCGAACCCCGTTAAATTGACGTTACCGCAAGTGTATTGTTCGGCTCTCCAGACGCTGCTTTTAGAATTTGACCGGTATCGGGCCACATATACATGCCTAGATAAAAAACACCCATTGCCAGTAAGATGAGCGGGGTAGGCCGTAGCAAGACCCCATGGAGCAAACTCCAAGCAAGTCCGGTTTTGGATAGCATCAAATTCTTGGTAAAAATGTTAAGAATGATTAACGGGATATCTGCCGTAAACACAATTGCTCCTGCATTGAAAAGCAGGGCTAACCACCGAATCAAACCACCCTCAGCCCATAACATAGCGCACGCCGGCACTGTGAGCAACAAGAGTTTTGCGTCATAGGGCCGATGATAGCTGACAAGCATGGTGAGAGGCACGACCGCCGCAAGCGCAAGCCATGCTGAGCGCAGAGAAAAACGCAATCTAAGAGTGCGAACCGACCATACAAGTAGAAGCGCTCCGCAGACGAGATAGCTAATGGGATTGAAGAATCGTGGATCGTTCCGAAAAGCACTAATCGTGGATTGAAGATCGATAACCATTTCCGGTCCGCTCCCAAAAAAAGGATTGGTAGGTCCCGGATCACAATTCCCATTCAGAGCCGAGGCCGTAGACACATTGGAGTGCAATTCCTGAACCCAATGCGGAGAGACCTGTGATACCCATAAAACAGCCGGCAATCCCAGCGCGATGGTTAAAGCCAGGGTTTGCAGCGCGCGTTTCCGATAGGCACCGCCGGCCAGCAGGAAAAAAAGCCAAACTAGACCGCAATCGTGAGGTTTGATGGCGAGACCGACAGCCATACATAGGATACCAATTAGTACAAACCGCTCCTCAAGGAAGCACCAAGCAGCTATGATGCAAAGGCCTACAACGATTCCTGAAATAGCGCCCGTCGCAAAGATAATCTCGCAGTTAGCAAGAACAAAACAAATAAGGACAAGGGATATACCGAGGGCATCGGTCCTCACAGACTTCAACATCAGGAATGCGGCAACGATAAGGCTTCCGGCGGCAAAAATTCTCCATAATAAGTGCGCCAGCCCCCACGGAAGCAAGGCGAAAGGTACAGTAACGATATAAGCGGTGGGCAAATACATATTCAGCGACAATACTGGCTGAAGCGGGTAAGGAAGCTGTAAGTGATCCCCTCCATCAGCCTGATAAACAAGCAGCGGCTCGCCAACTTTATATGGATCTCGATGTTGAAGCAGACAGCGAGCGAAGTAGTAGGGTCCTTTAAAATCGAAAACCCCGGCTGGCATTGCGCACCCAATCGAGAGACCCCAAAAAATGGAAATGCCGCCGCAAAGCAGTATCCAAATCAGAGCAATCCGCCGCAGTCTTGTCATCCCCATCTCTCTTTCCAGCAGAAACGATGCAAGGTCATTGAATCATACGATTCAATGACCTTTCAGGAGTGTACCGGATTCTGTTGGTGGTATGCGCGGGACAGATAATCTAAGCGGACCATACTGCGCGCGCGCCGCGACCGCTGGGAACGAAGCCCATGTCCGCCGAGATTCCCCGCACGCATTGTAAGAGGTGGTTGGCGATGGAAGGCAGCTTTTGCGCCGTCACGCGGAAGGACGGGCCGGAGACGCTGACCGCCGCAACCGGCAGACGCTGTGCATCCAGCACCGGCACGGCGATGCAGCGCAGTCCCTCTTCCAGCTCCTCGTCGTCCACGGCATAGCCGCGTCGCCGAGTCTTCTCAATTTCAACCCGCAGAGCCTCGGCCGTTGTGATAGTGCGATGCGTGAAACGCTCGAAGCGGACACGGCGGAGAATATCGGCGATCCGCTCCTCGGGAAGAAAGGCAAGAATCGCCTTGCCCACCGAGGTGCAATGCACCGGGTTGCTGGCGCCGATGCGGGTAATCATGCGCACCGAACGTGTCGGCTCGATCTTGTCGATGTAGATGACGTGCGAGCCTTCAAGAATGCACAGATGCGCGGTCTCTTCGGTTTCTGCCACTAAGCGCCGCAGGTGCGGCTGCGCACGGTCACGCAAATCATACTGCTCCACCGCTCGGTTGCCTAAATCAAAGAGCTTCAGCCCCAGCCGAAATTTGCCGTTTGTGGTTCGCTCCACCATGCGGTGGCGTTCCAACACCATGAGAAAGCGGTGCGCGGTGCTTTTATGCAATTGCAACGCCGCCGCAACCTGGGCCAGACCCAGTGGCGTGTCGCTCTCTCCCAGCAGATCCAATACGGCAAACGCCCGGTCAAGAGCTTGAACTTTATAGGTGCCTTGCGGAGCCGCGTCTCGCATCATGGTCCTCAATTTCACACAATGATTCCATTACCAGTCTGCGGCGATCGGAACGCTCTGTCAAGCCATGCACTGACTGGCAAGCTCTGTTTACAGAATTTCCGGCCTCTGATTGAAGTCGAATATCGTAGCAAAGCGCTGCATTTCGTTTGCCCTCAACTAATTATCAAAGAATACTAATGTCGTTCTTCCCGACGCCGATAAAAACACTAAGCAGTTGTTAAGTTTACCGGAGCTAGGCGGCTGTAGAAACCTCTCTGCCAAAGAGATGTTCAACGATCTGTTCAGTGCTCTGGCACGCACAAACAATTCACAGCAATGTGTCACCGAAATATGGTGCGAACCAAAATTGGGAGCCGTAACTCCGCCATGCATACATCCATGCAAATTGCCGATCCTATTGCAGTTAACTCGGGCGAGCTCTCCATTGCGATCATTAGCCCGGACGAGGGTCGCCGCAATGTGGCCGTCAATGCTGTGGGGGAATGCCAGGGCGGACAAATCCGGGAGTTTATCTCTTATCCCCCAGACGTAGGCGATGTCTCGCGGATGCTTGGAATTAACTTTGATGTTGTTCTCGTTGACCTGGACAGCGACCCGGAATATGCCCTTGAACTGGTTGAAAACATTGGCGTCATTGGCCTGGCTACCGCGATGGTCTATTCGGCAGAGGCTGATCCGGGCCTGTTGGTGCGCTGCATGCGCGCCGGAGCTCGTGAGTTTCTGACCATGCCCATCGATGGCGTGGCCATGGCCGAGGCTCTGGTCCGGGCTTCGGCCCTTCATGCGCCAGTTCGCCCCGCAAAAAAGACGGGCGGAAAGCTGCTGGTATTTCTCGGCGCCAAAGGGGGCTCGGGAGTCACCACGCTGGCCTGCAATTATGCTGTCTCCCTGGTCCAGGAATCCCGGCACAAGACTCTCTTGATCGACTTCAATCTTCCGCTGGGCGACGCCGCGATCAGCCTGGGAATCAAGTCTCAGTACTCGACCGTGAACGCTTTGGAAAATTCCAGCCGGCTGGATGCAAACTTTCTCTCCAGCCTGCTGGTGCAGCATGACTCAGGCTTATGCGTGCTTGCCGCGCCAACGGAATTATCTTCGATGCAAGTCTCCGACGACGCCATTGACAGGCTGCTGGAGATTGCTTGTCAGAACTTTGATTACGTGGTGGCCGACGCCGGATCGCGCCTCGACCTGCAGCACACGCATCTTTTTGACGAGTCATCCACCCTCTTTCTGGTGACGCAAATCGGTATCCCTGAACTGCGCAACTCCAATCGTCTCATCACCAAGCTCTCCGCCGAGGGCAGCCCTAAGCTGGAAATCGTAATCAACCGCTACGATCCGCGCAATCAAGAGATTAATGAGGAGCACATTACCAAGGCTCTGACCAGACCTGCCGACTGGAAGATTCCCAACAACTATGCCGCTGTACGCAAAATGCAGAATACGGCAACTCCGCTTACCGACGATGACTCGCCTATTGCACGCGCAATCAAGCAGATGACCCGATCTATTTGCGGCCAACCGGCAATTCCCGAAAAGAAAAAGGGATTCAGCTTGTTTCACTGAGCGAGAAAAATTTCTTGATTAGCTATCTTTGTGCAACTCTTTTTAGATAAACTATATCTAAATAGCAATACGACATAGCTTCGCTGATCTCTGCCTCAGACATCGCTGCTTGAGGCCAGGGGCATTCTCTCCCCTTCAGTCAATGTTGGGGAACCCACGTTTTATGCACCGTGGATAAACATACAGTGAGGGGGTAGAAAGATGCAGCTTCAACCAGACAAGTTAGCTGAGTATTCTGGAAAGTTTGGCAGAAAAAGCAAGCGGGAAATTTTTCTTGACCAAATGGAAGAAACACTCCCATGGAGAGAGATGCTGGCGCTCACAGAGCCGCATTATGCAAAGATGGAAGGCGATCAGCCTCCGTATGCGTTGGCAATTATGTTGCGCAGTTATTTTTTGCAGCAATGGTTCAATCTTTCTGATCTGGGTACGGAAGAAGCGCTCTATGAATCGCCGATGCTGCGCCGCTTTGCTGAAGTTGATCTGGAAGCTGCTGCCGCGCCCGGCGCGCTGACGCTTGGCCGCTTTCGCCGGTTGATGGAAGAATGCGGCGTGGGCAGTGAATTACAGGCGACAGTGAATCGAGTCATGGCTTCAGAAGCAATTCGCATTCCGTCTGATGCGAATGCTGATGCAGAGAATCTGGATGCGTTCAAGATTCCCGGAACAAGCGCGACCGTGCGCTTCACGGATTTCTATCAGAACGTAAAAGACGAACGGCCCCGCCATCTTGCCAAAGTTGAATCTGTCTTTCAAGGCGCGAACGCGCTGTCGATTGCGGTCATCAGCCCAAACGAGCACCGGCGCAGCGCCGCCATCAAAACTCTGGGCGAATGTCACAGCGGCCCTATCCGTGAATACATCTCTTACCCTCCCAATCTTGAAGATGTGCCGCGTACGCTCAACCGCGATTTCGACGTGATCATGGTTGATCTGGACAGCGACCCGGAATACGCCCTGAATCTGGTCAAGAGCATTTCGATCAATGGCCTTGCCACCGTAATCGTCTATTCAGAGCTGGCTGATCCGGATGTGCTGATTAAAAGCATGCGCGCAGGCGCACGTGAATTTCTCACTCTACCCATTGCGGCAGCCGCCATGAGCGAGGCCCTAAGTCGTGCCTCGATCATCCGCGCGGCAGATCGTCCGGCCAAAAAGCAGGACGGCAAGCTGCTAGTCTTTCTCGCCGCCAAAGGTGGCTCTGGAGTGACCACCTTGGCCTGCAATTATGCGGTTTCGCTGGCCAAAAACAGCGGGAAGAAGACCTTGCTGGTCGATCTCAATCTCCCCCTCGGAGATGCGGCAATCATTCTGGGAATCAAGGCGCAGCACACTGTTGTGGATGCGCTGAACCACTTCAACCGGCTGGACTCAAACTTCCTCGCCACCATGCTGGAGCGGCATGGCTCCGGGCTTTTTGTGCTGGCGGCACCAACCGAGTTAGCCACCACGCAACTCAAAGATGAAGCCATCAACAAGCTGCTCGATGTGGCGTGCCAAGAGTTCGATTATGTTGTCGTCGATGCCGGGTCGCGTCTCGACTTGCGGCATACGCATCTTTTCAACGAATCCGCCAAAATCTATCTGGTTACGCAGGTAGGAATTCCCGAACTGCGCAACTCCAACCGTCTCATCACAAAACTCTCTGCCGAGGGCAGCCCGAAGCTGGAAATCGTCATCAACCGCCACGACCCGCGCAGCCAGGAAATTGGGGATGCTCATATTGCCAAAGCGCTTACCCGCGAGGCAGAGTGGAAGATTCCCAACAATTATGCCGCCGTGCGCAAAATGCAGAACACGGCCACTCCGCTCACCGAAGACGATTCGCCAATCTCTCGCGCCATTCAAGAGATGACGAGTGCGGTCACCGGCCAGACCCCGGTTCCAGCGGAAAAGAAAAAGGCCTTCAGCTTCTTTCGCTGAGGGCGCGATGGCTGGGCCTCATTCGATGAAGAAAATGCCCCGGAGGCGGCTGACGCGTTCGGGGCATCATTGTGTTTACTGCATTAGAGCTTTTCTAGGCAATTTTGCAAGTCTACAATCCTTGCACCAGAAATCTGGACGGGGGCAGGTGGTCCGGTCATTGAACCGCCCATCCATCTTACCTTCTCAAAATGTAAAGCTGTGCCCCGTTCATCGCAGTTTTATCGCGATGAGCGGGCCGCGCAGTCGGGCCGTCCACTCTGACTCGATTTCAACCGCGCCTCGAACACCGCTCGCGTAGTGGTTGAAACTGCTCCATGGATAATCGCCGGGAGATACAACCAATCCGCGTTTCACAGGATTTCGATGAATGTAGCGTATCACTTCGGAGCGAGCGTCTTCTCCGCGAACGTTCGCGTCAAAGTAGCGTTCCTGCCAGAACTTCTTGCGTGTCCCTTTCAGCTTGCGCGAAGTGATCTGCTTTACAGCCTTGAGAAACTGGGTCACGAGGATCGACGGTGGCTCGTTGATGAGCAAATGTACGTGCTCAGGCATCAGAACGTAGGCGTAGATTCTCGCCTGATGCCGCGCGCGAGTCACTTCCAGTATGGCCTCCACGATGTTCTTGGGACCCGGCACATCGAGAAGTCGGAGACGGTGAAAGCAACTGAAAGTGATGAAGTGAAGAGCTTCTGCTTGCTGAAACCGTTTCAAACCGTACGGCATGGCTCTATCCTAATCCGGTTACGATCCGGCCTCAAGCCCCGCCCGCTCATCGCGATAAAACTGCGATGAACGGGGCACAGCTTTCCAAGACTCATGGTGACCCGATGACCAGGCCACCTGCCATTCAACACACCTTCGAAAACAATAAATCCTCGTAGTGTGAGTAAAAGCATCTTCATGAAATTCGTCATCGCTCTTCCTCCTGTTGCTCAATACCTGGAGGCTTCTCAGCCGTCTCCGACGGTTAGTCCCGAAGACGGCTGCGGGAGAATAGATTTATTGTTGCGCTGGCGTTGGTTCGTCCGATGAAGATTTGCTACCCTTTGGCAGCACCGTGATGGTGATGATGTTGGAGCAGATTGGGGATGACATCCATGACTCCTTTCGAGAAACCTGGATCGTGTACTTGCCGGGATGATCGAATTTGTAATCATCGCTAATCGTGGCATGATCTACCATGCTTTTCCCAGGCTTCAGTTCACCCCACCTCATACTCCCTGCAGGTCGGTCGGGAAGCCTGAACATGTTTCCATTTGAGAGCTGTTTATATCGCGGCCCAAATCTAGCCACAACCTTGCCCTGATCGTCTTGCAGATCGAACTGGTAACCGTCCGGCATTCGCCCGTGATGCCCAAATGAAAGAGTGAGGGGCTCCTCTGAGCTGTTTGTTATTGTAATCGAAATTTCAATTTCTGAGTCCAAAGGGATTTCAGACTTATCCGCACTAACAACGATCGTAAGCTTAGGGCTTTCTGTTCTTGTCTGCGCAACAAGTATGTTAGCTATCAAAATGGGAGACAGTAGTGCGAATATAATCAGATTCATAAATTTTCTCATTGTGCCACCTCCTGTTGATCGACATCCTCGTTTGAATTACCTGTGGGACATACAGATATTGCTATTGGCTTCGCAGGACCTTTCCAAGTTGGATAGCCAAACGGTGATTGACTAGGCATAGTTTTGACATAGTCGACGGGATCGCCATCCTTACCAAGTGCACTCCATACAGGCTGTGTCCAATTCTGACTTGTTGAATAGCTTGAATTTGTCGTGCTTGCTTCTGCGATTTGCCATTTTTGTGAGCCGATTGGGACCGGAATAGAGTTCGGAATACTCGATGTCCACAAGAGGTACATCGTAGCCGTAAAGTTCCGGCTGACTCTTGAGTAAAACTGCTCCAACCGAACATTAGGTGCGTCCGCAACCCTGCCATCACTCCAAGGTGGGTATGGATATACTCCGTCCAACCCTGAATTGGTAGGGCAGGATAAACTGCCAATTTTCCCCTCGGTGTATTTCACAGTGTCCTTATTGACGATCTGTACGAAAGAGTATTGGCCTGTGGATGATGTAGACGGAGGCGTAAAAACGATGCCAGGATCTCCGGTTAGATCTCCTGGGCATACGTCTTTGTTATAGCCGTTGAGATTGCCATATTGTAAATACGGGTCCTTGTCTTCTGAGGTTGGAAGACATGGCGATTTATCGATCAGCATATCGATGTTGAGATAGCCGTAGGCATCCGTGGTCATCTGCGCATCGCCCGGGCCAGTCACTATGAAGGCTGCATTGGCCGTCGAGCATTGGTTGCCCACGCCCGGAATGTTCACGCAGTACTCGTAGGTTATTGGAGCACTATCTTGGGAATAGACCCAGTAATAGTTTACGGCTGGCTTCTTCAGGTCGGCGGCCTTCACTTCAGTGACGCTGGCTGAGGATGAGGTTGGTGCATACCCTGCGATCTTCGTTCCGCCTACCGTCCAGATGGTTTTTGTTGCTGTGATACCGCTAGGCAGCGCGGGAGTGGTCAGGATGATTGGCTGGCCGACGACTGCACTTGTATTTGGGATAGCGCCAGTTCCATCTATTACGCTGATTACATTTCCTCCGCAAACCGGCATACTGGGATCGCACAGGATCTGATTGCCGAGAATCTGCACTGGCGTTGGTGGTGTTGACGTACTGGGTGATGTGCCTGCAACGACTGTAGCCGATTCGGTTGGGTCGCTGGCTGGCGGAGCTACGGTGAGAGTGATCTTCGTTTTACTGTCAACGGTCACGCCGGATACCGGAACTGTGCTTCCGTCCGCTGCAGTGATGACGACCGGTGTCACGGGGCAAGCATCCGTTGCCTTGGCTGTGGTGATGAAGTTGGTACCCTTGATGACGACGTTACCGTAGGTCTTTCCCGCAAACCATGTGCTGGGAGTTACGGATGTGATGGTTGGAGTGGTGCAGGAGCCAATGATCTGTATCGGAATACCGCCATCAGCGATGCAGCTGCTGGGTGTCGTCGCCGCTGGTGTTGCAGCGCGTGCGACTCTGGCATTGGCTCTAGTAGCGGCAGGAGCCATAGCGCGACCGAGGATTGTTTCGGTGACGAACCCGCAGGCTGTTTGGGTAGCGTCGTCGGCATCGGGTATAACGGTGAGGGTAGCCTCCGACTCGCTGACGATATTCATAGGAACGGTCGCCATACTTCCAGTATCGAAGTTTACAACAAAGTCGATGCCGGGAAACCAGCAGTCTCCCGTCCCGGGGTCGGCAAAGCCGGTGCCCGTGACGGTGACATTAGTGGATTGTCCAGCTATCCAGGTACTGGGAGTGACGGAGGTGATGGATGTCGGGCAAACGGGTACTGCGTGGCAGAACGTTGGCGAAAAGAGTAGAAAAAGCGTGGCGGCGTGGAGGAATGGCCTTACAATTGCCCCCCCCCCAATTGACCCAAGAGCTTGCGCATGGGTGCGATCCTTTCGGCGGTTGGCGACGGATTGAGCCGTTAAATCGGCTCGGGGGAATTGCACCCCGCCTGCGGTAAAAGCAATTACGAAAGTTGATACACTTTAGTAATGCGGCAACACTCGCGAGTCTGCGGCAGGAGACAGCGTGCTTTTCGCAAGCCGCGAATCGCTTGCGCTATGATTGCGTCTAAGGGTTGGCGGCTGGTTTTCCCTGTAATGCCGCCCAGTATGTTGACCGGGCGCGATTTCAGCCGCGCCGCTTATGCAACAAAATGAATACAGGGCTTCGGCCCCAGGTGGTGTGCGTGACAAGAATCTTTCAGCGAATTGTCTTTGGCGTTTCCCTTACGATCTGCCTCGCCCTCTTCTCCGGCTTTGTTCTGGAGAGGTTCGGGCTGCTGGGCGTGGTCGCCGGCGGCCAGCAGGATGGCGCCTACCGCCAGATCGACGTCTACCGGCAAGCGCTGGAGAGAATTCAAAGCGACTATGTCACAGAACCCAACCTCAGCGACGTGACCGCGGGAGCTTTGCACGGCCTCCTGGAGTCGCTGGACACTGACTCCAGCTATCTCACTCCAGCCGAGTACAAAATCTATAAGCAGCATCCGCCGACCGGTGTGGCGCAGGTCGGCATCACGGTTTCCAAGCGCTTTGGTTACGCCACCGTGGTCAGCGTCGTGCCCGGTTCGCCTGCGTATAAAGCTCATCTGGCCGATGGCGACGTGATCGAGTCTATTGGGGATCGATCCACTCGCGAGCTCTCGCTGATTGTCATCAGGATGATTCTGGAAGGCAAGCCCGGTAGCCCGATAACCCTCGCGGTGGTGCATCCGCTCAAAAGCGAACCCGATAAATTGACCCTGACCCGCGCTGTGATTGCTTCGCCCGCGTTGGATGAAGAACAGTTTGAGGGCGCAACCATTCTCTATCTGAAGCCCGGCGCGCTGACCACAGCCAGAGTGGACGAAATCGCAGCAAGGCTTAAATCGGCCAAGGGCCGCAAGGTACTGCTGGACCTGCGCGACTCCTCCGCCGGCGACCCGCAAGAAGGCATTCGGCTGGCTAATTTCTTTGTGAAACAGGGTACGCTGGCCGCTCTGGAAGGCCAGAAGTTTCCCCGCCAGACATTCACCGCAGACCCGGCTCAATTTATCACCGACGCGCCTCTGGCCGTGCTCATCAACCGTGGCACCTACGGCCCGGCCGAGTTGACTGCCGCCGCCATTGAAGACGCCAAACGTGGCGACGTGGTGGGTGAGCGCACATTCGGTGGAGACACTGTGCAGAAGACCATCGACCTGCCAGACGGCGCAGCGCTGCTGCTGACCGTAGCCAAATACCAAAGCCCAAGTGGCAAAAAGATTCAGGACGTGGCCGTGATACCCACCGTGCAGGTGGGAGGAAATGCCGCTGTCACTGAAGACGATGAAGAAGAAGCCGCGCCTCCAGCGAAGGGCGACGACCCTCTAGCCAAAGCCGTCGGATTGCTGAAGGCAAATAACGGCATCCAAACCGCACTGCCCGCAGTCGAGGCGGCCCCTGCAGCCAGCACAAGCGTAACCCCGCCTTCAACTTCGCCAGCAGTCGAGACGGCTCCGGCAGCCAGTCCAAGTGTATCCCCGCCTTCAACCCCACCAGCGGCCAATAAAAAGCCCGGCGCTTTCGATGGAGTTAGGAAGTTTTTCCGCCATCTCTTCGGGATGGAATAGCACTCTCTAACCCGCAATTTTCGACTGTGTTTAATGTTGCAGCGTTATAGAAAGGTTCGTCGCAGATGCGAGGGCGCTCTTCGCTGGGCGCCCCAACTTTGCGGAGTTCACCCTCTACTGAACTCTTCCACTAGCCGGCCAACTCCAAAGCTGAATTCATCCTCGGCCCCGAGCAAACTCACCACCAGCCAGCCCGATGCCGCCATGCCGAAAAAGTAGCCAGGATGCACCCAGACTCCGCGTTCAAGCAACGCCAGCACCGTCTGCTCGTCCGGCCCTAGCGCCGGAATCCGCAGCACTGCGTACCAGCCGCCCTCAACCTCCAGACGGTCCACCTCCGGCAATCGAACCAACCCACGATCCAGTTCGGCCAGGTTAGCCGTCACACGCTGCCGAATCTGCCGCTGAATCGATTCCCTGCCTGCCAGCCAAATCGGCAATGCACTCTGCACCGGCGCATTCATTGAGAGAAAGGTGTCGGCGATAACCTCCAGACGGTCGAGAGCCGAGCACGCCTCCCTTCCCGCCGCCACAATCCATGCCGCCTTCATCTGCGGCAGTCCGGCAATCTTGCTCAGCCCACTCACCACAAAAACCGGAACGCCATCAAGGCCCTCAGCAAAGCTCGCCGCCGTTGCGCCAAAGCTGTAATCGAGAAACACCTCATCCACAATCAGCGCCAGATCAAACTCACGGCAAAGCCGCGCCAGCTCCGCAGCCTCCCATGGCTTGGTAAAGTGGCCGGTAGGGTTGTTGGGATGCACCAACACAATCGCTCGCGTCTGGGGCGTAATGGCGCGGCGAATCCCTTCGGGATCGATCTGCCAGCCGTGGTCGTAGAGCAGCGGGGCGGCTTTTAACTTCACATCGTCCAGCTCAGCCAAGAAGTCAAAGAGCGGATAGCCCGGTTGTGTAAATAGGATTTCGCTGCCCGGATCGCAGAGCAGCCGGAAGAGAAAGCTGTAAGCCTCGCTGGTGCTGGTAGTGAGGATGATCTGCTCGGCAATCAGCCGTATGCCGTGGTCCGCATAGTAGCCGCAAACAGCCCCTCGCGCACTCATGAGGCCGCGCGGTTGTGGATCGTAGTCCAGAGCTTGCGGATCAGTGAGAGCCGCCAGCAGTTCAAAATCATAGGTAAAGCCGCAGCGGGTGGGATTCGATGCCGTCAAATCCGCAATCGGCTTGCCTGAGGCCACGCGCAGCCGGTGAACCCGCGCAAGCTCGCTCTCTTCCGTGTTCCAGTTGGTTCGCAGTGAAAAACGCATCTCTCACTCCATCGGAATTCTAAGCAACGCTGCTCCAGCGAAGATTATCGGCCCCAACGCAGACATTTTCCTTCCGCAGGTAACTTACTCACCGAAGGTGGGCTGCCTCACCGCAGGTGACCGCAGATGCCACAATAGAAACAGGCGTCCCTTTCAACAGTACACGGGCGTTCTCGGGAGGGGCATTGGCTCTGCGCGCGGTTATCTTCGACTATGGAATTGTACTCACCGGACCACCCAGCACCGAGGCCTGGGCCGCCATGAAGCGTATTACCGGCCTGCCGGAAGACCGCTTTGCGCCGCTCTTCTGGGCAGACCGGCGCGCCTACGACGAAGGCAAGCTCAACGGCATCACCTTTTGGCAGAAATTCCTCCGCGACGCCAACCTGCCGCTGCATCACGTGGAAGAACTGAATTGCTGGGACCAGCGCCTGTGGACCGTGCAAAATCCCGCTATGGTTGCATGGCAGCAAAAGCTCAAGCAGCGCGGACTGCTGACCGCCATCCTCTCCAACATGGGTGACAGCGTACTGGAAAGTGTTCGGCGCGAGTTCGACTGGATTGACCGATTCGACGTGCTGGTATGGAGCTATCAGCTAGGCACATCCAAGCCCGACCCGGCCATCTATCGCCACACCCTCGCCCAACTCGGCACTCTCCCCGAAGAAACCCTTTTCATCGACGATAAACAAGAAAATGTGGAAGCCGCGCAAGCGCTGGGCATTCAGGCCATCGAATATTCCAGCGTCGAGCAGTTGCGCCAGGAATTGATTGTGCGGAGACTAGACGCCCAACTACCCTTGCCCGCCTGAAAGCGGAGCCGAGTTGAACGCCGGGCAATGGTGCAGTTTCCGGTTAGCCGGTAATTCTCTCGGAACCCAGAGATGGCGGAAAACAGTCGAGAAGACGACTTTTTCGATACGATCAAACCTAGTGAATAACTCGGCGATAATGCGAATTTCAGATTTGTGGCATTGATCAATTTAGTAGGATATGGTGGCGCAGGAATGTCAACAATTATGAAGGTCCGCCAACAATTGTGGTTCAATTAGCGCGTGGCGGATCGTTTGTTTCACTGTCTCCCTGATTAGCACATTCGCATTCGCTGCTGTCTTCAACACGGACAATTGTGATCCGAAGTCCGGCGATCCACCGTGCGCTATTGCACTACGGTATGCATACATCTTGGTCCAGATTCGTTCATGGCTGGATTTCTCAAACGCGGAGTAATCAAGTTTGGGCTGCCACCTCTCGTTCAGCAGAGCCAATTTATTGGTGAGTTGCCTAGTGATTGAATCGTACCGATCATCTGGTTTGGCTTGATGCGTCAGCAAGGACTCGAGGATGGCGAAATAACCGAGTATTTGGAAAGGCGAGAAGACTGGAAGATCCTTTAATTCGACAAAGAGCTCAATTGCTCTATGGAGGTCGAATACAGCGTGTCTATGAGCCTGAAGCCTCTCATAAACGTCCCTAATTGGGCGGCCGTCGGATCTCGAAATGACATTAACAAATCCACTTTTTGAATGGAACGCGCCACTCAAGGCTGACAAAGATTGAAACAAACTTGAAGGGCTATAAACACATGTGGGAACGACGGAGCCCTTAAGCCGCGTCCTGAACCTAATGAGCCCAATCTCAAGGCTCTTGGGCGCAATCGCGAGCGCTTGGTCGCCGCAGCCCGCGAGATGTTCTCGGAACACGGTGCCGGTGCTCCGATGGAGACGATCGCCAAGCACGCTGGCGTCGGAGTGGGGACGCTCTACCGACACTTCCCAAACCGGCTCGATCTCGTCGAGGCGGTCTACGAGTCAGACG
>CAYPYJ010000079.1:0-18250 GCA_964414945.1 uncultured Occallatibacter sp.
CAGCACTTTGTTGCGGGGCCCGAGCTTGGCCAGCGCTTCCACCAACAGATCGTTCAACTGTTGAGGCGTCAGATCAGTATCGACACTTCCTATTGAGCAGTACAGACTCATGCGATTGACTCCACTTTTTTCAGTCCAGGAGCGAGCAGGACGGTGATGAGCAGCGATGCGAGATAGACGCTGGCGGCGGTGATGAAGAGGATCGAATAGCTGCCAGTAATTTGCAGGAGATGACCAACTAACCGAGCAAAGAGGAAGCCGCCTACGGCTCCGGCCATGGTGCCGATTCCCGTAACAGAGCCCACGGCGCTACGCGGGAACATATCCGAGGCCGTAGTGAAGAGATTGCACGACCAGCCCTGGTGCGCTGCTGCCGCGAGGCTAAGCAATCCGATGGCGGCCCACTTTCCGAAGTTGTCCCCCTGAAGGTTATTAATCAGAAAGACGGGAACTACGAGAGTGGCACAGAGAAGCATGGCTCCTAACCGTGCGCGCTGTGGCGAAAATCCCATGCGGATGAAAGTCGCGGGCAGATAGCCTCCGTATATGCTGCCGATGGCAGAGGCGTTGTACACAATCAGGATGGGCAATCCAAGACCCACCAGGCTTAGATGGAACTTAGTGCTGAAGTAACCCGGCAACCAATAGAGATAGAACCACCAGATGGGATCAGTAAGAAATTTGGGAATGGCATACGCCCAGGTCTGAGGGATACCGAACAATTTGACCCATGGGGTGGATGGGCCGGGCTTTTCCGGCGGATCCTGATTGATGTAGGCAAGTTCGGCTGGAGTAAGAGCGGGATGCTCAGTGGGCTTGTGATACTTGAGGAACCACATCAGGATCCACGAAGCCGAGAAAAAGCCGGTGATCAGAAAGGCAGAGTGCCAGCCAAAGTAATGGACCGCTATAGGCACAAGGAGTGTGGCCAGAATCACGCCAATATTGGCGCCGCAGTTGAAGATTCCGAATGAGAACGAGCGCTCTTTCTGCGGGAACCACTCGGCGTTGGTTTTGTTGGCTGCGGGGAAGTTGCCGGATTCGCCGACTCCAAGAAAGGAGCGCGCAATGCCGAGCTGAAGCACCGAGTTCACCAGCGCGTGGCTCATCGCCGAGATGCTCCAGAGGGCCATGATGACCATGAAGCCGATGCGTGTTCCGATCTTGTCGACGAGGCGTCCAGCGCCGAGCTGGCCTAACGCATAGAAGAGGGTAAAGAAGGCTACAACGGTTCCATAAGTCTCTTCGGTCAGGCCGATGCCACCTTGAGCATGACTGAACATGAGAGTGGGCTTGAGAAGCGCCAGAACCTGACGGTCCATATAGTTGATCGTCGTGGCGGCAAAGAGCATGGCGCATATGGTCCAGCGCACATTCCCTATCTTTGTGACTGGAAAAATCCCAACTTCGGTCAATGCTTTTGAATCCAGCTTGCCCATACTTGCGTTCTCCTTACAATTTGTAAGCCTTCTTCACCAATCCATAGGTCAACTCATACGCTACTTCAAAAGCTTCGTCTTCTTCCAGCCGGTGCTCGGTAACGAGTTTGGCTAGGAAAGCGCAATCCACGCGCCGCGCCACGTCATGCCGCGCCGGGATGGAAAGAAATGCGCGAGTGTCGTCGTTGAAGCCAACCGTGTTGTAGAATCCCGCCGTCTCCGTCACCTGCTGGCGGAAACGCATCATGCCTTCGGGACTGTCATGGAACCACCAAGAAGGCCCAAGGCGCAGGCAAGGATAGTGACCAGCCAGAGGAGCCAGTTCGCGGCTATAGGTTGATTCGTCCAGCGTAAAGAGAATCACCGTGAGTTTGCTCTCATTGCCGAACCGGTTGAGCAGGGGCCGCAGCGCGTCCACATAGTTGGTTGCCCGAGGAATGTCGCAGCCCACATCGCGGCCATACTTTTGGTAGACCTTGAGGTTGTGATTGCGTGTGCTGCCCGGATGAATCTGCATCACCAGGCCGTCTTCCATGCTCATGGCGGCCATCTCGGTCAGCATCTGTGCCTGGAAGAGCACCTGCTGACGCTTGTCGGCGTTGCCGGTGAAGACGGCATTAAAGAGCGCCTCGGCTTCGGCTTTGGGCAGGTCAGCAGTCTCCGCGGTCAAGTGTCCATGATCAGTCGACGTGCAGCCCAGCGCCTTGAAGCGCAGGCGCGCTTTGCGCAGCGCGTTCAGGTAGCCGCTCCATGTCGAAGAGTCCTCGCCGGTCTGCTGGCCTAATTTAAGGATGGATTCGGAAAATCCGGCGAATTCAGGATCGACGACCGGGTCGGGACGGAAGGCGGGCAAAATTCGCCCCTTCCAGCCTGAGGCCTGAATGGTCTGTATGGCTTCCAACGAGTCTAGCGGGGAATCGGTGGTCGACAGCACCTCAATGTTGAAACGCTTAAAGAGCTCGCGCGGCAAAAACTCCGGCGTCTTCAGTTTATCCGCAATGGTGTCGTAGAAGAGATCGGCGGTTTCGGCTGAAAATCGCTGCGTCAGCCCGAAAACCTCCTGAAAAACGTAATCCAGCCAAATGCGGCTCGGCGTACCCCGAAACAGATAGTAATGGCTGGCAAAGATGCGCCAGACCTTGCGCGGGTCCTTCATCTCAGGAACCCCGATCTCCAGATCTTCGAGCGCAACGCCTTGGCTATAGAGCATCCGGAAGACATAGTGGTCGGGCTGCACAAATAGTTTGGCGGGGTCAGGGAAGGGTTCGTTTTTGGCAAACCAAGAGGCTTGCGTGTGTCCATGCGGGCTGATGATGGGGAGATCTTTTACGCGTGCGTAGAGCGCCTTTGCAATTGCGCGTGCCCCCGGTTCTGCGGGAAACAGACGGTCTTCATGGATCGGCATGACGTGCATTTACCTCATAACTAAGTGACGATGCTCTTTGACCAGCGCAGTGGTCAGACCTCAAGTATACACATTTGGCGCTTACTGGTCTTGCGAGGCAGCAGGATATTTCACAATGCAAAGCCGCCTATGCAATGATAATCTCTTCTTGCCTTAATTTTTTGGGAATTCAGAAAGACGTTTGTCCTTATGCCGCGCAAGAATCAGGGGGAGCCCGACACTCACCGGACCATGCATGTGGTCAACCACATTCGCACCCTTATCGAAAATGGCACCTTGAAGCCAGGCGACCAGATTCCTCCCGAGCGGGAGTTCGCCCAGCAACTGAAAATCAGCCGAGCCAGCCTCCGCGCAGGAATCGGGTATCTCTCTGCTATGGGCGTGCTAAATGTGCGCCACGGGGTGGGCACCTTCGTTTCCGATGGACCGCCAGAATTTGGTCGGGCGTCCATGAGCTTCATGGGAGCACTCCACGGCTTTCAGTCCTGGCAATTGTTTGAGGCCCGGACCATTCTTGAAGGCAATCTTGCCGCCCTGGCCGCCGAGCGCAGCAAGGAAGAGCACCATGCTGCGTTGGCCGAAGAAGTTGCCGAAATGTTCGCCGCCATGGATAGCCCAGCGGATTATCTTATTCACGATGTACTCTTCCATCGCATTGTCTCGCAAGCTTCAGGTAATCCCATCATGGCAGCTCTGATGGAGACGGTTACGTCATCCATGTACGACAAACGCCGCAGAACAGTGGATCGTTCCATTGACCTGCGCGAATCGGCTCAGATGCATCGCGAGTTGTACCGCGCCATTCGCGCACGCGATCCGATCGAAGCGCGTCGACTTATGGAGAAGCACTTGCGCATGGCGCAAGACGCACAGGGCATGGAACGCCCCACCGAACGGAAATCCGCCTCAAGCTCGGCAAAACTCAAAATTCCCCGTCCGGACTCCGAGCCAATTGTCTCTTAACAATTTTCTGGCTTGAGATAGGGTTGCCCGGTGTGGTTGTACCACGAGTGCGAGTTATGCATCCCCCTTCCCTCCCGATCCTCACGGTAGCGAGATTCTCGCCAAAATAGTCACTCTGTTGCAATCACCAGACTCTTCTATCAGGCAAGACTGTCAAGATCGCAAACCTGAGGTGCACAAGCTTCGGTCAAAATAGTCTGTAATTACGAAAGAATTCACGTCTTCCTATTTCTGCAAATTATTAATAATAATGTAGTTACATATAATTTACAGCCGTACCCGCATTTTATCTATTGACAAGGTCTGACCTGGTGGTGGAAACTGTTTACGCTTCATAGTGTGGTCAGACCACGAACAGCGAATTTCCTCCGGGGGATTCTGAGGGAAAAGCTGCGGCTTGAAGCGGAACAGTAGTGTTATGGAGGCAGTAATGAGGCTATTGGCCTTAGCAATGCAGAATAGGACGGAAGTATCAGGGACGCCATCGGGCGGTTTTCTGAACTTCCAGGGATGGAAATGGCTAGCGGTTCTGGTCATTGCCATGATGTTGCCTTTGGGCGCGATGGCACAGCTTTCAGGTAAAGGCGAAATTACGGGTACGGTGACAGATAAGACCGGCGCCGTTATTCCCAATGCCACTGTTACAGCCACCAATGATGCCAATGGCGTTTCCGTCTCTACCACGACAACTGGTGCAGGCGCTTACAACTTCTCTAACCTTGATGCGGGCATCTATACCGTTGTTACTTCCGCGAATGGCTTTGAAAAGCTAGCCCAGAAGAACATCCACGTGAATGCAATGTCGTCACAGGGCTACAACCCAGTGCTGACGGTCGGCGGCGGAAACGTCGAGATTACTGTTACCGACACGCCTCCTCAGTTGGAAACCACCAATGCTACGTTGGGTTCCACGATGGAAAACGACACCTACGCTGAGCTGCCCATCGAAATGGGCGCATACGGCAATGCCGATCAGCGTCGCGCCACTGACTTTGTCTACCTCATGCCTGGCGTTCAGGGCAATGAAACCAATGGCAATGCCACCACCAACACCGGCGTCATCAACGGCTCCGGTAGCAGAGGCGCAGCTTCTGATGTTTACATTGACGGCGTACCGTTTGTACGCGCTGGCGGCAACGGCGACCCACGCTATGTGTGGACCGCAATTTCGGTCGACGCAATCGATCAGTTCCAGGTGCAGACGAATGGCTACTCGGCCGTCTTAGAAGGCCAGGGCGTTATGAACTACACCATCAAGCAGGGCGGAGCCAAGCAGCACCTTTCCGTCTATGAGTTCTTCCGTAATACTGAACTCGATAGCTGGGGATTTTTTAAGACCAAAGATCCTGTAACTGGCCTGCCAGTCAAGCCGGTTGAGCACAGTAATGAGTACGGCATCAACCTCAGCGGCCCGCTCGTTCCCCTCGGCAAGTGGAAGGAAAAAGTCTTCTATTTCGCCAATTACAACGGCTACCGCTATACCAGCGGAACCCCGACGCCCATGACCTTTCCCACGGCGGCCCAGATAGGCGGCGATTTCACAGGGGCAGGTTCAATCTATGATCCGGCATCGCAGGCTGCTTGTACCCTTCACAATTCCACAGGTCCCGGTTATGTCTGCCGTTATCAGTATGGATACGCTGCTCCGGGTGTAGGCGTAACAGGCCCTAACGGCGGCGGTGTGTTGACAGGCGCCGGTATCAATAAGATTCCGGCTGCCCAGATACCCACGTGGGTTTCGAATATGCAGGCGCTGCTTCCCACAACGGGCGTCTCCACGGCTCTTCAAAACAACTACGTCTCCGGCAACCCGACGGGTCTTGTGAACTGGTCGCACACGGAGCGCATCGACTACACAGTGAATTCGCGGGATACGCTCTCTTTCGTCTCTGCCATTGGTCGTCAGGCCAGTTCGGTTCCCGTCGGCCAGAATACCGCCGGCCGCAACGTTGGTCCGCTTCCCTTCAACTACGGTCAGGCCTATGCCCCCAAGACCGCGGTGGGCATCATCGAAGAGACTCACGTCTTTACTTCCCACCTTGTCAACCAGGTTAAGTGGGGATTTGCCCGCTACAACGGCCCCACTTTCAATCCCAATCATGCACCGGCGTATGCCGCACAAGGTGCGACCCCCGGGACGGGAATGGGCCTCTCAAACCTACCGGCTGGTCAGGCACAGGGAACCTTCCCGATCGTATCCTTCGCTGGCTCGAATGCTCCCACACAATGGGGTGGCACAACCGAAAATGCGACCATAGCGAACAACTACACGGTACTCGATAATGTGCAATGGAGCTTTGGTAAGCACTCCTTCACCTTTGGCGGCCAGGTTGCCTGGATGCAGTACAACACTTATAGCGCCACGGGTGGCGGGTCTACGCCTCTTACCCTCGCCGCTGCTGTCGCTGAGACTGCTGGCCTCACTGGCACCTCGGCTACTGCATTTACGGTAGCCTCTGGCACCGGACTGTCCTACGCCTCTTACCTGATCGGTCAAATCGACAAGGGCAGCTTAACGGATTACTCGTTCCATCCAGGGTACAGCGCTCGCTTCCGCCCCATCTCTCCTTATGTTCAGGACAACTGGAAGGTCACCCCGAAGCTCACTCTTGATCTCGGATTGCGTTATGATTTCTATCCGTCGCTCCGGGAAAAGAACAATATAGCGAGCTTCTTCGATCCCAGCCTCACCAACGCGGTGACGGGATTACCGGGCGGCTTGAACTATACCGGCACCGGCACCAACACCTGCAACTGCAATACACCTGTCACCGACAACTACATGAAGAACTTTGGACCGCGTGCTGGCCTCGCCTATCAATTGGGCCCCAAGACCGTGATCCGCTCAAGCTACGGCGTCATGTTTAGCCATGGCGATGCCGTGGGTGGCCTTGCATCCACACTCGGAACGCTCGGAAACTCAGCCACTCTGAATGCTGCATCGTCCAACTCTGTGACCACCATGAATCAACTTCTGGCAGGCGGCACAGGCGCGGTTAATTCTTACGCTCCTGCTTTAGGCGCGGCGTCGGGTAGTGGCATGGGCACCGGCTACACAAACGTGGCCGGCTATACGACAGCGCCTGTTGGCGTGACGTATGATGACCCGTACATGGGCAGCCGTGCGCCGGAGTACATCAACTGGTCCTTTGGCATCCAGCGCCAAGTAACCAATGCGCTGGCGGTTACCGCTACTTATGTGGGCTCTGAAGGCCACTTCCTGCAGTTGGACAGCCTTACCGCTCGCGGACAATATTCGAACCAGATGGACCCCAAGTATCTGTATCTGGGATCGAAGTTGGCTGACACAGGCGCAACTGTCGCAACGGATTGCGCCCTCGCTGCCAATAACATCGCCACTAGCCCGAATTGCGCTAGTGCTACGGCAGTGGCATTGTACGCAAATTCAACTGTGAAACAGTCTTTGGGCACGTTCCTGAAGCCCTATCCGTTTAGTTCGCCCAGTGACTCCTTTGGATATGTTGGCAACGCCAACTACCACGGGGTGCAACTGATGGCCAACATGCGCGCATGGCACGGTTTAACCATGAACGCCAACTTCACGTGGTCGCGCTCCATCGACGACGGTGGCACCTTCCGCTCCGGCTATGCCATTCCTGCCGGAACCATCGCCAATCACCCCACACGCGCCTATGCAGCCGACCGCATCGAGCGCACGGTTTCCACCTCCAATCAGCCGAAGCACTTTGTCCTGACAGCAGTTTGGGCTATGCCCTTCGGCAAAACAGTTTTCGCGGATAAACAGTTGGAGCGCAAGATACTAGGCGGCTTCAAGTTCTCCGGCGTCTTCCAGGATTACTCCGGTTCACCGCTGGCTATTACCGCATCGGCTTGCCAGACCAATCCCTCGCTTGCTCAGAGCACATCATCCTGCGCGCCGACAATGAACCCGAACTTCTTTGGATCGGCACGTGTTGCCGGAAAATGGGGTAAAGGGGCCGACAGCAACACCTACAACAAGATCAGCTACATCGTCCCGAGTATCGGTGGTGCAATCTCGGCCATCACCAGCGGTACAACTACTAACCCTGCTTCAGTAGTTGAGACAGGTCCATTTGTTGCGCCAGTTGCAAATATCCCTGGTGTCGTTGTCGGTTCGGGGCCGGGTCAACAAGTGTCACTGCTCAATACGACGACGGTGCCTGCCTATCAATTTGGCGATGCGCCGCGTACCGCTCCCTACAACCTCTACGGCCCCGGCAACTATCAGCTTGATCTGGCCATGGTGCGCACCTTCCCGTTGCACATCACGGCTGCTTCCAAGCTGAACTTCCGCGCCGAGTGGTATAACGTCACCAATAAGACCCAATTCGGTGTTGCCAGCACAGTGCTCGGCAACTCAAGCTTTGGTCAAGTCACCCAAAGCTCATCCTACAACCGCAAGGCTGCGCAGTTCACGGCGCGTATTGACTTCTAGTCTTTAACCTTGTGATTCAACCAAAGAGGCTGCCGGTACAAACCGGCAGCCTCTTTACTTTGCCCTACACTGAATTGATTCAGCCCAATCGTTTGAAACACTCCATGGGATATTTTCGTCATAGATAACGAGAAACCGTGAAAATTTTGTAGACTTTGGAATTTGAGGAATTCATAGAATGAATAAGAGAACAGGCCGTGCAATCAGTCTTATGCCGCTTGCTGCAGCCTTGTTTGCTGGAGCCATTTCTGCCGCAGCCGCCACCATTGGCACCAACCCTTCCGCCGAGTCGCTAACCCGCGCGCGCATCGCACTGCTTCCGGCCACCGAGCAGAGCGCTTGGATCGCCTACCTCGAACGCTCCCAGCGCCAGCGTCAGGCAGACAAAGACTTTTTGCAAGACGAACTGAAGCGTGCCGGAATCAAGACGCCGACCGAGCCTCCGCACGGCTATGGGCCTCGGGGCATTCCGCTGAATCGGGAGGCGGCTTGGTATGCAAGCCCCGAAGCGCGTCACATTGCCGACGTAATTGTTTCCTTTCAAACCCCCGCCGGTGGCTGGGGAAAGAACATGGACATGAGCAAAGAGCCGCGCAAACTCGGCGAGGCATTCACGCCCAGCAATCTGTCCAGGTTTCTTGTTCCCGGCGATTTCGATTCCCCGCACGAACCGGAGTGGAATTACGTGGGCACCATCGACAATGATGCCACCACCACTCAGTTGAATTTTCTCGCCAAAGTCATCGCGGCCCCGGGAGCCGGAGATGCGACGGCATATAATGCATCATTTATTCGTGGGATGGATTATCTCTTCGCGGCACAGTTTCCCAATGGCGGTTGGCCGCAGGTCTGGCCGCTGGAAGGCGGATATCACGATGCAATCACTTATAACGATGAAGCGATGACTCAGGTGATGGATTTGATGAGCCATGTGGCGGAGGGACTGGATGAATTCTCCTTTATTCCGAAGAGCGTTCGCGCGCATGCTCGAGCCAGCTTTGATTGGGGACTTGACTGCATTCTAGCCGCCCAAATCGTTGTCAATGGAACGCCAACGGCGTGGTCGCAGCAAGATGATGCATTGACGCTGAATCCGGTTTCAGCACGCAACTATGAACCACCGGCTCAATGCGCAGGCGAGAGTGCCAGTTTGCTGCTGTTACTCATGAACGATCTACCCCACCCCACTGCGGCTCAGCAGCGGTCTATCCATGCCGTCGCGGCATGGCTCAAACAAACCGCCATCTACGGTCAGCGCTTTGAGCGCACGCCACAGGGGCGCCAGCTTATCCCAACTCCGGGAGCAGGTCCCATCTGGGCGCGCTACTACCAGACAGGCACTAATACTCCTATCTTCGGAGATCGCGATAAAACTATTCATGACAATCTGAATGAGTTGTCCACAGAGCGCCGGAATGGTTACAGTTGGTATAGCGCTGAACCACAACGCGCACTTGATCGCTTTGCTGCATGGAGCGCAGAACACCCGGAGAGCAAATGAAATCTTCTTGTAATCTAGTCTCGACTCTTTTGCTTACCCTTATGGCGAGCAGCACATTTTTTGTCTCCAATGCCCAGGTTAACGCCAAAGAGGTACGGCCTTGGTCTGAGCGCGCTGCCGACGCGGCGATTACGCGCTGGCCTGATGGCCGCTTTGTTCCCCCCGACGCGCGCTGGGCATGGAACTACGAGCTCGGGACGCTTCTCGAAGGCATGGATAACGTCTGGCTCAACACCGCCGATCCGCGCTACTTCAACTACATTAAAAGTTCGGTCGATCAGTTTGTCGGCCCAGACGGCTCCATTCCTACCCGCAATCTGGATGAGTATCAGCTCGATAACATTTTGCTTGGCCGCCAACTGCTGTTGTTATATGGCGTAACGCAAGATCCGCGCTACGCCAAGGCCGCCACGCTGCTCTATGATCAGCTCCTTCATCAGCCGCGCACGCCCTCCGGTGGCTTCTGGCACAAGCAGAGATACCCCAATCAAATGTGGCTTGATGGACTCTACATGGCAGGGCCTTTCTATGCGGAATATGCTGCGACTTTCCATCATCCTGAAGCCTTCAGTGACATTACGCATCAATTTGCTCTTATCAACGAACATACTCGCGATTCGAAGACTGGCCTGTTCTACCACGGCTGGGATGAGTCTAAACAGGAGCGCTGGGCCGATAAGCAAACCGGTCTGTCGTCGCAGTTCTGGGCTCGGGCCATGGGCTGGCATATGATGGCGCTCGTTGACACACTTGACTATTATCCCGTAGACACTGCCGGACACAAACTGCTAATCGCTCAACTCGTGCAAGAGGCCGCTGCGATCACTCGCTACCAGGACAGCGCCTCCGGCCTTTGGTACCAGGTACTCGACAAGGCAGGCGAGAAGGGAAATTATCTGGAATCTTCCGCCTCCTGCATGTTCGTCTATGCGCTGGCCAAAGGCGTGCGTAGAGGCTATCTACCTGAGACCTATCTTTCCAACGCCGAGCGAGGATATAAAGGAATTTTGACGCAGTTCATCCAGACCGGTCCCGGCGATGATGTTTCGCTGACAATGACTGTGAAGGGTGCCGGCCTGGGCGGCAATCCCTATCGCGATGGAAGCTATGGTTATTACATTGGCGAGAAGATCGCCACGAACGACACAAAAGGTGTTGGCGCATTTTTAATGGCCAGCACGGAGATCGAAAACGCAACCAATGCCAAGCTAGGCCGCGGCCAAACTGTTTTGCTCGACGGCTGGTTCAGTAGTCAGAAGCGCCCGGATGCATTCGGGCAGCAAGATTATTTTCACTACAAGTGGAACGACCAGAGCAACAGCGGTTACTCGCTCTTCGGTCACATCTTGCGTAACTTCGGCGCGGAGACAGAAATGCTCTACACCGTGCCAACAGCCGCGAATCTAGCCCACTCACAGGTCTACATCATCGTTTCGCCTGATATTCCGATCAAGAATCCAAAACCCAATTATGTGCAGTCGGCGGACAGCATGCAAATTGCCAAATGGGTTAAAGACGGCGGCGTGCTGATGCTTCTGGCCAACGACCCGGCGAACACGGATCTCGACCACTTCAATCTCATTGCAGACGTCTTCGGCATTCACTTCAACAGCGTCCTACGCAAGCACGTTGTGGGTGACTCGTATGAGTCAGGGAAGATTGCCGTTTCTGGCAAGGGTCCTATCTTCCGCAATCCGCACACTCTATTCATGAAAGATGTCTGCAACATCTCGGTGAAGTCGCCGGCCGTCTCCATCCTCCAGGACGATGAAGGTATTCTGATGGCCACGGCGAAGTATGGCAAAGGAACCATCCTTGCCACCGTCGATCCTTGGCTTTACAACGAATATACGGATGGCCGCAAACTACCTGCCGCGTACGACAACTATGCCGCGGGCAATGAACTGGTTCGCTGGATTCTCAGTCAGGCAAAGCATTAGAGCGTATTGCTGAGTCAGCAGTTCATGCCGCCCTCTAGAAAGTTCTTCTTTTCCGAGGGCGGTTTTGTCTCCATCTTTCATTTTGTCTGCGGCGCGCCTTTCACATCAGGCCCGAGCTCGACACATATCTTTGCCAGATCGTTGGCCACCATGCGCCCAAAGACTGCTCCTCCGGAGGCGTTCAAATGAGTGCGATCCGGGCCGATATTTCCAGCGGCATCGGGATGTGCGGCCGCATTGAACTGGTCAGCCTGCTCCTGAGTCATCGTCTCCAGCAACTTCACGCTTTCTGCGTTCAGGTCGATGAGCGGAACATCCTCTTCATAGGCAACGCGCTTGGCCGCGCTGGCGTAAGCCGTCAAATCCTGCACAAGCTTCCCATCCTTGTACGTTCTCCTGGAGAGGGAAGTCACAATCACCGGCTTTGCTCCAGCACCTCGCGCCTCTTTTATGTAGCGGCGGAGATTTGCTGCATAAGTCGTCTCCGGATCGGTTTCGCGCAGAGGGCCTTTGCCAGGCATATCATTGTGTCCGAACTGAATCAGAATGTAGTCGCCGTGCTGAGCCAGCGCGTTGGCCCAGAGCCCCTCGTCGTAGTAACTCTTGGAACTGCGGCCATTCCTCGCCAAGTTGATGCACTCCACGTTAGCTGTCATCAAAGCGCAGAAGGACGACCCCCATCCGCCGCCAAGCGCGACCGTTGAGTCGCCGGTGAGCACAATGCGCACAGGCGCACCATGAAGAATCGCCATGTTGCGCAGGGCCTCGGCAGACAGCGGCGCTGACTCTTTCTTCACGTACGCAGCCAGGGCGGGCACGGCCTTGCTCATTTCCACGACGACCATGCGCCCAAAGACGTAAGAGCCCTCGGCATTCAGATGCGTTTTGTCAGGGACGGTATTGCCTTGCGCGTCCTTCTTTGAGACGCCGAGAGCCTGACCTTGCGCTTCGGTGAGCGTGTCAAGGTAAGCAATGCTCTTGGCTTGCAGGTCAATCAGGGGCGTGAGTTCTTCCGCAGCCACTTTTCTCATCGCAGCGGAGTGGGCCAGCAAATCGGAGTGTATCTTTCCGTCGGCCTCGTAATAGCGACGGCTCAACGGCGTCACCAGAATCGGGATGATGCCGTGGGCGCGCGCCTCGTCCACGTAGCGCTTCAAGTTGACGGGATATTCGGTCTGTAGATTTGTCTCGCGCGCCAGATGCTCTTTCGATTCTTCATCATTGTGGCCAAACTGGATCAGCATATAATCCGGCTTGCCCGCCAGCGCTTTCTCCCAGTAGCCTTCCTTGTAGTATGTTTTGGTGCTCGCGCCGCCCCTTGCATTATTGATACACTCCACGCCGTCGGTGAGATTGGCGCAAAAGCCAAGTCCATAGCCGGCATTTTTGGTCTGAGTGGAGTCACCCACCAGGGCAATCCGAATCTTTGCCGCGGGATGAGGCGCGCTCTGAGTGAGACTCTGAGCATGATTGATACTGCAAATGGAAGAAATGATGAGGATAGCGGCAAGAAGACCGTGTTTCATGGTGTTATTTCTGCTCCTGGTTGACCAATATCGGCTGTGCGATTCTACTCTGTCAGGGTTCTGACGGGCAATGGATTCGCTGGCTGTCTACTCGTTTTATGGAAACACATTCGAGTCTTTCGAAACTGGCGTATCGTCTACATAGGAGCAATCCCTCGTCGTACCAATCGGAGTTCATGATGCGTTCATTTCGCCTCTTATCGCTTTGGGCTGGACTACTGCCACTCGTTGCTTCAACCTCACATGGTCAGGATACCCGTACCGTTACCGAGCCCCAAATTCCCGCCGCCTGTGTCACGCTGGATGCATCGATTGCCGCCCCTCATGGCGTGATTGCCCAGCGCGATGAGCAGGCTCTAGACACCGAGCGCATTCAGAGCGCGATGGACCACTGTGCAGTAGGCAAGGCCGTTATTCTGCGCGCCCACGGAGCGAAGAATGTGTTCCTGACCGGGCCTCTCAATCTGCACAGCGGCGTGACCCTGGTGGTGGACGCCAATACCTCGCTTGTGGCCTCACGTGATCCGCGCATCTACGATTTTACCCCTGGCAGTTGCGGCACCCTCACCCAGCGAGGTCATGGATGCAAGCCGCTTATTTTTGGCGATAGCGCCAAGAACGGCGGCATCATGGGTGACGGCTCGATCGATGGCCGTGGCGGTGCAAAGCTGCTTGGACAGGATGTATCGTGGTGGGATCTGGCGCATCAGGCCAAGATCACTGACCAGCAACAAAATGTTCCCGAGCTCATTAATTTGCGCCACTCGGATAACTTTACGATGTACAAGATCACGCTACGCAACTCTCCCAACTTCCATGTAGGGGTCAGCGAGACGGACGGCTTCACCGCGTGGGGCGTGAAGATCATGACGCCCAAGACGGCTCGCAACACGGACGGTATTAATCCCATGTCTTCGCGTAATGTGACGATCACACATTGCTTCATCCACACTGGCGACGACGATGTATCCATCAAGTCGAGCAGAGGCGTGCCGTCTGCGAATATCTCCATTTTGCACAACCACTTTTATACCGGCCATGGAATGTCAATTGGCAGCGCCACCAGCGGCGGTGTGGATCATGTCCTGGTCGACGATCTCACCATCGATGGCGCAGACAACGGCATCCGCATCAAGTCCGATCGCAGCCGCGGCGGCTTGGTGCACGATGTTTTCTATCACGATGTCTGCATTCGCAATGCGAAAAACCCGCTCGTCTTCACACCGCTCTACACAATTTTTACCGGTGATCAGCTTCCCATCTATCGTGACATCACGCTCGATAATGTTCACGTCCTGACTGCTGGTATTAACACTTTTCTCGGCCTCGACGCGCAACACGAACTTAATCTCAAACTCGACAATGTCTTTGTTGACGATCAGGCGCACTCCACCATGCTGGTCAAGGATTCGGATATTGTGATCGGCGGCAAGCGTGGCAATCTGGAGCCAACGGGAGACGACGCCACGGTGCGGCAAACGCCTGATTCCACTCCCGGCACGCCCCTGCTTTGCGATGCGCGCTTCGTTCCTTTTCCCACCACCAACACTGCTCCAGAGATGGCTGGGGTAGTTCCGCCGGAAGATATGACGCTGTACGTCGCTGCTGACGGCACAGGCGATTTCTACTCCATCCAACGCGCTCTGGAAGCAGCTCCTGCAACCGGGGCTTTGGTCCTGGTTGCTCCCGGCGTTTATCGTGAGGTGTTGACCATCGATAAACAGAATATTCAGTTACGCAGCGTCAATCCAGACGCCAGCAAAACAGTAGTGGTCAATGATCGCAACGCCGGTGAGAATGGCGGCACGCTCCACTCCGCCACAGTGAATGTGACAGGGGATAATTTCTTTGCGGAAAACATCACCTTCGAAAATGATTTCAACAAAACACATCCGCAGCTTCCTTCCGGTTCGCAGGCCCTCGCGTTGCGGATCATCGGCGACCGGGCCATTTTCCATAATGTTCATCTGCTGGGCAATCAGGACACTGTCTACACCGGCACTCGCAACTGCGCTCCCGACGGTGCAGGCTGCATTCCAACCCGCCAGTATTTTTCTGATTGCATCATCGCCGGCAACGTCGATTTTATTTTCGGAGATAGCAAAGCCGTATTTGATCGCTGTGAGATTCATAGCACGGCCCATAACGGCGGATATATCACCGCGCAGTCCAAACACTATGCTGGTCAGGACTCTGGCTATGTCCTCAACCGCTGCAAACTCCTCGCCGACCAGGGCTTGACGGGCAATGTTTTCCTGGGTCGTCCGTGGCGGCCTTATGCTAGGGTGATCTATCTCAATACCGAGATGGGTAGCCACATTGATCCGGCCGGTTGGCGCGAATGGCATCCCGGAGAAACCCATTCTCTCGAAACTGTCTACTACGCCGAGTACAACTCCACTGGCCCGGGAGCGCAGCCAAGCCAGCGCGATCCGCACACGCATTTTCTCACCACAGAAGAGGCAAAACAATACGACCCTGCGGTATTCCTGCGAGGCCCGGACAACTGGAACCCATTCGCGCCTCCGCCAGCGGTAAAATAGTTATGTACGGAAAAGTTTCTGCGGTGAATCGAAGCATCCGGGAGGAATTATGAAGATGGTTATGGTGTCTGATCCTGTGCGCTATCCGCGCATGACGACGAGTGAACTGCGAGATAGCTTTTTGCTTGATGCGCTGTATGAACCGGGAAAGCTGAATGTAAATTATGTGGACCTGGACCGGGCCGTGATCGGCATGGCCGCTCCGCTTGATACACCCATCGCGCTGCCAACATTTCCCGAGTTGCGTGCGACGTTTTTTACCGAGCGCCGCGAGCTCGGCGTTCTCAATATCGGTGGCAGCGGTACGGTTTACGTCGAGGGCAAGAGTTATCAGCTCAACAACCTGGATGTGCTTTATATCGGTCGTGGCAATGCCGAAGTTAGTTTCGAGACAGCCGACAAGGCAACGCCCGCTGTTTTTTATTTGCTGAGTTATCCAGCTCATGCCACATGGCCGGTTGCCTTGGTGCGCAAAGAAGATGCCAATCCTACAGAGTTGGGAAGCGTGGAAAACTGCAACCGCCGCACCATTTGCAAATACATTCACATTGCAGGCGCAAGAAGCTGCCAGTTAGTGATGGGCGTTACTCATCTTGCGCCGGGGAGTTCATGGAATACATTGCCGGCACACACCCACAATCGCCGCTCCGAGGTTTATATGTACTTCAACGTTGCTCCGGATGCTCGCGTGATTCACCTGATGGGACCGCCGGATGAAACCCGCCACATTGTAATGCTCAACCGCGAGGTGGTTGTATCTCCCGGATGGTCGATTCATGCTGGCGTCGGTACGCGTGCTTATAGCTTCTGCTGGGGTATGGGCGGCGAAAATCAAGACTATGCGGATATGGATCCGGCTCCAGTCGAAAAAATGCGCTAGGGAAGGGAAGGTAGCGATGAAGTTAGCAATCACATTGATTGCCGCGCTGGCGGCGTCCGTTCCGGCAGTTACTTTAACCGGAGACAAGGCACTTGTTATTAGTGCGAACGATGTAAAAACGCAGCTTGTTGAGTTAGCTTCTCAGTCCAAGGAAAAAGGCAGCGGCGGATCAACGGTGGCGCGTTATGGAAACCTTGCCCTGAACCTTTCCGTGCGCACAACAAGCGGTGGCGGAGAAATACATCAGCACTTTGACGATCTGATGATTGTGCAGCAGGGAAGCGCCACGTTGGTTACCGGCGGTTCGATTGTTGACCCCAAGACGGGTGACAACGGCGAAATCAAGGGGCCGAGCGTGCAAAACGGCGTCTCGCGAACGATTACTGTGGGAGATGTGGTTATCGTTCCGGCAGGTGTGCCGCATCAGTTGATTATTCCCGCTGGCACCACTTATTGCGCGATGGTGGCTAAGGTCAAGGAGCCATAACATTCGCATCAACAAAAAGAAAGGCCAGACTCTCTTGCGAGTGTCTGGCCTTTCTCTTTGCTGCATTGCCGTAATTAAACGGTATAGATTGAGGAGGCGGTGCGGCCGCCCTTGCCAGTCCAGTTGGTGTGGAAGAACTCACCACGCGGCTTGTCGGTGCGCTCGTAAGTGTGTGCGCCAAAATAATCGCGTTGTGCCTGAAGAAGATTTGCGGGCAGCCGGCCTGTTCTGTATCCGTCAAAGAACGAAAGCGCGGAAGAGAACACCGGGGTGGGAATGCCCAGCTCGATGGCATTAACCAGCGCTTTGCGCCACGACGCCTGGTACTTGCTGATTGCTGTTTGAAAGAAGTGGTCGAGCAGCAGATTCTCAGGTGCAGGCGTCTTGTCGTAAGACTCTTTGATTTTGCCCAGGAACTGGCTGCGAATAATGCATCCGCCACGCCACATCAGCGCGATGCCACCAAAGTTCAAATTCCAGCCATTCTCCTTGGCTGCGGCTTTGAGCAGCATGTAACCCTGCGCATAGGAAACAATCTTGGAGCAGTACAGTGCGCGGCGAACATTCTCGATAAATTCTACGCGGTCGCCGACTGATGCCTTGGTTGCCGGTCCCTGCAAAATCTTCGAGGCCGCGACGCGTTCTTCCTTCAACGCCGACAGGCAGCGCGCAAAGACCGACTCGCCAATCAATGTCAGAGGTTGGCCCAGATCGAGTGCGCTGATGGCTGTCCACTTGCCCGTGCCCTTTTGGCCTGCCGCGTCCAGAATCTTGTCGACGATCGGCGAGCCGTCCTCGTCCTTCTTGGCGAAGATGTCTCTGGAAATTTCGATCAGATAGCTGTCCAGTTCGCCCTTGTTCCACTCGGCGAAAACATCGTGCAGTTCATCGGCGCTGAGGCCCAGGCCGCGCTGCAGTAGATCGTACGCCTCGCAGATCAGTTGCATATCGCCGTACTCGATCCCGTTATGCACCATCTTGACGTAGTGGCCTGCGCCGTTCTCGCCTACCCAGTCGCAGCAGGGCGTTCCGTCTTCAACCTTGGCAGCGATAGCCTGAAAGATAGGCTTCACATGAGGCCACGCGGCCGGGTTGCCGCCCGGCATGATCGACGGGCCATTGCGCGCG
>CAYPYJ010000080.1:0-17978 GCA_964414945.1 uncultured Occallatibacter sp.
GTATCTAGAGTTTCTCGAGAATACCAGCGAAAAGTGTGCCGTCAGTTGTTGAAGTCGAACAAGATTCTCTGGAGATGCGCATGACGTTGAGGGAATCCTGCATTCTATTCGATGATTTTATAGTGTCCTTCCCCTTTCCTGAGTTGACGTCGAAGCGACAACACTCGTGTTGTCGCTTCGACTTGTTAACTGTTTCAAATTTTAGACGGACAAGCCTGAAAGCACGGGAATATCCATGCACGTTCTAATAGCGGACGACTACGCTGAGGTTCGCCACGGACTAAGAGATATTCTTGCCGATGAGCTTCCCGAAGCACACTTTTCCGAGGCAGGCGATGGCGATGAAGTACTCAGCCTCCTTGCCAGTTCTGAATTCGATCTCCTCTTGCTTGATCTCAATATGCCAGGCCGCAGTGGACTGGACGTGATGCGTGAAGTGAAGCTCACACACCCTCAATTACCCGTGATCATCGTGAGTGTCCAGCCGGAAGACCAGTATGCAACGCGTTGTTTGCAGGCCGGTGCAGACGCATATATTAACAAGGACAAAGCCCCCGAAGAGCTGGCGCTTGCAACAAGAAAAATCTGCACCGTGGCCACTCCATCAAACCACACATCCTAGAGAAATAGATTGCCAAGCTTAAAGAGTCCATCGACACGATCTGCGTTATCGCTGTAGGGGTTACCCTACAGCGATAACGCATAAAGCCCTACATGGAATTCAGGTTTTGCTGATATGAATGCCGTATCGTCTTTTTGTATTTTATTTTCAGTACACCAAAGCAATAGTCAATATTGCAAGGCCAGCGGATAGACCGTTGCGTTCCGTGAAAGAAGGATCGCAGTTATGCGCAAGATGCACGGCAACAAAAGGCAAGCCAGGATCCTCGTCCTGGACTACGACAGAACGATTGCACTGACCTTGACCGAAATTCTGGCAGAGCAGGGGTACGAAGTTGCTACCGTTTTCAGCGGAGAGAGCGCGCTGGTGAAAGCGGCGGAGTTTATTCCCGACTTATTGGTTTCCGATGTCTGCATGGACGGAATCAACGGGGTGGAAGCCGCAATCAGAGTTACGGCGATGCTGCCCGGTTGCAGAGTGTTGTTCCTTTCCGGCCTCACCTCGATGGCCGAAGTATTGAGCGCTGCACCGAAACGCCTGGTCTATAGCTTCGCGTCAAAACCCCTGCATTCGCTCGATTTTCTCAACGCAGTCGCCTACATGTTACCCGCAGTGATCGCGACGGACGATACTGTGAGGACGTCCGTAGAGCCCCGCGTCGTCCAGGGATATGCACATGGACCGCGGCTGGCCAATGCCAGATTCATTTTGCGAAACACCGGAACAAACACCGAGACAATTCCAGCAGTTCAAGGCAAGCCTTGTGCCGTGTTTTTAGATTGGAAGTTTCCAGAAAGAGCGGGACTCGAGATGCGGGTCCAATAATTATTCCGCGGATCGTTATAGCTCAGATAGTGTCAGTTTGAGCTTTTACATTCAACCCAGTTCAAACCAAATGTGATGGGGGCATTATGGCGGCAGCACGTTCGACCGTAGTACGGATAAGCCCAGCAACGTCATCTACAACCGAATCCAATATTGCTGGACGCATTGATTTAATGAGTACATCACCACTTTTCACCGGCCTTTCACAAGAGGCATACGAAGCGTTTGCGATGTGTGCGCGGCCAAGATCTTTTGCTCGCGATGAAGCGGTTTTCATGCAGGGAGAACCGGTCAACAAACTGGCTCTGATTCGCTCCGGCTGCATGAAGATTACTCAACTTGCTCCGAACGGCAACGAGGTCATTCTCTGGATGTACGGTGCCGGGTACGCTGTAGGCGCGTTCTCTGAACACAACTCTCTGCACAGCTGTTCAGTTCGCGCGATGGAGCCATGCACTGCACTGGTATGGGAACGCAAAGTCTTTGATGGCCTTGCGATGCGATATCCGCAAATTAAAGCCAACGCCAACCAAATTCTTGCGTCACGGCTCAATGAGCTGGAGGAACGCTTTCGTGAGGTGGCGACGGAGAAAGTTGCCAAGCGCATTGCTTTTGCCTTGCTGCGACTAATCAAACATTCGGGAAAAAAAGTGAATGGCGGAGTGGAGGTTTCGCTCTCGCGTGAGGAACTGGCCCAAATGACCGGCACAACTCTGTTTACGGTAAGCAGGGTACTGTCCAGGTGGGGCAAGATGGGCTTTGTTTCACCGGGCAGAGCGACGGTCGTTGTGCGTGACGCTCACCGGCTCGAGATGGCAGGAGAGGAAGACTTTGGATCGGAAACGTTCGTTGTAAAAAACGTTCGTGAGGCCGACTTTTTGCAGAAGTCCCCGCTGGGAGTTTTCGCCCTTGCAATGGTACAGACAGATTCAAGGCTGGCCAGCGGAGCGCCCTGTTGATTTGCGATCCGGCTCTATCTGATCGATCGGAGAAATGCTATGTCAGTCTGTCTGATTTCCGCTGAGAACGAGGTCACTGTCAAGAACCTCCTGACAGCATTTGAGAGCGAATCAAACGCTCACACTAAATACTCGGCGTACGCCGATAGAGCGGACTCCGAAGGGTTGCACAGAGCAGCTAGCCTGCTCCGTGCCATTGCGCGTTCTGAGCAAATCCACGCCTCTAATCACGGCCGTGTCATTCGGCAACTAGGCGGCGAATCGGCGGCGCAGATTCAAGCGCCGGAGGTGAAAACCACTCTGGAAAATCTGACGTCGGCTTTGGGCGATGAAATCTACGAGGTCGACTCGATGTATCCGCGCATACTTGTGGAGAACGGCAGAGCCAACAACTCCGCCGCTCGTACGCTTACATGGGCGCTTGAAGCAGAAAAGACTCATACTCGTCTGTTAAGTGAAGAGATCGAGCGAATGAATGCTGTTAGCGCGGACTCATCGACTGACACGCCAGTTGATTTTTATGTTCGACTTGTCTGCGGCTACATTTCGAAGACGCCTGAACCAGAACGTTGCTGGGTTTGCAATCGCTTTTGCGCAACATTTGAGATTGTCCGGTGAGTATCTCCCCAAATCGGACGAGCGTTTCAAAATGTCAAATATCAGAAGATTTGAGGACCGGAAGAATGATGAAAGTTGAGCAATATGTTGCACTGAAGACATCTCCTTGTCAGCCTGATGCCGGATTATTCACAGAAGCGGAGAAGGAAATGTCGGCGTTTCTGTTTGCCGTGACAGCAGTCAACGGTCAACAGTGTGTAACGACAGCAGCCGAGCACTGGATTCAAGCTCTTGAAGGTGTGTGCCCATCCACATTTGTGCCGAAGGATTGCTTTCGCAAGGTAACTCTTGAAGCAGTCGTCTCCCTCAATCATCGATAAGACAAGAATATTATCGAGGGCTTTCTTCGTAACTGACGCGGGTTATAGTCAGGTAGACTTTATGATCAATATCTACTCTTAAAAATCGTGATGGTCGTCCCTTTGAAAGGCTACAGTAGGAGACCTGTCCTCAATCAGCGCTTCATGATTGGAATGTGAGTTGGCTGTCTCGGTTTGGGCGCGCAGTTTGGCTACAGTCAGCCAATTGTCCTTGTGCGGCTGGTCTGCGATCCATGGCGGCAGGGGCATATGAAGATAATCGGCGAGGGCTTCGGCATAACCCTCATAAAGCGCACGAATATCACGAAGCCTCTCGTACGAGTGACCGTCGCGGCAGACGCTTACGCCGCTCTTGCAGAGAGTATCGTAAAGTTGTTCATAACGTTCGAGTGAGAGCCTGTCTGGAGCATCTTTCATTGGGGGCAGAGAGAAAATCTGCGCCAGATCGACCATCGCATGACGGGCCATGGCAAAAGTCAACTGAGCCTGACGCGCCTCGTTTCCCTGCACGTCTGCAATCAGCAGCGCGGAAGTGTCCAGCACCGCCGTCAAGGCGCTGATCCAGCTCTGGTTGTTATGCTGCGAGCGGAAGTAACAGAGCAGTGGATAAGAGATATGGCTTTCGAGCAATTCTGCCGACCAACGTTCCCATTCGACCAGCAGCAAGGAGAGAGCGCTCTCACCGCCTTCAAATGAATGGCGGCGCATCAGTTCGGCAGCGGTGGGCGGAGACCCAGCTCTCGCGTCAAGCAGTGAAATGCTCACCTCGCGACGCGAAAATGCACTGTAAAGAACCGGAAAGTATCCCATCACGACAGCCAGAAAACCCAGCCCGGTTCCAGCTTCCAGGATAACGAGTTCGCGCGCCCAGGCACTCTGCGGCGTCACGTCCCCCAGACCCAGCGTAAAGATGGTGGTGCCGCTTACATAGAGGTCGGATCGAAAGCCTCGTCCTCGCGTTGTGTCGCTGAATGGGCTACCCAAGGAGTAAAAGATAAGTGCAAAGCCAACGACCATCGATCCCGCCCAAACAGCCAGAAGAAAGATCAGAGACATAGGCCCGTAGTAACTGAAGAAGGACTCGCGCCTGCGCGGGTTGCGAAGTCGTTTCCCAAAGAACACCCAGGGTGTCCATGTAACCACATAGAAGATTCGAGTGAGCCGAAAACGGCCGGTCGCGCGGCGTGGCAGAATGATTGTCTGAAAAGCATCGAGCAGTACAGCAAACAGGCAAACAACTCCAGCAATAAAGGTAAAAGCTCGCATCGACCCGCCTCCTCTTGGAGCAATCGGCAGCCTTCTTGCCCTCTGTCCAATCACTGTATCCTAGCCGAAATCGCAATGCAAAAGGTTGACGATTGTCTACCATCCCGAAGCTGTTCTTAAGGTTCCATTGCACGTTTAGCGGTTGCCGCAGCCGTCCGGGCAAGTCAAGGATTCGTCCGAACAATTTGACTGAAACCGATCAGCTCCGAGGTTCATCCAAGTATCTATCAAGGTCAGGGGAGTAAACGATCGTTTCCCGTACTACACCTTTGTAACCCCGAACAAGGGACAATAAATGGCAAAACCCGTACTGCTGACGGTTGATGACGACCCTGAAGTATTGCGTGCTGTGGAACGTGACCTGCGGCGCCGCTATGCTGAGCGCTACCGCGTACTGCGCGCGGACTCCGGCGCAACGGCACTGGAGGCGCTTCGCGAACTCAAACGACGCGGTGACTCGGTGGCGTTGCTACTGGTGGATCAGCGCATGCCACAGATGAACGGCGTGGAGTTTCTTGGGCAGTCGATGGAGATTTTTCCCGATGCCAAACGAGTACTGCTGACCGCGTACGCTGATACCGATGCGGCGATTCGCGCCATTAACGACGCTAGAATTCATCACTACCTATTGAAGCCGTGGGACCCTCCAGAAGAACACCTCTATCCCGTCCTCGACGACCTTTTGGATGATTGGATGGGGTTTTACCGGCCTCCCATGGAAGGGGTTCGCGTTCTCGGGACGCGCTGGTCTCCCCGATCCTACTCGATTCGAGATTTTCTGACGCGTAACCAGACGCCATACCAGTGGATCGATGTGGAGACTGCGGGGCAAGTTGCCGAGGTGCGTCGCCTGGTGGAAGCGGCTGGAGCTGAAGTCGCTAGCCTGCCGAAAGTGCTCTTTCCGGATGGCACATCGTTAGCCGATCCGAATTTGGGTGAATTGGCTGAAAAGCTTGGGCTACGCATCAAACCGGAAGGGGCGTTTTACGATTTGGTGATCGTTGGCGGCGGTCCGGCAGGCTTGGCGGCGGCTGTTTATGGTGCGTCGGAGGGTCTGAGTACCGTGCTGATTGAGATGGAAGCACCAGGTGGTCAGGCGGGGATGAGTTCACGCATTGAGAACTATCTTGGTTTTCCTTCCGGATTGAGCGGTGGCGATTTGGCGCGCCGCGCCGTGGCCCAGGCTCGTCGTTTCGGGGTGGAAATTCTTACTCCGCAGCAAGTTACCGGCCTCAATGTTGAAGGTCCGTCGCGCATTATCAAATTGGCTGAGGGATCGGATATTGGTTGCAAAGCCCTGCTGATTGCGACGGGCGTTGCCTACCGCAAACTAGACGTACCGGGGGCAGAGCGATTGCAAGGGTCCGGCGTTTATTATGGCTCGGCCATGACCGAGGCGCAGGAGTGCAAGGGCGAGGACGTTTACATTGTCGGAGGCGCAAACTCCGCAGGTCAAGCAGCAATGTATTTTTCAAAATACGCTCGGCAAGTGGTTATGCTGGTGCGCGGCCCATCCCTTTCCGCAACCATGTCGCAGTATCTGATCGACCAGATCAAGAAGACACCGAACATCAAGGTGGAGACCCACTGCCAGGTCGTGGAAGTTCACGGAGATACGCACCTCGAAGCCGTTTCCATACATTGTGCTGAGACCGGTGACACTACAAAGGTTCCAACGAATCTGCTGTCGATCTTCATTGGCGCGGAGCCGAACACGGATTGGCTCTCTGGCGTGGTGGAACGGGACGAGCGCGGATTCATTCTGACTGGAGCCGACCTGATACGCGAGGGAAAGATGCCTAAGGGATGGCAACTGGAGCGCAATCCCTATTGGGTAGAGTCCAGTGTGCCCGGCGTTTTTGCTGCTGGAGACGTACGCCACGGTTCAGTGAAAAGGGTTGCGTCGGGCGTGGGCGAAGGCTCCATTGCCGTGCAGTTCACGCATCAATATCTCAGCGAGGTGTGACTTGGCGGAGAATCTTACAAGTACAGCGGAAAGAAATGCTGCTGCAACGGGCACAAGTCTAATCGATGAACTGTGCAAGATTGAGGTCTTTGCTGACTTGCCCCACGAACAACTCGCATGGCTGGCTGAACATCTTCAAGTTGCGAATTTTCAGCCGGGGGAGATCATGGGCCGCGAGGGTGAACCGCTTGATAATCTCACGGTAATCCTTGAGGGTGAGATTCGCATACAGCGAGGAGGTGGCGCAAACGAGATCATCATTAGAGGGTTCACGGGGCAGGTCACCGGTCTGCTCCCGTACTCGAGGTTAACGCATTACGGTGGCACAACTCGCGCCGTACTTTTTACTCGTGTCGCTTACCTCCACAGGAGCCTTTTCCCAGAAATGCTCCAGCGTATACCCTTGCTCGGCCAGCGTCTGGTTTCCATTATGGCTGACCGCATCCGCGAGACTACCCGGGTCGAGACGCAGCGCGACAAACTAGTAGCGCTGGGCAAGCTCTCCGCGGGCTTGGCACATGAACTGAACAACCCCGCCGCCGCCGCTCAGCGAGCAACCGCAAGCCTCCGCGAAACGCTTGAGACTGTGCGAGACGCAAGTATCCGGCTTGCGCGTCATGCTCTCACCATTGAGCAGCGAGAGATGATTACCTGCTTCGAGAGGCAGGCCGGACTCACATCGAACGCTTCCACTGATCCGCTGGCACTGAGTGATCGCGAAGAACGCATTACCACTTGGCTTGAAGCGCGCGGTGTGCCGGATGCGTGGAAGATTGCGCCCTCCATAGCGGATGCCGGTGTGGAAATACCAAAGCTTGAAAGCCTTGCTAGCGAGGTTGGCAACGATGTTTTCTCCGATGCGCTTACGCGCATTGCGTCGATCCTCACCATTGCCAAACTCATCAGTGAGATTGAAATCAGCACCCAAAGAATTTCAGATTTGGTCAAGGCTATAAAAGAGTACACATATATGGATCAGGCTGCGATGAAAGAAGTCGACCTTCAACAGGGAATCGAAAATACACTTACGATTCTGCACCACAAGATCAAAAATGGAATCACAGTAGTTCGCGATTATGACGAAAATCTTCCGCAAATTTGCGCCTTTGGCGGCGAACTCAATCAGATTTGGACAAACCTGATATCCAACGCCATTGAGGCCATGCATGGCAATGGCGCGTTGAGAGTTCGCACAGCGCGGGAACTCGACCGCGTTCTGGTGGAGATTGGGGACGATGGCCCCGGTATAGCTCCCGAAGTTTTACCGCACATCTTTGAGCCTTTCTTTACCACCAAGGGAGTTGGCGAGGGAACAGGGCTCGGACTGGATACAGTTAACCGCATCGTCAGGAATCATCATGGCGAGATTAAGGTTGCATCGCGCCCGGGCGATACTCGTTTCCTGGTTTATTTACCTGTAACTCAGCCCAAAAGCCCGGTGATCGAAACAGCGGAGGATAAAGACGATGCGTGAGACTTGTTCTCATCTGAATCAGATACAAAATCCATCACCGAACACCAAAGGGTGTGAGGAATGTCTGCGGATGGGCGATACATGGGTCCATTTGCGCCTTTGCGAAATTTGTGGCCATATCGGCTGCTGCGATTCCTCGAAGAACAAGCACGCCACCAAACATTTCGGAAAGACAAAACACCCCATCATGCGATCCATTGAACCGGGCGAAGACTGGGGATGGTGCTACATCGACGAGGTCATGATTGAACCGTTCTCGCGAGTGTCAGCTTTGAGCCGAAAGGAATCAACTGCCAGATGAGTGCCCTTGCAACCCTAATTAACACGCGAGATCAGCTCTTGACGCGCCTAGCTCAAGCGCGATCGGTGACCGATGACTTGTTTCGCATCGTGCGTATGGAAGCTCTGTATGACCGGCCCATCCCTGAAAGGCACCGAATAGTTTTTTACATCGGCCACCTGGAAGCATTCGACTGGAATTTGATTGCGGGTCAAGCGCTCGGCCTCGGAACTGCTCACGAGGAATTTGATCGCCTCTTTGCTTTCGGCATCGACCCAGTGGGCAGCGGTCTCCCCGATGACAAACCTTCCGACTGGCCTCAGCTTGCTGAAATCGATGCCTATAACTTACATGTACGCGAGAAAATTGATAACCTACTCAAGCTTCACGCGCAGATCTCTGAGAGTTATTGGCGATATCCTGAAGAAGTTATCCTGAACGTGGCCATTGAACATCGGTTGATGCACGCGGAAACGTTGGCGTACATGCTGCATCAACTGAGTCGCAATCAAAAGATAGTGCCTCGCGACTATCAACCCATTGATCCTCGACCTAGGTCGCCAATCGATTCCCGGTTAATCGACATACCTGCAGGGATGACGACGCTTGGGCTTCCGCGCAATGGGGAAGTCTTTGGCTGGGACAACGAGTTTGAAGAATATGCCGTGCAAGTTCCGGCCTTCTCGATTACCTGCCACAAAGTAACCAACCAGGAGTTCCATAGCTTCGTGCGCGAAGGCGGATACGACGATCAGCGGTTCTGGAGCGATGCGGACTGGGCCTGGATCAAAAAGCAGAAGATAAGTCATCCACGATTTTGGCTGAGGCACGAAGGTCAGTGGTTCTACCATGCCATGTTTGAAAAAGTACCACTGCCACTCGATTGGCCGGTATATGTCAGTCATGCTGAAGCATCGGCCTACGCGCGTTTTGCCGATAAGTCACTTCCCACCGAAGCACAGTTTCATCGCGCCGCGTACGGGACGCCAAACGGTATGGAGCGGGCCTATCCATGGGGGGACGAGCCTCCTGATGGTGGTCGAGGCAACTTCGACTTACAGCTTTGGGATCCGGTCGCGGTGGGAAGTTATCCCCGCGGTCGGAGTGCATTCGGATTGGACGACCCTCTCGGGAACGGCTGGGAATGGACCTCTACTCCATTTGCACCTTTCCCCGGCTTTGAGCCCTTTCCTTTTTACCACGGTTACTCAGCGGATTTCTTCGATCAGAATCATTTTGTCGTGAGAGGCGCCTCGCCACGAACGGCGGCCTGCATGTTGCGCCGCTCATTTCGCAACTGGTTTCAGCCGCATTACCCGTTCGTTTACGCCTCCTTCCGTTATGTGAATACCTGAATGGAGCCTGTATGCTAATTCGAAGTGACGCAATCCAGACAGTGGACTCATTTGCCGACGATGTTCGCGATGGGTTGGGAAAAGCCGGACAAAAAGAGTTACCGTCGAAGTATCTTTACGACGACATAGGCTCCGCCTTGTTTGAAGCGATCACCAAACTTCCTGAGTATGGGTTAACCCGTGCCGAGGAGAGGATTCTACAACGACATTCAAAAGATATTGCCGAATACCTCACCGGTCATGGCATGGTCATTGAACTGGGCAGCGGCAGCGGCCGAAAGACACGCCAGATACTTGAAGCCCTGGCTCACCATAAGTCGATGACTTATTGCCCGATCGAAATATCATCAGCGGCATTGGTGAGCTGTGAGCGCGAACTCGATGATTTGGCTCACGTAAGCATCCTTGGCTTTGAAACCGAATACCTGGACGGCTTGAGCAGAGCGGTGGCGCGCCGCAAGCCTGGTGATGCGGTTGTGGTGTTATTTCTGGGTAGCTCGATCGGTAACTTCGACCGTGAACCGGCGGAGGAGTTCCTGCGTAAAATCCGCCAAACGATTGAGCCGGGCGATAGCTTGTTGCTCGGCACGGATTTTGAAAAACCGTTGACACATCTTATTCCTGCATATGATGACTCTCTCGGAGTGACCGCAGCATTTAATCGGAACTTACTAGCACGGATCAACCGGGAACTAGGAGGGGATTTCGACTTAACACGATTTGAACATGTAGCCCTCTACAACGCAGACGAACGCAGAATCGAAATGCATCTACGCTCTTTGGAAACTCAGATTGTCACCATTGATGGGGTCAGTTTCACGCTTCAGTGCGATGAGACCATTTGGACCGAGAGTTGTCATAAGTATGGGAGGAACGAACCCGCAGAAATGGCCAAGCAAACAGGCTTCGAGTGCATTGCTCAATGGGTGGACAGAGAATGGCTATTTGCCGAGAACCTCTTCGTCGCCATATAACTCTTTATGCCTGATTTCAGTATCTAGTTACACTATTTTTATTTTCTCTTCGTACTAGAGCACCTATGAGGTTTATCTGAAGAGCAGCTCACCATGCGAACTGCTCTTCAGGATTGAATTACGAGTGCGGAGCGTGTCTACGGCAAGATAAAGCGCATGGTAGTGAAAAAGTTCTTCTGGTTGCCGCGCGGCGCCAGTCCGTTGGCTCCGGACCAAGTGGTGCGTTCGACGTAATCGACCTCGGCTCCGAAGCGCATAGTGCCCAAGGTTCCCTTGTAGACATCGTAGTAACCGTAGAGCTTGCTATTCCACAGGTCGCGGTTGTTGCCGGTACAGATCGAACTTACGCCCGCCGCAGTGGCCAGCGCCGCGGTTTCGAAGTAACAACCGCTGTTGAAAGCCGTCGGAGAACCGTAACCGGCCACCGCTCCGCTGGCAACGTAGGTTGTTCTGCCGTAATATTCGTTGCCGAAGAGCGTATTAATTTCCAGCTTCGGCGTGGGGTGAGTCTCAAATCCAACCAGGCTGCTGAGGCCCAGAACTGTCTGCATGTTCTGACCGGTGGATTGAACCACAAAGTCATATTGGCCGGAATCCGTATAACGGCTGATGCCATTGCCAAAGATCCCCTGCGCCATGAAATCAACTTTCTTGGCAACCACGGGAACGATCGCGCCAAAGCCTATGCCGCCGCCAACAGCGTGATTGTTCGCTCCGGGAACTGTCACCGTCGCCACAGCGCGGTCGCGGAAGAGACGGCCCAGGGCCTTGACCTCGTAATGGCCCAGCTTGGGATCGTCATAAGTCAGCTTAGCGATAAGATCTGGAGCCACGTTAGTCGAGTAAGTTGGCGTATTAGTGCAGGTGGTCGTAATTACCGGCGGCGAGGCGCTGGAAGCCGTCGAAGTGCAGGTGCTCACAAGGCTGTTGCCGTCTCCGCCCGCGCCTACAGAAGCTACGCCAGCGACCGCGGCATTGGTATTAGTTGCGCCGAAGTTGAGGTACGACGGATTGTCCAGCGAAAACGCGGCATTGAATTTTGTGCCCAGGTGCTTGTTGAAGCGCGCTTCCGCAAATCGTCCCCAGTTATAGCCGATGGAGTATTGCGCTTCAATAGTGTTGGGAATCCACGTGGCGCTGGCCTCGGCTTCGGTTCCTTTGCGGTTTAGCGTGGTCAGGTTCCACATCTGCCCGCCAGTGATCGTCCAACCGTTGCCGAACTGGGCGCGCGACCAAGCCATGCGCATGCGCGGTAGGTAACTCGTGCTCTGGTTCGGATTTGATGTGGCGCCAGCCGCAAAAAAGTCCATTTCAAAGTATCCCGTTAGCTTGGTGCTGCCTGAGTCTGCATCGGCGCGCAGCGAGATGCGCGAGTCGCGCGACGATTCGCCGAACTCGGTCAGCTTGGTGTTGGCCTGGCCGGCCAGGGGAATTGTGCTGAATGTAGTGGCCACATCGGAAAGCGTGGCGTGAGAGCGGAAGTAGCTGGAAACTTCCAGAAAGCCGCCGGGACGGATGCGAATGCCCTTGTAAGCGATGGTATCCGGATGGTCTAGATTATCGAGTTTCTTCGCCTGAGTTTGAACAGTCGCTGTTGTAGCCGTAAGCTCGTTCTTCGCGGTGGTGAGTTCAGCCTGAATCTTCTCCGCTTGGCGAGTCTCGTCGCTCACTACAGCTGCGGCCTTGGCCTCTGCCGCTTGGGCGGTCGTCTGGGTTAGCTGTAGCTGTTGCTGGGTCTGCTGCAACTGCTGTTGCGTCTGCTGCAATTGCTGCCGTAATTGCTGAGTCGCGGCCTGCTGTTGCAGGATCAGTTCTTTCATTTCCTTGAGTTGCTCGGCAACGCTGGGTCCGGCATCTGCTTTTTTTGCAGCGGCTGTATGATGTTTGCCTGCCGGCTGAGACTTGGCGGGTTGCGTAGCTGTCGACTGGCCAGTAATCATCACCGGTACGGTTATGACGGCCGTTGAAGCCAGGAGTGCGAACAACAGACTTTTCTTGCGCATCTTGCCTCTGAATGAATTGGAATCAATCGCTAAGTTGAGAGTCACACGTCCGGTTGGAAGCCGGATCGTTCAGAATCTGGTTTGTAGCACTTCAAATTGCCTTTCGCAATTCGCGGCCAAAATAACAGCCGCGTCGTCGTCAACCATCTTAGTTAGGAAGCAGCTCAGAGACTTGAACCGATCAACATCAGGTCGAAGTGTTATTCCGTCCACTCAGATGCACCCTCATGAAGCTGGGTAGCAGCAAGAGTTACAAAGCATTTTCCTGTCATAGCGGTATCGCCTCTGGATTTTAACATGTGGGACCGGTTCGCAGAGTAGAGTCCTGCCAGCGGCGTCAAAGAGCGCTAATCAAATCAGCAGGATGCAACGCAGAAAATGCCTGCAACCTCATGTTGGTCGCAAATCTCTTCCGATATTTCTCCATTAACTTATCGGCTGTGAAAGCCCTACCTTGAGCGATGACGGTCACATCATATCCAATTTAGCTGCCCTATAATTACAGTGATTTACGGATCGCTCTGGTTGCAACGCTTGTTTCTTATCCAGCCAAACCGATTAACAAAAATGAACAAAGGAGCACAACTCCCAATGCATACGCATGAGATTGAACAGATGTGTGTAGTTGCCAAAGGGCCGAATCATGGTCCGGCGCCAATTCCACAAGAAGGCCGTTGGACCAAGGTCAAGGAAGTAACCGACGTTTCCGGCCTGACCCACGGCGTAGGTTGGTGCGCTCCCCAGCAGGGAGCTTGCAAGCTAACCTTGAACGTGAAAAAAGGCATCATCGAAGAGGCGCTGGTTGAGACCATCGGCTGCACCGGAATGACGCATTCGGCGGCGATGGCGGCTGAGATTCTTCCCGGCAAAACCATTCTTGAAGCCATGAATACCGATCTGGTTTGCGATGCAATTAACGTGGCAATGCGCGAGCTATTTTTGCAAATTGTTTACGGCCGTACACAGACCGCATTTTCAGAGGATGGACTCCCCATCGGTGCCGGTCTTGAGGATCTGGGCAAGGGCCTGCGCAGCGTGACTGCGACGATGTACGGCACCAGCGAAAAGGGCGCGCGCTATCTTGAACTGGCCGAAGGCTACGTGACCGAGCTCGCTTTGGACGAGGACAGTGAAATCATCGGCTACAAGTTTGTCCGCCTCGGACCCATGATGGAATCGATTGCCAAGGGAGTGGATGCGCAGACCGCACTGACCAAGGCAACCGGCACCTATGGCCGTTTTGCCGACGCCGTCAAAACCATCAACCCGCGCAAGGAATAAGGAGAAGATCATGGCTTTATTTGAAGGATACGAAAGAAGGATTGCGCAGATCGACTCCTATCTTGCCGCTGCTGGCATCGAGTCGCTTGAACAAGCGGAAAAAGTCTGCCTGAACAAGAATGTTGATGTGCGCAAAATTGTGAAGTCCATCCAAAACATTGCTTTTGAGAATGCTGGATGGGCCTACCTGATTGGTGCAGCTGTTGCGATCAAAAAGAATCAGACCATTGCCGCCGAGATCGCCGAAACGCTGGGCACAGGCTTGCAGGCTTTCTGCATTCCGGGCTCGGTTGCGGATGATCGTAAAGTGGGCATCGGCCATGGAAACCTGGCTGCTATGCTGCTGCGCGAAGAAACCGGCTGCTTTGCCTTCTGCGCAGGGCACGAATCCTTTGCCGCCGCTGAAGGCGCCATCGGTCTGGCCCGCTCGGCGAACAATGCGCGCAAAACCAAATTGCGCGTCATTCTCAACGGTCTGGGCAAAGACGCTGCGCTGATTATTTCGCGTGTCAACGGCTTCACGTATGTGCAAACCGAATTCGACTACGCAACCGGCAAGCTGAAAGTCGTCCGCGAAAAGGCCTACTCCACTGGCGAACGCGCTGCTGTTCGCTGCTATGGTGCAGACGATGTGCGCGAAGGCGTTGCCATTATGCACCTGGAATTGGTTGACGTCGCCATTACTGGCAACTCGACCAACCCCACGCGCTTCCAGCATCCGGTGATGGCCATCTACAAGAAGGAGCGGCTGCTCGACGGCAAGAAATTCTTCTCAGTCGCTTCCGGTGGTGGCACCGGTCGCACGCTGCATCCCGATAACATGGGAGCGGGTCCGGCTTCTTATGGCATGACCGACACCATGGGCCGTATGCACTCCGACGCCCAGTTTGCCGGCTCGTCTTCGGTGCCAGCGCACGTCGAGATGATGGGTCTCATCGGCATGGGCAATAACCCGATGGTCGGCGCGTCGGTTGCGGTTGCAGTTGCTGTCGAACAGGCAATGAAGGCGTAGCTGTAATTCCGCGTCTGTTCTTGATTGAGTGTGCCGGCATTCTCCTCCATATCTGGATGGGAATACCGGCATTTTCATTAAATCCGACCACTATAAAATTTTAGCCCCACCGCAGGTGGTTGGCCCCACCGCAGGTGGTCCGGTACACTGGAACCGCATGGTACGCGTTGCGATTGTCTGTAAACCGGAAAAGGAAGAGCTGGTCCGGCTATTACCGGAGCTGGTCGCATGGCTGCGCCAACACGATTATGAGCCGTTTCTGGACCTGGAAGGTGGGCGTTATACCTCTGCCGCTCCAGCCATGGAACGCACAGCAATGCCCGCGCAGGCGCCGGGGTTGATCATCGTTCTGGGCGGCGATGGCACGTTACTTTCAGTGGCGAATATCTTTGCCTCAACCGGCATTCCCATTCTCGGCGTCAATCTGGGTTACCTCGGCTTTCTCACAGAAGTTCGCCTCGCCAACCTCTATTCAACGCTCGATGGATGGTGTGTTGGCTGCAATCAGCCAGATGCCCGCGCCATGCTTCACGCGGATATATGGCGGAACGGTGTGCTGCTTTCCGCTCCCCACTCCAGCTACGAAGCGCTGAACGAAGTCGTGGTTTCAAATGGTGAAAATGCGCGCCTGAGAGCCTTCGCCGTCGAACTGGACGGCCAGAAAGTCGCCCGATTCCGCGCGGACGGTGTGATCGTTTCTACCCCCACCGGCTCCACGGCTTACACCCTGGCCGCCAACGGCCCCATTCTGACACCGGATGTAGACGCGATGGTGGTCACGCCCATTTGCCCGCATCTGCTCACACTCCGGCCTATTGTGGTGCGCGGCGATGCCTTGCTCACGGTTCGCGTAGAGGGCGTTGCAACTCCGGCACGGCTCACGATAGATGGCCAGCACTCCGTCGAACTGCAGATGGGAGATGAGGTTCGCTGTCAGAAATCCATCCACACCGTCAACCTGGTGCGGATGAGCGAAGGCGGATTCTTTGAAGCGCTGCGCAGCAAGTTGAGCTGGGGCGAGCAATAACCACCAGCGACGATCGAATTCGATTGGGGAGAAGACTCTTGAGAGCCTGACACCCCACTCTGATTCCAGCAAATCTCAGCGGCTCAGTTCGCCCAGAAGTACCTTTGCTTTAGTGGCCAGCGTATATGCTCCATCAACGTCACCTGAGGCCAGCGCGGCACGAGCCTGCTTGAGAAACTCCCGAATATGTGCAGCCGTCTTCTGTTCCTGATCGTTGAGTTTGCCGGCGATGCTGTTCAGACCGCGCTCCGTGGCCGCGATGGAACTGGATGTCTGCTGCCACAGATCGGAGGCATCGCCCGATGAAAGCTGGCCGATGGCGCTTACACCCGGGTTTTCATTGGAAGCTACTTGGGCCGCGGGGGCAGGTGCGGGCTTCGGACGTCTCAACGGTGGCTTGGGAGTAGTGTGCGGTGGCATCTTCGCAACAGGCGTGGTCGTTTGCCCGGGAATGGTAATTACCGGAGGCGGCAGATTTGTGGGCGATGGCTCGGGGTTGGGTGGAGGGGTATCCTCGATGGGCGGAGCGAGAGTTTGAAGCTGTGTGTGAACGGGCTTATGGAAATAACAGCCAGTCAACAACAGCGGCAGCAACCAGGCGACACATCTTACAGGCAACTTCATCGTGCAATTCCTCAGAGAAAAAATCAGGCTGTGGCGTCCGCTACCCCGGAATCCTTTTGATTTAACAGCACAGTTCTCAAGATCGAGTTTTTATTCAGTGGATACTTCCACACTTCGACTACCGGTTTTGAAAATGGCGGCTTCTCAAGATAGACGCCAGAGCCGTAACGAACGCGCACATCGGGCCCATGCGGCTTATCAACATTGATCAACCGGGGATTAACAGGAACATGCTCGGAGATCAGCACGCGAGGAAAGCCCCCCAGATTTGCGAGAACCTTGGAAATTTCTTCATTGCTGAGATGCTGAAGCACTTGGCGAATCAGGCATAAATCTGCCGTCGGTAACGGGTCGCTGGTTATATCGGCACACTGGAAGAGAATGAGAGAATTTCTCACTGTGCTGGTGTGATGCTCAATCAGCTCTGGCACCACATCGATGCCTATGTAGCGCACGCCGGTCTCTTCGGCAATATGCTTTCCCACCGAAAAATCGCCGCAACCCAAATCAACGACACTCTGCACCTGATGTTCCCGGATGAACTTGATCACAAATGCACAGTATTGCTCGGCAGCCGCTCCACGTGAGCCTGATCCGGAGTGGAAAGCTTCGCCGTCATCACCCCACGCCTTGGTGCGATAGATTCTCCTGAACGTCTCAGCAACCGAAAGAGAGCCATAAATCCTTTGGATACGGTGTGTTCGCGAGAAAATTCGCCTAAACGAGCTTGTGAAGTTCCGTACCATCAGGAGCGTACCCTCTTCTGGTCAACAATCGCCGGCTGAAGGCGTTGGCGTCCCCATTCCGAAGCAGCGAGAGGAATGCGCAGCACAAATTCCGCGCCTTTCTCTCCATTCGATTGTACTTCCACACTCCCGTGGTGCAACTGCAGAATTCTGTAAGTCATTGCAAGGCCTATTCCGCTGCCACCGCTCTTGGTGGTGAAGTAAAGATCGAAAATTTTCTCACGAATCTCTTCAGGAATTCCCGGGCCCTCATCGGCAACCCGTAGCACGGCAGTCTTCCAGCCAGGCGACGAAGGCCTGTCGCCGGAGATCCCGTCCTCTTCGAGAACTACATTCAGTCTTCCGCCGTTCGGCATGGATTGCGCGCCGTTTTGAATCACATTGAGCACCGCTTGCTTCAGCAGGTCCGCATCGATCTTGGCCACTAGCGACCGGGAAGGTAACTGGCTGGTCAAGGTCACATTGTGAGTGGAAAGCTCTTCCGCAGCCAAGGCCAGCACGTCGCCGATTACCGGGCGCAGATCCTGCTCGCGCAGTTGCAATTCCACCGGCCTCGAGAAGTCCACCAGTGTTTGCACCACGCGGTCCAGACGATGAATCTCCGCGTCAATCACTTCCAGGTGGCG
>CAYPYJ010000081.1:0-17082 GCA_964414945.1 uncultured Occallatibacter sp.
CGCTCGCAACCAAGACCTCTTACAAGGACAAAGAGTCCGGCGAATACATCTCGCACACCGAGTGGCATCGCTCGATCGTCTTCGGAAAACTCGGCGAGTTCGCGGCCACGCTCAAAAAGGGCGCGCACATCCAGATCGAGGGCGAGATTCGTCACTCCGAATACACGCCCAAGAAGGCCAAGAAGCCGGTGCGCACCGACTCGATTCGCGTCAACTCCATCCTCAAGCTCGACCGCGCGGAGAAGGCCGCTGCGGAAGAGCAGGAAGCCGACGAAGAGTTGCCTTTCGACGAAGCGGCCGAGTAGGCCGCTCCCCTCACGATGAAAGCCCGGCATTGTCCGGGCTTTCCTACTGACAATGCCCGTGGAATCGCGTTCTTGAGAGGTCACCTTGTGAACCGAATTGCCGCCAACTTCCTCACCCGTTCGTTCGCATCGTGCGAAACGATTGCGCTGCTGCTGCGCCGGGAAGATGCGCCCCGGCCACAGCAGCGCTTGGTAACGGTTGAACAGGTTCTCGCGCCGCGCTATATGGCATGGCTCAACTTCGAGAATGACAACGGCGCAAACGTCTATGTCTCTGCCAACCCGCTCCACGCAGCCAGCCGCAAGCGCACTAAAGAGTGCATCGCATCCGTCCGCCACATCTATATAGATATTGATGAAGACGGCGACGCCCGGCTCGCTGCGCTGCGGGCGTCCGATCTGGTTCCAACGCCGACCGCGATCATTTCGACTTCGCCCGGAAAATATCAGGCGCTTTGGCGAGTCACCGGCTTCGACTTCGAACGGCAGGAACAGACGCTCAAACTGATTGCCCAGACCTTCGTCGGCGATCCCGCTTGCACCGACCGAAACCGGGTGTTGCGCGTCCCCGGTTTCCTCAACAGGAAGTATTCTCCTGCGCATCCTGTCGCAGTCGAATACCCAGCCGATGCGATCTACGGTCCAGCCGATTTTCGGCTTGAGAATATCGAGGTCTCTTCCGTGCTTCCGCTCTGCGGAAACGCACAGAAGAAGCCCGCCCATTCAACTCCGTCGAAGCACTCCCATTCCGAAGACGACTGGGCTTGGGTTTGCGCGCGGCTTGCCCGCGACATGGATGCCGCGAAACTGACGCGCGAACTCGCCTCGCGCCGCGCCGACAAATCCGATCCTCTCTACTACGCCCAACGCACCGTCGATGTCGCCTCGGCCCGCATTTGGCTTGGCCAGGGCATCCCCATCGACGACATCATCACCATGCTTGAAGTCCGCCGCCGCTTCGAGATTCCCGCCGCACTTTGCTCCGCTCGTGCGCGGGAAATTGCGGCCACGGCCCAACGCATGATTGCCCGTCGAAAGACGGCCTGATTCCACAGCCAAAGGAGACCGATATGCCACTGCTTGAAGTCACCCAAACCCGCCACATCAGCGCATCAATTCGGCTCACTGATACGACCGCATTGCAGGTCGATCAGTATGCCGCATTCATCCACGCTTCCGCCGACGATGTAGTCGAGCAGGCGCTCGCCTATGTCTTCTCGAAAGACCGCGACTTTCAGGAGTTCCTGAAGTCGCCTGAAGCGCAGCGCATCACGCCAACTCTGCGTATCCGTCGTGCGCCTGCTTCCGAAGCCGCTGGAGCGCCTTCAAAGCCTGCATCGAAAGCGGCAGTAGCAGTGGGAGCGAAGGCATGACTTGCCTTCGCTTTTCTGCCCGGACCACTGCGGCGCTGCGCGCCGGAAGAATTTTCGATACTCCACCCCTCATAGGGAACTGTTTAGCTCCCTGCGGGAGCCAATTGGTTCCGACAGAAAAGAAACAGGTTGTGAAATCGCGGGAACTGATAAGCTCCACGCGATTGTGACGGAAGGAGCAGATTTCATATGCCAATTCTGGGCAACGAAATGAAGCGCCGCAAAGGTGCTGTGAAAGGGCGCGAATGCCGCAATCGTTCACTCAACACCAAGCTAACAGCTACCGAAGCTGCTGCTGTCGATGCCGCTGCGGGCACCGAAGGAAAAGCCGTTGGCGAGTGGTTGCGCGATCTGGTGTTGCGCGAACTTGGCCGTGGCACGAGTCAATTGCAATCTCTGGCGGCCATAGGAGAGATTGCGGGACTCCGGTTGCTGCTCATCAACACACTCGAACCGCTTCTGCGCGGTGACAAAATGACCGCGGATCAGTTCAAGGAGATGCTTCGCTACGTGAAGGCAAACAAGCGCAAGGCGGCGGAAGACGCTGTCGCCAGCTATGCGGAAAGGAGCACGGAACAGCTATGAACACTACGCATTGGGGACGCAAGGAAACAATCGTTACGCCGCCGCAGGCTCCCATCTATAGCTACGCGGCCATCACGCTCGTTCTGATTCTGACCGCAGCATTTCTACGCATCTATATGGGCGCGTTCATGACGCCGCTCGAACGATACGACCTCTGGCCGTACATCGAGTCTGGCGCGCTTGCAGGAATGAAGCCCACCGGCCAGTACCAGCTACTTGATGTTTCGGATGACCATCTTCATGCGCATCCTGCCGCCGCTTCAGATGTCGAGCCGGGTGTGACCACGATTGAATTCGCGCGGCCTCTGCCCCTTCAGTTGACCGCGAGCGCCCGCGCCGCCGGCATGGTTTACCTCTATCGCGGGCCAAAGACCGTCTACCGGAATGGGCCGCTTCATGCCTATCTTCAGCAGTTCGTCTATGGCGGACACAGTGTCGCCGGAGTCTTCCGCTGGCCGCTACTCGCCGGGCTTGTTGTGCTCTTGAGCGTCATCCCGTTTGCCGCGCGTCAAGACATGGAACGGTTCCGCGAGATGAAGTACGGACGCCTGCTCAAAGGCCCGATTCGTGTGACACCAACCGGATTCAATCGCGCCGTGAAGGGCGACGGCATCGGCTTCAGAACCATCGAATCGAAGCAACTCATGCGTATTCCCCGGCTCGCCGAAGGGCAGCACATCGAGCTGATGGGCGACACCGGCGCGGGCAAGACCCGGCTCATCATGCAACTCCTGATGCAGATCAAGGAGCGCGGTCATTCTGCCATCGTCTACGACCCGGCCTGTGAATTCGTGCAACGGTTCTATGACAGCAAAAACGGCGACATCATTCTCAATCCACTTGACGCCCGCTGCCCTTATTGGGGGCCGTCCGAGGAGTTGCGCCGCCGCGCCGAAGCCAAGGCAATCGCAGCCTCGCTCTATCAGCCGACCACGGACAAGAAGGGCGAATTCTTCACCGAGACGCCGCAGAAAATATTCGCGCATCTGCTGACCTTCGGCCCCTCGCCCGAGGAGCTTGTCGAGTGGATGGCCAACCCGGACGAGATCGACCGCCGTGTCCAAAATACAGAAATGGCGACGATGATCGCCAAGGGCGCACAGCAACAGCGCAATGGCGTCTTGGCCTCGCTCGGACTGATCGCCGACAGCCTGCGGATGCTGCCACGCAAAGACTCGAAGCGCAATCATTGGAGCGCTACGGAATGGTCAGAAAGCCGGAAGGGCTGGATATTTCTGACCTCGAAGCCCAGCGAGCGCGAAGCGTTGCGCCCGTTGCACAGTCTGTGGATTGACCTGCTGGTTTTACGGCTGCTCAATGAGCCGAAAGAAGGTCAGCACCCGGTCTGGTTTGTGCTGGACGAGTTGGCCAGCTTACAGCGCCTTCCGCAACTCCATACGGCCATTACCGAGAATCGCAAATCGAAGAATCCGATTGTGCTTGGCTTCCAAGGAAAGGCGCAGCTTGAGTACATCTACGGCCACATGGCTGAGGTGATGCTCTCGCAGCCCGCGACAAAAATCTTCCTCAAGACTACGGAGCCGAAGGCCGCCGAATGGGTGTCGAGCGCCATCGGAAAAGTTGAGATCGAGCGGATGCGGCAGACCCATTTCGACGGCAGCCGCACAGGCAAAAACTTCACACTGGAGCGCCAAGTCGAGCCGTTGGTGATGGACTCGGAAATCTCCGGCCTGCCCGACCGGCACGCATACCTGAAACTCGGCAACTACGTCGCCTGCTTCTCTTTCGCTTACCACGATATTCCGGCAACGCAACCGGCCTTCGTGCCGCGTCCGCTCGATGACGATGAACTCGGCTTCGATCCAAAGACGCTGGCGAAGAAACCGTCAGAGCCAGAAGAAATCGAAGAAAGCGCCGAGTCCATCCAAAGCGGATTCTCATTGGGAGACTGAGTCATGCTGAAGATCTCGAAAGCCCTTTCTGCGGGCAAGCTCGAAAACTACCACAAGCAGGAATTTACTTCGCCGGACCAAAGCTATTGGAGCCAGGGGCAGACCGTGCAGGGCGAATGGCAAGGACAGCTTGCCGAAAAATACGGCCTCGCTGGAGCAGTTAGTGCCGATGAGTTCCACCGGCTCTCGGACGGTCAGCACCCACAGACCGGCGAGCAACTTGTCCAGCATCGGCAGTCCTTCGAGTATCAGGACGCCAATGGAAAGACAATCAAAACCGTCGAGCACCGCGCCGGGTGGGATGCGACCTTCAGCGCTCCGAAGTCGGTTTCACTGACCGCACTTGTAGGTGGCGACAGCCGGGTCCGCGATGCACATCGCATTGCGGTCACAACTGCGCTCGGCGAGTTGGAACGGTATACGCAGGCGCGGCTCGGCGGCAATCGCCCCGCCGAATCCACCGGCCAGTTCATCGTTGCCAAATTCGAGCACGACACATCGCGCCCCGTCGATGGCTACGCCGCACCGCAGCTTCACACGCACGCCGTCATTTTCAATGTCACCGAGCGCGCCGATGGAACTACACGTGCGCTCCAGCCGCAGAGCCTCTTCGAGTCGCAGCAGTTCGCCACTGCCGTCTATCAGTCGGAGTTGACCTTTCGATTGCGCGAATTGGGCTACGAGATCACGCCGGGCAGAAGCGGAGCGCCGGAGATCAAAGGATACTCGCAGGAATACCTGGACGCCTCAAGTCAGCGCCAAAATCAAATCCTTGCCCACATGCAGCAAAATGGTCTATCTGGCTACGAGGCGGCAGAAATCGCCGCCCATGCCACGCGCGACAAGAAGCAGATTCAGTCGCCCGGCGAAGTGCTCGCGGCGCATCGCAAGCTGGCCGCCGAGTTCGGAAATCAGCCGAATCAGGTTGTGGCCGCGGCGCGTGAGCGGGCCGAAAAGAAATCCGTCGAACGCGCGCCCGAGAAAACGCAGAAGGCAGCGCAGGAGGCCGTGACCTTTGCCCGTGAACGCAGCTTCGAGCGCGAAGCCGTCACGGATGAGCGCGCCCTCTTCCGCGATGCCTTGCGACGAGGCATGGGCGAAACGACCTACGCGCAGGTTCGCGCGAGCGTAGAACAGCGTCTTGCCTCCGGCGAATTTCAGCTTGTTAATGCGCCGAAGCACGGTTCCGCACGGCAGTTCACCACGGCGGAGACTATCCACGCCGAGAAGGAAATCCTGCGGCAGATGCGCCAGGGGCAAGGCCGCGCCGACCAGATCATGCCGGTTCAGCAAGCCGTTGCTCATACCGCTCAATACCCGATTCTCAATTCCTCGCAACGGGCGGCGGCAGAAGAGATTCTGACCTCGCGCGACAGAATCCAGGGCTTGCAGGGAAGCGCCGGCGTGGGAAAGACCACGGCACTTAAAACCGTGCGCGAGGCCGCCGAACAGCGCGGGATGATTGTCGAGGGCTTCGCCCCGACTTCCCGCGCCGCGCACCAACTCCGTGATGCGGGCATCAATGCCGATACGCTGCAAGGCTTCCTCGCCCGGCATAAGCAGCCGACTCCAGATCGCCACCTATATATGGTGGATGAGTCCAGTCTCGCCAGCACCAAACAGGTGCGCGATTTCCTCGCCAAGCTCGAACCGGGCGACCGAGTTCTCTTCATTGGCGACACGCGCCAGCATCAGGGTGTGGAGGCTGGAAAGCCCTTTGAGCAGTTGGTCGATGCCGGAATGAAAACAGCGCGACTTGATCAGATTGTCCGCCAGAAAGACCCGGAGTTGCTGCGCGCCGTCGAACATCTCTCTCGCGGCGAAGTGGCCGAAGGCGTCGCGCTTCTCGAACAGCAGGGCCGCGTCACGGAGATTGCCGACCCCGAAAAGCGCATCGCCTCGATTGCCAGGAACTATGCCGACAATCCGGCCAATACGATCATCGTTTCCCCCGACAATGCTTCGCGCCGCGCGATCAATCATGCTGTCCGCTCCGAATTGCAAGAACGCGGCATCGTCGAATCCGAGAATCGCAACCTGCGCGTGCTTGCGTCGCGCTCCGACATGACCGGCGCTGACCGCGCCTGGGCCGCCCGCTATGAGGTTGGTGACGTGCTCCACTACCAGCGCGGCAGCAAGACCATCGGCATAGAGCAGCGCAGCTACGCGCGCGTAGTCTCAACCGATCCAAAATCGAATCTGCTGACCGTTGAGAAGTCGGATGGCCAGCAGATCACATACGATCCTGCCCGTTTGCACGGTATCTCCGCCTACCGCGAAATCGAGCGCGATTTTTCCGTTGGCGACCGGCTACAATTCACCGCGCCCAATCGTGAACTGGGAGTCGCTAACCGCGACCTTGGAACAGTGCAGAAGATCGACGAGCGCGGCAAAATGACCGTCAGCATGGACGGCGGCAAAGACAGGGCAGTCACATTCGATCCGGCAGAGATGAGGCACTTCGATCACGGCTACGCCGTCACCTCACACAGTTCGCAGGGGCTTACTTCGGAACGCGTTCTGGTCAACATGGACACCAATGTTCACCCGGAACTCATCAATACCCGCTTTGCCTATGTCTCCGTCTCCCGCGCCTCGCAAGATGCACAGATATTCACCAACAACCTCGCTCAACTCGCCCCGCAACTCAGCACCGACATTTCCAAAACCTCCGCGCTCAAAGTTGCACAGAGTGCCGCCGCCGTTCAGGGAATCGGCATTGGCTGAGTTTTAAATGAGTGGGTCCGATAGAATGGAGGCGTCAGCCGAGGCGCATTATTCCCTCGACAACCTGCCCAACAAGATTCTTGTCGCCGAGTACCAGACCGTCCTGCGAGACGAAAAAATCCTCGCAAATGAGTTGGAACGCTCTCGCCTGGAACTGGAAAATCGCAGCTTGATCTCAGGATTTCTGGAATAATAACTCAAAATGTTCTTTCGCTCCGATTTTTCGGCATAGGTCGTCCACTTGAGCTGCCGTCACTCATTTATCATGGGAGTAACGTTGACTCTTTGATCCTGAAGACCTTAAGCACCCACTGAGATGAATAGCGTTACTTCGTATGCACATGAGTTCGGAGCGCTAACGGAATCTCAATTCGAGGTTGAGGCATGCGTTCGTCTCGAACACACTGTCGTCGGATTCCAGCGCGTACCGGCAAAGCCCCAGGGTGACGGTGGGTTGGACGGTTTTTCCCATCACGGGGAGCGCGGCTATTGCTGTTACGGTCCCATCCCGAATTCGTTCAAAAATGCGAAGGCTTACGAAAAAGCCATTGTGTCCAAGTTTTCCTCGGACCTACTGCGCCTCTGTGAACTCAAGATTGAGAAAAAAGTGCTTGTGCACGATGAGAACGTAGCACTCAAGGACATTCTTCCGAAAGGTGTTCGCCTGAAAGAGGTGCTACTGATCTGCAACTGGTTTGAGAGCCATAAGGTCATTGGACCTCTCCATTCCGCGCTGATGGAATATCTGAAGGTAAGCTCAAGCACATATATTTGTCCGGACGCTGTCCCCCAGATCATCGGTCCTGTCGAATTCGCCCAGCGTTTCTACGCAGATGAACTGGCCCTTGTTTCATTGCAGAATAGGGCCATGTTCCAAAAGGTAAAGGACGTCGCCAGTGCGCTATCTACATCACCGCCGGAAGGATTCGATGTGAAGATGGCGAATCTTAAGCTGATTCGTCCGGGAAAAGAAGTAGTCATCGATGGCCTAGCGGCGAATTTCCGCCATGACTGGAGGATGAACCTGGCGTTCGAACAAGAGCTGGATGGAACCTTGCCGGACCTTCACAGGGCCCTTCAAGAAGGGCGGCGGAGAATCTTGGCTCGCGTGAACCAGCGCATGCTTGCATCGACGACACCATGGAATGAGCTTACGGAGATGGTGCAAGAGGCGCGTGATATCCTGCGCGTCGAATTCGGCGCGTACGCGGCCATGGTAGATGATGTGAGTAACGGAGAGATTGCCAGACTAATCGGAATTTGTCCGATAGATTGGGAGCCATCCTAAGGTGGCAGAACATTCATCAATTTCACAACTCGCGGAATTACTGGGCGGCCATGCAAGGCCAGTTATTCGACCACAACGCCTGACTCCAGCAACCATCTACGATATTGACTATCGCATGGCTGTGGTTGCCCTGACGATTCATGTGCATGGCGTAAAGACAGAGGAAGGCGAGTTGCGAATCGATTCGGCACGCTTGAAGCTCTTTCAATTTATTGCGCAACGACCAAATATGCTTCACACCATGAAGAATTGGGTGCGTTCAAAACATTCCTCGGGACTGCTGTCCGATAGCTCTCAACGTCTTCGCCGTGGATACCTTGGCGACAGCACGTATGACCAGGTTGTCGAGTACATGATCGCCTGCAAGATACTTCGTGCTGATGGACGCAATTTCATCTCTGAACGAGCCAGCCGATACATCAGCGAGGTCACCGTTGTTGCCGAGGAGCAAGGCATGTTCATTTCCGAGCGAGCTGCGCTTCAGGAACTCACAAGGCTTCGCGTGACTATCGCAATGCTGGAGGGACAATGATCAGACTGAGTTTTGTCGAAGTGTCAGGAGTTTCCAGCGAGGGTGATTTTTGTGGCCGATTCGATTTCGGCGTCGGAGTTCAAATTGTATCTGCAAAAAATTCCTTTGGAAAGTCACTTGCGGCGAAATCTATAGCATGGTGTCTTGGAGTGGAGGTGATTTTTGGAGTACCTCCCAACGATACGGCATTCTTCCCCGACGCGGTTTGCACGGAGTTGGACTTTCCAGAAGCGGCTGGCGCGACAATCAAGTCGTCCCAGTGTTCCATTGGCCTGGTTCACTCTGATGGAAGATCTCTTGTTTTAACTCGTTCCATTGCTGGTGGGGACCATACCTACATCCAAGCGACTGAGAACAGCGCTGACAACACAGAATCACGCTATAGTGTTCTGCAAACAAAGCGTCATACCATGCAGGACACAACGGGTGGATTCCAGCACTTTTTCTTCGAATGGATGCGCTGGCCGCGAACTAGCGTGCTGACGTTTGCCGGTGACAAGTCCGAGATTTACCTAGAGAATCTTGCCCCTCTCTTCTATATAGAACAGAAAGAAGGTTGGGCAGGCCTACAAGCCTTACAAATCACCAGATACTCGCAACTTCAGATTCGAGAAATTGCTACAGAGTACCTGCTCGGAGCACTCGACAGGATCGCGCAGCGTGTTTCTGACCAAGAAGGGGCACAACAAAGGGCGCTCCTGAAGGAGGCAGCTGAGGAGATTTCTACGCGTATCAATGCCATGGTTGGGATGCGCGGTTGGCCAGTCAATCTGTCGAGTCATGGATCGGTCACCTCGATCATGAAACGATGGAGAGAAGCGTCTTTGCTGAACATCTTGAAAGCTGACGCTAATGTCGATCTGGATGCTACAATCGCGTCACTTAACGCGAGGGCGGACACCTTGCGGAAGGCCCTGACAACTGATCCAATCGACCCCGCCGATCTTTCGACGATGAGTGCTGTCTCACAGAAAACAATCGAGCTCAAGAGCGAACGCCACAGGATCAATGTGGAATTTAACTCTCTTCGGTTGCAGGAGCAACAGGCTCGTGAGCTTGAGAGCAGTTTAGACAATAAGATTCAATCCGCGTCGGATGTCCTGCGTCTTAAGACATCGGGCATCGGGCGAATAGAACATATCGAGTGTCCTACATGTCATCGCGATCTTGAACCGGCAACCTTTTCTTTGTCGCGCCAGTCAGCCGATGAAATTGCAGCGTACATCGAGACCTTGAGGCGAGATCGCGCGCTGATGCGCAGTAATCGAGAGAGTATCAGAACCGCTTCAGAGGCGCAGGCTGGCAACTTGACCGTCATCGACGAGAAGCTGCGAGAGTCTGAGCGTACGTTGACATCTGTCACCGATGCCGTCGGAGTTGTGCGGGAACAGTTAACGAAAAGAGCGGCTGATCTCTCAGCAGCGGAACGGGAGCAGGATCGAGCTGTTAGCACGAGAGCACAGATCGCTCAGTTTCAGAGTGAAATCGATGGATGGCTTCGAAGAGCGGATGCTTTGGAAGCCAAAGCGGAGGTTATTACCGATATTGCGCGGCGCCGCGCTAGGTTGCAGGAATCCTTGGCACAGTTCGTTCGCGAACTAGGTCATAATGCGATCACGCCCGAAAATATTGCTTCACTTCGGATTGAAGAAGATTATATTCCTTACTTAGGTACACGCCGTTTTCATGCTTTAGGTTCCGCAAGCGATCAATCGCGTTTGATCGCGGCATACAGTCTCGCCCTTGCGGATGCCTCGCGAACTTTGGGAGGACTGCACCCAGGCTTTGTTGTATTGGACGAGCCACTGCAACAGAATCCCGATGAAGAACATCGCGAACTCCTGTTCTCATCTTTGACGGGCGACCTGGCTTCCGTCCCATTCCAATCGGTGATATTCACATGGTTGCCAAAAGTTGATATAGAGAGGTTGCGAGCTGCGGGGGTTCAAGTTCTTACACCAACAGAAAAGCATTTCCTCCGCCTTCAAAAGCAAGAAACTTCTATTTCAAAGGCAGAGGAAGATATTTATGAGGAAGAAGTAGTGGGCGAGATAGAGCAGAAAGTGCCTGATGAGGAGATAACTGTCTCTGAATCGGAAGATGAGGAGGCTGGGAAAACAGAAATGGAAGCTCCCAGCGAAGATAGCGTTTAGACAGACGTATAGTACCTCTCAGACATATCCTGAAGTACGAGTCTGACCATGTATTGGATGGCCATCTCCATTGAAGTGACACTTAGCCAGGTTCACACAATAGTTGTCGTTTGGAATTCTATTCAATTCGTTCACGGAGCTACTGCAAACGCCAGAGTAGATGAGAATACTTGTATCATGATACCCATCATACAACGGCTCATTTGATTCGCGGGGGAAGGAGCACCTTCCCTAACTTCAGCCGCGATAATTCCGCGTCTTCCGTTACCCATCCCAGCGGGCCTGTGTCCTGCCCGCAACGCCGACCCTGAAAAGCAATGCGGCGCAGCCTTCGGCTGGACCACCGGTTCGACATTCGTTTCCCGGCGAACTCTAGGCTCCGTTCGGCTCCTTCTGTCAACTCCGCTTGTGCAGCTCCGCGCGGCATAAAAACCGCCGTGCTCGCTTCCGCGCCCCTTGCGGGCTTCGGGAGTTGACAGCGCCTCTCTGCGCCCAATTCGCCAGTCATGAAACGAATGTCTTTTTTTAGCCCTCCCAGGGCTGAAAAACGGCAAATCCCACTCCGAAGGAGCCGAACATCATGACTTACGCCAACAGCAACACAGCCACCAACGCGCCGCACAGCAACAATGCGGCGCAACGCAGTGAATCCCCTTACCAGCAGCGCACCACGCAGCGCGATAACCCAACGCAGCAACTTATCAAGCAAGCCGTGGATTACCTGCTCCAGCAGCTTGAAGCAGGCAAGAGCGAAACACTGACCGCATATCTCGCGGCGATGGCCCGTTTCCACGCCTATTCATTCGGGAACATTTTGAGCATTGCGAGACAGCGCCCGACAGCGACCCGCGTTGCCGGGTTTCATACGTGGAAGGAGTTGGGCCGGTTTGTGAAGCGCGGAGAAAAAGGAATTCAGATTCTCGCCCCGATGGTTGGACACCGCCGTAAGAAAGACGACGCCGACCGCAACCGCACTCAGGACGACAGCGGCAAGCACACGCCTGTATTGATCGGCTTCCGCGCCGTCTACGTTTTCGATGTGGAGCAGACCGAAGGCGCGGACCTGCCCGAGTTCGAGCACAATATCACCGGCGAAGTGGGCGAACACCGCAGCCGGTTGATTGTCTTTCTCGATTCGCAGAATATCGCCCTTGAGTACACCGAAAACATCGCGCCCGCTCTTGGCGTCAGCTACGGCGGAAAGATTGCCATCCTTCCCGGCCAATCGCCCGCCGAGGAAGTCGTGACTTTGGTCCACGAAACGGCGCATGAACTTTTGCACAAAAGTGACCGCCGCACGATAACCACCGCCACCGTGCGCGAGACCGAAGCCGAGGCCGTCGCTTTCATCGTGGGACAGGCTATCGGCCTTGAGATGGGCTGCGCCTCTTCGGACTACATCCAGATGTACGCGGGAAATGCCGCGCTTCTGGCTGAGAGCCTCGAAGTTATCCAGCGCACATCGGCGGTCATTCTCGAAACCATCACCGGAGAGCCGAGCGGCAGACTGTCCGCCTCATCGGTCACAACGACAGAGATGCAGAACGAAATGGCGGAGGTGGCGTAATGAAAACCATCCTTCGCATTCTGGAGCGGGCCGGAGGATACCGGCCCACGCTCTACCTCAAAATTGAGAATCCGCCTTACATGGCGCTTGTCATCGAAGCCACGCCGGAGCCAGGGCCGACCGGACAGCCCGCAATCTCCATTGCGCACTACGGCGAACAGAACGGCGACCTGATGCGCGACCCGGAGATGTGTTTCGAGTTGTCGAAGCCGCCGCTCTGCGGATTGACATTATCGAGTTTCTATTTTCGGAATGACTATCTCGGAGTGGAGCAGTATTCGCGCTACCGGGACGGCGAGAACTACGTTTTCCGACCAGACCTCCACCGCCAGCATGAAACCTTTGCGCGGCAGTGGGACCGCAATCTGCGCTCGCAGGGTTTTCTCGAAGCCTTCACGGACAAGTCGATTCATGGCTAGTCCGCTCTCTGCGGAGCGGACCCACGCCCGACGTGTTCCCGCTCCGCTCGCCTACACACTTCAACCGCTCGAAAGGAGCCTATCATGGAAACCTCAGTTATCAATGCCACTGAATACCGCGAGCTTCCGCTCACTCTGCTCAACGAATCGAAGACCAATCCCCGCCGCGCCTTTGACGAGACGAGCCTCAAAGAACTCGCAGCATCGATCCGCAGCCAGGGCGTACTTTCGCCCTTGCTTGTCCGTCCACTCACCGAAAACGGCTTCGAAATCGTTGCCGGTGCGCGGCGTTATCGCGCCGCACAGATCGCAAAACAGAAACCGTGCCAGTGCGCATTAAGCAGATGAACGATGCCGAAGTGCTGGAGGCTCAACTCGTCGAGAACCTTTTGAGGCGCGATGTGCATCCGATGGAAGAGGCTCAGGGCTTCGCGCGGCTTTTGGCTTTGGACGAGCCGAAATATTCCATCGAACAACTAGCCGACCGCACTGGGAAAAGCCCCGTGTATGTCGCTTCGCGATTGAAGCTGACTGACCTCGTGCCCGCTGCGGTCGATGCTTTCTATGCCAACGAAATCGGCGTGGGCCATGCGCTGCTACTGGCCAAGCTGCCCGCCGACCAGCAAGAGCAGGCGCTCTCGGCTTGCTTCAAGGAAGCATACAACAGCGGGGGAGCAACACCTACGCGCATTCTTCTGCCCGTGCGCAATCTGCAATTCTGGATTGAGACGAATGTATTGCTCATCCTGAAAGATGCGCCGTTCGATAAGCGCGACGCGCAGCTTGTTTCCACGGCGGGCAGTTGCGCCGACTGCCCCAAGCGCACCGGCCACAACAAGCTGCTTTTCGGCGACGACCTCGGCAAGCAGGGCGACCAATGCACCGATCCCCGCTGCTACAACGCAAAACTTGCGGCGCACGTAGCGAAGGCCGTTGCCGCCAAGCCGAACCTTGTGCAGATTAGCACGGCATACGGCGGGCAGAAGGAAGGCAGCCCCGTTTTACCACGCAACAAATACACCGCAATCCGCGACGACAAGCCCCAAAAGAAGGAAGATGCCCAGCGCCCCGAGTTCAAGGTGTGCCGGTTCGCTACCGACGCCATCATTACCGAAGGCAGCGACATCGGCACCATTCACAAGGTGTGCGCGAATCCAGAATGCCCCATCCACCACGCCAGCAAGCAACGGCCCGCGACCGACGCGGCATTCAAGGCAGAGCAGGAGAAGCGCCGCCGCGAAGAGGCCATCGCCCAGGCGACCGGCCTCCGCGTCTTGAAAGCAACCAGCGACGCGGTTCCGGTCCGGTTGATGAAGCGCGATCTGCTTTTTGTTACCGAGCATCTTGCAGCCGCTTTGGACGAGCGCCGTCTGGCGATCATCTTTCGGCTTCACGGCATCGGCAAGGCCAACGGAAACGCCGAGGCACCGGCCAAATTGCTCGCGTCCTTTCTTCGCAAGGCCGACGAAAGCACCATCGGCCGCGTTTTGGTGGCAATCACCGTCCTGCAAACGGCGCACAGTTCCAACGAATCCGCGAAAGCCCTGCGCGAGGCCGCCGAGTTCTATAAGGTGGACGTGGCCGCGATCACGGCCAAGGTCAAAGAGGAGTTCGTCGCGAAAGAGAAGGCGCAAGCCACCCGGAAGGCACCGGGCAAGGCAAAGGTGAACCAGCCTCACACCGCAGCCGCAAAGAAGGCCAAGGCCGCATAACGTCAATCAGAAACATTGAAACAGATTCGGGGTCCGGCTATGCCGGGCCCCATTCTGTTTTTGCGGGCGCCCGTTTTCCCGCCCTGTGAAGTGCTGCCACTTCGCGTCAGGCTCGTTCGGCCCACCCAAACGGGCGTTGACCGAGGATTCACTACCTCTAGGCAACTTTCGAGGAGTAATCTGTGAGGGATGAAGCGTATGAGCTTTTCTAGGCAGAGGTTTGTGCCCTCTCAGGTACCCAAAGGCGAGGTACCTCGGCCACCCGCCAAGACGGCCATCATCAGCTGAACGTTCTTAATATACAGGAGCACAAACTTGCCTCAACTCACCCTTGCGATTGAAGACAGCTCGTTAGAACGACTTCGCTGCTCCTGTGGTGCATGGACCTCCCTTTCTTTGGAATCAAGGGAGGTGATACGGAACGGAGTAACGATCTGCGGTCCGATGCCAACCCTTCAGTGCACTAGCTGCGGCGCTGTCCGCATTCCACATCCAATGAAGATGGCCCTTCATGAAATAGCGGAAGAAGCAGCTCGACGAGGGACCTCTCAAGTACAAATCAACGTCCCTGCTGCAACCGCTGCCAAACAAAGGTTTCCCTTTTGCAAAGGCATACCATTGACGTACGAAGCGCTTGACTGGCTTTACATCCCTGGACTCAGTCATAGCGGAGCGGGCTTCTTGACCCCCGTCTTCTTCGACAAAGATATTCTCACGTACTTTTATAACCATCCCGATTACGCCATTTCGTTCGGCTCAGACACATACGGAACGCTATATACGAAGGAAGGTTACATTTCGTTTGGGGTCAACGAGAATGGCAAGCTCATCATGTGGCTCGGAGATTTGGATAAACTATCCTCTCGGGATCAGTTGCTGCTCGCCGCGCACAACGTGCCATCTGATCATGCCATAGGATGCGAATTCTATGAGGGACAAATCGAGGTCGTTTTTACCGGGGCATCTCAGGAGCGGCGACTGATACGCGCTTCTGGCAAGTTCGCCACCGCTCTGATCGAGAAGTTCGAGTTTTTAAAGATTTTCAAGATGGATACAGAAGCTGCAACGCTACTTAAAGCACTCTGTAGGCCGATACTATTCACGGAGTCAGAGTTCGGGGATGCCATAGAGCGAATGACAAAGCTCTTCATCGAGCGCCTTGACGTTGCCCCTCTAAAAAACATGCTGAGCAGTATCCTCAACAAAGACGAACGTAAGAAGATGAAAGGTCTCCGAGAACTGCATACACTTCAACTCTGGGCGGAGAGGCAACTCGGCATGTCGTCGGCAGGAGAGATACTCGCACCGTTGTTCGTCCTCTACGATCTGCGTGTCGCTTACAAGCATTTACTACCTCAAAGCAAGACGGAAGAGATAAAAACGAGCTGTCGGAGTCGTCTGAACCTGCCCGAAGATGCCAGCCTTGAGAAGATTTACACTGCGATCACCGCGCAGTTGGAAACCACATTTAATGCACTGACTCAAGCAATTGTCGAAACATCCAGCACGCCAAACTGATAAGTTAAAACGTGACGAAGTTCAGCCACCGATGCAACCTCGGTTTAGATTCGGTAAACGCCGTAGCGCCATACCATCCGTCGCGTTGAGTGCATCTGGCTGATTCCAGCATACCTGAGGACTTCTCGGTCCGTATTCCGTCGAGAATCCGACGTTGGGTTGCCTACTCTCTGCGTTGTCTGCTTTCGTCCGGCAATTCCACCAGCTTCTGCGCTTCATTCACCGTGTCCATAAGCGAACCGCCGCCCTGCATGTTAAGCATCTTGACGATGTCGGACAAATCGGCGTACTGTACGGCTGATTGCGAGACCCTGTTCTTTTCCTGCATCTCGGGCGAGCTGTGATATTCAACGGCCCATCCTTCGCTAAGTGAGCCATGGCTGGCATTCGCGCCTACTGAGATGGGCACGATCCGCAGATACGCGAATCCTTTTAGACGCGCCACGCGCCGGTTCATCACGTGATCGAGAACGAGGTTCGTCAAATCGAAATCTGGAAACGCATGCTTGTATGCCGGCCGATAGGCGCGATAATCTACGTGCACCCACACCTGCCTGGACAAGTGCAGCACCGCCGATTCGGGGATGTCCCACATGGCCAGCCGCGCATCGGCTTTCTCCGGTTCGTAGGCCTCGACCAAAAGGGCCTTATCCGGGGATTTGGGCATGAGTCGTGTGGCGATTCGGCCAACATATCTCTCAATGGCGAACGTGTCTCGGGCGGCGATCGGTACGTACAGGCATGGCGGGAGTCCCGATCTCTTCGGAATGCGAGTTGCGTGTTCATCAATCGGCCGGACGGCCGGCGTGGACTTGTCCATAAGCGACCAATGCCTCTAAGAGGCATCATAGACTTCGCGCTAGTAACGATACACGTCTTCGCGCCATTCCATTCGTCTCCCTGAGCGCATCTGATCGATTCCACTACACTTGGCTACTTGAACGAAGCCGCTGCGGCGGCGGACGCGTTCGCGTGCGGCTGACTGACTTT
>CAYPYJ010000082.1:0-16789 GCA_964414945.1 uncultured Occallatibacter sp.
ACTGGCATCTCGGCGATCTTCGCGGACACGTCGACTTCTCTATTCGCCTTTTTCGCGCACCGGCCTCTGCGCACTTCCGTCTTCTGCTCTTGGGTGCGCTCTTTTGTTGCGACCGCTCCTCGTCCATGAATCCCGTAACCGCTTGCGCGTCAGTCAGGCGTGAATAGCCACCAGCTATTTTGGAAAGCAATGACGAGGAACTGATTCCAATTCAGAGAATTACGGGGCTGACAGCACTACCTTGGGCTACCTTTTCCTTGAATGAAAAGACCGCCCAACCCCCATAACCTCCTTAGTCCGCGCCGGGATTGGGTCTCGCCGTCGAAATTTAAATTGGTAAGCACTAATGTAAAAAATCTAACTGCCGATATGGTTACCAGCGGTGGATTTCCGAGGTAACCAGAGGCGGCAGTGTCTATGAAAATCGCTCTCATCGGATTTGCGTTGGGTGGTCTTGCGATAGGTCTGGCTTCAAGGCCCGCCCTTGCAGCAACTTCGACCGCCTCATTCAGTGTTACCGCAACGGTTGTCTCTGGCTGCCAGGCCTCTGCGGGAGCATATACAGCTGCAAGAGTCGCGCCGTCCTCCGTCTCGGTGAACTGCACGAGCCCCACAGCCTACAACGTCAGCCTCAGTGCAGGGCGGTCGGTCGACTCCGCCGCGACCACTGCAGCAGAGAGCACGCCGAAAATAGCTGGCTCCGCCTCGGAGTTGCTGGGGCATGGGTTGCAACCGGATCTCACTCGTGCCAACAACTGGGCCCGAACGGCCGGCAGGAGTAATATGGCCGGACTTGGCGCTGGATACTTTCAGCAGTACGCTGTCCAAGGCCAGACTGCCGGAGCAAAAAACTTTGCTCCAAGCCCGTATGCAGATCTGATTACCATCACAGTTACTTATTGACCGATGGGCGTCTCAATCGTTTATTTAATTACTGTTGTATTTTGCGCAACTTGCGCCTACCTTGCATAAATTATTGGAGAAATCTTAGAGAGTTTTCGGGGGGAACCCTCTAATCTAATGTGCGTTACAACCCAAGAGAAAGTAATCGCAAGCGATACTAAAGATGTAACCTAAACCAGATAAATATCTTAATCAGCTATTGAAATTAGACATAAACACGCGATAATTACACAGCATCTTCAAATTACGTTTTTCTAGGAGTCGACTCAATGAAGTACAACTCTGCTCTTAACTCTGTATCCCGCGCCACCCTTCTGGGATTCATGGCGTTGGGTTTGACAACCACCTCGGCATTTGCCGCCGTCGCCACCACCACCTTCAACGTTACGGCTAATGTTGCAAAAATCTGTACGGTCTCTGCCACAAACCTGGCATTCGGTACCGTGCCCGCAACTGGAGCTCAAAATACTTCGACCATCACCGTCACCTGCTCCCCATCCGCTGGCTATTCCGTTGCTCTTACCGCAGGCGATGGCGCAGTTGAGACCGCCCGCTTTATGCAGGGCGTCACGTCCACCAATCACCTGTCCTATGCGCTGACCAGCGTTTCTTACGCGGGTAGCAACTGGGGCACGACCGCTGGCGCTGTGGCTGGTACAGGTAATGGAACTGCGCAACCCCTCACCGTCTACGGCACGATTACAGCTGCGCAGGCACTCGCTGCGCCTGTGGACACCTACAGCGATACGATCACAGTCAACGTCACCTATTAACCGAGAGCCTGAATTTTTCAATTGGACCCTCATGATTGCATGGAATTTAACTCGACAAATGGCGGCGGCCAAAGCGTTCGTCGCCATTTTCTCTATCATCCTGGCTGGAGCAGTTGCTCGCGCTCAGGCTTTAACTGTGCTGCCTGTTTCAATCCATCTTTCACCCGGCCAGAAGACGACCAGTCTGACTATCACGAATCAAGGAACTGCTGAAACCGCAGTTCAGATACGCCCGTTTGTGTGGACTCAGAAGAGTGAGAACGGCGATATCCAACTGAGTGCCACGGACATGGTTGTGCTGAGTCCCCCGATTGCCAAAATCGCTCCAGGAGCCAGCCAGGTGATACGCCTCATCCTGCGCATGACGCCGGAGAGGCAAGAAGCAACCTATCGCATTCTTATTGATCAAGTTCCGCCTCCGGCCGAGGCGGGTGTTGTGCATCTTGTACTACGTCTTTCCATCCCTATCTTCGCGCCGCCTCCAATCCGCTCTTTTTCAGATGTTCAGTTTCACCTCGAGCGCGACGCCGACCATATTTATCTTGTGGCAATGAACGCAGGCAATCTCCATGATGTGATCCGTAATATCGCTTTAACGACCAGCGATGGGCGGAAGCTCGAACCGGAGTCCGACGGTGCTACGCCATATATACTTCTCGGCGCCACCCGGCGTTGGAGCTTCGTGCTGAAAGATCCCCTGCCTCCGCAAGCGGATACCTTGCGGTTGGCAGCCAAAGTGGATGCCGGCACCATCGATGAGCAGGTCCGCTTTGTCGCTGCGCATTAACTTTGATTATGCGGTGACTCGGTGGCTTCTCTGTGCGGGAGTCCTCTTTGTCATGCCTGTTTTTATCCCGAGACTGGCATCAGCCGCGGCAACAACAGCCAATACAAGCGCGGATTCAGCTGCAACGGATTCCGCCGCTACAGATTCCGCAGAGGTCGTCGCCGCAATGGCAGCCTTTGACGAAAACAACATAGAGAAGCTGCTCCTCGATGTTCAGATTAACGGCTATCCAACCAATATAGTCGGCGAATTCACTCTGAGGAACGGAAAGTTGCTGTCGCGTGCGCAAGAGTTGCACGATCTGGGTCTCCGCCTTCCGGCCGCGCTTCTATCGACTCCCAATCTTTTGGTCTCATTGTCAGATTTGCCGGGAGTGAGCTACAGCATCGATCTGAAAAAACAGATCGTGCGCATCAAGGCCAGCGATAGCGCCCTGATTCCAACACTGTTGCTGCCAGAAGGAATCGGCGAGGCAAAGGGCCAGCGGGTGATCGAGAGCGGCACCGGCCTGACGCTCAACTACGACATCGCCGGCACTTATGCCCTCGGTAAGACCAGCGCCACCGGGTCGTTGGATATGCGGGCTTTCACGCCAAAGGGTATCCTGAGTTCAGATTGGCTCGCCTATGGCGGTGCGGTATCCAGCGCCTCCGGCACTAATACGGCACTACGCCTCGATTCAGCCTACACCTTCGCCGATGTCAATTCGCTGCGGCGCTACAGCCTGGGCGACTACATCACCAGCGGCCTCAGTTGGACTCGTCCGGTTCACATGGGGGGTGTGCAGATACGCTCGGATTTCACCACGCGTCCCGATCTCATCACATTTCCGCTCCCCTCGGTCGCCGGGTCGGCCGCCGTCCCCACTACGGTTTCCGTGCTGGTGAACGGCAACCAGATGGTCTCCAGCGAGGTCGCCGCCGGCCCCTTCGAGATTCCGGAGCTTCCCGTGATATCCGGCGCTGGCACGATTACGGTTTCAGTGACCAATGCGATGGGCCAGCAAGTCTCCGTGAGCAAGCCTTTTTACGCCAATTCCACGCTGCTGAAACCTGGCTTTCAGATCTACTCCGCGCAAGCCGGCCTGGTGCGACGCAACTGGGGCGTATTCAGCAACGATTACGGAAAGATGGCCGGCGCAGCAATCTATCGCCGCGGATTGACTCGGCATTTCACAGCCGAGGGCAGTGTGGAAGGCACCTCAGGAACGACCGCTGGCGGCGTGGGCGGCGTAGTGCAGATCGGCCATCTTGGCGTGGTCAACTTCGCCGCGGCGGTCAGCAACGGTTCCGCGGGGGGCACAGGCGCGCAGTATTCCATTGGAGCACAGCGCATCAGCAGATTCTTCAACCTCGGAGCCTCAGCGATCATCGCCAATCGCTACTACCATGATGTCGCGGCAGTGAACGGATCTGGAGTTCCACGCAAGCAGATCAACGCGTTCACTGGCCTGGCTTTCAAGCGCGTCGGCTCCGTGAGTGCTGCTTACGCAGGAGTTGACCAGGATGCCAGCACCGTGACGATCCCGCCAGCCCCTTCTCCAGCGGGGGCTGTGCATTCCCATATCGTTTCCGCCAACTATTCGCGCCAGATACATCGCCTGGCGATCTACGCCACGTACTTTAACAACTACGTGAACCCTGGAAGCAATAGCGGGCTACAGGCCGGCGTGACCATCGCTCTGGGCAGGCGCAATACGGCCAGCGCCAGTGGGTCGTCAAACTATTCGAGCGGATCGCCGTCGCAATATATTGGACAGGCGCAGGTACAGCAGTCGGCGCCCCAGGTCGGTGATTGGGGCTATCTGGCCAATGTCTCTGCCGGAAATGGCAACCACGAATTTGCCCAGGGGCAATACAAATCGCACGTAGGCCTGTTTACTGCCGGAATTGACGAGGCCGCTGGAATGACTACTTTGCGTGCAGAATCCCTGGCGGCAATCTCATTCGTCGACAAGCGCTTCTTCCCGTCCAACTGGATCTACGACAGCTTCGCTGTTGTGGACACCGGTTCTGTTCCGCACGTGCACGTCCTGCAGGAGAATCGCCCAGTGGGCCGAACAAACTCCTCCGGGCGACTGCTGGTGCCCGATATGCGTTCTTTCGAGCAGAATCATATCCGAATTGATCCGAACGATATTCCGCCTGACGCTACATTGATCACGGACAAGCGCGTAATGCGCCCCCAGGATCGTTCCGGCGTAGTGGTCAAATACCCGATTAAGTTTAACCGCGCCGCGTTGCTGCAATTGGTCGATGCGGCCGGTACTGCAATTCCGCTGGGCAGCACCGCTACACTGAAGGCAACCGGCGTCGTCTTCCCCATTGGCTATGACGGCAACGTCTACGTCGAAGGCCTCAGCTCAAAGAACGAACTGACCGTCGAGCGAGAAGACCACGGGCGCTGCGCACTTACTTTCGAGTACACGCCCTTGCCCGGAGATATTCCATCCATCGGGCCGTTACTCTGTCAGGAGAAAAAGCCATGATGCGAAGGCTCACACGGGCGGTACCGCTTCTCATTGCACTGCTGGCCTTGCTCGCACCGAAGACTGGGGCGCAATGCACGCTCTCTTTTTCGTCCTTGATCTTCCCCACCTATACGGGTACAGCGGACCCCGGCACGGCGACCGGGACTCACACCGGCTGTACTGGACAAAGTTCGGTAACTACCTTAGGACCGGGTACTGGAGTTGGCGGGAGCGAAACAATACGGTATATGACCGGCCCGGGCGGAGCCGTAATGGCGTATGGATTGTTCACGGACGCCGCCATGACGATCTACTTTGGCAACACCACCGGCAATGATGATCCATGGACTGGTAACCAAGCCATCTATGTTTATGGGCAGATTCCGGCCGGACTGTACCCCACACCGGGCACGTACACAGATACGGTCCAATCTCCATACCCCTCCAACGGTGTATACCACCCATTATCTGTCAGTGTGACAGTTCTCAAAGCGTGCACGATTACGGCTACGAATCTTGCTTTCGGCAACTATACTGCTACCGCCGCATCAACCTCCACATCGACCATCTCCGTCACCTGTACCAATACCACCGCGTACAACGTTGGTCTCAGTGCGGGGGCCAGTGGGGACGTGGCGAATCGCACGATGAAGAATGGCACGCACTCGCTGAAATATTCGCTTTACCAGAACTCAACGCGCACTACCAACTGGGGCAACACTGTCGGCACTGATACGGAGGCCGGGACAGGCAATGGAAAACTTCAGCCTCTCACCGTCTATGGCCAGGTTCCCGCGAGCCAATTTGTCACAGTTGGCAGTTATTCTGACACTATAACTGTGACGATCACCTATTGATCGTCGTGATCTGACCCAATTCTCCGTGCATTCGCTGTATGAAATCAACGCGCCCGGATGGAATTTTACGAGGGACACCATGCGTGAATATGGCTATGACTCAGAGGGACGAGATGCGCGCTTTACGCCTCGGCTTAAGAGCGACAATCGTTCTTACTTCAGTGATCGGAATTGGTCTTCAACTCTTTCATGCAGCGTCAAAAGGCCCCCACCACCTGGCGGCCCGACCCGTCGACCGGCCTGATGTGGGCCGGAGAGCAAACACAAGATCGTATGACTTGGCAGGAGGCAGATACTTATTGCGTTTCTTCTCAGCTTGGAGGGTTTTCGGGCTGGAGACTCCCGACTCTTAGCGAAATAAATCTAACCTTACCCCCGCGAATCGTATCCCATAGCAAGCTGTTCTAATGCGAAGGGGTAGCGAAGATGACGAAGTCGAAGCGGGTACGTTACACGCTGGAGTTCAAGTAAGAGGCGGCATCGAGCGTCACAAGCTGGTCTGGCCAATCCGGGTGCAATGCCGTGTGCTGCGGGCGAGTGTCTCCGGCTACCATCAACATCTTGCGCGGCGCGCGGAGTTTGCTCGCCGCCGCCACTTGAGCGACGAAGCTCTAGTGGTGCATATCGCCGCTGTTTATGCGGAGAATCGCGGTGCCTATGGCTGGCCACGCGTGTGGCAGCAGCTTCACGCACAAGGCATTCGCGCAGGCAAGCGACGTGTGCAGCGGCTGATGCAAAAGCATGGCATTCATGCTCGCGGCAGGCGTAAGTTTCGAGTTACAACCACCGACAGCGAGCATAACTTGCCGTTTGCGCTGAACCTTCTGGATCGCAACTTCACCGTGGCCGCGCCCCACCAGGCGTGGGCGGGTGACTTCACGTACATCGCCACCGAAGAAGGATGGCTGTTTCTGGCTGTGGTGATTGACTTGTTCAGCCGCAAAGTCACTGGCTGGTCCATGCGGCCGGATATGCATCGCAATCTGGTCATCAATGCGTTCAAGATGGCTTGGCATCAGCGTTGTCCCGGCCAAGACGCGGGACTGATCTTCCACAGTAATCGTGGCAGTCAGTATGCCAGCGAGAAGTTCCGAAAGGTGCTTGAACACTGTTCAAGCACGCCATCGATGAGTCGCAAAGGCAACTGCTGGGACAACGCCAGCTTGGAGACGCTGTTCGGCTCGCTGAAGGTGGAGCGATGCATGGCCGGCAATTTGAAACCATTGCGCAGGAAGTGCCTGGACGATTCCGGATTTAGGTTGTGGTCATGCTACTCCTCGATAATCGCCAAGCCCCATGGCCCCAGAGTCAAAACGGCATTCGTGACTGTTGCGCTGCCGTCGATGAGATTGTGCCCCGCACCGTAGACATAGTTCACTTTCAACTCTACGCCGGAGTAGTTGAAGTAGTAATGCAGGCTCTTGCCCATGCGATTGACGCCATGCTGAACGTGGACTGCGGCAGGCAATTGCTGGTCGGGCCCAGTAAGGCCGGCTTCGTCAAGGCTGCGGCGCAACACTATGGATTGCAGTTTGTCTGAAAGGTAGGTCCCTTCGTAAAGAAGGGTTCCGGCGCCAAATTTGTTTTCAGTGATGGCCGGCCATTTTCCAAAAAACGGATGGTCGTAGGATGCGACGGCCTTGGCATGATCGAGCATAAGAAACTCGGCCCAGTATTGAACCCGGTTGTCGTCGCCCGCATGGAAGGGATCGCCTTTGAGTTGGAGCGGGTGCTCCAGGTTAGAAAACTCCTGGTAGCTGAAGCCGGTTGCTTCCCGCAGGGGGCCTGGTGCGCGGACCCAGCGGACGGCGGAGTTTTCATTGGCGAATCCGCTCTTGAATGTCATCACCACATGGCCTCCACTTTTCACGTAATCGGCAATGCGCTGCAGCAAGGCATCGTCAGCAATGTACAACGCAGGAACGATCAGTAGCTTGTAACCGGAAAAATCCGTCGTAGTGGGGAAGACAAAATCCGACCCGACATTCAGGTCGTAGAGGGACTTGTGAATCTGCTCGACCAGCGTACGATAATTCGCTGTTGCATGGCCCGGCAGCCAGGGCATTGCGGCGTCAGAGGAGAAGGGCATGAAGTCGATGGCGTTGAGGGAATCGCGACTCCAGAGGATGGCCACCTGATTGTGAATCTGGAGGCCGACCAGATGCGGGCCGATCTTCTCTAGTTCATGCGCAGTGCGGCTGACCTCGGCGTAGGCACGATTTGGTTCGAGATCATGGGAGAGAACACCCTTCCAGTAGGTTTCCTGATTGGCGTGAATCGAGGCCCAGTGCCAATACTCAACCATATTGGCGCCGTTGGAGAGATGAGTGTAAACATCTTGGCGCAATTGCCCGTCGTAGGGCGGATACTGAAATGCCGAACTCCAATCGGTACTCTGGGCGTTGGTCTCTGTTACTAGGAAGTTCCCATGCTGGAGAGAGCGCGTGAAGTCCTCCTGGAGGGATTGCTGCGCACCGTCGAAATGGTCCTGGGTACCGTGATAGACGTTGTCGGCGGGAATATCCAGCACGGAAGCAATGGCCTCTTCGTTCACATCCGGCCGCATCATGCCGCCAAAGTCGGTGGTAACAAACTGATTGGGTGCGGCAACTTCACGTACCAATCCAGCCTGCCAGTGAAGAAAGTCAGTGACGCGCATCTGGCTCCAGCGGCTCCATTCCAGCTTGTAGCCTGTGCTTTGCGCGTTGTCGCGGGTAGGCAGATCCTCCCAGGCGTGCAGGTTCTGGCCCCAGTAGTTCAAAAACCATGCTTTGCTGAGCGCCTCAGGAGTGCCAAACTTTTTCTCAAGATAGTGTTGGAAACCGATGAAGACATCCGCATTGGCGGCGCCATAGCTGGATGTCTCGTTGTCGATCTGCCAGCCGATGACCGTGGGGTTATCTCTGTAATGGGCTACGATGTTGCGGATGAGCCGTTGGGCATAGAAACGATAGGCGGGAGAATCGGTGTCCATATTCTGGCGCATACCGTAAGAGCTCTCTCTTCCGTCCAGTGTGCGGGCAAGTATCTCGGGATGCTGGTGCGCCATCCAGGCAGGAACAGAATAGGTTGGCGTACCCAGGATGACCTTGATACCGGCCTTGCCCATGGCATCTACTGTGCGATCCATCCACGCATATTCGAAGCGCCCGTCCTCCGGCTCCCATAGGCTCCAAGTAGATTCGCCCATGCGGACCACATTGATGCCGGCGGCCTTCATCAGAGCCACATCCTTGTCGAGACGGTCGTCGGGCATGTACTCGGGGTAGTAAGCAGCGCCGTACAAGACAGTCGTCATGGTAGTAATCTCGACTGGCTTTCTCTCGCTTGGCGATACAATCAGCCGATGGATATCGGCGACTTGCGCTAAAGCCGATAAGCAGTGGCACGCAGTCAGGGCCACCAGGCAGCACGTAAAAATGGATTTGGCTTTCAATATCTCAACCCGCCTTTCACCGTAGAATACTCCGTTGGACACGACCCGATCATGACGTAGCCGAATTGCGGACACGCAACTGATAGTGATGCGGCCATGGCCACGCTGGCTAGTCCTCCAAGAAACATGCGGCGTTCCCGGTACATCCATGCCTCCGTCTGCTTGGCGGTAGTGTTCTCACTATCGTGCATCAAAACGGTTATTCCGGAGAAAGTTCAAAGCGATGCGGCTTGGGCTGGACTGCCTTGCGCTGTTCTTCCTGAAGGGCGGTGTCCCTGGCTTCAAATGCCTTTGTTACGGCTGCATCTCCGTCGCTCTTTTCTACAGTCTCGACGGCAAGAATGAAATGGGCCTCGTCCAATTGTGTCCGCTTGGCTTCAATTCCATCCACGCCCTTCGCCTGGCTCTCCATGGGCGTCGCATGGAGGGCGAGGTTCACTCCGCTCGCACACTGCTCCCTGGTGAAGGAAGCAATTCTGTGCCCATCGATTTTTAGCGCATAAGACGCTGCCGTCAATCCGTCCACACGAAGAATCTGCTGGTCCATGGACGTTAGATCGGAGATGCTGATGACAAACTGGATCATCTCGTCATCCAGCTGCAAGGGAAGCGGCAGCGCCTTGTCGGTCTGCGTCCACTGCAACCCGCCATCTTTCATGCTGAAGTCCGAGATCTCTGTGTTCTGCATCGCCACAGTCTTTCCATGCGCTGCATCCAGCCGCAAGCTGCTCACAACGGGAGAGATTCCCAAAGAGCGTGCCAGCGCGGCAGCCATCACCCATTGGGACGCTTCTGCTGGGTGAATCCGGTCCACGATCAGCAACTTCGCCAGCAGAGGGTTCTTTTCTTTCCCGGCCTGTAACAACTCTGTCTCGGCACGATTGAAGTCGCTGAAGCCGAGATGCGAAGAGTCGGCCAATTCCTTCACAAAAGCCGCGTGATGACTGATTGTCTCGTTGTAATGCGGAAATTCCGTTCCATGAGTCGCCTCATCGTAAGGAGTGGGAGAGATCAGTGCTACTCGAGCGGTTGGCGCTGTGCTCTTGATGGAACCGAGCAGTTGACGATAACCGTTCTCGAAGACCTCCAGATACTTGGGATTGAATTCCATGTAGTAGCCGTCGTTCATGCCCAGCATGACGGTGACTACGGTGGGCCGGTACGGAAGCATATCTCGTTTCAGCCGTGTTGGCACATTGCCGGTGTAGCCCCCGTACGCGGTATCGCCTGGCACCCCAGCATTCCAAAAGGAAACATGCAGATTCGGATTGCGCGTCAGAACGAAATCTTCCACAAAGCGCGTATACAGGCGTTGCGCCGTAATGCTGTCGCCATAGAAAACAACACGGTCTCCTTCTTGCAGCGCAACTTCCTGCCCGTGAATCGGGAGAGTGCTCATTATGAAAAGTACCAGCAACACAATTCGCATTTTCACATTCATCATCGACTCTCCTCAGTTGCCGGTTCATTCTCGTGCGCGAAACCCGTGATTTACTTCTTCTTGCTATGCGCCTGTACGTTCGTGCAGACAGGCATTGCTTGCATACCGGCTGGCGTACCTAGCCTGGTTTGCAGTTGGAGCCATACCTCAGCGGGTGGGACCGGATAGGCCCAGCGTGCCGCGATCTTTCCGGATGGCGAGATCAGAAGCAACTGGTTCGCGTTGCTCAAAGCGAAGGCCTTGCGCAATCCCTCTCCCGGAGAGGCATCAATATGCACCTTAGGATCGAAGTTCCAATCGTTTTTCCATGCCTCGAGTTGATCCGCACTCAAGGCATGTGCTGGAACCACAATGCTGCCTAGGCCGAGATTGGAGAATTGATGCATCATGCTCTCAATAAGGACCAGTTGGCCTCGGGATGTTTCTGCCTGTTCACCGTCCGGCGCAAGATTTGCTAAAAGCACCCAGCGGTTGGTTTGAGAAAACAGACTGTCGCTCAGGCCAACTGATTCGGATTCTTTACTGGAGCTAGCCGTGCCTGCGGATTTTGCCAACCACTCTCGCTGACAGTCGCACAATTCGAGCGATTTGTTCGCAGTCGGATCAGATTCCGGCGCAGAGGCAGTGGCCGTATCCTGATCTCGCGGCGAGCGTTGAGTTTGAGGATCAGAGTAGTTCGTCCCAGCAAAGAAGAACTGCGCGGAAGCAGCTCGTGGAGCGCAGTAGCGATTACCGGCAAACTGCATCCCCGCTTTGGATGAAGTGAAGGACCCAGATACAGCCAGGATCGTGTTGCCGGTCATACGATTTGGAAGATCGCCAGTAAACTCTGCCATTGAACGAAAGGCGGGAGTATCGAGCGGCGGATCCCACACCACGGTATTGTTTTCAATCTCTACGCCGTTGAGTTTGCCGCCGTGCCAGGTTGTGAGAAAGATGGCGCCCTGGCGCTTGGCCAAGCGCGGGCTACGTCCATTGTGAATGCAAGTATTATGGCGAATCGTGCTCTTGATAGAATTATCGCCCCCGCCTTCCGCCCCAAAAACGGCGACACAATAGCCCTGCGAATCATGGCCAAAGTTGTATTCCACACGATTATTATCATTGCCATAATCGACGTCGAAGACGCCGCCATCCACACCTGGTGAATCTGAGAAATAGCCTTCGTTGTACGCCACGCGACAGTCGGAGCATCTCCATTCCCAAATGGCATTGGGTGTTCCAATCGTCTCCGTCTCCTGCATTCCCGTGTTCCACGCGATATTGTGTTCCAAAACGCCGTGCGCCACGCTAGCCAGCAGGATGCCGTCGCCACCCACATCATGGACTAGTGAATTTCGAATCTCAATATTCTGGCCGCGCGAGTGGACATCTGAGGAGTCCATGCCTGCGCCGTTCACAATGATGCCAGCCCATTGGGAGGTGCGATAAGCGGTCACCCCATCCACAATCACATCGTCGATGCGAGTGAGTGCATTCGCATCCGGAGCAATAACCACCAGACCTGTGTTCTTGCTGAGCGGTTCTCCAGAGACATCATGAACCACCACATTAGTGATCCTGAAGTGACGCAGAACCGCTTCTGTACCGCCTATGTGGAGACCATACGGAGAACCGCCGATGATCTCCAGATTCTCAATCTCCCAATACTGCTGATTCTGCAATTGCACTCCAGCCGGCTGCGATCCTCCAGCTATCACAGGCAGCGCCCCGTGTCCGTATGCGCCCAAATGAATAGATGCCTCATTGGTGCCGGAGCCATGCGGTTCCAACATGCCTTCACAACGACTACCCCTGCGCAGAAGGAGCCTGTCGCCGGGACGGTAGGTATAAGCGCTGGCCTTTGCAACCGTCCGCCATGCCGTCTGCGGAGTGAGAGAATCAGCCGCATCGGCGCCTGCCGCGCAATCTAGGTAATGCACAGTTTGAGCATTGCATGCCAGACAGCCGGCAAAGCTTATCAAGGCTGCGAGGATTAAGGAATGCTTCATCGCTGTACTCCCGATGCGTTGAATCTCACCTTGTACACCGGGACTGCATCGACAGCATCAATAGATGCCACGCGCTTGCCCTCAAAACGTTCACGGCGGGAAACGTTAGCATCCAGCACCACGCTGCTACCCTCCATGCGCGGAATTACTTTAAGAATTATCATCCGATCGCGCAACTGTTCGTAAAGATGCTTAAGTCCAATCTCCCAGATAGCACCGTTGCAGAAATTGTCTGCTACCAAAACGCCGCCGGAAAACGCCTGACCAATGTCGCCACGATAGTCGATGCGCAAAAATACTTCGTCCACGTCATTCAGCGCATCGGGAGGAACAGAAACCTGCATCGTATCCTCACTGAGCCGCTTTATTGTAACTCCGCCCTTCCATACCTGGGCCTGGACATGATAGATCGCCGACTCGACGGGCACACCAACGCCGCGTTGCGACACTGTTCTGGATTCTGTTGGAGGTGGAAAGACATGCGCCTTGACTTCCGTATCCCCTGTCTTCCAGGTCAGCAGATCGCCGTCTGCTTCGGCTATATCCGCATCGGAGAAAACCACCCGTTCCTGCCCCCAAAGCCGGTGCTTGCTAAACCGCAATGAATCACTCCGAGTCAGAAGATGCAAGATAACAATTCTCTTGCCTTTACGGCAGGCAATATGAAATCCTACATCACCATCTCCGCGCACAAAGATCCATTTGCCCAGTTTTTCGATTGTGGCTTCAGGAGCGCTGCAGTCATCGATGCTTGAGGCCTCAAGGCAGAACTCCGGTTTCATGCCGCGCGGCGCATGAAAGAATACGTATAGACGATCCCCCTCCTCAACCTGAGTAATCAGTTGCGCTGTGGCATAGCGGAGCCTGATAGGACCCAGCGCGATAGCGAAGGGAAGAATGGCGGCCTCGCCGGCGGCTATTCCCAGCCCCCCCTGCTCGGGGATACAAACCTGGCCGCCGTCGAGTGCGATGCGGAAGCGCAGATTTTCTCGATTGGGAAGAAGTACATGATCCTGATAGTTATTCAGAAATAGAAATCCAGAATTTCCCGCAGCCCGGACGGCACAACGAACAGTCCCTGAATTCTCGGGCAGCGTAGCTTCAGATCCGGCAGGCAGTACTGTTTCCATCGGAGCAAGAAGAGCGCCGTAATCTTTGAGAAATAGGTGAATGGGTCTCAACATACGATAAGACGGCGCAATCTGGCCGTACTCCCCTATCGGCGCCTGAAAGTCATAGGAGATATGCGGTACATCGTACTCGTTGTAAAACACAGCTTCACCACTGGGATTGCTGCCACCGTGAAACACGTAATAGCCCAAAAACGCACATCCGCTGCCAAGGCTGGTCACGGCAATTCCCTGCACACTCTCTGGCGGAACAATAAACCTCGCCTTGTAGAAACACTGCATGCCAGCGCCTAGTTCGCAACAGGCGAACGGCACGGTTCCATGACCTGGGCCTCCTTCCTTCTTTCCGTTCGGCTGCAACTTCGCCTGACTATCCAGAAACACATAGCTCCAACTAGGCGGCTGTAGATGTGTCTCCGGGTTTACGGACCAGGGCTCAAAACCATACCCGCCAAACATGGGAAGGAATTCATTTTCCGGCACCGGCGAACCCCAGGCGGTGCAAGTGTAGATAGGAGCCTTCAATCCGCTCTCCATCGCGATTTGCTTGAGCCGGACCATGTGCTCTTGACCGCCGCTGCCGGTGGGAATCCACTCCAAAGGCTGGTCGCGAAATTCGGAAATTTCCCAGGGAGCCGTTGCGGACATAAACTCGTTTTCAATTTGAATACCGACAACCGGACCGCCGTCCTCAAAGAGAAATCCCTTGGCCTGCTCACCTGTTTGCTGATAGAACCGGCGAACACACTGCAAATAATCAGGATCGTCCGAACGAACCAGAAAGGGCTTGGCGTAGAGCCAATCCGGAAGCCCTCCATTGCGCATTTCGCCGTGAGCAAATGGTCCTATGCGCAAGATGACCTCCAGCCCAACCTTGTTGCAAAGCTCCAGGAAATGGCGCAGATTACGGCGCCCCGTCCATTGAAACTGGCCCTCGACAGGTTCGTGCAAAATCCAGAACAGATAAGTGGAGACCACTGTAAGGCCACCGGCCTTCATCTTGCGAAGTTCGTCTTCCCAGCCTTGCCAGGGAAAACGTGCGTAATGGAACTCACCGGAAACAGGGATGAAAGGCGCATATTCGCCTTGCCCGGAGGGGGCCGATTGCGTCATCCGCTGCAGGTAGAGATTCGTAAAGCTGAGAGCCTCCGTCTCCAGGCTCTGTTTACCAATTCTCTGTCCCCCTAAGCGCAAAACGCTGTTCTGAATGGGACGATATTTTCCACGCGCGTCTACCAGAATATCGACACCAGGATGCATTTCTTTGCTGGCGCTACTATCAAGCACGCCAAACAGACGCAACGGATTCATCTGTGTGCCTACAGCCACAGACCCGGTTAGTTGACGAATAAAGTCCCGTCTTTCCATTCTCATAAACTTCGCTGTGCCTCCGGGTATGGCTATCGTTAGTGCGCGACAATAAAACGGCCCCCGCAAAAAGTAAGGAGGCCGCAATACTATGGACAAATCCTGGAGGGGGGAAGGTGCCCGTTGCGGGTAATCCTCCCCCCCCCAAGACACTGCAGATTTGCCTAATACACTAGCTTCAAGGCAAATTGCATGATGCGCTGATCGCCTGCACGGTTGATGGAACCAAACGAGCCCGAGTTGCGGCTAGCATGAGGATTCCCGAAGTGTGGCGTATTCAGGAGATTGAAGCTCTCGGCCCGGAACTGCAGACTCAAGAGTTTCGGCAGCGTGAAGTTCTTGAAGAGGGAAAGATCCTCATTGGTGTAACCGGGTCCACGCACAATATTCCGGCCGGCATTTCCAACGATCGGGTTAGAGTTACTTTGCGAGGGCACAGATGTAAAAGCAGCGGTGTTGAAATACTTATTCAAGGTGCGCTGGCCGCGCGGCAGGTTGGGAGAGATTCCGGCTACCAGGTTGGGACGCAAGCCTGGATAGTCGGCGAATCCCGAGTTCGTAACCACGTTCACGGGCGTGCCCGTGTGCAGACCGGCGATCGAGTTTAAATGCCATCCGCCCACCACCTGCTCTGCAACATCGTTGGCGGACTTGAAGAACCGCTTGCCATGCCCAAATGGCAAATCTAGCTGGTTGCTCATTGTAAAGTTGTGCTTGAGATCGCTATCGGAACTTGCTTTCTCAGCTTTTAGATTGAAGGGGCTTTGTGGCGCATTGCGACTGGCAAGATCAAACGGCGCCGGACCATTGTCCAGGCCATGCGAATATGTATAACTCGCTAGAACACTCCAGCCTTGGGCATAACGCCGTTCCACCTTCACCTGCAGCGCGTTATATGAGCTCTGTCCGGAAGGCAGCAACGTCTGAATCTTACCAAGCTTGCTGGAGACGTGATTCTGCACATTGTAGTTGCCAACCTCGTAGGAAAGTTTGTGCGCGGCTGCTCCCACATAACCCGCTTCCAGTGACAGGTTCATCGGCAACATCTGCTGCACGGTCAGGTGGTACATCTCCGAATAGCCTGTGGGAAAATCCTGCGGCTCGTAGTATACGGTCTTGCTCTTTGCCCCGCTGACAGTAGTCATGTCGATGCTTGACGCGCCGCTGGGAAGGTTGATCGTGGTCGAACGTGCAATACCGCTATCCAGCATGAAGCTGAAGTAGGAAGGATAGTTCACATACTCGTCTTGAGTGAAAAACGGATAGTTCTTGGTCAGAATATCTTCGCGAGCATCGTTTTCAGGCGTATAGAACATGCCAAAACCGGCACGCACACTCGTCTTTGCAGTAGCCGAATATGCCAGGCCAATGCGCGGCGCAAAATCGTGCAGGTTGGAGTTCACGAGCGATCTGCTATTGCCGCTGCGGCCTGCAATCAGCATGCTCAGGCTACTCATATCGAAGACTGCGGCATTATTGTTCGCATCCACATATGGTTGGCGATACTCATAGCGCACGCCTCCGTTCACATTGAGCCTTCTAGTTGCCTGCCAGGAGTCTTGCAAGTAGAAGCTATGCTCGTTGCTGGTGGTATGCGGTTTGGTTAACTGCAGACCCTGCTCGACTACATAAG
>CAYPYJ010000083.1:0-16634 GCA_964414945.1 uncultured Occallatibacter sp.
AACTGGTCGAAGCGGCGGTCGAGATCGTTGCTCATGTGCCAGGCGTCCATCGCGTCACGAACGTACCGCCGGTACATGTCACTGTCGTGGATAACCGCGCCCTGCCCCGCCAGCGCGCTGATGCCCGTCGACGAGAAAAACTCTCTAGCCGGAACCACGATTTCACGCTTGCCTGCGCGCGGTAGCGCCATCGTGAACACAAGCGAGAAAACTCCGGAGTCAATCTCTCCGGTCTGGATGCGCTCCAGCAGGGGCGGGTGTTTGCTGACGAGAAATTCAATGTCTTCGTCCTTCTGGCTTCTTATGTGGTAGAGGGCGCCGTCTTTGAGGATGAAGGTTTGCGGAAGACTTCGTACAGCACTGCCGCTCTCCATCGGCAATATTGGAGCCAGTCCATGTTTAACGGGCTGAGTTTCCTCCCTTCCCGCCGGGCGTTCAGCAAGTCCCACTCGACCTCGCTGTATGGGGGAAGTAAGCCGTCCTCGGAAAGGACAAGCTGCGCAGCCTGCTGCATTGACAGACTCGAACTTGAGGCAGGTTGTTGGTCCGAACTCTCGGGCGCGGTCGAGCCGGTCTTGTGTCTCGGCGCGAGAGTAGCCGGGGTGTCCGGCAGACCATTCGTGAGCAGCATCGTCGCCATCTCGACAGTGTGCGAGAACTCCCAGGGCAGCGTACCATTGGGGCTCTGGCACGTTGCCAGCTCGTTCAACCATCTCGCCAAGTTGGCGGCATTCTGCTGCAACCTGCCGAGCATCTGCTTCTCGGTCTCCGTAGACGTTGAGGGCTGCGGAGATGAGGGACGGTCGCCTTCCCACGGAGGTTGGGGGGTGTACTGAGCCTGGTTGTTGAAATGGTTGCGCAGGTGGCTGTCGTAATCTCGCCCCGATACTGGTCCCCGGCATATCGGGCAAGCTCGGGTATCGGTCACGTACATCTAGTTTCTCCCTTATTTCCTCGACCGAATATGGTCCTTCGAGCGGCCCCGCGCGCACGACGCGCGGTGGGTCTACCTTGCGCCAATGAGTGCCCGGTGTCCGAAGGATCGACGAAATATCCGCAGTTCGCTCGGGCCCAGCTTGCAGACCGTGACGCTGACACAGTGCCTTGAGGGCCAGTGCCAGATTCTCCCACGACGGACGGTCCAGGTCTTCGTCCAGCGGCCAATAGACGTGGAGGCCCATACCGCTGCCAACGAAAATGGGGCGCGGGAGACCGGTTGCTCCACAAAATGCCAGAACCTGTTCAGCCGCAACAGCGGCGTCCACATAAGGCTTGCCCTCGCCGCAGTCGACGTCGAGCCAAAGTGACCGGGCCGCCAGCGCGTTGTCCTTTGTGCGGCCCAATACGCGCTGGGATCGTGGCGTGTCCTTGGTGTCGTTATGCGGCACCTTGAAGGAAGCGCAGGCATGGTAGACCGTGCCGCCCAGTCCGTCCTGTAGCAGAAGGAAGTCGGCAAGCGCGTCGGTCGAGGGGAAGAAGCGGTTGTGCTGGCCCTTGACCAGCGCAACCTTGTAGCCGTTTTCCGGCAGAATGTGAGCCAGGAACTCATGCGCGGGAGACTTTCCGTTCACACTCATTTCTCACCCGACGGATATAGACAGGGCGGGTGTGGCTGTTGATCTCGAACGGAACCGGGAAGCCCTTGTGTGCACGGATATACCCCTCCAGTAGCTTCAGCCGAGCCTCATAGCGATGCGCCGTTACCGGCCGCGCCGTCCGCAGATCACGCACCCATGAGGAAGTCGTATAGTACGGGGAGCCGAGCCAGTGTGCCAAGTCACTTACCGACAACGGCCCCCGTTCTACGCACGCAACGATTCGTTTCCTGAAATCAGGCATACGATCACACCTTGAGATCGAAGGCCGCCGCCAGTGCGTTCTGGATCTCGGCCGTCGGCGCCGGAGGGTTGGTAGCGACACCGGCGACCACCGCAGGCTGTTGGGGAGGGGTCTGGGCAGCCTGCGGTGCCGCCGTGCGGCGCAGGAACGCGGGGATTTCTTCCGCCTCTCCTGCGGGAGCTGGAGTATCTTCCTTCGGCTTGCGCGGCCGGCCGCGTCCAGCTGGCTTAGGAGCCTCCGACGCTACGCCCGTAGTCTGTAGCAACCCGGTCTGCGCGGGAGCCCCCGGCTGCGTGAACGTCGGAGCTTGCGTTGCCGGGTTCGCCGGAGGCGGGGCGAGCTGCGCCGGCGCTGCAGCGCTCTGCGCTACGGGCTTGGCTGCGATCGCCAGCGACGGATCGCGCGGCTTGTCGAGAATGCCCGTCACGGCCTTGGTGGCGGCCGAGTCGTTCTCCCAGGCTTTCGCGATCAAGCCCATCATGCGCTCGTCGTTATGCACGATGTCCACCGGCTGGAACGACATCACGCCCATCTGGTTGGGGAGGAAACTGATACGGGTCACGACGTCGTAGGGCTCGGCCTTGATGCCGCCCTCGATGGTGAAGCCCTTTAGCGAGTTGATGTAGCGCACGAAGCCGTGGTCCTTATCCGAGAACGAGCCCGGCGGGACGACAAACTCGTAGACGATGCCGCTCGGGTCGTCCTTGACCAGCACCGCGAGCTTCTTGCTGTCACGGCAGGCGCGCACCGGCTGGCCGCTCATCTTGGAAATGGCCGAGCCCCATTCGTTCATCGGGCAGGACGCGCAGGTAGGTGCTTGCGGCTTCGAGGCCATCGAAGACGGGCCCACGCCGTTGTCACTGAAGCAGTCCGGCGGCGCGCTCTCGTCGTCGTTCCACGAGCCGGCGTAGTACAGCTTCGACTTGTTTGGGTTGACGTCGACGATCACCACGTCGATGTAGACGTTGCCCGTCTGCTGGTCCATGAGCGTCATGGGCTTGGTATTGCCAGCGGCGTCCACGAGGGTGAAGCGATTGCCCTTGCGGGAGATGTGCGGCGGGCGCGCACCGCCGAGACCCGCGGTTGCGGCATCGGCGAGGCTCTTGCCCTGGCGGGCGGCGAGGAAGGCAGCAAGTGACGTCATGTGTTCTCCTTATGAGGCTCTGCGAAAATTGACCTTGTATCCCTTGGTGAAGCCGAGACCTGGCGGCAACGCACCGCCGGTTTCCTTCATGTGCTCGACCACGGCTTCCTTGCTCACGGCCGCCGTGAAGAAATTCCCCACGCGCTGTTGCAGCTCAACGATGTCGTCGCAGTCCGTCACCCATTGGATGAACGTATCCTTGTCGGCCATCTTGACCTGCGTCCACTCTTTCTTGAACGCAGTGCCGAACTCGGTCTTGATGGACTGTTCGTTCTGTTCGTTCAGGTGCGCGTGGACAGCGTTCTCGATCGTCACCAGCCCATCCTTGTAGGGCTTGATTTCTTCCTCGAACTTCGCGGTGCGCTGCTCGATGTGATCGCGCACCTTGATGTACTGTTGAATCATGTCACCGATGGTTGGCATGTTAGCCCTCCCGAGCCATTTGAAGTATCAACCCTTGGAGATTTTCGTTCGCTTCGAGCCGCCGGTAGATTTCCCTTTCGATTGGCGTGGCTGCAAGCTGAACGATACTCGTATTGTGAACCTGCCCGGGGCGGTCGATCCGTTTGTTAGCTTGCAGATATAGCTCCGTCTTATCCGTTGGCGCATACCAGATAATGGTAGACGCAGCCGTAAGAGTAAGTCCGTGGGCCATTGTGCCGGGGTCTGCAACGATAACACGCGGCGATGCGTCCTGCTGGAACGCCCGGAAGATTTCCGACCTGTCTTTATGCGCGACTTTGCCATTGACCACCGCTACCGTGTAATCTTTCTTAAGTTCACTCTCTAACAACTCTACTACACTTGTCAACGGTGCAAAGACAATTATTTTCTCGCTGCATTGTTCCATGATCTCTTTCAGCGCCGCCAGCCGGGGTCCGGCATCGACGTGGCTGACCGCCCGGTTGGGCCCATAGATGGCCCCGCAGGAGATTTGAATGAGCTTGAGGCGCAAGGCTGCCTCATGCGCAGCGGTGATCGGCCCTTGCTTGGTCTGTAGAATCAGGTCGCGCTTCATCTCCTTGTAGGCTTTCGCCTGCTCCGCTGATAGCTCGACGTCGCGCTGCTGTGTCGTGCACGGCGGCAGGTCCACGCAGTCCTCGATCGCGAAGCGGATGGACGGGCGCAAGAGTTTCTGGGCTTCGACGTGGGCGCCCTGTTTCGGTATGCGCTTCCACATGCCGACCTTGAACGTCACCCGGTCCTCGTAGTGCATGTACGATTCGCCGAAGGCGTTATTGAGGATCTTGGCCATGCCCCAAGCATCGGTTGGGCCGTTGGGCGTCGGCGTGCCGGTCATCATCCAGAGGTAGTCTCGAACTCCGTGAGCGAACAGATTTCTCGCCAGCTTATGCCTTCGAGTACCCCTAGCTCGATAGGCAGAGGCTTCATCGACAATAACCATTCGTATGTCTGGACGTCCGGCCAGCTCATTCTTAAGCACGTCGACGCCGTCGAAGTTAACGATGTAGAAGTCAGCTTCTTTCGCCAGTAGCTCCCGGCGCTTCTTGGCAGAGCCGTGGAGGACAACAGCTTTTCTCTTGCCGAGAAGATGCTGGAATATGGCATCGGCCCAAACTCGCTGGAGGGTGCTTAGGGGAGCGACAATGAGCGCACGACAATCAACCCGACCAGCATACTGAGACATGACAAAATCAGCAGCCCATAGAGCAGCAAGAGTTTTGCCAGTGCCCATATCGGAGAGGACGAAGGCTCTGGGATGGCAAGCAAGAAAGTTGCTAGTAGCACACTGACTAAAGAAAGGCTGAGGGATACTTCTACGATTTCTAGGCCAGTCATATTGATGCTCCATGATGGGCGGCACGGGCTGCCCGAGAAACCGCATGACCTGCAGATTGTAGAGTGTCGACGGCACGCCGACGTAGCCGTTGGTCAGCGCCTTGGCATCGGGCAAAAGGCGTAGCGCCTTGTCGCGGGTCTCGCCGGCAAGGTCGTAGACAGTGACGTTTCTGGTTGCGTCATGCCACATAGTCAGGCGCAAAGCGGTAGGTCTTCTCGCCGCCGCGACTGTCGACAACCAGGTGCATGCCCATCGCGCGCATCTTGGGGCGCAGCTGGTTCAGCAGGATGTGGACGATGTGGTGTCCTTCGAGCGGGCCGCCGTCCTCCTCGTCCGAGTAGTTGCGCTCGAACAGTTCCCGGCATGTGTAGCCACGGCCCAGCACAAGGTCCATGAACACCTTGCTCCGCACGCTCGGGCGTCCATCGGCCTTGCGTGAAAAATAGATGTGGTTGCCCTTGTAGCGGCCGATCAACAAATCGCGGTCAATCTCCCGGCCCTCGATGCGAATCATTTCGGTGCTCCCAGATGGTCCTGAAAATACTTCTTGCAACGTGCTACGCTGTCGGTGGTGAAGGCAACGCCTAGCGCAGCGTGCACTTCTCGAATGGTCATGCGCTGGCGGGGCGTGGGCTCAAACACTCCCGCGCGCTTGATCTCCACTTCAAAGAAACGCCCCTTGTAGCAGCCGTAGCAATCGAGCCCGGACTTGCCGAAGCCCGTCGGCACCGGCCAGCGGTGGTAACAGCCCAGCTCGTCGAGATAGGCTTTGATTTGCTTCTTGACCTTGCCTTCAGGGGTCATTGCAACGTACTCCCCGCTGGTTTGACCTCGACCGGTGCCTGCCCGTCCGCAAGCACGAGCAAAAGCCCGATGTTGCTCTCCGGCACATAGATCATGTTGGTAGCAAAATAGCCGCTGTTGCGAATCTGCAGGCCCATCAGCCCGAGGTTCACGTCGTCTGGCGCGTCCATCTCGATGACGTTGCCGTCGCGCAGATGCATGCGGAGTTTTTTCATTGTTGCCTCCACCCCAAAACAACGGTCCCAGACAGTCCGCAACCTCTCAAGTCTCCCTCGCCCCACAGCGCGAGACACGCGGGGGCCCCGCTATTGGCCGCAGCGCGCGTGCCGTCAGGGCGGTGGAAATAAAGCCGATCGGCAAGAAACAAAACTTGACGAGCCGTGCGCCACACAGGCTCGAACCATGCAGCTTCTGTCCGCGCATGGAGAAGTGCAACGCCGTTGTTGTGTTGCGCCATCTTATTGACCCAAGCGCCAACCTGGTAACGGTGGAATGGGGGGTTAAGCCAAACGCGGCCAACCCACTCGCGACCCAAACCGTTTTCTTTATAGCCGCGCTTCGCGCAGGGCCAAGGTTGCGGCGAGGCTTCACATGGGTCGAGGTCAAAAGGGCCCACGGCGTCGATGACAAATTTCGGCGTCACCCACGACTGCGAGTTGCCAACTGTTTTCTGGTGGCTGCCGAGCGTCACGGATGAAACTCACAGCTCTTTACGGGGCACCAGCCGCACAGCGGCCCCTGCCTCGGCGGCATGAACCCCATTGCCAGTTGGTGGCCGATCGCGTCGTATGTGTCCTTGACCCACCGAAACGTGCCGGCGGTGTCGGATAGGTCGTGCTGCTTGCCCAGCTCCATGTCCTGAAGCCAGATGTAATGCCCCGTGATCCTGGTCAGCTTGGGGTAACGGGCCTGCAGCAACAGCCCCTGGATCTCCAGTTCGAGCGGGTCTTCGCGCCGCTTGCCGGTCTTCACGTCCCACAATGCCGCAGCGTAGTCGGCCGTCTCGCTCATGATGGTGATGTCTATCTTGCCCCGCAGCCACACTTCCTTATCCCAGAAGTCCGTCGCCTCGCCGTTGGCTTTCATCGCCACCGACTTTTCGCCGACCACTTTGAAGCCCTGCGGGAACGCGGTGAATTGCGCGTATTTCTCCATGCCTGCGGGGAAGGGCTTGGCGGTGTTGATGTTGTCCTCGAAGGCCTTGTGGACCTTGTTGCCCCAGTCCATCACCTCGGACTTTTCTTTCGGCACATTCTTGAGGATGTACTTGGCCTCGTACTTCCTCGGGCATTGCTCGAAGTCGCGCAGGTTGGTGTAGCTGGCGGGAGCGGGTTTCATTTCTTGGTTTCAGCCTTGTTCTTTGACTGAGGCCAGAGTTGTTTCTTAGCTGCTTGCAGATTACGGATAAGCAAATCAACGTCAGCTGGCGTCGAAATGATACAGCCCGTCACATGCAGTGAACGGCCTGTGCCCGTTATGTCTACCTTGATCATCATGAATATCTTTCTCCCGTGGACAATTCAGCATCAAGCGGAATATCGGGCAACCACGTCGGCGCCCTTATCATTTCTTCTTTAACAACTTTACTGAAATCGTCAACATCTTTCTCAGGAATTATCCACGCTGCCGCGTCGTGCTCGAGGATGGCCGGGCGCACGCCGGTCGTCTTCAGGATGCGCAACAGGCTCTGGCTCATATCAACGCGCGATAATGCCTGAATGAAATTCTCGACGATGAAGCCGCCCCACACACCCTTCGTTTTCCATCCCTTGCGCGTCTTGTATTTGTACCCTCCGGTGCGACCGCCGTTCTGCGGCAGCTCGTGGTCCCACTGCATCTCCGGATAGTGTAGCGGCAGGCCATTCGGCAGGTAGGCTGTGCGGCCCTTGATCTCGATAACGTCGCGCCAGGTCACGCTGGCGCCCGCAGTCATTTGTCCAAGGCACCAGTCGGAGTAGTTCCAGAGGTCAACGACCCCCGCGTGCGTAGCACGGTAGAGGTCTCGCGCAGCAAGCGCGTCATGCTCCGTAAGTATGACTGGAGGGCCGTATGTGCCTCGTCGTGCAGTTGCTGCAATTGTCGCCGCTCCCGCTCCGTAACCGCAAGATAGCTCCAGCTGTTTGCCAACTCCGCGTTCAGCTGCGTCAGACTTCGTAATGGGACGGCCATAGAACTCAGAAGCAATGCCGATGTAAGGGTCTTCCTTAGCTCTAAATCGCTCAATGACATCTTCCTGCCCGGCTACGAAGTTGAGGATCCGACACTCGATCTGGGACTTGTCGGCTTTGACGATTCGGCATCCGGCCGGCGCAACCATACTCTTTCGTATGTCCGAACCTCGTTTGAAATTTTGAAAGTTAGTGCTGTCCCCCCCGGACCAGCGAGTGGTGTGGGCTCCAGCGTAATTAAGATAGACCGCAAGTTTTCCTCGCGCAGCCATGTCTCCAAGGCGCTCAGCCCTTGTTTGGTCGAGGGTTGACTTAACGCCAAGTCGAGCTTCTGCGAGAGATCGCACACGTTCATTGTCATCATCCAGCAGCTCCTTCATGAAATCGTCGGTTTTTGCGAAGGCGTAGTTTCTTTTTTCAGGCTGTGTTTGGCTTGGCTTAGTAGCGGGTTCAACTCCTTCTCGACGCAGGAGTTCTGCAAACCGCTCGCTGCTCTGTAAATCTCCCGGAGTAACCTGAAGTTGAGAAAGAAGAAGGTTCTTTTTATCGCGTTCAGCATACCAGACCTTTCCCAACAGCTCCGTGTCGCCGGTGAATTGTGGTTCCGTGAACATGCGCACGGTCATGTCGATGGCCGGGTACTCCTCCGCAGGGAAGCCCTTGGCTAGAATATTGAACAGCTGCCAGGTGAGTTCCACATCATGGAGACAACCGTCAGCGACCAGACGGCGAGTAGTGTCATCAAGCTCAGCCCATGTTTTACCCTTGAACGCGTCGTATGGAACCGTCTTTCCTCGTAGAGCAAAATGCTGTGCAAGATTATCAAGGCCGACAGACAGATGATTACCGATGACCACACGAGCCATTGATAAAGTATCAAGATACACACGCGGTTTTACTCCGTAGTGGTGCGAGAGAATGAGGCCGTCGAGATGGGCGTGGTGGCAGAGTACGGCGGTGTTCTCCCAGTCGATCGCCTGAAGCACGTCGAGGTCTTCGCCAGCGTACCAGTTTAATTCGCCTTCCGCGTAGGCCAGGGGCGCCCCAGCTCCCCACCTGATACCGACGCCTAGCGCCTGAAACCTCGGGTCTCGGATATAGGCTTCCGTGCTCATTTTCCTGAGCGAGTAGTCGTCATCAAAATAAGTTTCGAAGTCGAGGGTTACTATCTGCATTTCCGCCAAACCAAAAGTGCCATGAGCGCAACCACGGATGACATCAGCATGCCGTCGAGCACTCCCGAGGCGTACCAGTTGAAGCAGGAGATCAAGGGGTTGACGGTCATGCTCCAGACTTTAAACTCTGCGCTGCCCATACAAGCGCAGGGGGATGACATGCGCCTTGTTTTGATTTGCACCTGGCTGATCGCCGGGCTCGTTTCCGCTAATGCTACAGCCTATCTCAGCCATCCGGGCGGGTGTCCGCGCCGGGCGTTCTGCGGGTGCGGCGCCGCAGTTGAAGTGTTCGGCAAGCCTGTCCGCAACCTGTGGCTGGCGGCAGCATGGTACAAATTCCCCCGATCGCAGCCGGGCTACAACACCGTTGCAGTGCGCCGGCATCATGTGTTCGTGCTCAAGCGCCACGTCGGCGGCAACAACTGGCTGGTGCATGACTACAACTCCGGCCGCGGGCTGTCCCGCGCGCATGTGCGGTCAATTGCGGGCTATACGATCGTTAGACCGACCTAGGGACGGCTTCCGTCTTCCCATTGGGCGAGCTCGTCGCGTAGCTCCTGGTTCTCAGCTTCCAGCTTGGCGATGCGGTCTTCCGCTTCGCTTAGCTCGCCGTCGCGCGTTTTGATGGTATCGTGAAGCTCGTCGACCTTGGAGTAATACCGGTCCTCCGTGTCTTCTTGTTCATCCAACGCACCGCGAATCTGCATGACAAGATCCCGCACCACCCCATCAGCGCGGTCCAGCACATGGTCAAGAAATTCAGTGAGGGGCATCGTGCGGTAAAGGTTCATTTTATTTCTCCCGTTGAATTATGTCCGGTGGATTCCATTCTTTTGCGAAACGCGTTTCAACCCAACGCTTGGCAGCCGGGACGGTGCCTAGCAATGCCCACGGATCAGGGGTTTTGAAAGTGGGATCAATGCGGCATGATGCGCGAAAGCGGCGCTTGCCGTCAGAACCGTGTTCCGTCCTAACGACAGCTACCGCAGATAGTACGTGCCAAGCAAGCGCTCCCTGTGGCAAAAGGCGGTGGGCACCGTCTACCGGAGATTTCTGCCAAGCGTATTGCACAACTATTTCTCCAATGTCCTGAGCCAAACCGGCACCCACTTTGGCACCGGGATCACTTTCCGTTCCCACCTTGAAACGGTTATCCAATGAATGCCGAGTCGCTCCGCAAGGTCTTCCTGCGATAGCTTGCGCTTAGTGCGCCAGGCTTTGAGCTGCAAAGCGGTCATCGCAACAGCATCCCCACCATCGCACAGATAAACACGAACAAAAAACACAGCCCGCATAGCACGCCGGCCGCGATCGACGCGGGGTTGCCGTCTAATATACCCGGCACATTTGCTACAACCGCAGCCGCTGTCATCAGCACGCCAACCCAAGCCATGCTTATCTCCCTTTTGTCCCGTAAACCGTCCACCGCTGGCCGCCAGGCGTGCGCATGGGCAATGAAAACTGATAGAGGCCGTTTTCTTCCTCTGCGACATTGAAAATCTCGCCCTGGACCGCCTCGGCCGAAGGGCCAATGATGACGATCCGGTTGCCTTGGGTTATTCTTTCGACTTCGGACACAGCATATTTCCTATAAGGGCGCTTCAATCAAAATACGGTCTGGCCATTGATGGTTCGCTGCGAGTTCTGTTACGCGCGGCATTTTCCAGTCTGGCGGCAAGAGCAGTCCATAATTCCGGCACAAATAATCAACCAGTGCCGATGTGCGATCCCATCGCAAATAGACATTCAGCGGTTGCGGCTTGCCGCCTATACCAATAACCAATGGGTCTATTTTTGCGGGCATGATGCTGATTTCCTACTAGTGCGGCTGAGCGTTTTTGATGCACTCAAGCGCGGCGGCGATCATCGCCTTGGCTGCCACAGCCGTCGCACCGTGTGGCGAGCGGTTGCTGTGCGGAAAAGCGGTGTGCAAGTTGCTGGCGGCACCTTCCAAAAGGTGCGCCGCTTTCCGCAGTTCGTCTGGCAACCAATATTCTTGTTTCATGGCGTTCTTTCCGAATAAATGTCTGCAAAGTGCTATATAGGCGTTTTGACAGGTAGTCAAGTGAAGGCGCCGATCGGGCTTGATTACCCGCCACAAGGTCGCGCGAGGCGCGGCCCTGGGACTGGGAATCAGTCACCGGACCACGGGTCAAAGCCACGGCTAAGGCGGTACACGCGCTGCGCCGTGCACGCTTCATCCTCCGAAACAAACGCTTGCACGGGGTTTTCGTCCGTATCAAATAGCCATGGGCGGCCGGGAAATTGCTTTTCCCATACGTCCGAATCGTCCAGCATCTCAACGTGAAACACGCTTGAATTGTCGCCAGCGCGGCAATCGACGCACAAGCGTTCGTCTTTGTCTTCGATCATTTTCAATTCCCTCCAGTTAGCGGCAGGATTGCGGGGTTAGTCTTCGTCGTCTTCCTCTTGCTGGCGCGCGTCTTCGTCGTGCATTTCAGCTGCATCATGTTCCGCCATGTTGTGAGCGGCGCGCGCTGCGTCTTCTGGCGTGTCGTAAACGTGCAAGTCGATGTTACCAAGCATACCGCGGCCCATTGTCCAGCCGGCAAGAAAGCCTCTCCCGCGCGGCAAGCGGGCAATAATTGGCTGAATTGTGCTTTCTTGAAACGGGTCGCAGTAATACCCGTTGATATGGGCAAGGCGCGAATGGCCCAAATGATCGTTAGCGTCTTCCAGCCGCAAATCAAAAATTGAGTCGCCACACGCCAGATATTTTGAATGCTGATAGAAGCCCCGACCGCCGCCAGGTTTTGCCGGCGACCAATAATATGGGCCAACATATTCCCGGCTCTTGAGCCGGGCGGCCATTGGCTTGCTGAAATTGTGCACGGCGCCGGCAAAGGGCTCATCCGAATATTTCAGCCATGATGCTTCCCGCAAATCTCGCCTGATATTGTCAATTGCCTGCATCGTTCTCTCCCATTAAGCGGCAGGATTGCCGCGCCTTGGAATAGCGCCGGCCTTGTGAGCTGGCGCCATGCCGGGACGCGCGCTAGAGCACTTTCAAATAGTCAAAATCCAGCGCCCATACTTTCTGCGCCTTGCGCGCTTGGGGATGGTCAAGCTTGATCATGACGTAACAGGATTTGCCCGGCTTGCCTTTGCGCCAGCCAGTGACGCGCCCAAAGCGGGCGCCGCGCATCCACATGTCATAGTGAACGGGTATCTCGACTCGCTTGCCTACGAGGCCTTGCGCTTGCGCATGGGTGTTTTCGACTGTCATGTGTTTTGCTCCCGGGTTAATTGACAAGGCGAATATAGCAAAGTGCTTAGTTAGGGTCAAGAGGTTTTTCAAGCGAAGCCCAAAATAATTGTTCGCGCTCTATCCGTGCCGCTTTCTCGCGTTCATAGCGCGCATGATCCATATAGAAGGGATGTGCGGGGTGCTTGGGGTACTCAAAATAGCGGCGTTTCGGATCCCATCGGCGCGGCAGATATAAATCAGGGTGGCCAGCCGCATTTGGCCATGGGTGGAAATAGGGCTCTAGAGCGGCCAGGGTGGCCGGCAGGCTTTCTGGTAATTTGCACCGGCCGCGCTCCCAGCGATTTATGGTAGCGCGTGTAACACGCAATAAGCTGGCCAGCTTGGCTTGTGAGAGCGCGCGAGACAGCCGCCAGGATACTAGTATTTTTGGGGTCATGGGCGAGGAATCGGGCATTTAGTATCCTTTCTGTAATGTTTTCAATGGGTTGATATTATTATTAGATTTCCAGAGGCACACACTAAATCTTGCAATAGGTGTAACATGTAACATGTGCCGAGTAAATAGGAATTATGGGAGTTTTGTTTCTTGGCCAAATGTTACATGCATTGCGACTATAGATATATTATATTTAAAAATAATAATAATAATAATACCCCCCCCCTGGATATCCCTCCTCAACGATTTCAACCACTTACTAGCCGTTCTTAACATGCTGGTTGCGCCGCGATTTTTAAGTCGCTGAAATCACAGCACTTTCCCGCTCGATCGCCGGCGCGCGTTGAGACTTTACTTTAGGATCAAGGCGCAAGGCATTGAAATACTTAGTGTTTAGTATCAAGCGAGAAACTCGGGGAAAATCGGGCGCCAGGACGGGGAGTTTGAATTTTTATGCTCAACTCCCAAAATTAAATACCATTTTACCATTTCCCCCGAGCTAATATCCTAGCATATAGCAATCAATCTTTAATTCGCCTTATTTAAATCCCTCCCGCCACAATCCGAACACATAGTCTCAGCATACCCCCCTAGGGTATTTGCTCTCAGCCCGAAGTTCCGCACCCCCTACCCAAAGCCCTTGACCCCCGCCCCATCCTGTGGCAGCCTTCAATCACCCGGTGTCCTTCTCACTGGGCGTTTCCTCCCGAAACTTGTGGCGCTCCGTCCCTAGGCCCCCAGCCCCACCCCGGAGCGCCACATCTTCTCCCGCACGGAGAACCGATGACCCCCTGGCAGCCTCTCAGCAGCTCGAACCTGCGCTCCTGCCGCTACGATCCCGGCACCGAGACCCTCGACATCCAGTTCCATTCCGGACGCACCTACTCCTACGCCCGCGTGCCCTCGACGGTGTTTCAGGGGCTCGTGGACGCCGACAGCCCCGGCCGTTTTTTCAACGCCCAGATCAAGGATCACTATGCCGAGAGTTGAAGAAATAATTTCAGACCGTGCCCGCACGCACGGGGATTGGCCGACGCAAGCGCAGCTTCTGGCCGACCTCATAGGGCTCGTTGCCCGGTCGGGGGCGGGAGAGCGGATGAGCGCCACACAGGGAGTGGCGATGAACATGGCCATGCTGAAGGTTGCCCGCATTTGCTGTGGCGACCCTAACCATGCAGACCATTGGCGCGACATCGCCGGTTACGCTACCTTGGTGGCAGATGAACTCGACGCCCAGCAGCAAGGAAGAAATAATCCGCCGGTTCGCGACTGACCGCCAGCTCGCGCACGCAATCCTGTTTGCCCACCGGCATCCGGACGAGAGCCCCCCGTTCCACGGCAAGGTGGTCGACCTGTGGCACTCGGCCAGCAAGCGCGTGCTGACGGAAGTCTTCCGCGGCGGGGCCAAGTCGACGCTCGCCGAGGAGGCCATAGTGATCATGGCCTGCATGCGCGAAGTCCACAACGTTGTGATCGGAGGAGAAAATGAGCCGCGGGCCATCGAGCGCCTTGGCGCTATTAAGCACGAGTTTGAAACAAACGACTATATCCCAGAACTCTTTGGAAACCTTGTGGGGGCAACTTGGGCTGAGCGAAAAATTGTGCTTACAAACGGAGTTTGTATCCAGGCTCTTGGCCGCGGACAAAGCATGCGAGGAGTTAAATACCTCGATCAAAGACCTGATTTGTTTTTCGGGGACGATCTCGAAGACGAGGAAGCCGTAGCGACGCCCGAGGCGCGGGAGAAATTCATGCGCTGGCTGTTGCGGGTGGTCATCCCCGCGCTGGCGCCCGGCGCGCGGATGCGCATCGCAGGGACGCGGCTTGACCCAGAGTCGGCCATCGTGAAAATCAGCCAGTGGCCGGACTGGGAGAAGACCCGTATCCCGTGGGAGTACAAGGACAAGGACACCGGGGAGCGCAGGGCGACGTGGCCGGCGCGCTTCCCCCTCGAGCATATCGACACCACCCGCGAGCAGTTTGCGCAGGCGGGCGACCTCAACGGCTACCAGCGAGAGTACATGTGCGAAGCGCTTGACCCGGGGTCGCAAAACTTCACGCCCGACATGATCAAGATCGAGCCGACGCCGCGGACGTGGCAGGCCACCTATGCCTTCGTCGACCCGGCGCGCACCACCAACAAGGTGACGTCCGCGCACACCGGCTGGTGCGTCTGGTCGTGGGTGGGCAACAAGATGATCGTCTGGGACGCCGGCGGCGAGCTGTGGATGCCCGACAAGATTGTTGATCAACTTTTCGTGATCGACGATGCCTACTCACCGATCGACATTGGGGTTGAGGAGGATGGGCTCAACGAGTTTATCATGCAGCCCATCCGCGCCGAGCAGGTGCGGCGGGGGTACATGCTGCCGGTGCGGGCGCTGCGCGCGCCGCGCGAGATGAACAAGCAGAGTTTTATCAAGGGGTTGCAACCATTTTTTAAGGCAGGGGAGGTCGTCTTTGCAAAGCCATTACCAGTCCTCGAACAACAGCTGCTTGCCTTCCCTACAGGCCGGGTCGACGTACCGAATGCTCTGGCCTATGCCTTGCGGATGCGACCTGGAGCTCCGGTTTATGAGTCTTTTGGAGTTCAACACATCACTGAAACGCTGCCCGTCATGCCTCGCGCTCCACTCTGGCTCGCACTCGGAGGTACGTCTCAGTTTACTACCGCCGCGCTCTGCCAGTTCGTAGACGGCGCAGTGCATGTGCTGTGGGACAGCGTGCGGGAGGGCGATCCCGGCGCCACGCTGCATGACATGGTGCAGGCGGCTAATCTATACGCCGGGCGCGCGTTGACCTACGTTGCCGGGCCGGCGCACTTCTCCGATCACGACACCGTGGGCATGCGCGGAGCGGCTCGTAAAATTCCCATCGAGTTGCGCAAGGGCGTCGCCGAGACGTCCGGCCGCGACGAGGTTAGGGCGCTTCTGAAGAAGCAGGTCCGCGGCATGCCGGCGCTGCGCATCGCGCATCAAGCCCGCACCACCCTGAATGCGTTCGCCGGGGGCTTCGCCTACGAAGTGCAGAAGAACGGCATGCTGGGGGATTTCCCGAGGAACGGGATGCACCGCACGCTCGTTGAGGGTATCGAGACATTTGCCGGTCTCCTGCGGGTGGCGGACGTAGACGCCGACCAAAACCGCAACTATGATTACACACCGGACGGCAGACGGTATCTTTCAGCCCTTGCGAGGTAACATGAACGCTTTTACCAAGATGACCGACGAACAGTTGGCCAACCAGCTGGAGGTCCATGCCACCAACTCCCGGTCCACTCCCGGCGGCAACAGCTCCACTGCCATGATCCTCGACGAAGCCTGCCGGCGCTTGCGCGGCGGCAAAGCGGAGAAGCCTGAGAAGCCGGTCGACCCGATCGACAAACCATTCACCGAACCCGTGCGCCCGGCAGACAAGATCACATCAACCAAAACACTTCGCGAGGACGATAGTGCCTGATGGCTGACGCGGGGGCAGACACACATCTGGAAGCGGACGAGCTTGACGACCTGGAGTCCTTCGACGATGAGGGACCAGACGAGGAGCTTGAAGACCGCGACCGCGAGCTGTCGACGCTCGCCTCTGTGCGTCGACAGCTCGCGGGCATGTACTCGGACATCGAGACGGGCTTCCAGGACCAGTACGAACGGTCCAACGACCAGATGGACTACTGGGACATTTACAACTGCCGGCTAGGCTCCAAGCAGTTCTATTCAGGTGTCTCAAAAATCTTTGTGCCGATCGTCTACAACGCGGTCAACGCGCGCAAGACCCGCTTCACCAATCAGATTTTCCCGCTCAACGGCCGCTACGTCGAGACCACTTCCGAGGACGGCAGCATCCCGTGGAACCTCGTGTCGTTAGCGGAGCACTACGTTCGCAAGGCCAAGCTGCGCACCAAGGTCGTTCCCGCGCTGATGAAGAACGGCGACATCGAGGGGCAGTACAATCTGTATGTGACGTGGCGCAACCAGACGCGCGACGTCGTGCACCGCGTCGAGCAGCCGGTGATGGTCGAGGGCCAGCCGGCCGGCGAGA
>CAYPYJ010000084.1:0-16621 GCA_964414945.1 uncultured Occallatibacter sp.
GTCAAAAACACTGGAAAAACTCCGCCTTCCGCAGGGATTTGAGGTGCGCGGCGAAGCTGTGATGCCCGAAGCCGCCTTTCTCCGTTTGAACGAAGAGCGTGAACAGCAAGGACTCGCACCGGCAGTCAATCCCCGCAATGCCGCAGCGGGAACCCTGCGCACGCTCGAACCGAGTATTGTTGCCAATCGCCGTCTCGACTTCTATGCCTACTTCCTGCTGATTGACGGCGAGTACCTGCCATACGGACAACAGGCGACACTCGAGGCACTGGCGGCTCTTGGCTTTCGCGTTAACACAAATCATAAGCTCATCACTACGGTCGGGGAGATGGCCAGCTTTATCGACGCAGCCGAGGCCGGACGTGACAAATTGCCGTATGAGATCGACGGCGTGGTGCTGAAGGTGGATTCACATGCAACACAGCAGCGGCTCGGCTCGACGGGCCGGGCACCGCGCTGGGCCATCGCCTACAAGTTCACCGCAAAGTCCGGCATTACGCAGGTGAACGTCATCACAGTGCAGGTGGGACGGACGGGCAAGCTGACTCCGGTGGCTGAACTCACCCCGGTCTTCATCGGCGGCACCACCGTGAGTCGCGCCACGCTGCACAATGCCGATTTCATCGAGCGGCTGGGATTGAAGCTGGGCGATACCGTCAAAGTCGAGCGCGGCGGCGACGTAATTCCCAAAGTCGTCGAAGTCGTGGAAGATGCCGACCACGCGCGAGGGGTCTTCCCGTTTGTATTTCCATCGGAATGTCCTGAATGCCACTCTGCTGTAGTCCGAGCGGAGGGCGAAGTGGACTACCGCTGCGTGAACGCCGATTGCCCTGCCAAACTGCGCGAGAGCCTGTTGCACTTTGCCGCACGCGGAGTGATGAACATTGAAGGGCTGGGCGAGGCCGTAGTACAGCAGTTGGTGGATCGCGGACTGGTAAAGAGTGTTGCCGACCTCTACAGCTTGCAAAAGGAAGATTTGATTGCGCTTGATCGCTTTGCAGAAAAGTCAACCGATGCGTTGCTGGAAGAGATTGAGCGTTCGAAAAAAGCCGGCCTGGCGCGCATGCTCATGGGTTTAGGCATACGCTTCGTGGGCGAGCGCACGGCGGAGCTGCTTGCAGAGGAGTTCGGAAATATCGAAGAACTGATGGCTGCTGACGCGGAGGAGTTGGAACGCGTTGAAGAGGTTGGTCCGCGCATTTCGCAGGCGATTTTAGAGTTCTTTGCGCAAGAGGCGAATCAAGCACTGGTTGAAACTCTCCGGTCTGACGGAGTGGAGATGACGGCGGAGAGGAAACAGCGCTCAACGCAGTTGGCGGGGTTGACTTTTGTGCTGACTGGTACACTTCCAACACTGACCCGTGACGAGGCCAAGGCAAGGATCGAGGCCGCTGGCGGCAAAACCGCCGGCTCCGTGAGCAATAAGACCAGCTATGTGGTGGCCGGAGAAGAGGCCGGCTCCAAGCTCGATAAGGCTGGCAAACTTAATATCCCTGTTCTGGATGAGGCTGGCCTGCTACAGCTGCTTGCGGCTGACCCCGCCACGGATTGAGCCTGGATTCATTTCCACACTGAGTCAGGGTTTTGGAGTCACGCAAGAGATACTTTGTGGTGCGCATCAACGGAGAAACGGCCAGAAGAATCAGCAACAAATCCAACCACATGGAGCTCACACTTTCTTTATCCGGTCAACTACGAATTCTTGTCCCATCACTACGAACTGTCTGATCATTTATGACCCAACGCGGCGGCGGGCAGCCTGGGGCTCGCCGCCGCGCAATTCTCGTTCCCGCTCGCGTTCCCGTTCCCAGGCCGCCGCGCGCCAGTTGCGCGAAGCATAACGGGGCGGCTCCGCGGGGGTTGGCGCTGCCTCTTCGACACGAGGTCTAGGCGGCAGAGGAACCAGCTCCATTTGCATTCTGACGGGGGGACGCGCGGATGTGTCTGGCTTGGACGCTACAGGTTTAGACGTAGGTGTGGGAATCAGCCGGGCAGAAGACTCGAATTCCTGATAGGCAGCACCCGAAGTCAGGCTGGTGTCGGCGCTTATCACCTTCTCCATCACTTCGTCGTCGATATCGTTTTGGGCGGCCTGCGGCACACGTGCGGTGATAGCTCTAGCCATGAATTCGTCTACCAGCTTGTGCAGGCAGGTTTGCCCGCACAGGTGCTTCGATCCTGGGCGCAGCTTGTTCCGCGAGCTCCAACCGCTCACTCGCAGTTCCCCGCCCTGGTCATAAGCCACAAACCAGTGGTTCGTCTGCTTCTTCTCCGTTCCGCAGATGTCACACGATATTGCCTGCCGGATCACCCGTTTTCCCCCTGTCCGCACAGTCTTTCCGCGGCTCGAACAGACCCCTTCTCCCTACCAATGCGCCAGACGATTTCGGACGGACGAAATCTCAACGTATTTCAAATCTCGAACCGTCAGGAGCCATGCTGGCAAACCCAATCAGAGTTTTTGGAGTTGCTCACCTCTATTTCATCGCGCATTTGGCGAAATCCATGAGTGAAGAAGAGAAAGAATCAGGGAGTGTAGCAAATGTGGACAGCAATCTGCCGGAGTGTCCCGAAATGGAACGCACAGGAGAATCATTTTGGGAAAACAGTTGAAAATAGATAGGACTGGGGAACGAATCAGTTTCGGCTCTTTCGAGCATTCCATCTCGCAAGAACGCCAGAACGTTCAAAGGGCGCAGCAATCGCCGCGCCCTTTGAAAAAAATTCACTTCTCCGAACAGCTACTGGCCTGACGCCTTCGGCGCAAAGTAGCCTTTTTTGGCTCTCACCTGGTAGCGCCGATCATTGCAGAAAAGGTAGATGGGACGAAACGCGCCATTCTCTTTGAAGTCCGCAGGAGTATATGTCAGCGAGTACTGGCTGCGTAGCTCTGTTTCAATGGCGTGGAAGCTGTTGGACATCTCCTCGACCGAAGGCGGAAAGAACGCCTGCCCGCCTGTTTCCGATGCTAGTTGGGTCAAGTGTTGGTCGCCATTGCCGCGGCTCGGCGTCCAATTAGTGCTGACAGCATAGATGATGGTCTCTGCCCGCTGGCATTCCTTGATGGCTTCATTGAGGTAGACGCGGCTTACATCGTCGTCACCGTCAGAGATCAGCACAATAGCCTTCCGCACTGGCTCCTGGCCACGTGAAACATCCTGCAGCTTGTCACGGCAGGCGGTATAGACGGCATCATAGAGGGCGGTTCCCCCACCTGGACGTATCCGATTTATGCCAGACTCCAGAGCATCGATATTGTTGGTCCAGTCCTGATCCGTCCGAGCAGTTTCCGCAAAGTCCATCACGAAGGCGCGGTCGCTCTTGGCTTTGAGGATCTGGAGTAGAAACTCCGTAGCTGATTGCAGCTCGAACTGAAAGCGCGAGCGAATCGAGGTGCTGGAGTCGATGACGATACCCACGCGCAGGGGCAGATTGATCTGTTGATGGAAGGAGGTCACCTTGGCCGGCGCCTTCTGGTCGTCAAGCAGCGCAAAGTCGGTCTGCTTGAGGTTTGGAATATATTCTCCGTGTTTATCGGTCACGGTGAAGATGAGGTTGACCTCATTCACTATGACGCGCAGAGGCTTGCCGTAATCGGCAGACTGATCCGCGGGAGGAACCGCCGACTGCTGAGAAGCCTGGGTTTGCGCGGGCTGCGAAGTTACCGTCGGAGTCGCGGGTTGCTGCGCATACACGGCGGCTGATGCAAACACCGCGGCAAAGACAAAAGCCGGTATCGAATTATTCATGGCGTTTTCATTTTACCAACCGCCGGTGGGTATGGGCTCTACGAGCTGCAGAAAAACTGGATCCTTGCTATTTAATAGCGTCAGGACGCTACTTTGAGCCTGTTCCTTATCCCTTGCCTTTCCCCTCATCCAGCCGGCTTAAAAACGCCTCAAGCTCTGCGGGGAGGGGTGCTTCCAGTTGCAGCAGCTTTTTCGTCTTGGGGTGAGGAAACTCCAGCCGCGCGGCGTGCAGAAAGTTCCGTCCCAGCTTGAGCTTCTCCGGATCTGACTTGCGCCGGGCCGCTTTGGAGGTTGCAGCCTGCGAAGCCACCTGGTCGGTCAAATTTCCCGGTCCGCCATAAAGCGTATCGCCCACCACCGGATGGCCAATTGAAGCCATGTGCACCCGAATCTGATGCGTTCGGCCGGTCTCAATCCGCACGCTGACCAGCGTGAACTTGCCGAAGCGATTGGCGAGCCGCCGGATCACCTCGTAGTGGGAAACGGCTACCCGTGCGTCGCCCATAGGCTTGGTCGTCATGCGCGTTCGCCGCAGCGGATCGCGGCCGACACTGGCATTGATGGTGCCCTTGGCCCGCTCCACGCTGCCCTGCACCAGCGCAATGTATGTCTTCTTGATCTGACGGCTGGAGAATAGCTCTGCCAGCGCCGCATGGGCGCGGTCGTTTTTGGCCACTACAATCAAGCCGCTGGTATCTTTGTCCAGTCGGTGGACGATACCGGGGCGCAGGTCGCCGCCGGTGTTCGAAAGCGCCTTGAATCTGTAAAGCAGCGCATTGACCAGAGTTCCGCGATTGCGTGCGTCCTCATTTTGGCCTGAACCGGCGTGAACCATCATGCCGGAGGGTTTATTGATTACCGCCAGCTCCGCATCCTCATAAATCACGTCCAGCGGAATGTCTTCCGCCGTGGCCTTGAGCGGCTCGGGACGCGGCTCGCCGGTAATATCAATACGCTCGGTGCCGCGCAGTTTGAGCGAGGCCTTCTCTCGGAGGCCATTGACCAACACATCTCCCTGGTCGATTAATAATTGGACGCGCGAGCGGCTCACGCCCTCAAGTTGTGCAGCAAGAAATTGATCGAGCCGCTGCCCCTTCGCCTCCGCCAACACTTCGATGGTGCGCAGTTCAGCCATTTGCAGCCTCGTCTTTCACTTGCGGTTCTAGCTTTTATCATTCAAAACTTTGTGTCTTCTGGGGCCCGATTTAGAGGACTAGGGTTCATCAATCCTCGACTTCTACCTTATGCTCCAGCAACACTAACCCACCAACTACCACTAGCACCACAGCCGCAACATGCGGCCCATTCAGCGCACCGCCCAAGAGAACGCCGCGTCCCTCGGGATCACGGAAAAACTCCGTAAAAAATACAATGACACCAACGCCCAACAACAGCAATCCAGCCAGTTCACCCGGTTGACCCCGGTAAGGCAGCCAGAACACCAGAAAAACGGAGAGGATGAAAAACGCCAGTGCTGTATAGGCCTGTACCGGATGCACCGGAATGCCCAGTGGAGCGCCGCTCCAGAGCGCGGCCAGAGGGTTGGTGTAGGTGACTGCCCAGCTAAACCCAGATACCGTTCCGTAACCCGATCCGGCCAATAACGCGCCCAACTGCTCGAAGGCCATACCTAGGGCCACTGGGGCGGCTAGCACGTCGGAAGTGGTGCCCAGCGGTAGACGCTGCAAGCGGCCGAACAGAACAGCCGCCCCCACCGCGGCCAGCGCCCCACAGGCTGCCAACAACGGGTGATGAATCATGGAAAGGCCCAGCATCAACTGAGGGTGCACGCGCAAGTCAGCCCAGTTGATCACCACCAGCAGCAGCCGCGAGGCTGTAAGCGCGGCAAAAAGCGACACAATGCATAGATTCCACACACGTCTGGCATCGAGCCCATTGACGCGAGCCGTGCGCTCGGCCAGAAGCAGCGCCAGCAACACACCCAAAGCGGCCAATACGCCGTAGGCGGGAATCAGGATCGGACCGATATGGAAGAGGACTGGATGCAAGGCAGTAGTCCTATCTTAAACTGCCACCATAGAATCGCCGATTAGCAAGCCGCAAAATCGTCCTACTCCGGGGGCGGATAGAAGGGCAGCTTGTCGTTCTTCTCGTTGGCGCGGCGAACAGTTACGTCCTCCAAAAGCAGCGCTGGGGCCAACGTGGTCTCGGGCACATCGCCGAGATAGTTGGCTACCCATAACTCTTTGCCCGCGGCCACCACGCCGGAGCGCAGTGCCCGCTGGTCAAGATCGTCCAGAGTAGCCCCGCGCACCAGTTCGCGCTTGCCGTCCGGGCTAACACGATAGAGCAGCCTGGGCGATTGATTCGGGCCCATGGTGGCCACATAATAGACATTTTTCAGGCCGCGATCCTTGCCCAACTCCAGCAGCTTGCGGTTCAGTTCCTCGTCCGTCAGCCCATCTTTCGAGGTAACCTTCATCACGCCGATCACTGGCCTCGGCGGAGCAGCAACGCCGGCGCGTCCATGGCCATTCGACTGGGGAAAATCTTTCACCGGCTCGCGGCCAATCAGATAATTCTCCAGCCGGCCAGCGGTAATTAACTTGACAGACTGCGCCGGAACGCCCTCATCATCCACGTCGTAAGCTCCGACCAAGCCTTTGCCGTTGTAGCTCTTCAGGCCGGGATCATCAACCACATCGATGAAATCAGGCAGCACGCGCGCGCGATAGCTGGAGGCAAACGGACCATTGGTTCTGGCCTCGGTGCCCAGCTTGGGCCGCGTCGCAGCCAATTCGGTCGCGAGCAGAGCCGTAAGGGTGTCAGCGCCTGCGTCCGAACTGAAGAGCACTGGGCCGTGATATTCCTCCTCGACGATCGGTGCTTTGCGCAGATCGGTGAGCGATGCAATCTGTGCAAGAGCATGCTGATCAAAAGCCTCCGCTGAATCCAGATCAGCGAGCGCTGGTCCAGCCGTCGAAAAGGAGCGGTCCAGCCTCATGCCATCGCCGGCCTGCGCACCCGCCGCAAAAATCTCGGCGTAATAACTCGCTGACTTGCGCACGATGCTTCCCTCGCTGCTTACAAGCCAAGTTGTGGTTACCCTCGCGGCAAAGCTACCCGCGGAGTAGCGAATATCGTGCTGGCGGTCTTTAACCGTGGCATTGGTCCGGTAGAGACCGCTGTCTTTGGCTACTCGTGCTGCCCAGGCTTTCTCGTCCACATTCATTCGCAGCGGCTCGGCCAGAGAGATCACCGGCTTCTCCATGCTGAAATCGTCGGCCTGCGGCGGGGTCTGCACTTGCTTGAGCGCTGCCTGCTTCTGTGCGTAGGCAGCTAAAGCACTTTTGTACGCTTGATCAGTGGCCCACCACAGCGCCGACTGAACCGCAATCGGATCGTCGTCCAGAGCCGCCACCATAACAGAGCCATCTCCCCGGCTGCCGGAACTATCGATCTTGTAGTCGCCTACGCGCACCGTCACACGGGCCACGCGCTGGTGGTTGTGCTGCTGTTTGCTCACGGCTCCAAACTCCGCCTTGACCTCGAAATTATCCACGTCTTCAATGCGGTACTGGATAAAGAACGGCTTGGAAAAACCTTTCAACTGCAACTGGCTCTTGCTGCGGTCAAGCTCGGTGAGCATAGCCTTCAGCACAGGGTCTTTTTCGGCGTAGGCGCGGGTGGCCGACGGGGCCGCTTGTGCGGATGCATTCAGGCCGAGGCCTCCAAGAATCGCCGCCAGAACTCCCGCTCCTGCAAAGATTGAAATAGAAGGAATAATCTTCATTGCGTCACCTCTTTTCCGGCTGCGGGCTTTGCGGGTGCAATTATTTCAGCTCCGGGAATCGGCAGGATCGGCGGCCTCGTCGTTCCCTGCGCCTGCTTCTGCGTTTCCATCTGGCTCACCAGCATGGCCGGTGCCACGGCGCTCACCGGAACAGTGCCAGACTCTGCGCCGCACTCGCCGTTGAAGACCTCGCTCTTGTCGCCGGTTGCGAGGATGCTTTTCATCGCTGCCAACGGAGTGCCAACTATGCTGACGCCGCGCACCAGTTCATCGGGCCTCCCATCGACAAAGACCCGCCAAACCACCAGCGGGAGCACGGAGAATGCCTGCGGGGAAGAACGCTGGGTTACGGCAAAACCGGAAGAGATGTCCTCAAAATACAGTCCGTAGGTCTTGCCTTGCTTGGCAGCCTCTTCAATCAACTGCTTGCGCAGCTTTGCCTCCGGCTCGGTCTTCGTAGAAGTCACAATCAGGTTGCCCTGGCGTGCCGTGGGCACTTTTCCCGCCTGCGCGCGGCCGTGGCCGTTGGAGTGGCTGAAACTGGCTATCGGCATCCGTGACATCAAAAAGGTTTTCAACACGCCGTCCTGAATCAAATTCACCCGCTGCGCCTTCTCGCCCTCGTCGTCGTACTGATAGCTGCCGCTGAGCCACGTATTTTTAAACGATGGCATGGTCGGATCGTCAACCACCGAGAGAAAAGACGGCAGCACTTCCTTCCCCAACTCTTTGGTAAATGTCTGGCCCTCTTCATCGCCGCGCTGGCGCTGACCTTCAAGCCGGTGACCGAGGACCTCGTGGAAGAAGACGGCTGCCGCTCTGCCGGAGAGAATTGCCGGACCGTTGAAAGGTTCAGTTACCGGCGCACGACGTAATGCCTCCAGACTATTGCCCAATGCGCGCACTGCGGCTTCCAACTCCGCCTGCCCTGGCAAATCCTCCACCGTATCAGCCTCGAAAGTTTGAGCACGATAGAGGTCCATTCCGTCGTCAGCGCGCGTCACGGCAAAGATGGCCAGCCTCGCTTGCAGGTGCGGCGTAACCACCCGCGAACCTTCAGAAGAGACATAGTAATCGGTCTCGTTCTGCGCAGTGAGCATCACTATGTTCTGATACACCGCAGGATATTCACGAAAGACCCGCGAGACAGCCCGTAACCGCCGCTCCCAGACGGCGCGATCCACCATCACCGGCGGCGTTGGCTTGCCCTCATGCAACTGGGGCGACTCCTGGCTGAAGTCGGGTGAATTGTCCTCCTCCTTGGCACGAACTTCGGCCTCTGTCTTCACTCGCAGATAGTTGTCCAGCGCATTCCCATAGCCTGAATTCGTCACCAACCACAGCGTCCTCTCCAGCGCTTCCCGGTCGTCTGTCAACGGCAACTCAGTGCTGGTCACAGCCGAACTGCGATGCTTCGCGTGCGTGTTGTCCAGCTTTGGATCGCCGATCCGCACCTGAACATCCGCCACGCGCATATGATTCGCAGAGCTATCAACCAGCGCGCCAAACTGCGCACGAATGGAGACAGCGCTGGCGTCGCTAACCGAGTAGCTCAGGAAGTAAGGAGGCAATTGTTTGTCGTCGCCTTGTTTGCCAAGCGAAGTAAAAGCGCGGTGCAACTCGCTGGTCATAGCGTCCATCAGAACTGACTCCGAGCCCGTATTCTGCTCATTGGACCGGCGGGAATGGTCTTTGGCAGAAGCAGCCTGTTGCTGCGCTCCAGCAGCTACGCTAAAAGCCAAGGCCAAAGCAACAAATCCAATGCGATTCACGGCGCTCGAAGCACTCCGTCTTGCGACTGCAAACAAAATCTCTCTCATAGGTCGAATATTCTCGCTCATCCTCTTCAAACAGGATTCTACAGAGTAAGCTACGGAAGAGGAAACTGACCATGCACTTTACGAACCGAAAGCTGCCAGCGATTTGCCTTGCCTTACTGCTCTCAGGAGTTTTCGGATTTACGCCACGCCTTTGCTCCGCCCAAGCTGTCCCATCCCAATCCGCGCCAACCCCGTCTGCAACCCCTGCCCAGCCCGCCAGCCCGCAGGCCTACTTCCTTCCACCCGACAAACTCGCCAAAGCCGTCGCTCTCAGCCACATTTCGCTTGCGCTCGACATCATCGGCTCGCTTTGGGGTTTGGCTGTCCTCTGGATTCTGCTGGCCACTCGCTGGGCCGCCAAATTCGCCGCGTTGACTGAGCGCCTGCTGCGCCGCCGCTGGCAGCAAGGTCTATTCTTCTTCGCGGTATTTCTGGTAGTCTCCACCCTGGCCGGACTGCCACTGGACGTCATCGGCCACATCGTCAGCCGCCACTATGGCATCAGCGTGCAGGGCTGGGGCAGTTGGCTGGGCGATGTGGGCAAAGGCATGGGCATCTCGCTCGTCTTCGGCCCACTGATTCTTCTGTTCTTCAACTGGATTGTCCGCGTCTCCCCGCGCCGTTTTTTCGCGTGGATCTGGCTGGTCACGCTGCCACTCATTCTGATCTCCACATTCGCAGAGCCGGTTGTTATCGATCCCCTCTTCAACAAGTTTGAGCCGCTGGTCCAGACTCATCCCGCGCTGGTTACCAAACTGGAGACCGTCGTCGTCCGCACTGGCACCCACATTCCGCCCGAACGCATGTTCCTGATGAAAGCCAGCGCCAAAAGCAACGGCCTCAATGCTTACGTCACCGGAATCGGTGCCACCAAACGCTTCGTCATGTGGGACACGGCCACCGACCGCCTGCCCGACGACGAAGTCCTCTTTATCTTCGGCCACGAAAGCGGACACTACGTCCTCAACCACATCCCAAAAGAGCTTTCCGGCTCAGCAGTCGGCCTCTTCTTCGTCTTGTGGGTCTCTGCCGCGTTCGCTGGATGGCTGGCCCGCCGATTCACAGTCCGCTGGCAGTTGGACGGACTGGAGCAGAATTCGCTTGCCAGCCGCCAGGGATTTCTGGTGCTGCTTTTCGCGCTTTCGGTTGCCAGCCTCATTCTGCAACCAGTCGGCAACACCTTCAGTCGCCACTTTGAGCACGAAGCCGACATCTACGGCCAGGAGGCCATTCACGGGCTAGTCGCGGACCCGCAGAAGACCGCCGTGGGTGCGTTTAACCACTTGGGAGAAGCATGGCTGGAAGACCCCAACCCCAGTCCCTTTGTCGAGTTCTGGACCTACAGCCACCCCAGCGTGCAAACCCGCGCCAACTTCGCCGCCCACTACAACCCATGGGCCAACGGTGGGCGGGGAAAGTTTTTTGACAAATAGCGATTGGGGAGAAACGCGAACGACCTTCCGCGGCTACTCGGCCGTTGTAGGATCAATAACCGACCGAATGCGCGAGACGCGGTTGGCGGGGAAACCGCCCCGCTGGGCATGTTCCCGTATTGCCGCTTCATCCGGGGCGATGTAAGTGCAATAGATCTTGTCATCGGTAACATAACTTTGAACCCACTGAATTTGCGGGCCCATCTCGCGTAAAACTCCACACGATGTCTGCGATATTGCCTTTAACTGCTCCGGCGACAGCTTGCCTGCTTCTGGAATTTCTCTTTCGATAACAAACTTGGGCATTTTCGACCTCCTTGTCCTGGTGCCAAGTAGCAGACATCATATCTCACTCTGAGAGGTGTGTCGGCGACCTACAGCAAAGAGAACCCGGACAGCCATTCAATTTCTAGCAAGGTCGGTATGAAAACATCTTTCTCTCTGCACGAGCACCCGGTTCTGGTTTTAAAATCTATCTATGCAATTTGTATCGCTCTCCCGCCGCCGCACCGACACATTTCCGCCGGAAGCCTTTACCCCGGCCCTGATGGCCCGCGAGACCGAACGCGTCAAGGAACTTTACGCCGCCGGTCTTCTTCGCCAGATCTGGCGTCGCGCCGACACGCCCGGCGCAGCCATTCTCTGGGAGGCCGACGACGAAGCCCAAGTACGTGCGGCGCTCGATAGCCTGCCCATCTTCAAGGCCGGAATGCTGGAAATCCTCTTCCTCGTCCCGCTGGCCCCTTATCCCGGCTTCGGACCCGCCGCTGTATAGTCTCTGTTCTCTGACGCCGACTTTTCCTCAGTTCGCTTTGAGGTTGCGCGACGTACACTATTGATTCGATCTGCAGGAGGAAACCAGCCATGTCCTACCCCGCAAACTACCGTTACACCCGCGAGCATGAGTGGATTGAAGTCACGGGTTCAATCGGCGTCATCGGCATCACCGACTACGCCCAAGCCTCTCTCGGTGACATCGTTTACGTAGACGCGCCCAAAGTCGGCGACACCGTCACAGCCAATGTAACCTTTGGCTCGGTGGAGAGCGTGAAGGCCGTCAGCGACCTCTTCTCGCCCGTCACCGGCACCGTCACCGCCGTCAACGAGGAGCTGAAGGACGCGCCCGACCAGATCAACGAGAAACCGCACGAGGCCTGGATCATCAAAGTCGCGCTCGCCGATCCCGGGCAACTCAACTCCTTGCTCGACGCCGCCGCCTACGAGGCCTTTATCGCGGAAGAGAGCTAGAGGCCGCAATGCGCTATCTTCCCAAGTCTCCCGCCGAACGTGAAAAGATGCTGGCCGAAATCGGCGCGGCTTCAATCGATGATTTGTTCGCTGTCATTCCCGCCGAAGATCGCATGAACCGCGACCTTGACGTTCCGCGCGCTCACGCCGAAAGCGAAATTATCGACTACTTTCGCGCTGCCGGTCGCAAGAACGCGACTAACTACGCCAGTTTTCTTGGCGCCGGCTGTTATCGCCACTACCGCCCCGTCATTATCGACTCGCTGATTCAGCGCGGCGAATTTCTGACGAGTTACACGCCTTATCAGGCGGAAATCACGCAAGGCACTTTGCAAGCGATTTTCGAATTTCAAACGATGATTGCCGAGTTGACCGGCATGGATGTGGCCAATGCCAGCATGTATGACGGCTCAACCGGCGCAGCAGAAGCTGTGATGATGGCCGTCCGCGTGACAGGCCGACACAAGGCTGTCGTCGCAGCAACCGTTCATCCGGAGTATCGCGAAGTTCTCGTAACTTACACCAAACATCAGGGCCTTCCTGAGACTCTGGTGAGTTATGACCGCGAAACCGGACGCATTGACCTTTCATCTCTCGAAGCCGCAGTTACAGAAGAAACTGCGGCAGTTTTAGTGCAAAGCCCTAACTTCTTCGGAGTGATTGAAGATATTCCGGCAATCGCCGAGATCGTTCACGCCAAGGGCGCGTTGCTGATTGTTTCAATTGCGGAGGCCGTTTCGCTCGGCGTTGTTCGTCCGCCGGTCGAAGCGGACATCGTCAGCATGGAAGCGCAGTCTTTCGGCGTCGCTCTGAGTTACGGCGGTCCATTTTGTGGCGTAATTGCTGCTAAAGAAAAATACGTTCGCCAGATGCCCGGTCGCCTCGTCGGCCAGACGGTTGACGGCAACGGTAACCGTGGCTTCGTGCTGACTCTTTCTACGCGCGAGCAGCACATCCGCCGCGAGAAGGCCACCTCGAATATCTGCACCAATCAGGCATTGGTTGCGTTGATGGCGACGATCTTCCTCAGCGTCTACGGAAAAGAAGGAATCCGCGAGTTAGCCGAGCACAACCTGGCGAAGGCAAATTACGCCGCGCAAACCCTCTCCGCGCAACCCGGCGCTAAGCTGCGCTTCACCGGCGCGCCCAGCTTCCATGAGTTTGTTTTGCAGACCGAAGAGGCTCCGGCGCAATGGACCCAGCGCCTCCTCGACAACAAGATCGTCGGCGGCATCGACTTATCCCGCTGGTATCCCGAACTGCAAAACTGCACGCTCTGGTGCGCGACGGAAGTGATTACGCGCAAGAACATTGATGCCGCGGCCGATGTGTTGGCGGCCACTCCGGCGGAGGCGTAAATCATGACTAACTCATCTGTTCCTGTGACCACAGGCAATGTACGCCCCCACCCCACGCAGAACGAGGCGCTGCTCTTTGAAATCTCCACTCCGGGCAAGCACGCTTACAAGCTGCCACCGCTGGACGTGCCGGCTGTGGACGCCGCTTCCCTGCTCGGCGCAACCCATCGTTCGCAGAGCGCGCAGCTCCCGGAGTTGAGCGAGATCGAGATTGTCCGCCACTTCACGCGGCTTTCGACTTGGAACTATGCGATCGATCTGGGTATGTATCCGCTGGGCTCCTGCACGATGAAGTACAACCCGCGCGTGAATGAGTTGGTGGCTCGCATCGAAGGGCTCGCGGAGGCGCATCCATACCGTCCAGATTCTCTTGCGCAAGGAATTCTTGAAGTCATTGACCTGCTCCAGCGCTGCCTGATCGAAATCACCGGCATGGATGCGATTACGTTGCAACCAGCGGCCGGAGCGCACGGCGAATTTACCGGAATTCTGCTGGTCCGCGCATGGCATGAGTCGCAGGGAAATCCTCGCAAGAAAATACTTATTCCTGACTCGGCGCACGGCACTAATCCGGCTTCCGCGGCCATCTGTGGCTATACGGTTGAGACACTCAAATCCAACGCTGAGGGCGGCATCGACTTAGATGCTCTGACTCGCCAGGTGGATGAAGATACCGCCGCGTTGATGTTGACCAATCCATCGACGATTGGCGTCTTCGAGAGCCAGATCGCCAAGATCGCCGAGATTCTTCACGCCAAGGGCGCGCTGCTCTACATGGATGGCGCGAACATGAATGCGCTGGTTGGCAAGGCGCGGCCCGGCGACTTCGGCGTGGATGTGATGCATCTGAACCTGCACAAGACATTTTCAACACCACACGGCGGCGGCGGTCCCGGTTCAGGCCCTGTGGCTTGCAAAGCGTTTCTGGAACCGTTCCTTCCTACACCTGTTCTCGTCCAAGACCAGGACGGTGCTAAACACTGGAATTACAACCGCCCACAATCTGTAGGCCGCGTACGCGCATTCTACGGCAACGTGGGAATGTTCATTCGCGCGCTGGCTTACATTCTGGCCAATGGACCTGATGGGCTACGGCAGACCACCGAAGACGCTGTACTCAACGCAAACTACATTCGCAAAAAGCTCGAAGACGTTTATGACCTACCTTACAAAACCGCGTCGATGCACGAAGTTGTCTTCAGCGATAAGCGGCAGGCAGCACTCGGAGTGAAGACCGGTGAGATTGCCAAGCGTCTGATCGACTACGGCTTTCACCCTTACACAGTCAGCTTCCCGATGATCGTCCACGGGGCGTTGATGATCGAGCCGACCGAGAGCGAGTCGCTGGAAGAACTGGATCAATTCATCGCTGCGATGCGCGCCATTGCCAAAGAAGTTGAGGAGACGCCGGAGCTGGTTAAGGCAGCGCCGCACTCGACTCGCGTTTCAAAACTCGATGAAGTGACAGCAGCAAGAAAACCGATCCTGCGCTGGGCACCTGCGGTGCGGCCAAACGCTCGCTGACCGCTCGCAGGAATGCTATCATCGAGACTTTCGGTAGAGTTCTTCCAGCGCGTTGCAGGCTGTGCGGACGCCGTCCTCATGGCGAAGTTGCTGGGCTACGCTTGCTGACTGCTGAGCGAGGCTTGGCGCAGAGAGCATCTGTTTCACCTTGCGCGCTACCCTCCACGGGATATATTTTCCGCGTTGAATGACGCGGCCTACCTTCAGCCGCAACATTCGGCGTGCGTTGTCAGGCTGGTCGTGACTGAAGGGCATGATGAGCATCGGCTTCCCTGCCCTGAGGCACTGCGCCGTGGTGCCGACGCCGCCCTGATGCACAACCATCGATGCGCGATTGAAAAGCTCCGAGTAGGGCGCATATTCGGCGACGCAAATCGACTCCGGCAGCTTTTCCTTCATCTGATTGCGAGGGTCGGTGCCAATCAACAGCACCGCGCGAATCCCCAGCTTGATCGCCGCCTGAGCCGATACCTCGTAGAAATCTCCGGCAGCCAGCACCGCGGCTGAGCCCAAGGTAAAGACCACCGGGGGCTCGCCTGCGGCGATAAACTTTTCCAGATTCGCCGGCAGAGCTTGGTTACCGGCATCGGCATCGTAGTAACAAAAGCCGGTAATCAGCGTGTTCTCAGGCCAATCTTTTTGCTCCACCCCCAGCAGGCGGGAGAACAACGCCAGTACCAATTTGGGTGAATGCTTGGCGTCGAAGAGCGGATTGGCGCCTTTTGGCAGTCCCAGTTCCCGGCGCAGCTCGTAGATGGGCTCAGGCCACTTGCGGCTGATAAAGCGAGCGACGCGCTTGATGACCCGCCCAAAACCGGGAACCACTTTGTCGGCCTTGGCCAAACGCGGGTAAGGCGGCAGCACGGGCGGATCGAAGGCGGAAAAGAACGAGAGCGGCGCGAGAACGTAGCTGGCCCAGGGAATTCCGGTGACCTCGGCGACGATGGGGCCGGCGTAGTTCAGTTCGCCCAGCAGCAGCAGGTCGGCGCGTTCTGGTTTGGTGGCCGCATCCAGCAGGTCGGCATAAGACTCGCGCAGCGAGGGAAAGAGAAAATCCCGCAAGCCCCGTTCGGTTCCGTTCTTGATGTCGTAAACCATCTCCACCAGAATGGTGTTGGTGGGGTCAATGTCTGGGCGGACGGCGTGGAATTCGAGGCCCAGTGGGCGAATCTTCGCCTCGTAGACCGCAGGCAGCGCCATCACCGGCACATGGCCGCGGCGTTTCAGTTCCAAAGCGATAGCGATCAGCGGGTTGGTGTCGCCGTAAGTGCCGATATTTGATAGAACGATGCGCAATTTGGGGTCCCAGGGCTGATTGTGCCCGCAACTATGAGGGTAATGCATCAGGGCTGTGGTAAACCTATTACACAAGAATGGGATTCCGTTTCCACCTCCTTCTTCAGGAATGAGACCTAGCCGTGAAGAAATGGGGAAATCAGCCGATTCTTTATCGTGATGGTCAGTAAATCCAATGCGTGGATACTTGCTTTAGTGCTGCTGGTGTGCCGAGTCTTGCGTGCACAAGAGTACAGCTTCAAGAGTTACGGTAGCGCCGAGGGACTAAACAACCTGACGGTCCGGACGATCTACCAAGATCGCATGGGGTTTCTGTGGATAGCCACGGTGAATGGACTCTTCCGCTTTGACGGGGAGCGATTTGAGGCCTTTGCGACAGCTCAGGGGATGCCATCCGGTCCAGGAACCGCGTTTGGCGACGCTCCCGACGGATCCCTGC
>CAYPYJ010000085.1:0-16547 GCA_964414945.1 uncultured Occallatibacter sp.
ATGAATAAAAGTGTGAAAACCAGCGCAAATTGGTCGTTTTTGCGTGTTATTTGGCCTCTTTTTGCGCGTTTTTGGCGCCGGAAACCGCTTAAGCAGATCGGCGGGCCCAAGGCGACTCGTCAGGAGCAATATGTGTTGGCTGAAGCTTTTGAGCTTTCCCTGGTCTCAAAATCGAGACTAGAGGCACCTGCCGTACATTCCCTTGGCATGCGATGACACGTTTCCAAGGCGGCGAGCGCGGATGCACCGGCCAGCAGTTCGAGAATGCCACGCCTGGAAATTTTTATTACTTGCCAGCCGGGGGCGCCTTCTTGTGCTCCACGAAGATGTGTGCTTGATGGCAGCTCACACACGTCTTGCCCTTCATGAATGGATCAGACTTCAGTTGTGGCACCTGATCGGCGTGACAGGTTTCGCATGTGCTTAGCGCTGGCGTACCCGCGAAGTCCGGTGCTGTTGTCTCGCCATGGCACATGGTGCATTCGACACTGTTGGCGGCATGCGGGCTGGCTTTCCATTGGTCATAGATCACCTTGTGGCAGCTGGCACAGGTATCCCCGGCTGGAATCAGCCGATGGTAAATATGCTTGGCTTGATCCCGCTGAGCAATGGCAGGTTGGACGGCAACAGTCAAAACGAGAAAAACGAACAGGGTGAGACCGAAGATGCGCGCACAAAAACTATTCATGGACAGACCTCCTGAGTACGGTCTTCAAGTATCGAACCGGCGATGGCTGCAATCGGTGATACACGTCACATATTACCAGAATGCGATCTGCGCACTAGCTGCGAAGCCTTTTGCCAAAGCAATGCTCACAAACCTCGCTTGATTCAGCTCGGACCGTTGACGAGCTTTCGCCCCTGAAGTCGCCGTTGAGTCTTCCGTTTTGGAATAGGGGATTGCAGATAATTACGCGGACTTGGAGCACAATTGATTCATAGTGTTCTTTAGGAGGCCAAACCCAGGGCGTCCAGGGTCGGTTGACCGGGTCGAAGCCTCAAAATTCCGGTGAAAGTACCCGTAACCCCTTTGGTAAGACGATTCTGCGGGGTAACCTCAATAGAATGACGAATTTGCAGCAACATCAAAACCATATATAATTGAAAACAAGTATCTTACTCCCAGAATACCAGGGGGGAGGGTACCAGCATTACACATAAAATCAGAGCAGGGAATTGTCACTCCCGAGGAATCTCCAGCGCCCCGGTGAGGCTGGCAACCTTCTCGACTCCGTGGCTGCGGCACCACGATTCAAGCTCTTTGGCCAGCCGTTCCGTAGCGCGCGGATCGGCGTAGCTCGCCGTACCCACCTCAACGGCAGTTGCGCCAGCCAGCAAAAATTCAACCGCATCTTCAGCAGTAACAATTCCGCCCATGCCAATGATGGGAATCGTCACCGCGCGCGCCGTTTCGTAGACCATACGAAGCGATATAGGCTTGATTGCAGGCCCGGAAAGTCCGCCAGTGACGTTGGTCAGCCGAGGCCGCCGCGTTTCGGCGTCAATCGACATTGCCAAAAAAGTATTGGTCAAGCTAACAGCGTCTGCTCCAGCTTCGGCGGCAATCTTGGCCATGTGCGCGATGGAAGTGACGTTGGGCGAGAGCTTGACGATCAGCGGCCTTTTGGCTGCTGCTTTGGCGCGACCCACGAGGTATTCAAGCGAGCCAGGGTCAGAGCCAAAGGCCATTCCGCCAGCGTGAACGTTGGGGCAGGAGACATTCAGCTCATAAGCCGCAATGCCAGAAGCATCGTTGAGCCGCTCGATAACGGCAATGTATTCGCCAACCGTGTAGCCGAATACGTTGACGATGACGTGACACTGCGGATAACGGCTGAGCGCTGGCAGTTTGCGGCTGACGAAGTCATCGACGCCCACATTCTGCAATCCGATGGCATTGAGCATTCCCGACGCGGTTTGCACGATGCGCGGCGCTGTGTTGCCGGCCATGGGCTCCATCGAGATGCCCTTGGTGACCAGCCCGCCGATCTGCTCAAGCGCGACGATCTCCTCAAACTCGATGCCATAGCCAAACGTGCCGCTGGCAGCAATGATCGGGTTGACCAGCTCAAGGCCAGCCAACGTCACTTTCATATTTGGCTTCATGCGCTGACAGGCTCGCTAACTTTCACCTTGACCGGAGTAAGCCAGCCGAATTTGTCGGGCTTGAGGCCATTGGCTATTCCGAAGAACTCATCCGCGATCTTCTTGGTGATCTCGCCGACTTTGCCGTCGGCCACAAGAATGCGGTCGATGGAGCGGATCGGCGATACTTCGGCTGCTGTGCCGGTAAAGAAGACCTCGTCCGCGATATAAAGCAGCTCGCGTGGAAGCGACCGCTCTTTCACCGTCAGCCCCAGGTGGCGCGCGATGGTCAGCACAGAGTCGCGAGTGATGCCGGAGAGCGCCGAGTTGGACAGCGGCGGAGTGTAGAGCACCCCGTTGCGGACCACAAAGATGTTCTCGCCGGAGCCTTCGCTGACCAGGCCGTTTACGTCGAGGCCAATGCCTTCAGCGTAGCCGTTGATCTCGGCTTCCATGTGGATGAGCTGCGAGTTCATATAATTGCCAGCGGCCTTAGCCATCGCGGGCATGGTGTTGGGAGCCAGGCGGTTCCAACTGGAGATGCACACGTCCGCGCCTTCGTGCCCGGCGATGTACTTGCCCCAGGGGAAGTTAGCGATATAGACCTCGATGGGCGAACCCTTGGGGCTGACGCCAATTTCACCGTACCCCCGCAGAGCGATTGGGCGGATATAGCAGGGAGCAATCCCATTAGCCTCGATCAGATCGACCACGCCAGCGCAAAGCTCCTCAATGGTAAAAGGCAGCTCCATCCGGTAGATTTTGGCCGAATCCAACAGGCGCTGCATATGCTCTGGGAGCCTGAAGACCGCCGAACCCACCGGCTGGCCATACGCGCGAATGCCTTCAAAAACACTTGAACCATAGTGGACTACATGGCTCATTACATGAATGTTGGCCTGCTCCCACGGAATCAGGTCTCCGTTGTGCCATATCTTGGAGGTGGATTGAATTGGCATGAGTTTTGGAAAGCTCCTTGGTCGTGCTGATCGCGTAGTCAACAGGGTATCGCTCTAGAGGCCGGCTTGTCACTGCAGAGAGCTAAAAGCAGATTCCAACACCAATAACACGTCCGATAACGAACATTCTGTATACTGAGCGATCGAGCCTAGATACTAAATATTCGGCATGTAGGTATCCGTCATTTATCTGGGCGCAGTGGTCTTTGTCATCGTGTTTCGGCCGCCGCCTTCGACGGTGACACTATCATCGCGGCCACGGAAGATCAAAGCCTCGCCTGTCACAGTTCCCCGCGCAGGATCTGACATTTTCGGAGGGGTGGATGCGGTTCCAGTGAGAACGTACTCTCCGGTTGCGCCGGTGTATACCAATTGCTCCCCGGTTCCGCGACGGCCTTCGGAGATCAACACCACATGGCCGCGGGCCGTCATTTTGTCCACTTGGGATTGTCCGTTGTCCTTGGTTTTGCCTGCGGGCAGCAACGTCACATCGAGTTCATTCGAGGTTGAGGACGCCGTTCCCGTCTCGGCGACCACATTACCCAGGATGCCGCTTCGCATCACAGCTTTGCGTTCCACGTCCGAGTACTTCAGATCGCCGCAACGTACACGGATCACTGAGGGTGGATTGGATTTTGTCGCGTCTTTGATTGGCGCTGCCCCGGTCAAACTCAGCAGCACAACTCGCACCGGCTCAGCTAGATTCGTAGTGCGCGCCACCAGCGTCTGCCGCTCCCGGTCTAGCACGATTACCGGCGCAGATATCGAGTTCGCTTGCTGCCAAAGCCTCGCCTGACCACTGAAGGTGGCCTCGCTGGTCGCCTGATGCAACTGCGCTTCTGCGGCTACAACATGCGCCGGCCCCTGTCCGCCCAACGCAAGGCTGGGAGTTCCCTTCTGTCTGTTGCCTGCGGCATCCATCCAGCTTGCCTTCACGTTGCCGTGAGCAAAGGCATCGCCAGAAGCCCGTGAAACATCCACTCTGTCGGCCGAAAGTTGCAAAGCACCGTCTTCTATGCGCGGCGTCAGCGTAAGGTGCAGCCACTCGCCTTGTTCGTGATAGTCGGCACGACCTGCTGTAGCCCGTATCGTCGCCGGAGGTGGCGTGCCCTGCTTGGCCGACGGTGTCTGCGTCAGCACGACGTGGCCCTCCACTGTGGCCGACTGCAACTGCGTCTCCGCGCCTTGCCCACCCTTCGAGCCTGTCTTTGCCCCACTCTTCACCGGAGCCGCAAAATGCGCCTCCAGCCGATCGCCGAAGGTCGTCTGCCTTACCCCGGTCTCTGTGGTCTCCTCAATGCTTGCGTGTCCCACTCCGTTCATTGCGGTTATCACGGAACCAGGCCCAAACGCCCCCATCACCTCGTCAGCAGAAAGCCGCGTAGGCGAAGCTGCGGCATTGCCCCGCTGACTTTCGCCAGTCACCACCACACCGCTGCTCCCGCGGATCAACGCCGGTTCAACCTGCCCATGACCTGCATCGTGGAAGTCCACGTCGGCAATCGGTGACCGCCAGTGGCGGCTTACTGTGAGCGCTTGTTGCTGGCTCTGTTCGTGGCTGTCCATCGTTACGTTCCGTTCCAAATGAGCATGGCGCAGCTTCCCTTGTGCGGTAAACTCCAACTCCGCTGCGGGCGCTGTCCCATGTAACTGGCGATGCCGACCATCGGCCTCACTGGTAGAGTCCATCGTGACTCCACCCTCAAGGTGGCCATGCCGCGGTTGGTTGTACTCGTTAAAATCCATCTGCCCGGTTGGCGCAAATAGATGACCCTCAGACGAAGTCGTCAGCGTTATGCCATTCATCACATCTAGCCGCACCGCCGATCCATCTGGGCGAAAGAGTACCTTGGCATCGCCAGCCGAAACTTGCCCATTCTCGTAGCTGGCCGTGGCCGCATGCATGCGGCAAAGCATGGTTTCGCGCTCGAACTCCACATGATGGGCATGAATCTGAACCTTTTGAGTACCGCGAAGTGTGTTCAACTCCACCGCTTGGTCCAGCACCAGCAGTCCATCCTGTGAGTTATAAGTGGCACCCATTGCGCTGCCGGATCCCTGCACCATGGAAAAATCCACGTGCTGGCTGGTTGTGGCCACACCACTCTTCTGATCGAATGTGAGGCCGCTTGTCTTGACGTGAATCTCACCGCGCGCGGCAACTTCGGCAGCTGTAGCCAGCGGCGCGCCCTTAGGCTTCTCGCCAACAGCTTGATGCGGGGTTGCTTTGGGCGCAATCGCCGGAGCTACCCCCGGTCGCATCAGCGTAATCTCCACCGGCCCGGCGGCCTTGGCTGTGCCAGCCTTCTGGTCGTACTCGAACTCAGCGCCTTCAATGCGGTCTACCCGGCTGCCGTCTTCACCGTATAACTCGATCTTAACGTCGTGCAGCATCGCAGTTCCCTGCTTATACTGCACCACCTTGGAGGCATGAATCTTGAAGAGCGTGTGGCCGCCGTGCGCTTGCGTGTATGTCACGCCGCCGGAATCGGACTGAATTTCGATCCCCAGTTTTTGCGGAATGTCGCGGCGGCTGAAGGGATTCTTCCATTTGCCAACCGCCAGAAAAACCAGCAGCGCAGCGATCAGCAGAACCCCTGACCCCAGCACCAACGTCCGCATTCTTTCGATGGTGATTCGCACGATCAGTTCGCCCCTCCCAGCCGCACCGTGAGACGGGCCGCCAGTCGCTCTGCCAGACTTTCGCCCAGCTCGCTCCAGAGCAGCCGAGCCGTAGCGCCGGAAGCCTTCTCGACTGCCATCGTCAACTCGACCAGTTGGCGCACATTCTCTTCCACATGCCGCGCGGCGACCGAATCCAGCGGCAAATCTTCTTCAAGAAAGGGCGTGTCGGAGCCGAAGTCGATGCGGATATGGCCGTCGGCCTCGTATGCGCCCTCATCAAAGAGCGGGCCAAAGCCGGTGACGCGCACCAGTCGCGGCTCCCGTGCCCAACGTGTGTCCTGCGGTGGGGCCAAGTTTTCCAGCTCCCACAAGCTCCAGCCAATCTGAAACTCGTAAGCATAGTCGTCGTGGAGCAGTTCGAGAGCTTCTTCGACGGCAAAGCGTGGCTCCGCACCTAGCTCAACGGCACCCTCTCCGGTGGACTTGGCTCTGCGCCCGTAGACCTGCTGAAAGACCGGCGATTCCTTCCAACTGACCGGCCAAACGGTGGCGGAGTAGACGCGCGCCTCGCCGCCATGGGTGGCAAAGGCGGTGAGCACAGCCGTCAGCTTGTCGGCCAGTTCGGCGAGGCGGAGATTGGGGTACCAGAGACTCAGATAAAGTGTGTCAGACATCTCTTTGATTGTAGACGGACGCACAGAGGCGGCGGGGCAGCAAGAAATTACTGTTTTCCTACTCTCGTCCGCCAGACCTCTCGAGCAGCGAAACAATTTCAGGGTGTTCGCCTTGCCGTGCCATGTCCAGAGCAGTGGCCCCATTGACGGCACGAATATTGACGTTGGCCTTAGCTTCGATCAGTGTGCGTGCCACCTCGGTCTCTCCATTCTGTGCGGCAAGGAACAGTGCGGTTGCGTGCTCTTCGGTTTGGGCATTCACATCGGCACCGGCTTCGATGAGTACGCGTACAACACGGGTCTTTCCCACCTGTGCGGCCGCAATCAAAGGAGTGTACCCCTCCTTGGTTCGGGGGTCGACCTGCGCCTTGGCTCGAAGAAGCAAAACAATGATGTCTGGATGGTCGTTTTGGGCAGCCAGCAGTAGAGCCGTTACACCGCTATAACCGGTGAGATTCACATCGGCGTTAGCGGCCAGCAGCACCTGAGTCGTTTCAACCTGCCCATTCTGAGAAGCCAACATCAACGCCGAGACTCCACCTTCACCCTGCGCATTGACGTCGGCCTTGGCAGCCAGCAGCATCCGCATAGCTTCGGTCCGGTTCTCAAGTGCAGAATACATCAAGGCAGTCATGCCTTGTGGGGTCTTGTCAGTCACTTGAGCCCCGGCTTCCAACAAAGCTCGTACCACATCGAGGTGGCCGTGCCTGGAAGCCAGCATCAGTGGAGTGAGTCCGACGGCATTGTGAGCATTTGGATCGGATCTGGACTTAAGCAACGCTCGCACGGCTACCAGATCGCCCTGTTCTGCGGCGGCGGTCAATCTGCTCTCCTGCGAAAATGCGAGAAGGGGAAAGACTGCACTTGCCCAAACCGCAATCAAAACCGCGAAGATAGATCGCTTGTGCAAACGTCTCATTAATTGTGCCTCTCGTTGGGGGGCAAAGCGCACTCGTCTACCCCGTGACAATCTCGCTGAAGTCGGCGATGCCGCTGAAGCCGTCCAGCACCTGCTTGATCAGCGCCAGATGTGCCCCACGAATCGCCGGATCGGGATCGAGGACCATCACTTTGTCGAAGAATGCATCGACGACCGGGCGCAGCGTGGCGATGGCCTCAAGAGCTTGACCGTAGAAGCGCAGTTTGCGCAGCGCTGCAACCTCCGGGGCAAGCAGAGCAGCTGCATCGGCGAGTTGCTGTGCCTCTGGCGCAAGCGTTACATCCTTCGATGAGCCGAGAGCGTAGCCCTTTTCTTCTGCTTGACGGAGAATGTTCTTAATGCGCTTAAAGGCGGCGGAGATGGCGGCGAAATCAGCGGACTCGCGGGCTGCGGTGAGGGCTTCAGCGCGGGCGATCGCATCGCGCACATCGTCGGCTCCGGCAGCCAGCACCGCGCTGACCACGTCGTAGGCAAAGCCGCGCACATCTTTCAGGTAGAAGCTTAGGCGCTCGCGCAGAAAGGCGCGGACAGATTGTAGAGTTCCATCAGAATCGATATCTCTTGATATGTCTATCCTATTATTGTCTTTATCCGCATACACAATCCCGGTATACGAATCCAACACATCCGTTAAGGTCAGAGGCAACCCGCTTTCGGCCAGAATCTTCACGATGGCATTCGCTGCACGGCGTAGCGCGAAGGGATCCTTCGAACCTGTGGGCGCCATGCCAATGCCGAACATGGCCACGATGGTCTGGATGCGATCGGCAATGCCGAACAATTGGCCTTCAACGGTCTTCGGGATGCGATCCTCAATCGACGCTGGCGTGTACTGGTCGTAGATGGCCTGCGCCACGCTCTCTCCTTGGCCCTGCGCGCGCGCATAGAGTCCGCCGATGATGCCTTGCAGTTCTGTAAACTCCTTCACCAATTCTGTTGTGAGGTCGGTCTTGGCAATTTCGGTGGCCTTCCGCAATGCCGCTTCATCGACTTTGATACCACGTGATAAGGTCGTCGTTGCAAGTTTTTCCGCTGCAGCCCAATTATTGCGGGTCTTCCAGGCGTAGCTACCCAACTCCTTCTGAAATGTAACGTTGTTCAGACTCTCGACGCGATCTGTGAGCGGCGTTTTCTGATCAACCTCCCAGAAAAAGCGCGCGTCTTTGAAGCGGGCGCGGAGAACCTTCTGGTTGCCGTGGCGGATAACGGCTTCGCCCTCGGGGTCCACCTGAATGTTCAGTACAGTGAGGAAGTGCGGAAGGAGCTTGGCGTCTGGGCCTTCGACGGCGAAGTACTTCTGGTGGTCGCGCATTACTGTGACCAGAACTTCTTCGGGCAACGCGAGATACTCTGGCTCGAAGTTGCCGAGAATGACGGTGGGCCACTCGGTGAGATGAACGACGGTTTCAATCAGCGGCTCGTCTTCGCGCCAGCGCGCGCCGGGAACGGTGCGGGTGGCGGCGTCCAGAGCTTTGCGAATCGACTGGCGGCGCTCGGCGACTTCAACGATCACTTTGGCTGCGCGCAGCCTTTCGGAGTAGCTCTTCGGCTGATCGATCACGACCGGCTCTGCGCCGTGCAGAATGCGATGGCCGCGGCTGGTGTTTCCGGCTTGAATGCCAGCAATCTCAAGAGGCACGACGGCAGAATCGAGCAGCGCGACGATCCAGCGGATGGGGCGGACAAAGCGCTCCGGCTTCCCTGCCCTCCAATACATATTTTTAGCCCAGTAGAGGCCGAGGACTTCCTTAGGCAGCTCGGTTGCTAGCAACTCGGAAGCAGCGCGGCCTTGCCGCTTGACCGTGGCTCCTACGTACTCTCCCTTGGCGTTGGTTACTTTTTCCAGCGCGACAACCGGAACACCTGCCTTGGTGGCAAAGGCCTCGGCGGCCTTGGTTGGCGCGCCATCTTTGAAGGCGACCTTCCACGAGGGTCCGGTCAACTGTTCTTCAGAGTCGGCCTGACTCGGTTGCACGCCCTCGACCAGAACGGCCAGACGGCGCGGCGTCGAGTAGGTTGTGAGTTTGGTCCCTGAGGCAAATAGCCGTTCGCGCGTGAGCAAATCGTTGACGCGGCGGCCTAGCTCGGCCTCGGCCTGGGCAATCATGCGGGCGGGAACCTCGTCCAGCCCAATCTCTAACAAAAAATCTGCCATGGCTTTGAATATTCTTTCTTCTGACTCGCTAACTTGGTAACTCCGTTAACACACCTGCTGCGCAGCATAGATTTTGGCAGCGCCTACGGCCAGGTTGCGAATGCGTCCGATCATGCCTACCCGCTCGGTGACGCTGATTGCTCCGCGTGCGTCAAGCAGGTTGAAGAGGTTTGAGCACTTCAGCGCAAGTTCATATGTCGACATCAGCGGGAAGCGCTGCTTCTCTTTGGCAGTGGCCTTTTCGTCGGCCAGCAACACATTTGCATGTTTGAGCAATGCCTGCGCCTCGGCCTCGTAGCTATTGAAGTGATCCCACAGCTTGCTCACGTCCGCGCTCTCGAAGTTGTAGACCGAGTATTGAAGCTCTTCGGTCAGGCGGACGTCGCCGTAAGTGACCACCGCTCCGGTCTCCGGATCGCGCGCCCAGATAACGTCGTAAACCGAGTCTACGTCTTGCATGAAGGCGCAAAGACGCTCCAGTCCGTAGGTAAGCTCGGCGCAGATTGGGTCCAGATCAAGACCGCCGCATTGCTGGAAATAGGTGAACTGGGTGATCTCCATCCCGTCCATCATGACCTGCCAACCGACGCCCCATGCGCCGACCGTCGGACCTTCCCAGTTGTCTTCTTCAAACTTCAAGTCATGCTTTGATAAATCTATCCCAATTGCTTCCAGTGATTGAAGATATAGTTCCTGCACGTTGACAGGTGGCGGCTTCAGAATTAGCTGAAATTGGGTGTGGCGGAAGAGCCGGTTTGGGTTCTCGCCGTAGCGGCCATCCGCTGGACGCCGCGAGGGCTGGGCATAGCCGACTTTGTAGGGCTTTGGGCCCTGCACGCGGAGAAATGTCTCCGGCGCCATGGTTCCCGCGCCTACTTCTACATCAAAAGGCTGCTGGAGGACACAGCCGCGTTCCGCCCAAAAGCTTTGCAAGCGAAATAAGAGCTCCTGAAAGGTGAGCGGAGTGGACTTGGTCGGGAATGAAACCTGCGATGATGGCACGGGCAACTCTCTCTTGAAAGGACTGCGTAGATTTTAGCAGCCCCTCAGCCGAGGCGGTGGAGCCGGACTATCTAATGCGCCGTGTCTAGCCAACCGGCGGCGTACTATGGTCAGCTTATGCCCTGAATCTATATGTCCTATTTCGATACACACACACAAACTCTTTATCATTGAGTTGCGCAAAACCGATGAAACAAGTGCGGTGTTCTGTGCCACGGAAGAGGTAGTTCGGTGAATATTGACTCAAAACTATTCGCGACGACATGGAATCGCGTTGAGCGGCGGAAATCAAAGCGAATAGCCACTCAACAGGCGGTAAGGATACTGCTGCCAGCAAAGGACATATCGATACATGGCAAGCTTCTGAATCTGAGTGAAGGTGGTTGCTGTGTAGAGCCGGATATTCCGTTTCTGGTGTGGAATGAGGTGCGGGTCGAGATTCGTTTTGAGGCCTTTCAGATGCAGTTCCGTCTGGCCGGAGTAACAAAGGGAGACCGGGGCGGCAAGAGCTTTGGCGTTGAATTTGACAGCATGACGGCTGAGAGACTGGCGGAACTCAAGCGCTTGCTTCCGGCGGATCGGTCGGCGCAGACGAAAATTGGGACGAAAGTCGGTCAGGTGGAGACTGAGCAGGAGCCGTTGCCGAACACCTTGGCTTCGGAACCCGATGAAGCATCCCGCATGGCCATGGAGTTGCTGCTGAAAACTGGCCGGCGGTCGGGGATGGTGCGAATCGAAGAGCCGCCAGAAGGTATCGATCGCCGAGGTCACCCCCGTTTTGTGGTGGAAACGCAAGGCGTCTTGCTGTTGGTTAAGACAAACGAAACCCTCTCCGGTTATGTTCTGGAGATAAGCCAGAGCGGGTGCCGCGTTTATCTCACTGAGCCTTTTGATAAAGGACTTGGAGTACCTTTGGAAGTGAGCTTTCATTTGCACGGGGTTCCCGTCCGGGTGGCCGGAATAAGTCAGGTTCTGATCGACAAGCATACGGTTGGGATATGTTTTACTGAGTTGAGTAAGCGCAAGCAGCAAAAGTTGATTGATCTGATCTCAGATATCAACGAAGTGTAGCCTTTGCAGAGTCGATTGATAATGGAGCTGTTTAGGCTGAGATTGCATCTAAAATGACAACATGACCCCGATTCCGTCCACGCGCCGTCGTGCCAAGACGCCCCCACCCGGAGAAACCGGCCAGGAGGCGCTCTATCTGCGCTCTCTCAGCGAGCGCCAGATCAACGTCCAGATCAAGCTGCGCGACGGCGAGACAGTGCGTGGCTGGATTGAGTACTTCGACGACGGAATGGTGCGCTTGACACGTGACGGCAAGCCGAACCTCTTCATCTATAAGCACCAGATCCGCACCATTTCTGAAGTGGGCAAGCATTCGCTGCGCCGCGCCAAGGCTGCTGGGGTAGCTACCATCGAACCGACGGAAAACAGGGGAAACTCTTGAGCGAGGTGCAAACAGAGTGGGTGTGGGTTCCCAAGGCTGAAGCGATTGCCCGCGAAGCGGGAGCGGTGCTGCGCGAGTTCTTTTCTCAGGGTGTGGCTACTGAGTATAAAGGTGACGCGGATCTGGTGACCGTGGCCGATCGAACGGCTGAAAAACTGATTCGCGAACGGCTGGCTATGGCCTTTCCGGAGCACGGAATTTACGGCGAAGAAGGCACACGTGATCGGATGAGCGGCGAATTTCGTTGGTACGTGGACCCGCTGGACGGAACCACCAACTTTGCCCACGGCTATCCGCAATTCGCGGTTTCGATGGGGCTGGAGCAGCGTCCTAGCGGACTCGCACCAGAAAAAGACGGCACATTGGTTGCCGGAGTGATCTACGATCCCCTGCGGAACGAACTCTTCGCCGCTGAGCGGGGACGCGGCGCACTGCTCAACGGCAAGCCGTTGCGGGTTACACGAACGCCAGAATTGTGCGAAGCGCTCACGGCCACTGGCTTTCCCAGCCACAAACGCCACGAAAGCCCCAACATTCATTTTTATCAGGAGTTCACGTTGCGGTCGCATGGGGTGCGGCGGATGGGGTCGGCTGCGCTTGATCTGGCATACGTAGCCGCGGGACGTTTGGACGGTTTCTGGGAATTCAATCTCAATCCGTGGGACACGGCGGCGGGTATTTTGCTGGTGGAGGAGGCCGGTGGACGTGTCACGAACTTTGGCGGGAGCCACTTTCTGCTCGACAGTCGCGAGATACTCGCCTCGAACGGGTTAATTCACGAAGAACTGATGGGCTTTTTTGCTGATATGTTTGCCGGACGCAACCTTTCTCCGATTCCCACGCCCAGGGAGTTTGCGGCCCACCGTGCGGAGCGAACGACAAAAACACTTTGAGAGGTTTACGCATCGCACTTCCACTTTCGGAATCTGCGGGTTAGGATTCTGCATCCAACTCTCGCGATACAAAATATCGCTTGGAGGAATGGAGTCAGTCTCCGCCCTCCTGTGCTACTATCAGCCTCGAAGTTATTTGGAGAGATCAGAATGGCATACGTCATAGCAGAACCCTGTATCGGCACAAAGGACACCGCCTGTGTGGACGCCTGTCCCGTCGATTGCATCCACCCCAAGAAGGACGAAGACGGCTTCGGAGACAGCGACCAGTTGTTCATTGATCCTGTTGAGTGCATCGACTGCGGCGCCTGTGTGCCCGCCTGCCCAGTTTCAGCCATCTTTGCGCAGGACGACCTGCCGGAGAAGTGGGCCAGCTTTACAGAAAAGAACGCCAAGCATTTCGGCCGTTAAACGGCTTCGAGCTTGCAGCAAACACGCGCATTTCGCCTGAGCGGGATGCGCGTTTGTGTCTCTGCACGAGGCGCACGGATGCGGGACGGTCTCGGTGTCTAATGAGGCTCGGCAAGCGCAACCATTCGACCCATAAAAGCAAATGCAAGAACCGGCGCTGTGCTCACCCATCCTCGGAGAGCAACTATGGATCTAGAAATTTGAGCGCATGTAACCCGTTCTGCATTGCGTTGCCGGACAGCTTAATTTTCAATTGGAATATCAGAAGTGCGGCTGAGGCGCATTTCTGACTCGGCATTCATTTTCTTCGGGCGGGAAATCGCGAAGCGGCCTTTCTCAACTTCGACGAATTCGACGTTATCGCCGGTTTTAAGTTCAAGGTTTTTGAGCACCGCTGGGGGGAAGGTAATGCGACCGTTGAATGTGACCATGGCCGTGGGCATATAGGACCTCTGGCTCACATAATACCAATAGACTGGCCTGAGAGCTAGACCGGGGCTGTGGAAAGCCGCTCGGCGCATTCGAGAGCAGGCAGCAGTGCGAAGATAGAAGCAATGATCGTGCTCACCTCAGAAGCCGTGGTTCTGCGCACCTGGCCGGTCCACGAGGCCGACTTGATCGTGAGCTTTTTCACGCGCGATTATGGGCGGGTGCGAGGCGTAGCCAAGTCTGCTCTACGGAGTCGCAAACGCTTTGGCGGGGCACTGGAACCAATGACACTGGCTCGCGCGTGGTTTGTCGAACGGCCCAGACAGGAACTGGTACGACTTGATCAGTTGGAAATCATTCGATCTCCACTCTCTTCCCCAGTCGATCCGATACGCATGACCGTCCTTAGTTTCTTTGCCGAATTACTGGATGAGGCACTGCCAGAACACGATCCGCAGGAGACGATCTTTCGCCTGCTTCTAGCCGTTCTCGACCAAACAACGGTTGAACAGCCGTGGATGCCGCTGACGTACTTTCAACTCTGGATGACGCGTCTGATGGGTCTGCTGCCCGATATTGCCCATTGCACTGCCTGCGGCGAAGCATTGCAGGCAGCAGATATTTCATTCGACAGCGCCGCGGATGGATTATTTTGCGCGGTGCATCACTCTGGCAACGATAGCGGCCTGTCCGCGGATTCCTGGCAACTGGCGCAAAGAATGTTGCGAGCGCCGGCTACAGCGTTTACCGCCGAGCCATGGCCTCGCCGCCGCGCACAGGATCTGCGCAGGTTTACGCTGCAAGCTCTGGAGCGGCATCTGGAACGCAAACTGCGCTCCGCTGAGGCGTTGGCTCGGCTGGGTGCTTGAGCGATTTGCCAGATAGAGAATTTTCGTTTCTGGTGTTTACCGTCTAATGGGCAGTTGTGCGATCTCACCCATTTCGCAAAGTACGCGAAATGGATGTGGCACAGCAAATTTTGTTAATACTTAATTTGAAAAAGCATCTGGTGGCCTATTGATTCTTACGCCTCAGCCCCCACCGCCACCTCAGTCACCGGCTGTGAATCGGGTTTGGTCTCCAGCCTCGACTTTAACAGCGGCAGCGCTACGGCCAACACATCCTCTATGTGTTTGGCATAGTGAATGGTCACGCCGTCGATCAACTCTGGCGTCAAATCTTCTTCCACATCCTGACGGTTTTCCGATGGAAGGATAACGGTTTGCACGCCTGCTCTGCGGGCTGCTAGAAACTTCTCTTTGATGCCGCCCACCGGCAAGACATTGCCGCTGAGGGTAATTTCGCCAGTCATGGCAGTCAACGGAAGCACTGGCGAATCGGTGAGAAGCGAAACCAGAACCGTTGCCATTGTCACGCCCGCCGAAGGACCGTCTTTTGGAATCGCTCCAGCCGGTACGTGAATATGTAGGTCGATCTCCTTGGTGAAATCCTCAGCTAACCCCAAGCTGATGGCGTTTGACCGGACCCAGGTCAGCGCGGCCTGCATCGACTCTTGCATCACCTCGCCGATCTGCCCGGTCATGGCAAAGTTGCCTTTACCCTTCATCTTGTTGGCTTCGATGAAGAGGATGTCGCCGCCCGCCGCCGTCCAGGCCAGTCCCACAGCCACTCCGGGACGCTTGACGCGCTCGGCAACTTCGGTATCTACCCGTACCTGAATGCCGCCTAAAAACTCCTTGATGATCTCGCGCGTCACGATGAGCTTTTCCGTTTTGCCTTCAACAACGCGACGTGCTTCTTTGCGGCAGACCGTACCTAGCACCTGCTCCAGTTTGCGGACTCCGGCTTCGCGTGTGTAGTGACGCACAATGTGTTTCACAGCATCTTCAGGAAACTCGATCTGCTCAGGAGTAATGCCGTTCTCTTTGATCTGGCGAGGGATCAGATAGCGGAAGGCAATATGCATCTTCTCGTCTTCGCTATAACCTTGCAGGAAGATCAGTTCCATGCGATCCAGCAGAGGCGGTGGAACCGTGTCCAGCATATTGGCCGTGCAAATAAACAGCGTCTTCGACAAATCAAAGGGAACGTCGAGGTAATGGTCGCGGAAGGTATTATTCTGCTCCGGGTCCAGTGTTTCCAGCAATGCAGATGCCGGATCGCCGCGGAAGTCTCTACCCAGCTTGTCAATCTCGTCGAGCATGATCACCGGGTCATTGGTTTCTGCCCTGCGAATGCTCTGGATAATCTGGCCGGGAAGCGCGCCGATGTATGTGCGGCGATGGCCGCGAATCTCCGCTTCGTCGTGCATTCCGCCCAGCGATACCCGCTGGAATTTGCGTCCCAAGGCTCTCGCAATCGACCGCCCCAAGCTGGATTTACCAACTCCCGGAGGCCCGACAAAGCACAGAAACGGCCCCTTCATGTCCGGCTTCAACTCCAGGACGCTCAGGTAATCCAGAATGCGATCTTTCACCTTTTTCAGTTCGTAGTGGTCTTCGTCGAGAATCTCTTTGGCTTTGCTGATGTCCACTTTGGAGCCGGAGCTTTTGGCCCACGGCAACACAGCCAGCCAGTCAATGTAGTTACGCGTAAGCGAGTAGTCGGCCGCCATCGGCGACATGCGAGAGAGCCGTGCCAACTCCTTCATCGCTTCCTTCTTCACATCGTCCGGCATCCCCGCGGCTTCAATCTTCTGCCGCAGTTCGTCGGTCTCGCGCTGACCGTCGTCCTGCTCGCCCAACTCTTTCTGGATGGCTTTGAGTTGCTCGCGCAGATAGTAGTCGCGCTGCGACTGCTGCACCTGATCCTGCACTTCGGTCTGGATTTTGGTGCGCAACTGCTGCACCTCGATCTCTTTGGCCAGGTGCTGGTTAAGCAAAAGCATGCGATTTCCAATGCTTGGATTCTCCAGCAGTTGTTGCTTGTCGTCGGTAGTCAAAAATGGCAGTGAAGAGGCT
>CAYPYJ010000086.1:0-16425 GCA_964414945.1 uncultured Occallatibacter sp.
GTCAAATTCTTCAGCGAGACACAAGGTCCGAGCAGTGGAGTCTCCGAGCTGCGCTTCGATCATCAGCAGCGGTTGTGGGTGGGAGCCAACTATGGACTATATGTAGCCAACGCTCCGTATGAGAAGTTCACACGAATTACTGAACTGCCCCAGTTGCGTATCTCGTCGATTGCCGAGGACAGCGATCACACTCTCTGGGCTGGCGGCGGTGGCGGGCTGTTTTCGTTCGCCAACGGTGTCTGGAAAAATTGGACGGAAGCCAATGGACTGCGAGGCCACCAGGTGCTCTCGCTGGGCGCAGGCGCCAACGGAACTATGTGGATTGGTTATCGCTTCACCAACGGGATAGATCGCGTCCATTTGCGGGCCAACGGATTGAATGTTGAAAAGAACGTTGGGCGGCAGGGCATGGATGAAATTGCGTATTTTATGGAATCTGACGCTCAGGGAAACATGTGGGTTGGTACCGATCACGGCGTGGAAGTGTGGAACAACGTGCGCTGGAGCCACTACGTGATGAGCGACGGATTGGTATGGAACAACTGCAATTCGAATGCCTTTGCCACAGAGCCGGACGGCACCGTCTGGATCGGAACCAGTGGCGGGCTCTCGCGTTTCAAACTGCGTCCGCGCTACAACCTGGAAGTGCCGATTGAGGTGTTGTTTACCAAGCTGGAAATCGGTGGGGTTGATGTTACCGGCCAAAGAAATCCATCGTTTGAGATGCACACTAATTCTCTTGTGGCTAACTACTCGGCGCTGAACGCAACCCGCGAGAACGCGGTGATCTTTCGCTACCGTCTGGAAGGCGCCAGTTCCGCATGGACTGAGACAACGCAACGAGAACAGCGGTTCGCTCGGCTCGCGCCCGGTAATTACAAGCTGGAAATCGAGGCGCAGAACGGCGATGGAGTGTGGAGAGCGCATAGGGCGGAGTTTGCCTTTACGATCCTCACGCCGTGGTACCGGACGTGGTGGTTCTTCGTCCTGTGCGGATTGGTTCCCCTCTGCGGAATCTGGTTCTTTTACCGGATTCGAATGACGGCTGCGATGAGCAGGGAGCATGATCTCAAATTGCTGGTGGAGGCGCAGAAGACGATCCAGAACCTGGCCTTCTATGATCCGCTGACCGAACTTCCCAACCGCCGGATGCTGCTGGACCGGCTGCGCAAAACTCTGGCCGCAAGCGCTCGCAGCGGCCGCTTACGGGCGCTGCTCTTTGTGGACCTGGATAAATTCAAGTCGTTGAATGATTCTTTTGGCCATAAAACCGGCGATCTCCTGCTCCAGGAGATGGCGCGGAGGCTGAGCACCGCCACCCGCGAAACCGATACCGTGGCGCGATTGGGCGGCGATGAATTTGTGGTGATTCTTGAAGACCTAAGCACACTCGCCGAAGAGGCTGCAACGCAGGCAGAGATGATCGCCGAAAAGATATTGACCGTCACCAGCCAACCCTATCTGCTGGACAGCCACGAATGCCTCATCACGTCGAGCATTGGCATCACGGTCTTTGGTTCTCAGTTGGAGAGCATCGAAGAAGTCATGCAGCAAGCCGATATCGCCATGTATCAGGCCAAAGCGGCAGGGCGTAACACAGCGCGGTTTTTCGCTCCCGAGTTGCAGTCCGCCATCAATGCACGTGCGTCAATGGAGGAAGAGCTACGCGTGGCGATCAAGGAGGAGCAATTCCTGCTGTACTACCAGCCCCAAATCGATTGCGGCACAATCATTGGCGCCGAGGCGCTGGTGCGGTGGAAGCATCCCGAGCGCGGCATCATCTTCCCCGATACATTTATTCCCCTAGCTGAAGAGACGGGGCTGATTCTGCCTTTAGGGGATTGGGTTGTGGAGACTGCATGCCGGCAGCTGGCCGCATGGGCGCATAAAAAGGAAACAGCTCATCTTTCCATTGCGGTGAATATCAGCGCGCGACAGCTCCGGCAGCCGGATTTTGTCGAGAATGTTTTAGCGGCAATTCAGCGCACCGGAGCCGATCCGCACCACCTTGAAATGGAACTGACCGAAAGCATGCTGGTAGAAAATATCGAGGAAGTGATCAGTAAGATGACTGCTCTCAAGCACCACGGATTCAGGTTTTCCCTGGATGATTTTGGCACCGGCTATTCGTCACTGAGTTACCTGCGTCGCTTGCCTCTGGACATGATGAAAATCGACCGGGCCTTTGTGCGAGACATTCTGACGGATAACGCCGGAGGCGCCATTGCGCAAGCCATTGTCTCGCTGAGTCGCGCGATGGGTTTGCCGGTGCTGGCTGAGGGCGTGGAGAACGAAGCGCAGCGGGAGTTTCTGGCTGGTCTTGGATGCCATATGTACCAGGGATATCTGTTCAGCTGGCCACTACCGCTGCTGGAGTTCGAGAAGCTGCTGGCGCGAGAGTAAGGAATTTTCCTTTCCTATTTCCGCCGATTTTTACGACGCGAAATCTCCTTTCTTCCGTCCTCATCCACAGACCTTCCGCCGTTGTCTTAAACTATTCTCCTACCGTGTCCGTCTTGTTCACCAAGGGACTCTTCATTTCGCCACAAGCGAAGAGTGATATTCTTCCCCTGTTATCAGGCTTGTTAACAAATCCAAAGGAGCCTTCCCATGTCCATGCAGCGCGCTTTTAGCCTTTTTGCCCGGTCCTTCGCGGCCGCGGCTTTGTTCTGCGGCCTGCTTGCCGCTGTTCCTGCCGCCAACGCGCAGCAGCCATATAAAATCATTGACCGCTGGAAGACTGGCGGCGAGGGCGGATGGGATGACCTGCGCGTGGATTCCGCAGCCCATCGCCTCTATCTCTCACGCGGCCTTCGCGTCGATGTGGTCGATACGCAAACCGGAAAGCTGGTTGGCAGCATCACCGGGCTGCACGGGACCCACGCAATCGCCCTGGACACTGCCGGAAAGTTTGGCTACATCTCCGACGGCGGCGGCAATGCGATTGTTGTCTTTGACCGCGCCACCTTGGCAACAGTCGCCACCATCCCTGCCGGAACCAATCCCGACGCCCTTGTCTTTGAGCCTGCCACACAGACCGTCTGGGCCTTCAATGGCCGAAGCAAGAACGCGACGGTGATCGACGCTGCCACGCAAAAGGTTGTCGCTACGGTTCCGCTTCCGGGCAAACCTGAGTTCGCCGTGATCGACGGCAAGGGCTTGATCTTCGATAACATTGAAGACAAAAATGAGATCGTCCGCATCGACGCCAAAACCAACAAAGTAACTGCCGAGTGGCCGCTCACCGGCTGCGAATCACCCTCCGGCCTTGCCTTCGACGTTGATGGCGCGCGCCTCTTCTCAGTCTGCGACGGCAAAAAGATGGCCGTGACCGACGCCAAAACCGGTAAGTCGCTCGCGACTCCCGCAATTGGCGAAGGCCCGGATGGTGCTGGATGGGATGCCGCCCACAAGCTGGCCTTCTCTTCCAATGGCGGCACCGGCACGCTCACAGTAGTCGATGCCAGCGCCCCCGGCTATCCAGTCATCGAAGAGTTGCCTACCCAACGCAGCGCACGCACCATGTTCTATGACGCCGTCTCCGACCGCATCTATCTCCCTGCCGCCGAATTCGGCCCACGCCCCGCACCAACGCCCGAGAATCCACGGCCCCGCCCAACCATCGTCCCAGGTACTTTCACCGTGTTGGTCGTCGGTCGCTGAGGTATTTCTCCTGTTGCCATAAAGTGTCATGTATCCCACCCTAGCCGCAAAGGCAAGGACGCGGCTTGGGTACCCTCCCCCCGGTATTCTGGGAGTAAGTTATTTATTTTTCAATTAGATACGACATGAGTGTCGGTGTAAATTCGTCATTCTACTGAGGTTAACCCGCAGAATCGTCTTACCAAAGGAGTTACATGCACTTTCCATGAAGTTTTTTGGTTCTTACGGGATCAATCGACCCTGGACACCTTAGGTTTGGCGCACAAAAGAAGACCATGAATCGATTGTCCGCCAAGTCTGTGTAATTATCTGCAAACACCTGCGGTGCGGCCAAACTCGCGATTCGCTCACGGGTGCGACCTTGCCTTTTAGAGCATTCGACCAAAACCACCACCGACATGGATGCCCCAAGTCAGGATTTTCGGAGCTGGACAGCACAAATCTCGATTGCCCCGCTCTGTTGCCAATCCAAAATTACAGCTTGCGAAATGCCGGGGTGTCGGCAGATAATGCTGTCACTATCCCCAAGCAGTTTTTGTGGTTTTGAATCGTAAGGAGAAATCTCGTGCGTAAGAACATTCTTGCAATTATGTTCCTGGCCCTCTGTCCTGTGCTCATTGCCCAGCAAGCGCTCAACAACGACGACGTTATCAAGATGGTGAAGTCCGGCCAGACGGACGACCAGGTTATTTCCGCCATCAACAGTTCGCCTGGAAGTTACAACACATCCATCAGTTCATTGACCGCTCTTAATTCCGCCGGGGTCAGCAGCAAGGTGATCACGGCCATGATGCATAAGGGTTTGGGAGCCGCGCCGGCAGCGCCCCCGGCTGCCGCACCAGTACCAGCAACTCCGCCTGCTCCCGCAGCCCCACCAGCAGTAGCCGCCCCTGCCTCGCCGCCTGAGCCAGTTGCTCCGCCAGCGCCAACCACAGTGGCAGCGCCTGCACCGCCCGCCGCAGCTTCGACTCGCACCACGGCCACCATCCACTTCTATCGCTACAAGCAGTTTCAGGGATCGGCGCTCAGGCCATCGGTATACTGTGACGGCAATGATAAGGGGAGACTCTCCAGCGGGCATTATCTGGATGTGAAGGTTCCCGCAGGGTCGCACTCATTTTCCGCAGACGACAAACAGGCTGGCGCGGTCATCCTTACCGAGGCCGGCAAAGACTATTACCTCAGGGCTGATGTTCAAGTCGGCTTTTGGAAAGGACACTTCCGCCTGACGATGGTGATGCCGGAGCAGGGAAAATATGACATGGAAAATCTCAAGCCATCGGATTCAAACGGTTCCGATTCCGCGGACGATGCTTCAAATAGCGCTCAAGACGATACCGGGACCAAGCGAAGCCGCAGCAAATAAAGAGTAGCGATCACCAAACTTCGACGCAGGAATCGATGGCTCCGCCAACTGCGGGGCCATCATTCATTAGCCGTCACACGCCTCCGGTACGCCTGAGGTGATACGGTATTTCTGACGGCCTTTCATGAACAGACGCACTCGCAGAACGCTTTGGATAGTAGCCGCGGTCCTGCTTTTCCTGGCCGTGGCTATCTTTCTGCGCTCCAAAGCACCACCGGAGGCCGCGCGCCTTCTGCCTGAGTCCGACGGCATTCTCTATGTCAACCTCAAGCCGATGCGCACTTTTTTCCACAAAGAGATCAAGCCGCCTCAGCACGCCGCCGAGTATCAGCAGTTTATTGATGCCATCGGCATTGACCCGGAGCGCGACCTGGACCAGGCTGCCATCGCGCTGCATCGCATGGAAGACCCCAGCGGACCTAACGGGCCGGTTGCGTATTCGATGGTGCTGGTGGGCAAGATTACCGGACAGCGGCTCAACAAATGGCTTGACATGCACGCCACGAGTCGCGAATCTTACACCGGCCACACCATTTACAACATTCCCTCCGAAAACCGCACCGTGCGCGTTGCGCAGATCGGCTATGACATGGTGGCCGTCTCCAATTATCCGACGCCAGAGAAAATTCACTCCATGCTCGACCGGCACGCGACGGCGGCTTTGCCCTTCGCCAACTCGACGATGCTGCGCCAGTATTACCATGAAGTACCTCTGCTCTCTCCGGTCTGGGGCATAGGTCAGATCGGCCTGCCTTTCTCCGAAAGCGGCGCCATCAAGGTCTTCGGTTTGTCGCTGCCGCTCGATGCAGATTCTACGATCATCGCCAGCCTGCGCTGGACCGGAGCGCTGCGCCTTCGCGTTGAGGAAATTGCTCCCAACGAAGAGAAGGCCGCTCGGCAGGCCGCCGCGCTCACTATGTTGATCACATTGGCGCGCGACTTCACCGTCCCTCTCGCCAATAACGCCGACAATCAAGGCCTGAAAGAACTGCTGAAATCTGCCGAGGTCACCCGGAAGCACGACAGAGTGTTGATTACGGCCACGGTCTCGCGTTCGCTCTTCAGCAGCTCTACTGAGAACGGGAACACTACGCCAGACGCTTCCGCTGGCCCCTCCTCTGCATCAAAATAAACAGAGCTTTTACCCTGGGCGAGCAGCTTGACGCGCCGCCCTGTTAATTGTCTGCAAGAAAGACCCTGCGCGGAGGTTCCATGTTACGTCTAACGTGGCATATCAAGATCAACGCCCTTCTTGCCGTCCTTGCTTTCCTGGCCTTCCAAATCTGCGAAAGGCCGGCCAAAGGCGCGCAACAACAATCCACGCCCTACCCTGTACTTATCGGCCAAGCGGCTTTTACCGATGCGGCTCATGAGGCTCCCGGCATTCGCCGTCACCTCACCGTAGCCGACCTGCCCGCTCCCGCCCCACAAGAGTCTGTGGACAACGGACCCACCCTCGTTCCCCGCCCCGTCGGCGTTCTGCCCATTGCGCCCAAAGGCTTTAAAGTGGAACTCTACGCCACCGGCCTTGACAACCCGCGGCTTATCCGCAGCGCCCCCAACGGCGACCTCTTCCTTGCCGAGAGCGACCCGGGCAAGATACTGGTCTTTCGAGGCGTTGGAGCGGACGGTAAGGCCAGCCAGATCTCGGTCTTTGCCAGCGACCTCCACCAACCCTTCGGCATCGCTTTTTATCCAAGCGGTCCGAATCCTGCTTGGATTTACATCGGCAATACCGACGGCATTCTCCGCTTCCCCTACAAAAATGGCGACCTGACAGCGCGCGGCCCCGCAGAGCACTTGGCTGATCTGCCGGGAGGAGGACGCCTGCGCGGCGGCGGCCACTGGACGCGCGATCTGGCCTTTTCCCAAGACGGCTCCAAGCTCTTTGCTTCCGTCGGTTCGCATTCCAATGTGGACGACACCGATACCCATCCCGAGGAGTTCCACCGCGCTGACGTTCTCCAGTTCACGCCGGATGGCAAGTTCATCAAGGTCTATGCAAGCGGCCTGCGTAACTGTGTCGGGGAGGCCATCAACCCCAGTACCGGAGAACTCTGGTGCTCTACCAATGAGCGGGACGGCTTGGGCAATAACCTGGTACCTGACTACATCACACACGTCCAGGAAAACGGCTTTTACGGATGGCCATGGTTCTACTACAACGGTCCCAGCGGCGGCTTGCAAGATCCGCGCCACCCCGGCAAGCATCCAGAATTGCGAAGCAAAGTCATCACGCCAGACATCCTCATGAATCCCCACTTCGCCTCGCTCGAAATGCTCTTCTACGAGGGCCGCCAATTCCCCGCCGAGTTCAAGGGCGAAGGGTTTGCCGCGGAGCACGGCTCATGGAATCGCGCCCTGCGAAGCGGCTATGAAGTCGTTCGCCTGCCAATGGTCAACGGCCACGCAACCGGCGAGTACGAAGATTTTCTGACCGGCTTCGTGCTCCCGAATGGCACAGTGTGGGGCAGGCCGGTTGGAGTTGCCGAGGCGAAAGACGGCTCCCTATTCGTGTCAGACGACGGCTCGCACTCCATCTGGCATGTCAGTTATGTCGGCAGCAAGTAACAGATACTGCCCTCAGTATTTTGGAGCGCAAAAACAGCATCGGCTCCCAAACTTCGGGAGCCGATGCTATATCCATTCCCGTCAAATGCTATTTTGTTGATGTTGCCGCTGCTTCAGGCGCCATGAAGGCCATGTCCGCATAAGTAACCCGCAGGTACTTGTGCGGATTAACGGGAACCTTGTGGACGCGGACTTCATAATGCAGGTGCGGACCAGTGGCGCGGCCCGACTGGCCCACGTACCCAATGACCTGACCGCGCAACACGTGCTGGCCGGGAACAACCGCCATCGCGGAAAGATGTCCGTAGATCGTCATCACGTCGTGGCCATGGTCGACCACGATTTCACGTCCGTACCCGCCAACCGTCGCGGCTCCGGTAACATTTCCATCCGCAGAAGCGCGCACCGCCGAGCCGTAGGGCGCGTCAATGTCGATGCCGGAATGGAATGCGCCTTCACCGTTAATCGGATCCTGCCGCTGACCAAAGCTCGATCCAACCCGGCCTTCCAGCGGCCAAAGCGAGGGCGCATCAGCCAATTCCGTCCAGTCGCCAGCAAAGTTGGGGGAGAGGCCGCCTTCCAGCGCACGAGAGATTCTGCCCGACAGTGCCTGCGCGCGCAACGAATAAAACTGATCGATGGAGAGCTTCACCTGCTGCTGGTCCATATCGTCGGTCAGCGCCATATTGGAAGGCGTTGGCCCCGCCGAGGCCGCAGTCTTGGAGAGTTTGCTCTGCCGCAGTCCGTAGAGCGCGGTCACTTCATTGGCCAAAGCTCCCAGCGAAGCCACCTGCACATTGCGGTCATGCGCAATCTGCGCCATCTGCTTGTAATCTTTGCGGAGTGTCTCGCGTTCCTGGCGAACCTGATTGAAGCTTTCAGTCTTGAGCAGCATACGGGTGTAGGAACCGGCCAGCCCAACGATGGTAAACGTACCAACTAGCGCAGCTGCTACAAATCCATACGCATACCGAAGCGGCAGGGGGATCTTGCGAATCCGCCCATCCTCATCTCTTGCGACAAATAAAATGTAGTAGCGTTTGCGCAGCATCTTCGCCCTTCATCCCTGCTGTTAACAGAGCCGCAATTCGCCAAGTACTTAGCAAAGCGCAAGGCAACGGAGCAATTCGCTCCCAAAATAACAAACACACCCAGATGGGCGCACTCTCTGGAACGTCTTATAAGGGTAACAAAGCTTTCATGATTCGGTCAACGAAATTGCGATCTATATCTATTGACCATCTTGTTGCATTATCGGTGCAAAATACGCCCTCAACAGTCGCAATCCGCGAAAAACCACGCAGACTGTCCTATCCTCATGAAGTGCATATGACAAAGACCCAATTTGGAACAGCCTCCGGAACAGGCGAATTAGCCCTGCTCGGCGAAATTCGCCGGCGAGCAGTTCGCAACTCGCAGAGTGGCCTTCACCTAGGCATTGGTGACGACTGTGCTCTGCTTTCTCCGCGTAAAGGGGAAGAACTGGCCGTGACGACAGATTTATCGATTGCCGGACGCCACTTTCGTCTCGACTGGCATCAGCCTGAAGCTATCGGGCACCGTGCGTTGGCACGCGGCTTGAGCGACCTGGCCGCCATGGGCGCACGTCCCGTAGCTGCCTTTCTTTCCCTCGGTTTACCACGCGAACTCACGGTTTCAACGGGCCGAAGGAGGACGGAAACTCGGTCCTGGGTCCAGCGCTTTCTCGACGGCCTGCTCAACTTGGCTGATGCGCTGAACACCCCACTAGCCGGAGGTGACTTGGCTGAGTCTCCCACTGCGGTCGCCGACATTGTTCTCGTCGGAGCTGTTCCTCGTGGCCGCGCCTTGCTCCGTTCCGGCACAAAGCCGGGTGATCTGCTCTACGCCACCGGAACCCTCGGCGGAGCCGCCGCCGGCCTCGCCCGCCTCGCCGAACTGGCCTCGCACGGCAATCACACCCCTCCCCGCATCCCCAAAAAGCTGGAAGCCCTGCTCGCGCCGCATCTCTATCCCCAGCCTCGCATCGTTCAGGGTCTCTTGCTTCAACGTCGCGCTTTAGCCTCTGCCGCCCTCGATCTTAGCGACGGCCTCTCGACTGATCTCAACCGCCTCTGCAAAGAGTCCGGCGTGGCCGCCGAGGTTGATGCGGCCCTCATGCCACTCCACCCAGCGGCGACCCTCACTCAGGCCCTCCACGGCGGCGAGGACTACGAATTGCTTTTCACAGCTCCCGCCGCTGCCCGTATGCCCCGCTCCATTGCAGGCGTTCCCGTCTCTAGAATCGGACGCATCCTTAAATCCTGCAAAGGTCATCCGGCCGCGATCCTCCTTACAAAAGATGGCTTTCAGCCACTCGAACCGCATGGCTGGGAACACTTCAGCGATTAAAGCTGCGCTGCGACCAGCCCTGGTAATTACGCCACCAAATCCGCGCAACAACCACCAGTATTCACTGTTTCTATAGACAAATTATCGATTTCCACACTGCATATGTGTTATATTTTTCTCGCAAACACTGCATAGTTTCTTCCTTTACCCAGTTATTACTTGCATCATTCGCACTCTCTACTCCCCCTCTGTGCAACGCACAGAAATGAGGTGTCTGGTTATGCAAATCAATCTCAATGTAGTTGGTGCTTTCCCTTCCGTCGATGCGAATGGAGTGATGTCAATTCGCTTCGGTCTGTATCTTCCCGGAGTTACCAGTGCAAACGGATTCGAGGTTATCGCTCGCATCATCCATCAGCAAGACCGCTTCACGCCCGGAATCAATCCCGTCGATGTTAGCCTTGACTGGCAACCGGGCAGCATTCTCGATCTGTGGAACGTTACGGCTGTACTTCAACCCGATCCACGGAGTCATTACGGCCAGGACGGCGTTTATCTTTATCGTTTCCAGTTATGGTGGAAACCAGCGGGCGGGCAGAGAACGCTGATCACACGCTGGTTTACCGATCCCTTTGCACAGCAAACCGATGTCGGCATGTTAGCCGCCGTACCCTGCTCTCACCTGCCCGCGCAACCGTTCGCCTGGACCGACGGTGACTGGAAGACTCCGCCACTCGATGACTTAGTCGTCTATGAACTCCATGTGGATCAATTCAACAATACCTTTCAGGGCATTGCCGACCGGCTGGCTTATCTCAAGAGTCTTGGAGTTAACTGCTTGGAGCTGATGCCAGTTACCAGCACTAAACTCGATTTCGATTGGGGCTATGGTCCCATTCAGTACTTTGCCCCAAACTCCGTGTACGGCGGTCCGCAAGGCCTCAGGCAGTTAGTCGATGCCTGTCATAGTAATGGCTTCGCTGTCATACTTGATCTGGTCTATCAGGACGTCGATCCATCTTTCCCTTACTATCAGGTTTACCAGGACATAGCCAACGCGGGAATCCCCGGCACATCCAGCCCCATGATAGGCGCTAACGGCCAATTCGGCCCTGTGGTTGATTTCTCTCAAACCTTTGCGCAACAGTATTTTCAGGTTGCCAATCAACACTGGCTGGACGAGTATCACGTCGATGGTTTCCGCTACGACGAAGTTACCGACCTGTATCAGTCTCCGACCGATACAGGCTATGCTTTGTTGAGTTATGAGACTTATCTTTATTCGCGTTCGATTCCCCGCTTCTCATGCGCGCCGGGAAGTCATAGCCGGATTATCCAGAGTGCCGAGGCGCTTTCCATCGCCCCGACGGTACTGCGGTCAACTTATACAACCGCCGCATGGCAAGACGCTTTACTGAACAAGGCGGAATGGTCAATCAGAGGCAACCTTGATATCGGAACGCTGACAAATTTGGCGCACGCGCTTGACCCTTACTTCGGCGGTATTTATCCGGCCACCAAGACTGTAGTGGATTCAGTTGGCAATCCCGTTGATATGCCCGTCGCTCCGTTTCAATATCTCAACTCCCACGATCACAGCCATCTGATATGTTTTTCCGGACTTAGAGGCGACGGCCCATTGCCCTGGGGCAATCGCAACAACTTCTACATGCTGCAACCTTTTGCCATCGCGCTTTATACAGCACAAGGCGTGCCGATGTTATGGGAAGGCGAGGAATTTGGAGATAACTACGATCTGCCTCAAAGCGGCACTGCACGCATTAACCTACGCCGCGATGTGAATTGGTCATATTTCTACGACAATGCCGGTGTGCCGCTCATCCGTCTCTATCGCATCCTTGGCCAACTCCGCGCTGCAAGCCCAGCGCTGCGCAGCCGTGAATCCTTCTTTTATTATCAGCAATCTCTTCAAGGCAATAACATCGTTGCCTATCATCGCCACGCTCCAGCCACGGCCAACACATCGGAACAATATGCCATGGTTTTGCTTAACTTCAGCGGTAACTCCGCATCGATTACGCTGCCGTTTCCAAAGGCCGGAAACTGGATTGAACAGATCAATGCTGATGTAGCTCCGATGACTCTGAACGTATCGTCTGATGGATCTTCGCTCACCGTGAGTGTTCCCCCATGGTACGGGTATGTTTTTCTTCATTGAAGCTAGTAGGCATTCATCAAGACTTTGTGAAAATTTAAGCGCTATGCCTAGCATCTTCTGGATTCATGACATTCCTCCACCACCGCTGGCCATCGTGCTTTGTCCGCGTGGTGGCTGGGGGCTGCGCATTGACCTGCGCACCTTTAGACGCGGCGGCATACAAACCCTTGTTTCGCTGCTGGATGAGAGGCAAGTGAAGATGCTCGACCTGGCGAATGAAGGCAACATCGCCAAAGCGATGGGAATGCAGTTTCTAACCCATCCTCTTCCAGACCACAGTGTTCCGCAAGACGTAAACACTTTTCGGACCTTTGTTTCTGAACTATCCAGCCGTCTACTCCAAGGAGAACGTATCGGCATTCACTGCCTGGGAAGTATCGGCCGCTCTGCCATCGTGGCCGCGGGCGCGCTCATCCATTTAGGTTGGAAACCGGAGAAAGCCCTGACTGCCATAGAAGCCGCCCGCCGATGCCCAATCCCTGACACAGAGGAGCAACGCCAGTGGATTCTGCGCTACAAGGCGGAGCCGTGAGCGTTACGAAATCGTACTGGCAACACGGTCTCATAGGCTGCGTATACAGACTCAAAGATTGAATCCCAGCTAGCCGTCAGCGCATAACTCCGCGCCGCAAGCCGCATCTCCGCGTGACGCACGGAATCGATCAAAACATCAGCCACCGCGCCAGCAAACTCTACATCGCGAACAATTCGTCCACTTACTCCGTCCTTCACAATCGTCGGCGGGCCGCCATCAGGAGTAACAATCGCCGGCACTCCGCTGGCCAACGCTTCCAGCACCACGTTGCCAAAGGTGTCGGTATGCGAGGGAAAGACCAGCGTGTCCATATTGGCATACGCCTCGGCCAGCGCTTCTCCACGCAGTACGCCGGTAAACTCTGCCCGCCGCAAGCGCTCGCGCAGCCAGCTTTCCTCTTTGCCCTGACCGATGATCAGAAAGTGGAAATTTGTCAGCCCCTTTGCTTCAAGCTCATTCTGCACCCGAGCCAGCAAAGCAACGTTCTTCTCAACAGATAGCCGTCCCACAAATCCTAAAACAACTTCGGTGTCTCCATTTTTTCGCGTTCGTTTCTCGGGATTGAATAGCGCCGCGTCAACACCGCGCGCCATCAAGTGGCAATGCTTTCCCGCCGTCCGCTCCATCAGCGCGCATAAATCCGGATTTGGCGCAAACAACACCTGTGCCTTCGCATAGAATCGCGCCGCCAGAGCCATCGACACGCCCTCGATCTTCTGCCCAGCGGCCGCCGCCTGTCGCTTGGGAAGGAAGCGCAGAAACCAATCCGAGCGCCGCGCTGCATACTCATGCACATTGGTATGCCAACTGGCGGCCAAAGGCACTCCACGGCGACGAGCCAGCCATGCCCCCAGCATCCCCAACTCGCTGGGTCCGGTGACGTGAATCAGATCAGGCTGAAAGCGTCTCAGCACGTCATCAATCAACGGCAAATGGCGCAAGTATACCGGATCAAAGCGCAAATCCTTTTCCAGCGCAAATGAAAGAAAGCCGCGCGGCAACTCCAACGTCCATACGTTGCCCTCTTCAATGAAGGCCGGTGCGCGATTCCCCGCGCGAACACACAAAAACGGCCGCCCCTGCCGTCGCGCAAACGCTTCGAAGTGGCGGCTGGTATGCGCTACTCCGTTTACTTCATGAAATGAATCAGGAAAGTAAGCTACGCGGGGCGACGGTAGTTTATTTTGCGAAGTTGGCGGAGTGGGCGTGATCTCTTCCTCTAACACTGATTGTGATGACATTCACTTTTTCACGGGCTGAAACTCCGCACCCGCCCTGACACCGCGCTTACGCCTTACTCGCCCAGCGCCAGCCGTAACTGCCGCGACTCGCTCCATGCCATGCGTAGTCCGCCGGAGAGTGGGGCAGCGCCCATCATTTGCACCATGCCGATCAGCATACTCATCGCTCGCGGCGCAACTCCCTTTGGCCACAATTCACTCAGCGGTCGAATCACGCCGTTGGCATCGGGATGATAGACGCGCTCATCCCAGGTGCGCGATCCCAAGGGAAACTCGGGGTAGTGGCGAATCGCGTCGATGGTTGATTGCAACAGGCGGTGTTTCCACGGCTCGGCATACTGCGGCATGAAGAGCGTATTGCTCTTCTTCTCGCGCCGAATCTCATGTACAAAATCGGTGAAGCTCGCCGCATTCGTCAAGTTGAGGTTGGCGTTTGGCTCTACGCCGTGACGATCGCCGCCAGAGATCAGCAACATATTCCACTGCTCGGCCAGCCTGCGCACCGCGCGATTCTCATCCCAGTTGCGCAGCCCATTCAACTCCAGCGCGTGCAGATAGTTTCCATTCTTCAGCAGAAATTCATTCACCAGAAACTGATGTCTTGTCTCGCCAACCAAATATAGATCCCACAGCGGGTGATTGAAGACCACCAACACATTCGGCTCGTCGTGCAAGGCGCGCAGAATCTCAGTGAACCGCTCGTCGTTCGGATTGGCCGTGTAATCGGCCAGTGTCGCCATCCACTCATTTGCGCGCCCGCTGGGCAGGTTGTGCACTCCCAAATGAAACGACTGCTCGCCATAAGGCGCTGTCCACTCCACCGAAACCGGAATCTGCCGCGCACTGGGAACCATGCGCAAAAGCATCGGCGCGTTGATCGTGTCGTGATCAGTAATGGAGACCATCGACGCGAGATCCAGCTTTTCTATCTGCCGCGTCTCCAGGTCGAAGGCAAGCTTAGGCGTCATGGGCGGCGTCCAATAGCTAGCCGCATAGTCGATGCGCAGCTTGTGCATCCGCTCCGATCGCTGCTCCAGCCGTGTCAACAACGGACGAATCATCGGGTACTGATTGCCCAGATTGGCCAGAAAATCCAGCGTCTCGTGCGACTGGTTGGTATGGCTGTGCAGCGAGACGCCAGTCCGGAAGCCTTCGGTTGCCTTGCTGTCACGCCACAGGTACGAGATCGTCGAATCGGCCATTTCAGCTCCTTGACTCCAGGGTTGAGCTTGAGTTCCGCCGTACCGGAACCTCTGGAGTTAGTTTGCTGTGGCCACATCAACGCCGGATGAATGGCGCGCGAATAACCGATCAATAAGCGAAGGAATCAAGAAGATTAATAGAAGTATCACTTGCTGGTCTTGGCCATCTCCGGCCCGAGAAAATCCTCCACTGTCCAGCCCGCCATCAGATCCTCGCCTTGCTTCATCTCCTGACTCTCGGCCAGACTGCGGTCAGCCACCTCAGCCAATAAATAATTCTCCGTTAGCCCCTTGCGTAGCATCTCGAAGGCCTCTTCCGGCGTATCGGCAAATTGAAACAATTCAATGTCCTTGGGCGAGATGGCCCCGGTCTCCACCAGCACATCCAGATTGAAGACTTTCTTCCAGTACTCCGAGCCGTAGATGACCACGGTGATCTTGTTGCCCAGCTTGTGGGTCTGGGCCAGAGTCAGAATCTCGAACATCTCATCCAGCGTGCCGAAGCCGCCGGGAAAGACCACCAGTGCCTTCGCCAAATAGGCAAACCAAAGCTTGCGCATAAAAAAATAGTGGAACTCAAAGTTCAGCGAAGGTGTGATGTATGGGTTGGGATGTTGCTCAAAGGGCAGCCGAATATTCAGCCCCATGGTCTTGCCGCCAGCCTCACAAGCGCCTCTGTTGGCCGCTTCCATAATTCCCGGCCCGCCACCCGATGTGACCACAAACCTGTGCCGCCGCGAGGGAATCTTCATGGCCCACTTGGTTAGCAATCCGGAAAGCTGCCGCGCATCCTCGTAGTAGCGAGCCATCTTCACCGCTGCTTCGGCACGCTTGAGTTGCAAATCTGTCGCCATGCCGGCGGCAATCTCCGGCGCTTTGGCCGGCTGTTCGTGGCTGGGCGCTGCCTGCGTGGAGCCGGTGTTTTCCAACAGTTCCAGAGCGTGGTCAGCCTCCTCGCGTCCACGGAAGCGTGCCGATCCGAAAAACACCACCGTATCCTGAATCTGCTCCCGACGGAAGCGCGCCAAAGGCTCAATGTACTCAGAGACAATTCGAATCAGTCGCCCATCGGCACTATTCAGAAAGCTGGAGTTCTCGTAGGCCAGCGGCGCACAATCCAGTGGCGTCGGCGTACCGCTAGCTGGTATAGTCGCCACCGGCTTAGCGTCTTCGGCTATCTTTTGATCCCCGACCCCTGATTCCTGATCCCTATCGTTCATCTCATCCATTCCGATGGCGGAGCGCGTCATGAAACGCAATCCACAGATTCAAGACTCCCAGTCCGGAAACCAGGCCGCGCACCGCTCCGTTGGCCGCTAGGTGGCCAAGGGTGGGATAGTGCAGAAAAAGGGGGTTCT
>CAYPYJ010000087.1:0-16349 GCA_964414945.1 uncultured Occallatibacter sp.
GGCCGGAATTACCATGAGCAGCGAAGAAGAGGTTTTGCGCTTGGCAGAAGGCGAAACCGAAGCAGATACCGGCAAGAGCCTCGAATACCTTCTGGTGGAGGCGGCTGGCCGTCAGGCAGCGGTTCCACTGGGCGATGTGCTGCGCATTGAGCAGTTACCGCTCTCGCGTATTGAGTACATTGGCTATCGTCCAGTGCTCAACTTCGAAGGCCAATTGCTGCCCATCGAAGATTCGGGTGGCGTGCTGGCCGCGGTCGAGGGAAATCCCGACGCGCAGATCATCGTTGTGGTCTGCCGTGAAGGCAATCGTCATGTGGGCATTGCCGTAACCCATGTGTTGGACGTTGCCGGCGGTGGCGATCTTTTCGAGGCTGGCACCAATCAGCGTACGGGCGGCGTCACGCTTCTGAAGAATCATGTAACTGGCGTAGTTGACCTGGGCGGCGTGGCTCCGCTGCCCGCAGTGGAAGCTGCGCCTGCTGAGTGGAGCCAGAGTATGGAGACGGTGGCATGAGCACAGCAACAATGGCAGCGGCGGCATTAAATCGCAAGGAAAAAGCGGCAGCGGTAACGCTGGTAGAGATGTGCACGGTGCGGCTGGGTAGCGCGCTTTTCGGCGTGCCCATCACCCATATTCTCGAGATCGTTGGAGCGGCGCGCCCACAACCAGTTCCATTGGCGCCGATTTTTGTCGGCGGGCTGGTCCATTATCGCGGAGACGTACTGACCACTGTGAGTTTGCGTCAGTTGCTGGATATGCCCGCGAAAGAAGGTCGGCAAGACCTGTTGGTGCTGGAGAGTGCCGGCGGAATCTTCGGTTTGCTTGTGGACTCAGTCGGCGAGGTACTGACTGTTTCGTCAGCCGACCACGAGCCCAACCCCTCAATTTTGGACGAGCGCCGCAGAGCGTTGTTTGCCGGCGCTTACAAGCTCAAGGAAAGCCTGCTCGTCATGCTGGACCCTGAGCAACTGGACCCTATGCGCTTGAGCGCTGCCCAGGCCGCGTAGTTTGAACAGTTTCACGTCAATTTCTGTTTGGAGGTAGCCATGCGAGCTTTGATAGTCGACGATTCCCGCTTTGTCAGGGGTTATTTACGCGGCCTGCTCGAAGAAAAAGGAATCGAGTGCGCGGAGGCGGGCGATGGTCAGGCAGGAATGGACCAACTGAATGCGGGCGTGCCTTTTGACATTGCGCTGATTGACTGGAACATGCCGGTTATGAATGGGCTGGATATGCTCAAACAAATGCGCGCCACTGGATTTGCAGACGTCAAGGTGATGATGGTGACCACCGAGGCCGAAAATGACTTTATTCTTCGCGCCCTGGATGCTGGCGCCGACGAATACCTGATGAAGCCCTTCGACGACGAAGCCCTGACGGAAAAGCTAGCCATGCTGGGTCTGGTGGAGGCCTGATCGATGCCATCTGGCCGTCGAATCCGCATTTTAATTGTGGACGATTCTGCAGTAATGCGGAGTCTTCTGCGCTCGGTGGTGTGTGCCGATGCTGGTCTGGAGGTAGTTGGCACGGCGGCTGATGGCGAGACGGCCTTGAACGCGATAGAAACTCTTCGCCCTGATTTGGTTCTGTTGGATGTGGAGATGCCGGTGATGGATGGATTAGTCACACTGCGAAAACTGCGGGCGAAAGGGCACAAAATGCCTGTCATCATGTGCAGTTCGCTCACACAGCGAGGAGCCAAAGTGACCATCGAGGCTCTGGCATGCGGTGCTTCCGACTATGTGGCAAAACCAGTCGGCCAAGCCGGACGTGAGGCTGCCGCTCGTGCGCTTTCTCAAGATCTGATCCCAAAAATACACGCTCTTACAATCCAGCAGGCTCCTGTATTTCCCAGCGCTCAGCGCATTCCGTCGCTCACTCCTCTGGCCCCATCGGCCAAGGCCCAGCCGATCTCGTCGAACCTGACGGCGCTGGCCATAGGCGTCTCCACAGGAGGACCAGCTGCCCTCGATGTGCTGCTCCCGCTTTTACCGGCAACTTTCCCGCTTCCGGTGCTGATTGTGCAGCATATGCCGGAGCTGTTTACCAAACTCTTTGCCGAACGGCTTAATGGACGTTGCCCCTTGAAAGTGCGTGAAGCCGTTGAGGGTGAGCCGATCTGCACCGGCACAATCTACATCGCCAAAGGCAACTGGCACATGGAGGTCCTTGTTGCTTCGCGCATCGGCTTGCCGAACACGCTGCACTTGAGTCAAGGTCAGCCGGAAAACCACTGTCGGCCTGCCGTTGACGTGCTTTTTCGTTCGGTGGCTGCTGTCTACGGCGCAGGCGCGCTTGCTTTGGTGCTAACCGGCATGGGGTCGGACGGAATGCTGGGCTGCAAAGTCATTCGTGACCACGGCGGCAGCATACTCGCCCAGGATCAGGCTTCCAGCACAGTGTGGGGAATGCCCGGAGCAGTCACCAACGCGGGATTAGCGCAACGAGTCCTACCCCTTAGCGCAATTGCCCCTGAACTCCTTCGGCTCTCCAGCCGGACGCACTCAGAAGCTCGCGAGCTTCGGGAATTGGTGGTCTAGCCATGCAAACCTCCGCCAGCGTCGACTATGGCTATCTTCGCCAACTTGTCTTCGGCCTCTCGCAAAACGTGCTCGATCCGTCGCGCGACTACCTTTTTGATACGCGTCTGACCAAAGTATTGCGCAACCAGGGAATGAGCAATCTGGATGATCTGATTCACCACCTCAAAGTCAGAAAAAATCCGGTTCTCGAACGCTCGATTGCCGAAGCGATGACCATCAATGAAACCAGTTTCTTCCGCGACGGCCGTCCCTTTGAGCTGCTGCGCACCGAACTGCTACCCAAACTTATCGAGTCTCGCCGCCACGTGCGCAGCTTGCGCTTCTGGAGCGCGGCCTGCTCCACCGGTCAAGAGGCTTACAGCCTGGGTATGCTCATGCACGAGCACTTTCCCCAGCTCGCCGGATGGAATATCCGCATTGAGGGCACTGACATTTGCACTGAGGTGGTCGAAAAGGCTCAGGCCGGTTGTTACCACCGCATCGAGATGAACCGCGGCCTTCCTGCCCGGTTTGTAGTCCGCTATTTTGACCACGTCGGCGAGGATTGGACGATCAAGCCGGAGATTCGCAGCATGTGCAACTTCCGCTCGGCCAACCTGTGCGCATCTACCTTGCCCTTTTGCCGGGTGGATGATCGCTTCGACTTCATCTTTCTGCGCAACGTTATGCTTTACTTTTCGCAGGATAGCCGTAAAACGCTGCTGGCGGGTATTCATAAAGTGCTGGCCCCGGACGGCGTCCTCTTTCTAGGTTCAAGCGAGCAGCCCGCCGACCCTACGATCTGGACTCCCGTACTGGCCGGCGGAACCTGCCACTTCAGGCCACGACAACCGAGTTAGCCACACCGTTCTAGACAAAGCAAGACCCCTTCGCTAATCGAGAGCAATTCTCGCCCGAAGGATTTTTAACTCTCAGTTGGTCAGCAACCGCTCCACTTCGGCGTGAAGCCGCGCGGTAATGGCCGCCTCTGTCTCTTCGGTTGCGAAGCGAATTGGCTGCCCGACGCGCACTTCGATCTTGCCGGAGCGGAACCAGCCGCGGCCTGCGGCCTTTAGCTCGCCCAGCCCTCGAATCGCCACCGGCAGCACCGGGACGCCCGACTGTTTGGCCAGCAAGCCAATTCCGCCGCGAAAGCGCGCCAACTCACCCTCGGACGAACGCGTCCCTTCAGGAAAGACCATGACATTGTAGCCGCGATCCATTGCCGCACCAGCATGGGCAAAACTGCGCTGGAAGTTTCGCCGCCGAGGCAGTGGAAAGACATTGAAGAGCGCCGTCAGCAACAGATAGATCACCGGGCCGGGCAGATAAAAATCCAGTTGCCCTGGCTTGCGATCTGGATTTTGAAGGTGACGGTAATCTTCGAGCATATCCCCAGCCATCGCCGCCGCAATCCGCAGTCGAAGCGGCTTCGGCAGAGCGTATTGCACCAGCGGCCCATCGTAAGCCGTCACATGGTTGGCGACAATCAGCATCGGCTCATCGCTAGTTAGAATCTCTGGCCTCACTACGCGAGGATGCGCCAACAGCCAGACTAGCGGCCGCTCCACTGCCTCGATAAATGCCACTCGCAGCCATTGAATGGGAGTGAGCCACGGCCAGCGCGGATAGATGTAACTTCCCGAATCAGTGCTGCTCTCAGCTTCAGGCCCGCTTCTTTGATTAGTTCCTGCGGCTACAGTTTCAGCAGGCCGCTCATCACTGTGCTTGCTCCCCCATGCCCCATTCTCTCCGCGTTCTTTGTCATGTGAGGTGTGAGACCACTCTCGTTTGCGTGGCACTCTCTCCCCGCCCACCAGCTTGCGCAGATCTCCCAGCGTCCGTGTCTCTTCCAGCAACCCGCTCTCGGGTGCAATCCCCAGCCGCTCTTCCAGCGCAGCAGCCAGTTGAACCCGGCCCAGGCTGTCGAGAAACAAATCCTCTGTCAGCCGCAGTTCGTCTCCCACGCCCGTCGGCGTCTCGCCAGTGATCTCGGAAATCAGCACCAGCAGCCAATCCGCTCCGGCGCCAAATGCCTTTGCACCCGCGCCGTTCGATGTCGCATCTCCGTTGTAGGCGTTCGCAGCTGTGATCTGGATTCCTTTCAGCCATTCCGCCACCGCCCTGCGCTTCACTTTGCCGGTTGATGTTCGCGGCAGGTCCGGCTCAGGCCACAGCATCCAGCGCCGCAGCCGCTGAAACTCGGCCAGCTTCTGGTTGGCGCGCTCAATGGCTCTTGCGGCCCCATCGCCATTGCCGCGCATCGCCAAAATGGCGCATGGCTCCGGCCCATTCGCTGTCTCCATCGCCACCACCGCGCAGGCCGTGACCCCCTGCTGCTGCTCGATGGCCGCCTCCAAATCTTCCGGGTGCAGATTCACGCCTGACGAAGTGACAATCACTTCGCTCTTGCGCCCCAGGAATTTCAGTTCGCCGCCTTCCACCACCTCGGCCAGGTCGCCGGTGGCCAGCCACTCGCTGGCACGCGGCTCAAATGCCCCGCCCTGCCAGCTTCCCCCGGAGATCATCGCGCCCCGCACCAGCACCTCGCCGTCCGGCCCCAGCTTCACGTCGCGTCCCGGCAGCGGCTTGCCGATGGTTCCACTGGCCACATGGAAGGGGTGGTTCAGCGTGATAATCGCCGAGGTCTCCGTCATGCCGTAGCCCTGCACCACCACCAGCCCCAGCGCGTTCCAGAACTGCTCCAGCGGTCCGCCCAGCGCTCCGCCGCCTGAGATCAGCGCCCAGAACTTCAGACCGAACTCGCTGTGAATATCGCGGAAAACCCACCAGCGCTTCCACGCCTTCATACCTTTGGAAGTTGTCACTCGTTCTGACAGGTCGGGGTGCGTGGTCTCCAGATGCGTTTTCAGCAGAGCCATCACGCGCGGCACCGCAGCCAGTACGCTGATGCGCTCGCGCTTGATGGTCTCGATCAGCCGCGCAGCCACTAACCGGCTCTCAAAATGCACTTCGGCGGCAAAGATCGGTGGAACCCAAAGCCCCATCATCTGCCCGAAGACATGGCTCAAGGGCAGCGTCTCCAGAAAACGCAGTGGATGAAATGGCTTCTCCCAACGCATGTAGGGCTTCGCGCCCGCCTCGATAGGCTCAAAGCTGGCCAGCACATTGCCGTGGGTCAGCACCACTCCCTTGGGATCGCCGGTGGTGCCGGAGGTAAATAAAATTTGTAAAGGTGTCTCGCGACCGAGCCCCTCCATCGCACCTGCTTCTTCGACGGGAAGTTCAGCGAGCCAGCCATCAAAGGCGAACCGAGGCCAGTTCGTAGGCAACTGCCCAAGCAGTAACGCATCACCGACCACCAGTTTTGGCTGTACGTCGTCGGCTACGCGCCGCGCAAACTCAGCGGTTCCGTAGGCGTCCAAGGGCACCGCCAGCACCCCGCGTGAGATGCAGCCATGGAAGACCGCAATCCACTCCGCGCTGTTTTCCGCCCAAATCAGAACCCGATCACCGGGTCCGATCTGCCGCTGAACCAGCAACGCCGCAAAGCGCCCCGCCAGCCGCGCAATCTCTCCATAAGTGGTGGCACGCCGCCGGTTACCCTTAAAGCAAACAACCGCAATCTGGCGGTCGTAGCGGCGAAAGTCGTCGAGCAGTGTAGCCAGATGGTCGCGCATGAAATCCCCAGGCAAGAACCATGTTAAGGCATGAGGCTGGGCACTGTCGGAGTACTTCTGTCACGCGGCCAATACCGAAGGCACTTCCATCCCCCGCAAAGTAAAATAGAGGCATGGGATTTGAAAGCGTGAAGAAGATTGCCGAGGCGGATTTCCCCACTCGCTGGGGAGCCTTCCGCATACTTGGCTTTGAAGGCGTGGTATCCGCGCAGCGCCCCTGCGATCAAACTGAGCCGCAAAGTGGAGAAGGCGTTCCGGTTAATGCCGCAAACGGAAACGTCTATGAAATCAAGAACCCTGAAGTCGAAGGCATCGTTGCCCTGGTGATGGGCGACATCCACTCCGCTCCGCCCTTGGTGCGTATCCATTCGCAGTGCCTTACCGGCGATGTATTCGGCTCGCTTCGCTGTGATTGCCGCCTGCAACTGGAGCTGGCCCTCAAACAAATCGCTGCAGAAGGAGCGGGTATTCTGCTCTATGAACAACAGGAGGGCCGGGGCATCGGCCTGATGGCCAAACTCTGCGCCTATGAGTTGCAGGACCACGGACTGGACACCGTCGAGGCCAACGTCGAACTGGGCTTCGCCGCCGATTGCCGCGCCTATGAACTGCCCGCTGAAGTGCTCAAACTGCTCGGCGTTACTCAGGTTCGCCTGATTACCAACAACCCAGAGAAGGTGGCCGCCTTGGAGAACTCAGGCATCGAAGTTACCGAACGCATCTCCGCCGAGGTCGAACCGCAGGAGGGCTTCGCGGACTACGTACGCACCAAGCAGGAGAAGATGGGCCACATCTCAGACCTGGCTGAAAATAAATAGGGGATCACAAACTAGTCCTTGCAGACGACAACCACTGTCGAGTGATGATATTGCCTATGCGACAGGAACACGCAACTCCGCAAGCGCAGAGGTCAAAGCTGCGGTGAGACTTTCCTGGGCTTCTGGAGTGAGTTTCGCGCCTTGGCTGGTTAGATAAAAGACATCTATAGCCGTCTCGCCTTCAGTATCAATAAGAGCTACTTTAATGTTGCATTGATGCGTACTTAGAGTAAGTGCGATCTGGCGAAGCAGGCCGGGGAGATCCTGTGCCACCACTTGCAGAATCGTCGAATGGGTCGAAGATTCGTTGTCGTACTCCAGCCGGGTGGCCACCTCTACCTTGAGATTGGCGGGATGATTCAGATGGCGGCGGGCTTCAAGCATCTGCTCCACCGGAACCTTCAGAGAGACCACGTCGTGAAGGTATTCGAGAAAGCGGTCCTTCTCGGTGGGGTTTAATTCCAGAGTGCGAAACGTGTCTGTGAAGTGGAAGCTGTCCACGATAACGCCTGCGTCGTTACTGAATGCGCCTGCCTTGACGATGTTCATGCCCCATGCGGCCAGCGCCCCGGCCACGTCGGCAAAGAGACGCGTGCGGTCGCGGGTTATGACGGTCAGATCGTAGAGCTGGCGATGCGGTCGCAGGTCGAGTTGGACAGCGTCTTCGTCGAGCTTGGCGGCCATCTGGAAGTGGTTGCGAATCTGCTCGGGCAGGCGGGTTTGCAGATAGCGTTGAGGCAGGCCTTCCAGGAATTGCCGCAAGGTGTCGTGTTGCGCGGCGGGAAGCATAGAGCGAAGGCGATTGAGCAGCGTCGGGTCGATGGCTGCGTGGTAGCGAACCTCATCCACGGAGCGATCCATAAAGTTGGCTGTAGCCATGTAGAGTTGCCAAAGATTCTCGGCCTTCCACGGCGTCAGAGCTTCAGGGTTGACGGCCTTGATGTCGGCAAAGGTCATCAGGGTAAGCATTTTGAGAATCTGCGGACTGCCCATCTTCTCGGCAAAGTCGCGCACGTTTTCCAAATCGAAGATGTCGCGGCGCAGGGCGTTAGACATTTCCAGATGCAGCCGGATCAGGTCGAGAACAGCCTCACGCTCTTCGCCGTCGAACTCCAGGCGGACCAGCAGTGCGTCTGCCAGTTCGATGCTCGGAGCAACGTGCTCCACGTCGCGGCGCGCCTTGCCAGTGTCATGGAGAAGTAAGGTAAGCAGAAACAGGTCGAGGCGGTCGATCTCAGGAAGTAGCTGGGCGAGGCTCTGTTCATAGGAGCTGCCGGGCTGGCGGAGGCCATGCACATTGTCTATGGTAAGGAATGTATGCTCATCGACGGTGTAGCGATGATAGCTGTCTCTGATCACCAGGGCGTCGATGCCGTGGAATTCGGGAATCAGCATTTCCAGAATGCCGAGAGCGTGCATCGTTCTCAACGCGTGAGCTGCATGGGGTCCGAGAAGGATTTCGCGCAGAGCGTTCCACAAATAGGGTCCTTCCGGAATATGGATGGCGAGTGCGGGCAGTGCGTCGGTAATGCGGTCTTCAGCGGCCTGCGAAAGCATGTAGCCGTTAGTCGCCATCAGTGAGAAGATTCGCAAAATAGCGCTGGTGTCGCTGAACTGCGCGCCGGGCGCAATGTCGATCCGTCCCTGGTCGAGGATGAAGTCGGTACCGGCAATCGGTGTACGACGGCGGCGAAATTGCTTGTAGAAGCTGACCGGGGCAGGCACGTGCTCCATCAACAGCACGGCGCGGCGATAGATGATGCGCGCGTGACGATAGTATGTGCGCATCCAGTAGGCCGGGTCGGCGGTGCCACGGGTCTCCAGGCCAATCGAGTTGGCGGCAGCTTCGTCTTGAGATTGCCAATCGAGAATATTGTCATCGCGGCCATGGCGGAAGTGGAGAAAACATCGGGCGGCGGCGAGAAAATCAAAAGCAGCTTCTGCATCTCCGCGCGCGCTTTGAAAGACGCCTCCGCGGTGGCGAGGCCACTCCTTGGTCTCTTTGAGGTGGAAGAGGAGGGCGAACCAGACTGCTAGGCTGTAGTCGCGCAGCCCGCCGGGACAGTCCTTGAGATTGGGTTCCAGGTGGAAGATGGTGTTGCCAAATTTGGCGTGACGGGCGCGGGCAATTTCGCCCAACTTTTGTGTGATGGTGGTCCACTCGCTGAGGAAGAGGCCGGGCAGAACGGTCTGGTGAATCTGCTGGTAGAGCGGAAAATGCCCCGCGAGGAAACGATGGTCCAAAGTAGCCAGTGTGAATTCCAGGTTGTCAGGGTCGAAACGTCCGGCTTCCTTGACAGTGCGCGAACAAGGGCTGGCGCGCAGGCCTATGTCCCACATTCCCTGAATGATAGTGCGAACAGCGTCCTTGGAACTGACCTCGGCTTTGTCGTCGGCAAAGGTGAACATCACATCGATATCGGAATAAGGGAAAAGGTCTTTGCGTCCATAGCCACCCAGGGCTAGCAGGGCTGCGTTTTGCACCGGCTGTCCGGCGAAGGCGCGACGCCACATCTCGATCAGAATCCTGTCCACCACGGCCGAGCGTCGCCGGATGGCGGCTGTGCCGTCGCCGGTGCGCTCACAGGTTTGGCGAACGAGCGCCATCTCCCGCGTATACTGCTCCCGAAGATCGTCAACCGCAAAAGCGACTGGATTCATAAGGGTTTGTGTTTGGCTTGCCGAAGCAAGAAAGGATTGTTAACAGCATAAGCGAAAATAAAGAAATTGGGTACCTTTGTGCCTAGCCGGTCCCGAGGAGCGGGACAGAGCTGGACCATGCGCCCAGAAACCTGGTGCTTGACAATTCTTTCGTACGTATCCAGGGCTACCCACCCTACCTCCACCGGTATTCTGTATGGAAGTTGTTTATTTTCATGTATATAAGAGGATGAAGCCGCTGCAAATTCGTCATTCCATGTAAGTTATCCGCAGAATCGTCTTACTAAAGGAGTTACGGGGATTTTCAAAGCGTTTGGCGCTCTGTGCCGACGCGGAAACCTACGCTCGAATGCATTTGGTTCATCCTCGATCCCTCGAAATGAGCTTACGAACCATTGTGCGCCAACAGCGAGTAATTATCTGCAAGGACTGGCCGTCTAGACGGACGCCGTCGGCTACTAAATCGAGGTTCTTGGTCTCCCATCCTTGAATCAAAGAACAATTCAACTGTGGCACGCATAGACACCTGCTTGTTCTCTAGATATTTGGGTTATCCAGCTTGATGGGACCGCGCGCCCGCCGATGACAAGAAGATCAAACACGTGATTGGAAATTGTGAAGGAGGGCAGATCAGTTTCGGCGGTACCGTCCGGCATTGCGCTTCCGCGACTGTTCAATACCACTATGGAAACAATCCCCAGTGTCGTCAGGCACAGAGCCATTTGATACATACGCAGAGATCGTCCGCATATTAGATTCATCTCCAGGCAGAATGGTTGTCTGCAAGGCGCCAAAGCGGAAAAATATGGATTTCAGTGGCCAAAGGGACGTTTGGGGGCTCCATGCGAGACAATCTCTACACCATTTCGAGTATTAGTCTACTTTCGCTTCTCGTCGGTTGCGGAGGCGGTATTATTACCCAATCCGGAAGCCCGCCCCCACCCCCGCCCCCGCCTACCGCAAGCATATCGTCGATCAATCATGTCATCATCCTGGTGCAGGAGAACCGGTCGCTTGATAACTATTTGGGCGAGCTGCGCCAGTACTGGGCGCAGAATGGGTATCCTGACCAGTCCTTCGATGGCCTGCCGCAGTTCAATCCCGCTACGGGCGCGTCTCCGCTGCAGGGGTTGGCGCCGTCGATCCCAGGATGCAACCCCAGCAGCCCTGCACCGAGTAATTGCATTCCCTCTCCCAGCAATCCAGTCACATCGTTTCATCTCAAGACCATGTGCACCGAGAACACCAGCCCATCGTGGGACGAAGCGCATAATGACTGGGACTACACCGATCCGGTTGGGAACAATCCGGCGGCAAATAATGGCTTTGTCTTTACCGCCGCTTATGACGGCCGTGCTCTTGGCTATTACGATAGCGACGGAATTCGCGCCATGGGTTATTACGATGGCAACGACTTGAATTTCCTTTATTTCATGGCCTCGAATTTCGCCACGTCGGACCGTTGGTTCAACCCCGTCATGTCCCGCACAAACATCAACCGCGAATACCTGCTGGGAGCTACTTCAGGCGGATATGCCTATCCCAACTGAACTAACGCCGCCGACACGCCGCAGCTCCAATCCAAGACCATCTTCCAGGAACTCCAGAATGCCGGCATCACCTGGAAGATTTACGTCAACCCCACAGGCACTGGTTGTTCGGGCCCCCCGTACACCGCCTCGTGCCTGATGAAAAACAGTTATTTGTCGAACTTCACCTACGCGCAGACAGTGGTGAGCCAGTATCCGCAGAATATTCAGCCGATCTCGCAATACCTTACAGATTTGCAAAACGGCACGTTGCCACAGGTTGCCGAGATTGAGCCGGCCTCGGATGCTGGGTTGGATGAACACGGAACTGATTCGGACTCTGGCGCACCCACAAACGTTCAGACGGGCGATGTCTATGTGCAGTCGCTGATCACTCCGCTGATGAATAGCTCTTCGTGGAGCAGCTCGGCGCTGTTCTGGACCTATGACGAAGCCGGCGGTCTTTACGATCATGTTTCGCCGCAGCCTATGCCAAGCCCGGACGGCATCGCTCCGAAGGACCTATTGTCGGGCGACCTCTGCACTACATCCACGGGGCCAATCTGCAACTTCACCTGGACCGGTTATCGCATTCCCTTGGTAGTGGTTTCACCGTACGCAAAAAAGAATTATGTCGACCATACGGCTGCGGATTACACGGCAATTCTCAAATTCATTGAGACACGATGGAGTTTGCCCGCACTGAGCGCGCGTGATGCAGCGCAGATAGATATGACGGAGTTCTTCAACTTCAGCAATCCGCCGTGGACGACGCCACCGGCCCCGCCGGTGCAGAACACCAGTGGAGCGTGCTATCTGAATCATCTACCGTAAAGCCGGGGCGTTCTATCCCAGATCGAGGTGTCGGCAAGTCTGCGCCACGATTACGCGAGCTTGCGTAGGGCGCACCATGCACTCAGCGAGGTTGGCTGCCAGTTATCAGCTTTTATCTCAATTGGCCATTCAGCCGATAGATTCTGAGCTCGTAGAGATATGAAAAATCGAAAGGCGAATTATTGTGGTTCGAGGTATCCTATCCAAGATCACCCCAACCACCAAGACGTGCCGAGGGTGGGGTACCTCAGTGGTGGACGAATCCGTAGTGCGCTACCCGCCCGTTCTCCCATAACCTGAATGAGCTACGGCCTCCATTCGAAAAATCGATTGGAGGCCGTCATTGCTGGGAAAAATGCCATCCTGCAAGTTGGCTCGATCAGTTCTTAGGTCCAATCAAGAGGGTTAGTTTCTGCCGCCGAACAAGTCGGACATCAGTTTGACGTTGTGGTCGGCAGCATGGTTCAGGTAGTGAAGGCCAAAGCCTGCTTCCAGAGTTTTGAGCAATGAAAAATGAGTGTACTTCACGTTGCTGGAAGCGCCGGTGGGAGCATAGCTAGTGTCGACAATCGTAACTACCTGGTTGGGCAAGCTGCTGTAGTCATTCTCGTCCCAAACAGTAACGATCACATTGTTGCCTGTCTTCCAGACATTGGAAGCCTTGATGCCAGTAATCAGAGTCTTCAATGCCGCATCTCCCTGGGCAATGTCATTCTGGTCTACTGAACAACCTGGGCCCACTTCGCTGCTGCCACGGGCATGCTGGTCATGGCACTGGTTTGGCGCAATGAAAGCAAGATTGGGAACATGCCCACTGGCCAGGTCGGCATAGAGGCTCTCGAAACCGACAACGTTCTTCAGACTGTTTTCCGGATTGCTGCCGGACTGCACACTGGCGAAGTAGACGAATGGATTATGCTTCACCGCGTATAGGTTCGGCACGCCCGGCGCAGCTTCGGTCACATTCGAGATGAGCCCGTCGCTATTATTCACGCCATCAGCGCCATAGGGAGGCAGGTTTTCCTGATAGCTCTTCCAACTGAGACCGGCATCGACAAGCTGATCAGCGATTGAGTGGCCAACGGTATGCGCGGGAGCGATGTAGTCGTTATAGACCGGCTCGTCCGGCGTGCCTTCATTGGTGGTATCGACTGCAGGAGTGGCTCCGTCAAGGCCCGCTCCAGTAATTGGACAGGTGTTGGTCGCCGCAGACTCCAGGGCCGGCAAGCTGAGTTCTATATTCGATAGGCAAGAGGTGTTGTGCCAGTCCGGCGAATCGTCATTGATGACGCCAAAGTTTGAGCCTCCAACGATTTCGAGATAGTTGGTCAGGCTGGGATGCCCGACAGCAAAGTAATTTGTGGCAAGGTTGGCAGATTTGGAGTAGCTGTTGATGAACGGCGCATTGGTATTGCCAATGATCTGCCCGTAGTAATGATTTTCCATCAAGATCACGAAGACGTGATCGAGATGCGGGACCCTGCGGCCGTCATCCTGAGCCTGTGTGGGGCAAGCAGCGAAAACAACAAGGCATAGCACAAGCAGTGCTTTCATGAGCTTCATGTCGGTGTAACCTCCTGGTTGGTGCGGTGTGGTTTTGGGCAAGGGGCGCCGCGGGCAAGCGGGCACGTCGGGCGTGACGCGCACTTTATAGCCCCTGGTTGTTTGGCTTACGGACAGGGAAATCGGAGCCCTCAGTTTGGAGGGCATCCGTGGAAATTCTTTGTCCGCTGCGAATATAAAAGTCGAATGTTACAGGCTAATAAATGGTTGTATAAGGCTGTTTTCTGCGTCTTCGGCCATCGCAGGATTGCTGGTGGCTGCGGGTGGCACTCGATTATCTCTCATGGATTCGGGTGGCCCAGGTCTCGCTTCTGAGACCTGGGAATGCAGAAATCAAGTCGTGGATTTCCCAAGTCTGAAAATCAAGAGCTGCGCCACCCGGCCATAACTACTGCTGAGGAAAATCCACGAATTTACCGGCGCATGAATCTGGCGTGCCGCTGGATGGAGTCCCTTGCATGGTTGAGTCCTCGCCTGCGGGAAGTTTCAGGTTTACCGCTCCGGGACCGAAATGTAAATCGGCGTGATTGAGCGAGTAGGTGTAGTCGGCCTGATCGGTCAGTTGCACGCCGTCAAGAGTGGCGGCAATGCGATACTCCATGGCGTAGCCGTTGAAGCTAATTTTGCCTCCTCCGGAGACGCGGACGTTGTGCAGAGTGACATCGCGCATGGTGGGCGGCGAATTGCCTTTGACGGTTCCAGAGGCGGCGTAACCAGTGTCAAGACTGATGGGGTTGGGTGAGTTGCGAATGCAGAGGTCGTCGTACAACACGTTCTGCGTGAGGCCACCGCGTGACCCGTTGGACTTGATGCGAATTCCGCTGTCCGTTCCGTCGAGCGAGAGGTCGAAGACCCGAATTTTGCTGACACCGCCATCGGTTTCGCTGCCAATGGACATGCCGTGGCCCCAGTAGAAATGGTTGTGGCTGATGGTCATGTTGGTTGCGCCGCCGGGTCCACCTTTGACGGCTACGTTGTCGTCGCCGGTGCGGATGAAGCTATGGGTGATGGTCACGTTCTTGGTACCGTTGCCGGGATCCACGCCATCGGTGTTGCGTGCGAGCCAATCTGGCTTTGCCCTTCGAGGCGTATCAATTTTCAAGCCCCACACCGTAAAGCCGTCGCCGTGATTGTAAGAGACGTGGAAGTTAGGCGAGTTGCGGAGTGTGATGCGATAGAGAGTGAAGTCGTTGGCGTAGTCGGCGACAATGATGCGGAAGGCCTGCTGATGGCCGCTGTCGTGGGCCTGCTGGGCCAGATCCCACCAGGAGACATTCTTCCCGAGAATTTTTTCGCCGCCGCGTCCATCGATGACACCGTCTCCCATGACGCCCGCGCCTGAGACGTGATCGACAGCAATCAGCGGCTTGCATCCGCGGCCTCCTTCATTGATGAGGCCACAACTGCCGGGAGATGTTTCAAAGACGATTGCATCGCGTGAGGCAAAGAGGGTTGCGCCCTTGCCAACGATGAGGGTGACGCCGGAACGCAACTGAAGCGGTCCGCTGAGAAATGCGTTGGCCTTGCCCTGCACTCGCAGCAGGACGCCGTGCCCTTTGCCGCACTGATCGATGGCCTGCTGGATGCGGACCGTGTCGAGCTTTGCTTCGTCTGCCTCAGCCAGCGACTGGCCACTGGTTTGCAATTGGGCATCCAGCGTGGCGCAAATGGCTGGCAGCACGGGCTCGGTAACCGTACGCGTGTCTTGAGCGGCGAGGAATGGTGCGAAAGCAAGCGGCAAAACGGCGAGGATAAGGCGGCGGTTCATGCGTGAGGCTCCTGGGGCGAGTTCGACCAGTACCAGTTTACGTCTCACCACCTGTGCCACCTGCGGTGGGGGACTGGCCGTCCAGGCGTGCGGCGCTGACGCGCCAGGAAGTTCGAGGTCTCCGATCTTTGCAGGTTATTTCTCGCATTCTGCTAATTTGAAACTACTCCTGCTCTGGTGCGCTGGGGCTGGCTCCGGTGCCATCTGTCAGGGATGTGCCCGGTCTGTACCCTGTACCGCAAGCCTGCCCCCCTCCCCCCTATATTTATTTCATCAAAGCTGTGGGTGATTTTCTCGACAACACCAAAAACCTGTAAACAAACTTTAACAATATTATAATCATCAACTTACACAGACTTTATCTTTCCATAAAAAGCGGGCTTGAAAGCCCGGGTAACCATCTCAAAGGATTCATGCATAGAGCTATTGAGTTCGCTCATCTCAGCCGAAAAGCTAAGTAGCAGCTAGGAGAAGACTGACCGTTTGGATGGTTAGTGTTGGCTGGCCGGAGGAGGGCATTATCGGCGCGCGAATCAGGTTGGGAGATCTGCTGATCGGCGGTGGTCTGGTCACCGTTGAAGACGTGACGGCGGGGCTGGAGCGCCAGTCGCAGAATGGCGGACGGCTGGGCGACAATTTGGTGGCGCTGGGCGTGATTGAGCAGTGTGCGCTGGAGGCGTTTCTGAAACGCATTCCCGGCGAACCCGCGAGTCTTGAGGCCACGGGTCTCGATGAGATTGATCTGCTGAGCCTTTTGATGAAGATCATTTACACATGCCACCTGGAGAGTTGTCGGCAGTTTGTGGAAGTGATCAAGCTGCCTTACCACATTGTGGCTGAGCTGGTGCAGATGGCGGTGGACCGGCAACTGCTACGCTCGCTTGGAATGCGTTCTTCGAACAGCAATCCCATCGATATGAGCTACACGTTCACCGAAGAAGGGAAACGGTGGACGATTGATGCGCTGGAGCAGATGCGCTGCGCTGGCCCCGCGCCGGTGACGTTGGAGGAG
>CAYPYJ010000088.1:0-16057 GCA_964414945.1 uncultured Occallatibacter sp.
ACCCGGTGAAGAACCTGAGACCGACGAGCGAGATTTACAACAATGCTTGGGAGAAGCCGACGGAAGAGAGGCCGGTGTGGTGCGCGGTGGGGGATGAGGCAAGCGGCTTGCCGACGGCGGAAAGCGTGAGCTGCGTGACAAAAGAGCCAACTGAAAACGGAAATGAAATGTCTCCCTTGTTGGGCCAGATTGGTATCGCGCCTCCCAAATATATAGAGTTCACTAGCCAGGATGAGTTAGGCCACTTTCTTGTTGAGCAGTACAAGATTCGCACGCCGAATGAATTGTCCAGTTGCGAGGTCTGCCACCGATGAGCAAAAAAATGCGCGGGCTTGAGAAGAACGAAGACGCGGAGCCGATGACGCTGGAGGCGGTGCGCGAGAAGTTGAAGAACTTGCGCGGCAAGAGATATTGGTGTTCGCTGGATGAACTGGCGGGGACGCCGGAGTTTGAGGCGGCTGTGGCTAAGGAGTTTCCAGGCTCGGCTAGTGAGTTGGTGGATGCGGTTTCACGGCGCGGATTTTTCAAGCTCATGGGCGCGTCAATGGCGCTGGCTGGACTTGCCGGTTGCACACGGCAGCCGGACGAAACGATTTATCCGTATGTGAAGCAGCCAGAAGATTTGATTCTAGGAAAGCCTAAATACTTTGCTACGGCACACCCGTTTGTGACTGGTGCTGTTCCGATTCTGGTGAAAAGCGATCAGTATAGGCCGATCAAAATAGATGGCAATCCGGATCATCCTTATAACTTGGGTTCGTCCGATCCGTTTACACAGGCTACTTTGCTGGAGTTATATGATCCAGACCGCTCGCAGCATGTGACTTATCGCGGAGAGAATCGTGAGTGGGCGGAGTTTATCGTTGGGCTACGTAACAAGGTTATCTCGACCGAAGACGGAGCGGGGATTTATTTCCTGAGCGAGACGATTACTTCGCCTACGCTGGCTCGGCAGTGGCGCGAGGTTCAGGCGAAGTATCCGATGGCGACGCTTGTGCAGTACGACCCGGCAATTGCAGGGACGGCGCTGGCCAATGGGCTGAATGTTCAATATGATTTGGCCGATGCGGATGTGATTGTTTCGCTAGACGCGGATTTTCTTTCTAGCGCGGATTTCCCAGGTTTTCATAAATTAGTTCGTCAATATGGAGAGCGTCGCAAAGACCCGACGAAATTGAATCGGCTATACGCGATTGAGAATACGCCGACAACGACGGGACTGAAGGCTGAGCACCGCTTGGGTTTGCGTGCCAGCGAGATTCCTGCTTTTGCGGCGGAACTTGCCAAAGCTGTCGGAGTGGCAAACATTGAGCCACCGGACCACTCATGGACGGAAGAACAGAAGAAATTCATGGCCGTTTTGGTCAGGGATTTGATGGCGCATAGAGGCAGGAGTGTTGTGATTTCAGGGCTCAACGACACGTGGCTTCCTGTGCTCATCCTAGCTATCAATAACGCACTGGGGAATGACGATAGGACCGCATTTCTTTCATTTGCCCCGGCAATTCCGTTGCCGTCGGATCAAATTGCCGATCTGAAATCACTTGTTAACAATTTAAATGCTGGTAAAGTCGATTGGCTGATAGTCTTGAATGCCAATCCGATCTATAACGCGCCAGTCGATCTGGCGTTTGCATCGGCATTTGAAAAAGCGAAGATGACGGCGCACCTCGGATCGCACTCGGATGAGACAGGACAGATTTCTCACTGGCATATTCCTTCGGCGCACTTCCTGGAGGCGTGGTCGGATGCACGGGCTTACGATGAAACCGTTTCAGTCGTTCAGCCAATGATTGATCCACTCTACGGTGGCAAGTCTGCGCACCATATTCTTCAGGCATTGTTAGATGAGCCGGGATTGAGCCCGTACGAGGCTGTGCGAGAAACATCGAAGTCTACAATCAGGGGCGACTTTGAGGAGGGATGGCGTAAGACGCTACACCAAGGATGGATTGACTATACAGCATTTGAATCGCTAGGCGGTACAAACAAACTGAATCTGCCGCAATTGAAAATTCCTGCGCCATCTCCGAAGGACTCGATTGAGATTATTTTCCGGCCTGATCCTAATATTTATGACGGGCGGTGGTCGAATGTGGGGTGGTTGCAGGAGCTGCCTAAACCGATTACTAACTTGAGTTGGGATAATGCGGCGATTGTTTCTGGCGCTACGCTAACCAAGTATGGACTGGAAGAGGCCGACATAGTTGAGCTGACGGTGCAGGGGCGCAAGGTGAATGCGCCGGTGATTGTTGCGCCGGGGCATCCGGATAACTCAGTAACTGTTTACTTAGGTTATGGGCGCAAGACGGGGCGCGTCGCGGGCGGCGCAGGCTTCAACGCTTATTTGATTCGCACTTCAGATGCGCCGTTCTATGCCGTGGGAACGATGAAAAAGGTGCCGGGGAAATGGGGCGTGGCTGTAACCAAGAGCCACTATCAAGATCACAGGCCAAAGGTATTCGGAGGACAGGGAAACGGTAATAATTCGATTGAAGCGGATGAAGCGATTGGCGAACGCGGCATTATTCGCTATGCGACCTTGGAAGAATATAAGGCCAAACCGGGCTTTGCGAATGAAGGCGAGACGCACGCGACGACCGACAAAAACAACACGATGTTTCCTAACTGGGAGTACATGGATTATACGTGGGGAATGTCGATTGATATGAATAGCTGTACGGGCTGCAATGCGTGCATTGTGGGATGTTATGCGGAGAACAACATAGCCGTTGTGGGCAAACAGCAGGTGCGCATTGGACGCAATATGCAGTGGCTGCGCATCGATACTTACTTTGAAGGCGATTTGGCTGCGCCACGCGCACATTTTCAGCCGATGGCTTGCCAGCATTGCGAGAACGCGCCGTGCGAGCTGGTTTGCCCGGTGGGCGCAACGGTGCATACGCCAGAGGGGCTGAACGCGATGGTCTACAACCGCTGCGTGGGCACGCGCTATTGCTCGAATAACTGCCCATACAAGGTGCGACGCTATAACTATCTGCTTTATTCGGATTTTGAGACGGAAAGCTTGAAGCTGATGCGCAACCCGGATGTTACGGTACGTTCGCGTGGAGTGATGGAGAAGTGCAGTTATTGCGTGCAGCGGATTTCCACGGCGAAGATCGAAGCCGATAAAGAGAACCGCTCGATTCGAGACGGCGAGATTGTGACGGCTTGTCAGCAGGCTTGCCCGGCACGGGCGATTACCTTTGGCAACATCAACGACAAGAAGAGCAAAGTGGCTACATTGCAAGCTGATGAGCGGAGTTATCAGGTACTTGCCGATTTGAATACGCGACCGCGGACAAAGTATGTGGCCGCGGTGTTGAATGTGAATCCAGAGCTAGTAAGTTAGTGGGGCCGGGATGGCAGTCGAATTGAAAGACAAACCGGGGATTGATAAGGCGACGGGCGAGTTCCGTGTGATTGCGCCGGGGCAGAGCTTTGTGTCGGTGACGGAGAAGATTACGCGCATTGTGCTGACGCCGAAGACGCCTCTGGGCTGGTTTGTACTGCTCGGCGTGGGCGGTGCGCTGACGACTGTGCTGATGGTGGCTCTGACTTGGCTCTTTCTGAAAGGTATCGGAATCTGGGGCGTTTCGCAGCCGGTGGCGTGGGGCTTTGCGATTATTAACTTTGTGTGGTGGATTGGCATTGGCCACGCGGGGACGCTGATTTCGGCAATCCTACTTTTGTTCAAACAGAGCTGGCGCAATTCCATCAACAGGTTCGCCGAAGCGATGACGATTTTCGCGGTGGTATGCGCGGGAATGTTTCCGCTGATTCACATTGGGCGGCCGTGGCTGGGCTATTGGCTGCTACCGTATCCGAGCTCGATGGCGGTGTGGCCGCAGTTTCGCTCGCCTCTGTTGTGGGATGTTTTTGCGGTTACGACTTATGCAGTGATATCGATTGTGTTTTGGTATATCGGCATGGTCCCGGATTTTGGCACGATGCGCGATCACGCCAAATCGAAGGTGGCCAAATATACGTATGCGTTCTGCTCGCTGGGTTGGCGAGGATCGGTGCGGCACTGGGCGCGGTATGAGATGGCTTCGTTGTTGCTGGCCGGGCTGGCCACGCCGCTGGTGCTGTCAGTGCATACAGTAATTAGTTTTGATTTTGCCGTTGCGGTTTTACCCGGATGGCACACTACGATTTTTCCACCGTACTTTGTGGCAGGCGCAATTTATTCAGGCTTTGCAATGGTGCTGACGCTGGCCATTCCGTTGCGCAAGTTTTATCACCTGGAAGGACTGGTCACCGAACGACATATCGATAACATGGGCAAGGTGATGCTGGCGACGGGCTGCATATTGGCCTATGGGTATGGGATGGAAGTTTTCATGGCGTGGTACTCGGGCTCGCACTGGGAAGCTTTCATGATGTGGAACCGAATGTTCGGACCGATGGGCTGGGCTTATTGGGTGCTGATTACTTGCAACCTGGCGATTCCGCTGACGACGTTGTGGTGGAGAAAGCTGCGCACTTCGATTTCATTTATGTTTTGTCTTTCGATTGTGGTGAACGCCGGAATGTGGTTTGAGCGCTTTGTAATTATTGTGACCAGCACTTATCGCGACTTTTTGCCTTCGGCGTGGGGAAGTTATCGCGCGACTAGATGGGACTACCTGACTTATGCGGGGACGCTGGGATTATTCATGGCGCTGTTTCTGTTGTTTATACGCTTCCTGCCCATGATTCCGATGTCGGAGATTCGCACCATGCTGCCTGTTGCCAAGATGCGTGCGGCGGAAAAGGAGGCTGGCGAATGATGGCTCCACGCGAAGGAACTTACGGCCTGCTAGCCGAATTCGATACCTCGGATGAGCTGATCTGCGCGGTTCGGCAAGCGAGGAAAGACGGCTGGCGGCGCATGGATTGTTACGCGCCTTATCCAGTGGAAGAAGCGGCTGAGGCGATGGGCGTTGGTTGCAGCGCGGTGCCGCTGATTACTTTGATTGGCGGAGTGATCGGCCTTGCGGCCATGTTTGCTTTGGAGGTATGGATTGCGGTGCAGGCGTATCCGCTGAATATTGGAGGACGCCCGTTGTTCTCATGGCCTGCGTTTATTGTGCCCGCATTTGAGTGGACGATCATGTTTGCGGGATTGTCGGCGGCCTTTGGAATGCTGGCACTGAATGGGTTGCCGGCGTTGTATCATCCGCTTTTCAACGCGCGGAATTTTTGTGATGGCGCGACGACGGACAAGTTCTTTCTTTGTTTGGAGGCGCTGGATCCGAAGTTTGATTTAGTGGAAGCGAAAAAGTATTTGGAAAGTTTTCAGCCAGTGTCGGTGGTGGAGGTGGAGTACTGATGGACAGGGATCAGGGACCTGGGATCAGGGGTCAGAGTTCCCGAAGTCTGGGGAACCCGGCTTTGTTCGCTGGTCTTGTTGTGTTGTTGGTTTTTGTTGGTTGCAGGCAGGATATGCAAGATCAGCCGAAGGTGATTGCGCAACGCGGCTCGGAGTTCTTCAAAACAGATCATCGCGGGGCGCGGCCGCAGGTGGCGAATACTGTGGCTCGCGGCGAGTTGCGCGAAGACAGTTATTTTTATACCGGCGTGGTGCAGGCCGCGGATGGCTATCGCGAAGAAAAGAACGAGATGCCGTTCCCGGTGACGATGGATGTGTTGCGGCGGGGGCAGGAGCGCTTCAACATTTATTGCGCGCCGTGCCACTCGCGGGTGGGCAACGGGCAGGGAGAAATTGTGCGGCGGGGCTACAAGACGGCGGCGAATTTTCACGATCAAGTGCGGTTGTCGCAGCCGATTTCGCACTACTACTACGTGATGACGCATGGGTATAACGCGATGCCGGATTACGCGGCGCAACTTACTCCTGTCGATCGCTGGGCGGTGGCGGCGTACATGCGCGCATTGCAGCTGAGTCAATCGGCGACGGCGGCGGATGTTCCTCAGGGCGTGCAAGTGAAAAGCCTAAAAGAGATTGCGCGGGAGAATCACTTGCCGGAGAGCTTTACTGAGCAGTGGCCGTTGCCGGCGACGCATTAGGGACTAATGATGAACGGAATGTCACAGGAGATGAAGACACTTCCAGCGGAACTCAACACACCGGCCTTTGTGGACGGCTGGCGGAGGCGCGCGCTGCTGGTCGCGTTGATCTCTGCTGTAGTTGCGGTGGGGCTGGGCTTTGCGGATGGACGCGGGTTTGACACGGATCACGCGTTGCGCGGCTGGCTGCTGGGGTTGATGCTGACATTTGGTTTTTCTGTTGGCGGGCTCGCGCTTTTGATGGTGCAATACGTGACGGGCGGCAAGTGGGGATTGCTGCTGCGCAGGCCACTGGAAGCGATGAGCCGCACGCTGCCGCTGGTATTTTTGTATTGGCTCGTGATTGCCTTCTCGCTCAAGAAACTCTATTTATGGGCGGCGGTGACTGACGTGACGGCGGCAGTGAAGTCGGGATGGATTAGCACGGCGCAGGCGCACGCGATTGAGTTCAAGAGGCCGATGCTGAATGCGATGGCGTTTGTCGTGGTGAGCATAATTTGCTTTGCTGTTTGGGGTTTCTATGCGTGGCGGCTGAACTCGCTGGGATTGCAACGCGACGGAGATTCGCTGGCGGCGACGCCGGGGTGGATCAAGAGGCTGGAGAGCATCAGCGGGCCGGGGATAGCGGTTTATGCGATTACGATGACGGCGGCGGTGATCTATTGGATGATGTCGCTGGATGCGGCGTGGTATTCGTCGGTCTACGGGCTGCTGTTTCTGGTGGGGCAGGGCTACCAGGTGTTGGCGTTTGCCATCATTGTGGTGATTGCGCTTGCACAGGGCGAGCCGTTCAAAACGATTCTGCAGCAGACCGAGCAACATGATTTGGGCAAGCTGACATTCGCTTTTGTGATGCTGAATATTTATCTCGCTTTCTCGCAGTTTCTGATTATCTGGTCAGGCAATCTGCCGGATGAGATTCCTTGGTATCTGGACCGCGTACAGGGTGGATGGGGCATTGTGCTCACGATGGATTTTATCTTTCACTGGCTGATTCCGTTTACGCTGTTGCTCTCGCGCGATTTGAAACGCAATCGGAAGCGACTGATGTGGGTTTGTCAGTGGATGATTTTTGCCAAGGCTTTCGATTTGTTCTGGCTGATTGAGCCGAACTTCAAGGATGCGGCGCGGAATTTGCATTTCAGCTTTGGGATTTTGGAATACGCGGCGGTGCCGACGACGATGATGGCGATTTGGGTTGCATACTTCTGCGCGCAGTTGAAGACGCGGTCGCTGGTGCAGGTAAATGACCCGCATGTGGCGGAGATTCTGGAGGCGGAACATGCATAACTCGTGCGGTCTAGAAAAGAAGCCGCGGAAGATGGGCGGGGTGGTTTACCTAGTGGCACTGGGCATTTTTGCTGTGGCGATGGTGGCTTGCGGAGTTGGCAAGGCGCACGTAAACAAGCAGGATGTTGCGGCGGGCCATTCGGAGATGAGGACGGTTGATGCGGCAAGTTTTCCGGCGCTGTGGACACAGAGCGGCAGCGGTATGGAGGATGTGGCCGAGCTGCACCTGCGCGAAGAATTGCTGCTGGAGAACTATAGCTGGGTTGATCCGAGTGCGGGCGGGGGTGACGCGAAGGTGCGGATACCGATTGAGCGGGCGATGGAGTTGCTTGCACAGCGCGGTTTGCCAGTGGCAGCACCTGCGGTGCGGCCAACTGCGCCTGCGGCGCGTTCACGGGAATCCGGGCATTATCCATCGGGAATATTGAGCGAGGGGGCGGGGCCGAAGATCGTCGTGCCGCTGACCAACGGATTTGCGCCCACCAGTTATGACCTGGACCAAACTGCTGTGCAGGCTCGGGAGCCGCGCCGATAGGGAAACTCGGAAGATCGACCCAACTAGAGGTTTTCAGGTAAGACGGTAAAAGAAAAAGAGTTCGCATAAAAAGATTGTTCGGACAATCAATCCATTAGTGATCTATAATCCAACCAATTCAATTCCCGTAAACTGCTTGTTTCGCACGTTGTAAGACCATGGATTTCGATCATGTCCCCCTCGGAGTTTGCCGATAGTGGGAGGGGATTCCGGAATCGCAGTCAGGGTGCTTGTGCGAAAAATCTCTGATCAGCGGTATCACGGCGGAACTGCGTTTGGCGGCAGGGCGGGGGAGTGTGTCTCGGCTGTCAGATGGCTGGCGATGCTGTTTTTGGCCGGGCTGGCGGTCGGACTTCTGCACGCACAATCGACAACTGAGAGCATGGGCACGGTGGCGCGTCGAGCCGGTCTGCCTCCTCGCATAATTGCGGCGGAGCGGTTTTTGGCCGGGCGCGGCGGGGTGAGCGGGGCAGCGAAGGTTCTCCGCCGACGCTCGGGGGTGGCCGGGTCTTTGGCGAGAGCGCAGACCACGAGCAGCGGGACGGCAACATGGTTGTCGCTTGGTCCCACAGCCGTTCAGACACAGAATTTTGGGCTGATTACAGGACGCATCTCTTCACTGGCGCTGGACCCTTCTGACGGGACTGGCAACACGCTTTACGTGGGAACCACGGGGGGCGGGGTTTGGCGGTCGCAAAATGCGGACACATCCATTGCTTCCAACATCAGCTTTATCCCGTTGACTGATGATCTGTCAGCGTTGAGCAGCGTCATGGACGCTTCGATCAGCATTGGTGCATTGACGGTGCAGCCGGGCGGAACGGGAGTGATTTTGGCCGGGACCGGCGACCCAAACGATGCGCTGGATTCGTATTACGGCGCGGGGATTTTGCGCTCGGCTGACGGCGGAAATACGTGGAGTCAGATCTCGTCAACATCGGACCATCTCTACAGCTTTATGGGCGAGGGCTTTGCCGGATTTGCCTGGGGCACGGTGAGTTCTGGCGTTCACGCTTGCGGACCCAATTCCGCAAATTCGAATGTGGTCGTGGCGGCGGTTTCACAGGCTTATGAAGGCACACTGGTGAATGCGGAATGGCCGGGAGCGAGCTACAAGGGGTTGTATTACTCCACCGATAGCGGCGCGAATTGGTGCCTCGCGACGATAACAGACGGCACGGGAGCGGACGTGCAGGGGCCAAACGATGGCTTTGCGCAGCCCGGCGGGAACGCGGCGACGGCAGTGGTGTGGAATCCGGTGCGACAACTGTTTATGGCGGCGGTTCGCTATCACGGCTACTATCAGTCGGCGGATGGAATCACCTGGACGCGGCTGACGAAACAACCTGGTGCTGGCCTGCAGTCGAGCCTGAACCTGTGTCCGGCGAATACCGGAGGCACGGGCTCGCTGGGCTGTCCTATATTTCGCGGTGCACTGGCGGTGAATCCGCAGAACGGCGACACCTTTGCCTGGACGGTGGCCGATTACAAGGGCGAGTACAACTACGATTTGGGGATTTGGCAGGACGTGTGCGCGGCCAGCGGCGGCGCTTGCACCAACCAGACGATTGCTTTTGGAACGCAGTGGAGTACGGCTGCGCTGGAGAAGAATGCACCGTTCGATACGTCGATTGCCAATGGGAATTACAACCTGACGCTGGCGGCGGTTCCCTCGGGGCAGACAACGATTTTACTGGCCGGGGCCAATGACCTGTGGAAGAGCACTTGTCCTTATTCGCAAGGCTGCACGTGGCGCAATACCACGAACTCGACGACCTGCATGAGTGCGGCGGTGGGCGAATACCAGCACGCGTTGGTGTGGAATGCGAGCAATCCTCTGGAAATTTTTGTGGGTAACGACAGCGGACTGTGGCGTTCGACCGACGTCGTTGGCGAAACGGGATCGACGTGTGCGGCGAGTGACGCGACGCATTTTCAGAATTTGAACGGAGGACTGGGTTCGCTGGCGGAGGTGGAGAGCATTTCGCAGGCGGGCGCGACACCTTACACCATGATGGCCGGCCTCTCGAATGGAATTGCCGGCGTAAACAGCAGCACTGCGACAACGACGAATTGGCCGGAGATTTTGGGCGGCGCAGGGTCGGTGGCCATTGATCCGAGCAATGTTTCGAATTGGTATGCAAACAATCAACCGGGAGTTTCCATCTATTTGGGTACGCCGCCCAACGGAAGCACGCCGGGAGTGTTCAACGCGGTGCTGAACTATTCCACCGATCCGGGGGCGTTAACAACAACAAACGCGGATGTGGTTCGAGATGGGCTGTACATGGCCGAAGAGCCACCTTACGCCCCGGCGGCATTTCTGGTGGACCAGTTGGACAATTCCAAGCTGCTGATTGCAACCTGCCGGGTGTGGCGCGGTCCGGCCAGCGGCGTGGGCTGGACTGCGGCCAACGCCATCACTCCCATTCTGGACGGTGTTATCGGCGACAACGATTGTTCCGTCAACGCATTGATTCGCACGATGGCGGCAATGGCTCTGCCTGTTTCAACTGCACTGCCCTCGGGCGGCGAAGTGGTTTATGTGGGCATGTACGGGGCTGCGAATGGTGGACGGTCGTTGCCCGGCCATGTGCTAAGCGCAACCTACAACTCCGCCACCGGCGTTTGGTCCGCACCGGTGGATCTGACCCTGGGCACAGTCACCAATGTCAGCAACCCAACCGGAGCGATGAACTACTACGGGTTGGATATATCGAGCATCTTCATCGACACGCACGACACCACAGGGAAGACGGTGTATGTGACAGTAGCCGGGGTTAGGAATCTGTCGAAAAACGTGCGGGTGATTTATCGTTCGGTGGACGGCGGAACAAGCTGGACAGATATTTCCTCTAATTTGCCGGTGACACCGGCCAACAGCTTGGTGGTGGACCCGGGGAGCGCGGGCACAGTTTACCTGGCCACCGATGCTGGAGTTTTTGCTACGCAGGAGATGCTGACGGGAAGCTGCAACGCGGTCTCTCCGGGCTGCTGGGCGCCATTGGGAAGCGGGTTGCCGAACGCGCCTGTAGTGGCGCTGAGCGCACAGCCCGCCTCTGTCACCTCGCCGAATCTTATCGCGGCAACTTATGGTCGCGGCATCTGGATGACGCCTTTGCTGGGCGCTGCGGCGGGCGGCTCTGGAGCGGCTACCGACACACTCTCAACCACATCTCTGAGCTTTTCCAGCACAATTGTCGGGCAGCTTTCCGCAGTGCAATACGTGACGCTGACCAACAGCGGCGGGGCAAATCTGACATCAATTGCAATTTCGGTGAGCGGAGCATTTCAACAGTCGAACAACTGCACGGCGAACCTTGCGCCCAACTCGAGTTGCACGATCAGCGTGCAGTATTATCCGACGGCGCCTGGCGTTCAGGCGGGCGCACTGACGGTCACAAGCATTGCCGCCGACTCGCCGCGGATCGTGGCTTTGAGCGGCACAGGCATTGATGCGCCAGCGCTGGGCGTTAGTCCCACAAGTCTGAGTTTTCCAGCGCAACTGGTAGGCCTATCCAGTTCACCGCAGACACTGACGGTGACAAACACGGGCGGCGCGCCACTCGCCAATCTGGGCTTTCAGGTTACAGGGTTATCCGCTAGCAGCTTTGCATGGAGTGCCAGCACCTGTCCGGCAATACTGAGCAATGTGAGCGGACAAAACAGTTGTACGGTGCAGGTGGTTTTTTCACCGGCCGCGGCGGGAGGAGCAACGGCTGAACTGGCGGTCACTTCGACCACCTCCGGCGTTCAGGCGGTGACGGTGGCGCTCAGCGGCACCGGGCAAGCTGTCGGGCTCAACGTGAATCCGGCGCAGCTTGCCTTCCCCATCGTTTCTCCGGGGCAATCCAGCCCAGCGCAGATGGTGAGCGTGTCCAACACCATCAGCCTTGCGGTCGACTCTCTGACCTATACGGCTACGCCTCCGTTCTCTGTGGTGCAGAACACTTGCGGCAGCACTTTGGCAGGCAATGGAAGCTGCCTGATCGGAGTAGCTTTTTCGCCATCGTTAAATGGGCCTTACACGGGTTCGCTGACCATTGCGTCTGGATCGCTGACGCTGGCCAGCGTACCGCTGAGCGGAACAGGCGGAGTGCCGGGCTCGGTTCAATTTCTGGGTCCAACTCCGCCCCTTCCAACGCAGGTTGGGGTGGGTCTAACCAGCAGCCCTAGCACCGTTACTATCACCAATCCAGACAGCGTGAATAGCCTGGGCAGCTTTGCCGTGGCGGTTTCGACGGGCTTCAAACTAGTGAACAATACTTGCCCGACGACTCTGGCGGCTCTGACCAGTTGCACGGTGGGAGTGGAGTTTGCACCGACCAGCCCCGGAGTGCAGAACGGGAACCTGACGGTGACTAGCAGTTCGCTGCCGACGGGATCGTTTCTGGCGCTCACGGGAAGGGGATTCGATTTTGGCTTTGCGCCCACCGGCTCGTCCGCTGCGACCGTCGCCAGCGGGCAAACCGCCAACTACAAGCTGGTGATTACTCCGCTGCTGGGCGGGCAAGGGGTCTTCACCTTCCACTGCGGCACTCTGCCGCCGTACACATCTTGCACCTTCAACCCGCCCGGCGAAGGCATTACAGCCAACAACACCGGAAGTGTTCTGGTGGAGATTGCAACTGGGCTGACGACGACTACGGCGAGTTCTACGCGCCCGTCGGCGTGGCCTGCACTTCCGCTGGGATGCGGGTTGGCGCTGCTGCCGCTGGCTCTCAGACGGCGGCGAAAGGCGCTGCTGTTTGTTGCATTGATGGCAATGCTTGTGGGCGGCGTCTCGAGTTGCGCGTCCTCAAGCGGCGGCGGCCTGCCGCCGCTTCCCCCTGCTTCCGGTCCGGGAATTACTCCGGCGGCGACTTACACGATTCCAGTCATCGCGACATCGAATGGCGTTCAGCATCAGGTGGCACTTACCCTGACTGTGGATTGATCACCTGCCGAGGGGGAGCGCAGACAAAACCGGCTATACTCTATCTTCGGACATTCATAGGAAATGCACGCAACGGAGCGTTGAGAATGCCGCACATGGGGAAAAGAAGATGACCGCCAAAGTGACCGTGGAAGAAGTGCAGCGGGTGGCCGAGCTGGCTCACCTGGAATTGAAGCCGGAGGAGACTCCGGGGATGCTCAATGATTTGAACGCCATTCTGGATTACGTTGCCGAGCTGAATGAGCTGGACACGCGCGGCGTGGAGCCGCTGGCCCAGGTCAGCGATCTGCTGGATGCGGCGGGCAAAGGCGTGCTGCGTCAGGACCGGGTGCTGCCGTCGCTGGACCGGGCTGAAGTTTTGTCTCAGGCGCCGGAGACCGATGGGGTTTTCTTCAAGGTTCCAAAGGTTATTGAACGGTAAAGAACTGCGTGCTATCCCAGGTCCGACAATCCGGACATGGAGCACCGAAGATTCGATGATAACTGGGCCGTCAACAGGCCAGGAAATGGGGAAGATTCTCTTGTCGAGTGAAGCCAAACCAGTGGAAAATTTTGTAGAACATCCGAAGACTCTGGCCGAGTTGCACGCCGGAATTGTTGCGGGCACGACCAAGGCTGTGGACCTCGCGGCTAGTTATTATGACCGCATCGCCCGGAAGAATCCGCGGCTGAACGTTTATCTGAGCCTGACCAAAGAACGTGCGCTCGCACAAGCGGCGAAGGTGGACGATGCGGCCGCCAAGGGCGATCCGTTGGGTCCGCTGGCGGGCATTCCTGTGGGCATCAAGGATGTGCTGGTGATGCGCGGTGCTCCGGCTACTGCTGGGTCGAAGATTCTAGAAGGCTACCGTCCGCCGTACGACGCGACGGCAGTGGCTAAGTTGGAAGCGGCGGGCGCGGTACTCATCGGCAAGATTAACTGCGACGAGTTTGCCATGGGTTCGTCGAACGAGAACTCGGCGTATGGGCCGGTACGCAATCCCGTCGACACGGAGCGGGTTCCAGGCGGCTCCTCGGGCGGCTCGGCGGCGGCTGTGGCGGCGAATATGGCCGTGGCTACGCTGGGTTCGGACACCGGTGGCTCGATTCGCCAGCCAGCGAGTTTTTGCGGCGTGGTGGGCGTGCTGCCGACCTATGGGCGCGTCTCGCGCTATGGGCTGATCGCTTTTGCATCGTCGCTGGATCGCGTGGGACCGTTTGCGGGGAACGTTCGCGATGCCGCCACGCTGCTTGGCGTCATCGCAGGGCACGATCCCCACGACGCTACCAGTTCACCGGCTCCTGTCCCGGACTTTGCAACCGAGAGCGACAAGTCCGCCGAGGGCCTGCGGATCGGCGTTCCGGCGGAATACTTTGCTGAAGGGCTGGATGCGGAAGTCCGCGCCGCGATTGAGGCGGGGATTGAAGCCTTGAAGGCGGCGGGATGCACGGTGAAGCCGGTCTCACTGCCGAATACGAAGTACGCGGTGCCGGTTTATTACCTGATCGCGACGGCCGAGGCCAGCGCCAATCTGGCTCGCTTTGACGGCGTGCGCTACGGGCCGCGTTCGAAAGACTCTGCCACGCTGGCGGATATGTATAGGCACTCGCGCGAAGATGGCTTTGGCGCGGAGGTCAAGCGGAGGATTCTGCTGGGGACTTATGCGCTGAGCGCGGGCTACTACGATGCATATTACTTGAAGGCGCAGCAGGTGCGGCGAATTCTGGCCGAGGAGTATCTGCGCGCATTCCACGATGTGGACGCGATTGTGACGCCGACCGCGCCCACAGCGGCTTTCAAGCTGGGCGAAAAGACCGGCGATCCGTTGGCCATGTACTTGGCCGACATTTATACGGTGACGGCGAGTCTGGCGGGCATCTGCGGCGTTACGGTTCCATGCGGGACGACGAAGGCCGGGCTGCCGGTGGGGATGCAGGTGCTGGCTGCGCATTTGAATGAGGCTGCGGCGTTTCGCGTGGCGCGGGCGGTGGAGCAGGCGGGGCTTTAGGAGATAGACGCATGAGCATGGGCACGAGATTTCTGGTTCTGGCGGCGCTGCTGGCTGCTCATTTGGCGATTCACGCTGCTCCGGCACACAAGGGCCACTCGGTGGTGCTGGGCGCGGCGCGAAAGGTGCCTTACTCGAAAGTTGGCGACCCGGCGGGTGCGGCTCAGGGCGAGACTGAATTGAAGGTTCGCGCGCTGATCGTGGATAGCTCTGTGAAGGAGTGGACGACCGGCGAGGCGCATGACGTGACCGACCGCAGCTTTGTGGTTCGACGGGCGATCAAGATCAATGATTCTTTGCCGAGCGAGGGCTTCGCGCCCAGCGAGAATGCCGGCGAGAAACCAGCGACCAGCGACAAGGCAACTGCCGGCGTCAAGCCGGCCTCCGCCCGTGCGGCAAGCACCTGGGTTTGGCAGCGGGGGCCTTGGTTGCTGGTGGACCGCGTAACAGGGCACATTATTGCGCTGAAGCTGCCCGACTATGAGCCTGGGGTGAGCCAGGTGAGCTGGTTCCGCGATTACGGCGCTTATTGCGGTGTGACGGCCAGCGGCAAGAGTCTCTATGCGGTGGTGGCACAGGTGGCGGCGCGCAAGGCGGTGCTTGCAAAAAGATTGTCGGCCTTCGATGCGGAAAGCCATTCGGCCCAGGTTTGCGGGCTTACAGAGTGGCAGAGGGAGCCACTGAAAGTTACTTTCCATCCGGCGGGCAAAGATGCCGCCAGCTTTGACGTGATTCCCGGCTCGACGGTGCTGGTGGAAGACGCGGGGGACTGAGAAGCAGGGATTAGGGAATAGAGAACCGGTTAAGGCGGATTTCGATGCCATTTATAGGGGGGAAATCCCCGGTATAGCGCCCAGGACTGAGTTTTTCCGCGGTCAATCGGACTCGTTGTTTCCTAATACGGAGCTTTCAAGCCCGTCGTTGTTCGGCCAGCCTGGGTGCGGCTGAGGTCGTGTCCTGACGCGATGCCGAATTCTGAAAGCTGCGGCCCCGAATGCTGACAACGGAAGACTGACGGCCGAATGACCATGTTCGGGAAGATTTCCGCTTGCCGCTGGCCTTGATGAAATTCCAGAGAACCCAAAGTAAAAAGCTTTCGGCGAGTGTGGCGATAGCGATCAAAAGCACTTCGCGATCCATACTGCTCATTGGAGACCTCCTTGATGCTTTCCGGCTGGCGGGCTTGGGATGAGAACTGCGCACGGCAGGGGAAAGCCGCTGACTCAAGAGGAATCCAGGGAGTGTAAAGGTGGAGCATATCTTTTATAAGAGGTTTGTAAGCAGGGAACAAGG
>CAYPYJ010000089.1:0-16011 GCA_964414945.1 uncultured Occallatibacter sp.
TTCGGTGATGGCCTGAGCCTGAACACAGGCTCGAACAGCAAGTACGTGAAGAAAGGGAGCAAGGGGGGGGAATATGGCAGCATTAGCGGGAATTTTGCATCATCATACGGCGGCGGCGCAGTCTCTGACGGACATAACCGTAACGCCTGCGGCGACGGCGGCAGCAGCAGCAACTCCGAACGCTACCAGCGGAACGAGCAGCGCAGCCAGTACCGCGTCCACCATCTCGGCCAACGATTTTCTGACATTGCTGGTCACAGAGATGAAGAACCAGGACCCAACAGCGAGCACCGATCCCAACGAGTACATCAATCAGTTGGTGAACGTGAATAGTCTGCAACAGTTGATTTCGATCAACACTGTGCTGACGGATAGTTTGGGCGGTTCAGCTACAAGTGCGAGCAGCCGCGCGAGCACGGCAAACAGCGCGACGGGAGCGAACACGCAATCTCAGGCGGCGACATCTGGCTCGGCAACAACGCTTCCCGATGCCATCAGCGCGGCGGCCAACAAACTGGCTCCAGGCAACCTTGGTGTTCCCGCTGTCAATCCGGCGGCGCAGGGCATAGCCCAGGCGCTGAGTGGGCGCACGCGCGTGCCGTAGCGAATTTGCGGGATTGCAGCAGCCCGGTCAAAGTTATTTACCCGCCGGCCGTATCGGCCAGCACCAACATCAAGTGAAGTCAAGAGGAGAACCACAATGCCTAGCTTTTTTATTCCACTCAGTGGCCTCAACGCCGATTCAACGGCGCTGAATACAATTGCCAACAACCTGTCCAACATGAATACGACAGGCTTCAAAACGCAGACAACCAACTTCAGCGATCTGTTTTATCAGCAGGTAGGCACGAGCGGATCGGGGAATGAGATTCAGGTAGGAACCGGAGTGAAGGTGGCATCAAACAGCACCGATTTCACGGGCGGCTCGATTTCATCGACCGGCGTCCAAACCGATGCGGCGATCAGCGGCTCGGGGTTCTTTGTGCTGGACAACAATGGGAGCCAGCTGTATACGCGCAACGGAAATTTCCAAACCAGTTCAACTGGTGTACTGGAGAGTTCCAGCGGTCTGGCAATCATGGGCTATTCAGCAGTGAACGGAGTGGTGAATACCGCAGGCGGGTTGACCGATATCACGATGCCCATCACCGGTACAGTCATGGTGCCTGCGGCCACAACCACCTTCAGCGTGGCGCAAAACCTGGATTCCTCGTCGGCGATCGGCACGACCACGCCCGGCACGGTAAAGATCTACGATTCGCTTGGGAAGTCGTATGAGGCAGCCGTGACCTATACAAATCTGGGAAACAACTCCTGGGGCTACAGCATTTCACTGCCAGACAAGTTGACACCGGCAGCGTCTGTGCCGACGACGATCTCCGGTACCGGAGGCGCGGCGGGACTGACCCAGAGTTCGACGGCCGCAGCGGGCATAACAACTCTCAGTTACAACCTCAGTTCGAGCAGCGGCAGTCTGGCGACAGTTGATCCAGGAACGACTCTGACAATCACCGGACCAACTGCTGGACTTCCCGCTACTGTTGGCCCTGTGGCAGTCGTCCCGGGTGAATCATTGGCTACATACGCCGCCGCTCTACAAGCGGCGATTAATGCATCCACCATCACACCCGGTTCTGTAACCGTCACGGCGACACCCGGCGGCCAGTTATCCATTACCGGACCCACAGCCACACTGGCTACTGGCGGTATCGTGATGCAGGATTTGCCAGGAACCTCCGTCAGTTTCAACTTCGGTTCAAACGGCGCAACCATGGCGACGGTGGACGCAGGAACAAATCTGACCATAACCGGTCCGACAGCCGCCGGCGGCACGGCAACGATCCTCGCGCCGACAATCGCCCCCGGCACAACGGCAGCGGCCTATGTTGCGCAGCTCACTGCTGCTTTGACAGCAGCGGGAATTTCCGGCGTGACGATCGCCGGCCCAACCGCGGCAGGACAGGTGACGATTACCAGCCTGGGAACAACCGGCAGCATCATTCAGGATGCCGTTGGGTCAGCCAACACCAGCGGAACGTTGACCTTTGATACCAGCGGAAACCTGGTGACTCCCGCTGCGAACGTGAACAACGTGACCTTCGGCGGACTTTCTGATAATTCGGCGACAATCAACATGACCTGGGACCTCTATGGCACGAATGGAACGGGAACCATCAGTCAAACCGATGCCCAGTCCAACCAATCGGCTGAAACCGCAAATGGATATGCGAGCGGCTCGTATAACGGAACCTTCAACATCGGCTCAGACGGTACCATCACTGCTGACTACTCGAATAGCCAGAAACAAATTGTGGGTCAGTTAGCGCTGGCAACGGTGAGTAATCTACAGGGGTTGGCCGACGTGGGTTCAACCCAATACCAGGTGACGGGCGCCTCGGGGCTTGCCGCAGTGGGAGTGGCAGGCACGATGGGACTTGGGACGCTTCAAGGCAGTTCCCTGGAGGCTTCGAATGTCAACATCTCCGCCCAATTTTCCGAGTTGATTGTGGCTCAGCGCGCCTTTGAGGCTAACGCCAAGTCGGTGACCACATTTGACACCGTCACTCAGGAAACCATTAACATGATTCACTAAGCCGTATGGGGGGCGGTCAAAAAGCCGCCCCCAACATATACTTAAAAGCCGTGGCCGCTGCCAACCTCGATGAATACTCCTTTGGCGTTGGCCAGAACGCGGCCTCTTGCATCCATCAATCTAGCCTCGGTCTGGTGCTTACGGCCCTCGCTTTGGAGTAGACGTCCTTCCAGCCGAATCGGCGCTCCGGATTGGACAGGGCGGAGGTAGTTAATCTCCATTTGGCCGGTGACTGCCTTGAGCCCCCGCGCCCGCACCGACTTGCTCATCGTCTCATCCAGCAATGTGGCGATAATGCCGCCATGCACATAACCGGGCGGCCCTTCGAAGTTCGGCGAAATCGTTGGCAGGCCAACCACGCTTCCATCCTCCGCAAGCAGGAATTCCAAACGCAAACCAGTGTCATTGGCCGCGCCGCAGCCAAAGCAGCGGTTCTGGGCTGAGGGGACCATGGGGGTTAGTTTTTCGGTAGATTCAGTCATCTTACTAGCCTAAAGCCTTCCGGCCAGCACATCTTTGTAGATCTCCAGGTCTACATTTCCGCCGGTGAGGATAATGCCGATGCGCTTGCCTTGCAAAATATTCTTTTCCTTGAGCGCTCCGGCCAAGGCTGCCGCTCCAGCACCCTCGGCCAAGTTGTGGGTGTCCTGGTAGTAAGCGCGCATGGCAAGAGCAATCTCGGCTTCAGTGACTTCAACAACGCGGGCAACATCCTCCCAAATGATCTCCATGGCCTGAGCGTTGGGTGTGCGGCAGGCGAGTCCATCGGCTATGACGGTGCGCGACGGCGACTCCACCACCCTTCGCTCTTTGAAGCTATGCGCATATGCAGGAGAAGCGGCGGCCACCACACCGACAATCTCTGTGTTCAGGCTCAGCGCGTGGCGCGCTGCAGCAACACCACAGACGGACGAGCCGAGACCGATGGGCACATACACTGCATCGAGCGGCGGCGCGGTCTCAAAGAATTCCAGTGCATAGGTGGCCGTTCCCATCACCAGCCGCTCATGGAAGGAGTCGACCATGGCGAAACCGCGTTCGGCGGCGAGGGAACGCGCGAACTCCAACGACTCCTGAAAGTCGTCGCCGTGTTCGATCAGTTCGGCGCCCTGAGCGACCATGGCGCGATTCTTCTCTCGGCTGTTGCCGAGCGGAACAACGATGACCGCCTTTAGGCCTGCATTTTGCGCGGCCATTGCCACGCCTTGACCGTGATTGCCACGCGTGGCCGCAGCTACGCCTGCCAAGTCCGGTTGCGTCTCTTTGAGCCAATCAATGTAAACCAGCGCCCCGCGCAGCTTGAAGGCTCCCACTCCCGTGTGGTTTTCGTGTTTGATCCACGCTTCGACTCCAAGTTGCTCACCCGTCGAAAGGCGTTCATTGATCAGCGGCCACGTGTACTGCGGCGTGGGAGGCATGGAGCGATAGACCACGATTTGCGCATCGCGAATCTGGGCTAAAGAAGGAAGTTGCATGACTCCAGCATATCGAAAACAGCTTCAGGATTCGCTTCTTCACGGAATCTTCTGATTTCTGCGCAAACTTTCTCGGCCTATGCGCATCGAACCTGATGGAGGATTCCCCATCATGGATCGCAGAACCGCAATCAAGCATTTGGGCGGCGCGGCCAGCGCACTGTTGTTGACGGAAACACTGAGTGGACAGGCTGTTTCCGCCGGACAGACTGCCGGACAAGCTACTTCCTCGCCAACAGGCCCATTCTCACTGCCGCCGCTGCCTTACGCCTACGATGCACTCGAGCCTCATATTGACGCGGCGACGATGCACCTGCACCACGACAAACACCACCAGACTTACGTGAACAACCTGAACGCCGCTGTGGCCGCGCATCCTGAACTGGCAGGCAAGAGCGTGGACGAGCTGGTAACCAACCTGAACGCGTGGCCAGAATCTGCTCGCACGGCCGTTCGCAACCAGGGCGGCGGCCACGCCAATCACTCTTTCTTTTGGCCGATGCTCGGCAAAGGAGGCACGGCTCCCACGGGTGAGCTGGCCAAGGCCATCGACCTGAGGTTCGGCTCGCTCTCTGGTTTTGAAGAGAAGCTGACCGCCGCGGCTTTGAGCGTATTTGGCAGCGGATGGGCCTGGCTGGTCAAATTGCCGGACGGGACGGTGGCGATTGAAACCACACCGAACCAGGACAGCCCGCTCACCGTGGGCCATAAGCCAGTGCTGACGGTGGATGTGTGGGAACACGCCTACTACCTGAAGTACCAGAACCGTCGAGCTGATTACTTGAAAGCATTCTTCGAGGTGGTCAACTGGGATTATGTGAGCAGCAAGTTCGCCGGTAAGGCATAAAAAGAATGCATTCCGCATAGTGACTTTCTGAGAAGAGAATTGGGAATGCGTAGCTAAATCGATTCCGGCGATGGGTTCTTGCCGCCGTCATCCTTTACCCTAGAGAGGAGGGAGTGCGAGAACCCAACCATGGCCCAATCTCAGATCAAGTTCGGCACCGACGGCTGGCGCGCTGTCATCGCCGATGACTTTACCTTTGCCAATGTGCGCATTGCCGCTGAGGCTATCGCCGCCTACGTTCACGCCAAGGAAGACCCCGTCAAGGGCCTATGCATTGGCTACGACACCCGCTTCGGGTCAAAGAGATTTGCCCGCGCATGCGCGGAAGTGGTGGCCGCGACCGGCATTCCGGTGCAGTTGGCCTGTGACATTACGCCTACCCCGGCGCTCAGCTATGGCGTCTCTCACCGCAAGGCGGCGGGCGGCATCATGATTACCTCTTCGCACAATCCGGCGCAATGGAATGGCGTGAAGTACAAGGGTTGGTACGGCGGCTCCGGCAAACCTTCGATGATTACCGATATCGAGTCGCGCCTCGGCCAGACTGTGCCGCTCGCCGCTCACCCGGCCCCGATTATTGAGGTCGATTTTCTGCCGGATTACCTAGCGTCCATCGAGAACTTCACCAGTCTTGACGCGCTGCAAAAATCCGGCATGAAGTTCGCCATCGACTCGATGTATGGCGCGGGACTCACGTATATCTCTGACATTTTCACCCGCATGGGTGTGGCTCACGTGCAGATTCGCGGCAACGTCGATCCGCTCTTTCCCGGCATCAATCCAGAACCGATTGAACCGCATATTCACGCGCTGGGCGAGGCTGTGGTAGCCAACGGTTGCCAGGCGGGGCTTTGTACCGACGGTGACGCGGATCGCATCGGTGCGACGGATGAGCATGGCACCTTCGTCGATCCGCACAAGATTTATTGCGTCTTGCTGAGTTGGGTTCTCAAGTACCACAATGACTGGCCGGGAGCCGTTACCCGCGCATTCAATACCACCAAGATGCTGGACCGCATCTGCCTGAAGCACGGGCGCGAACTGATTGAGCATGGCATTGGCTTCAAGTTTGTTTGCGATTACATGCTGGAGCGCGATATTGTGATGGGCGGCGAGGAGTCGGGCGGCATCGGCTTTCAGCGCCACCTGCCGGAGCGCGACGGGCTGCTTAACGCGCTGCTACTGGCCAACGTGATGGCCGTTGAAGGCAAAACGCTGGGACAGCTTGTGGCCGATCTGCAAGAGGAGTACGGAGAGCATCAGTATGGCCGCATCGACCTGCATATCTCAGACGAAGTGAAGAACAGCGCGATTGCGCGGGCCAAGGCGCTGAAGCCCGGCGATCCGGTCTTTGCGGGAATGCCGATCTATTGCCAAGAGACGCTGGACGGCGTGAAGTTCTATCTGGACAACCCGGAAGCCATGAGCAAGCCAAAGGCCGCCGAGACATGGCTGCTGCTCAGGGCCAGCGGGACTGAGCCGCTGCTGCGAATTTATACCGAATCTTGCTCGAAGAAGTCGGTGACGCAACTGCTGGAATCGGCGCGCAGGTTTGCGCTGGGCGAATAGTTGGGTCACACAGAATTTGTGTTAATTGACGGGGCTATAGGCGGACAAAAATTTGCATTTTGCCCGCCATGGCTCTACAGATTGATGGATGCACGCCGGTGGAAGATGAATGCATCCCTGTATCCCTACATATATCCCAGAATTGTGTGGTTGTATCCTAAGTAAAACGTTCAAAAGCGGCTGTTTTTGAGCCGATTTTGGTTGTTTTAAGTTATTTTTTGGTTGTTTTTGCGTTTCGCACAGAAGGCCTTCGGCTGGTGGGTGTTGGGTCGTGCTATCCCAGGTCCGAAAATCCGGACCTGGGGCACCCAGCTACCTGTTTCCAAAAGTGACAACTTTGATGCCTGGCCGCGCTTAATCCTGAACCCTTGCCTGAAATAGGCCTGTAAAGGCGGAGCGCACCTGATAGGCCATCAACAGCCACAAGAGAGTCGCAAACAATCCCATCCCTATGTTCCGCGGCGCCATCACGATGTGGAAGATCAGGATGTTTACAAGCACAGGGCCAAGCAGTACCAGCGCCAGAGGTATAAAGCGCCCCACCAGAAATAAAACCCCCGACACAACCATTACGCCGCCCACGAAGTAGAAATAGTGAGTCGAGAATAGCAAGCGGGAAAAGTCACCGGCCGGCCCCGGCAGCATCGGCCCCATGGGGATGAAACTCAGAAAAGCGTTGAGCCCGAAGACTGTGAACATCAGGCCGAGTAGATATCGCGCAATCATCGCAACGATCTTCATCGTGCTCTCCTTGAATCGAGGTTAGTTCGGAGATTGAGCCGGGTGCCCGTCCGTTCTTCGCTGGAAGGGGAGGCGAATCTCTCCGCAGGCAATAGATGGTTTTGTATCCCCTGTGGATTCAGAGGATTTAACTCGGAGGGTCGAGCAGGCAGTTACGCAATCATCGCAACCTTGGCTCGCTTGCCGAGGCGGACTACGATGCGCGCGGGCAAGGCGGTAACGGAATGAAGAGCGCTTGAGGCTACGTCGCCGTCGAGCTTGACGGCTTTTTCGGTGATTTTGCGGTTGGCTTCGGCACCTGAGGCAGCTAGTCCGAGATGGACCAGCAACTTGGGCAGGCGAATCTGATTTGGCTCTGAACCGGCCACGTCGGCGAAGGCTACTGAAACCTCTTCGAGGTCTTCGGCAGTCTCTTTTTGCTGGAACATTTTGGCCCAGTTTTCGTCGGCGGATTGAGCGGCTTCCTGGCCGTGGAAGTCGGCGGTAATAATGCGGGCTAGGCGCTTTTTCACGTCCATCGGATGCAGCACGCCGACGGTGACTCCTTCGCGCAGGGTGTCAATCTCCGAAGTTTTCAGGTCGGTGAGGAAGACCCAATACTTCCACATCAGCTCGTCGTTGATAGACATGAGCTTGCCGTACATTTCGGCGGGAGGCTCGCTGATGCCGATGGCGTTGCCGAGCGACTTGGACATTTTTTGCACGCCGTCGAGACCTTCAAGAATCGGCGTCATCAGAACAATCTGCGGCTTCTGGCCGTATTGGCGCTGGAGTTCGCGGCCACAGAGTAGATTGAATTTTTGATCCGTACCGCCGAGTTCGACGTCGCACTCAAGGCAGACCGAGTCGTAGCCCTGCATGACGGGGTAGAGAAACTCGTGGAGGCTGATGGGCTGCTCGGCCTGGTAACGCTTGTGGAAGTCGTCGCGCTCCAGCATTTGCGAGACGGTAAAGCGAGCGGCAAGGCGGATGGTCTGCTCGTAATCGAGCTTGCCGAGCCACTCGGAGTTGTAGCGGATTTCGGTGACATTTTTATCGAGAATCTTGAAGGCTTGCTCGGTGTAGGTCTTGGCGTTTTCGTCAATTTGCGCGCGGGTGAGCGGCTTGCGGGTGACGTTGCGGCCTGTGGGGTCGCCTATCAATGAGGTGAAGTCGCCGACGAGGAAGATGACCGTGTGGCCGAGCACTTGAAAATGGCGGAGCTTGCGCATAAGCACGGTGTGGCCGAGGTGCAGGTCGGGCGAGGTGGGGTCGAAGCCGACTTTGATGCGCAGCGGGCGTCCGGTTTTGCGGCTCTCTTCAAGGCGCTCGCGCAAGTCGGCGACGCGGATGATCTCCGATGCGCCCTTCTGAAGCAGGTCCATCTGTTCGTCTACGGGTAGGAAGGTGGTCATGTCGTATATAAGTATAAATTCCGCAGGGCTGGGAGCAGGATGGGGTACAGCTTTAGATCTGGAATCGAATTGTAATTTTTGAACAAAGACAGCAGGTTGGCTTCCGCTTCGCGGAAATGACGGGTTGGCGAGTTCGCCATGAAAATCGGGGGTTTGAACTCATGCAAAAACAACTGCGGGGCGTTCGACTTGCTTCGCTCGCTCAGGATGACAAATCTAAGGAACCTCTGATTCAGTTTCATTCCGAACAGGGCATTCCCTCAGGGGCTAAAGCCCGACTCATTTTTCTGCCTTTGCGGCACGACTAAAGTCGTGCCCTTTCAAAACATCGGCACAATCAAGATGTTTCCTAAATTTGGTTTCGAAGGCGCGGTTCTCAATGCCCCGGGATCAAGCCCCACAGCATCACGAACGTCATGCCGATGACGATGATGCTGGTGCCCCAGGCGATGACGTTCCACAGATGTGAGTTTTTGTACTCGCCCATGAGGTCTTTGCGGTTGATGAGAATCAGCATCAGAATGATGACGACCGGGAGCAGAACTCCGTTGATAACCTGGGAGAGAATGGCGAAGTTAATGAGTTGCGCGTCGGGCAAGAGAAGCACGGTAGACGCGCCGCCAACGATCAGCAGCGTGTAGAGCCAGTAGAAGAAGGGCGCTTCATTGAAATGCTTGTCTACGCCGGATTCGACGCCGAGGCCCTCGCAGACCGTGTAGGCCGTGGAGATGGGCAGAATCGATGCCGAGAAGAGCGAGGCGTTGAAGAGGCCGAAGGAAAAGAGGATGAAAGCGTAATCACCGGCCAGAGGGCGCATGGCTTCTGCGGCGTCACTGGCGGTTTGGATGGCGCCCATGCCATGCACGAAGAGCGTGGCTGCGCAGGCTACGATGATGAACCAGGCGACAATGTCAGTGAAAAGGCTGCCGACAATTACGTCCAGTCGGGAGGCCGCGTAATCTTTGACGCGAATTCCCTTCTCGACAATCGACGATTGCAGATAGAACTGCATCCAGGGGGCGATGGTGGTTCCGACGATGCCGATGGCCATGTAGATGTAGGCTTTTTCACCCCAGACAGAGCGGGCAGGCAGCGTGACCGTGGCTTTGAGCGCTTCGTGCCAACTGGGCTGCGAAAGCACACCGGCAAAGATGTACGCGATGTAGACCACCGACGCGACAAGGAAGATTTTTTCTGTGCTCTTATAGCTGCCCTTGACCACCATGTACCAGACCAAGGCCGCGCACAAGGGCACACTGATGAACTTGGAGACGTGAAATAAATGGAGCGAACCGGCGATGCCGATGAACTCCGTAACCACGTTGGTGTAGTTGACCACCACCAGGAGGACCATGAGCACGAAGGTAAGGCGCAGGCCAAACTCCTCGCGGATCAGGTCGCTGAGGCCCTTGCCGGTGACGACGCCCATGCGGGCACACATCTCCTGCACAACAATTAACGCGATAGTGATGGGGATGATGGTCCAGAGAAGGGAATAGCCGTATTGCGCGCCGGCTTGCGAATAGGTGAGGATGCCGCCGGAGTCGTTATCGACGTTGGCGGTTATGAATCCGGGGCCTAGTACGGCCAGAAACAGCAGTATCCGGATTCGCCAACGCTTCATCATGCCCGCGGGTTCCTATGGAGGATTCATTGAGTTTCCTTCCTGACCATAACAGGCCGGGGCAGGGGGATGCGAACGCGAAAGGGCGCGATTCCGCAAGATCAGATTAAACAATATTGACAATATTTTCTTACCTTGGTACATTGGTATTCATGTACCACGGAGGTGCCGATGACAAAGGAACAGCAAGTTTCTAATCTCGTTGAAGTGGAGCGCGTTCAGACCGGCGTCCGCATGGAAAAACGCTTGTTGAAAGTGCTTAAAGCCGTTGCCGAGCTGAAGGAAATGACACTCGGCGATCTTCTGGAGGGCATCGTTCTGCACTCCTTTGAGGGGAAGGTAGTTCCCTTCTCCGCCCAGACCCTTAAAGAGATCGAGCAGTTCAAATCGATCTACGGAATGACGCTGAAAGCGACGGACAGCCACAACCTGAAGGAGCGGAAAAAATGAAGAGCTTCCTCACTCTCGTCGCTGCCACGGCAATCGCGGCGCCGGTTTTCTCTCAAACGGCCCCGACGCCGGAGCTGTGCATGCACTTCCAGACCAAATTCAGTGTCTTGATTCATGCCCCATACGCCGAGACTGCACCGTTGTTTGGACCCATCGCTGAACGAGTCTGGGTGGGCGAATTCTGGAACCCTGAATTCATCTATCCGCAACCGCCCAAAGATGTGGCGGGCGCGGTCTTCACAACGAGCGATGGGAAGCTGACGACGGTGTGGGTCAACACCCTCTTCGATCTCGATTCGCGACACATCCATTACGTCCACATCTTGCCGGAGGTGGAGCTGGCGACCATCGATTTGCGCTTCAGTTCGATCGACGGCGCAACGACTCAAGTGGATGCGGTCTTTACACGCACCGCACTCACACCACAAGGCAACGAACACGTAACCAGGATGAGCGAGGAGGATAAAGTGAGAGGCGAGATGTGGAGGCAAGCCATTGGCAACTATCTGGCCGGCTTGAAATCCGGTCAGTCACGTTGAAGCGAATGACCGGATTGAAGACAAGGAACTAAAGTGAACCTACACATCTGCGACAGAGCGAGCGGTACTCTTTCAAGCTTGCCTTAGGCGGTGGCTGCAAAGACCCGCTCGACCTGTTCTCCATTCGTCGAACTCGCGGTAAGGCTCAGCAGAGATTTGACCACGTCGGCGGCAGTATAGGATGTGCGACCCGGAGCAAGGAACTGCGCCACGGTATTCAGATCGTCGCCGATGGTAACCAGAGGCGGCTCGATGGAACCGTCCTTGCGCGTCTGTGCGTGGCCGATGTTGGCCATTAGTGCGTTGCACAGGCACTTGCGTCCCACTGTCTCTTCAATCTGCCCGCCTTTGGCTACATAATTTGCCACTGGCTCGGCGGAGCAGCGGTAGCCGATCTTGCCGTCCGGCGTCATGTAAGACTCGCGCAGCAAGCCTATGTCGCAAACCCGTGTCCGCGCCTCGGCAACCGCTGCATCGGAGTATGAGCCTTGCAAGATGGCAACCTTGAAGGGAAAGCCAGTAGGCGAGGCTAGCGGGTCGGTGAAGACCACGCCTGAGCCCGAAACTGCCTGGGCGAGAAGCTCACTCTTCAGATCTTGTCTCATTCCGGACTCTTCGCTGAAGGCAAATGCCGTGCCCACCTGCACGCCAGCTGCACCCTGCTCCAGCGCGCTGCGGACGCTCTCTGGATTGCCGTAGCCGCCTGCCAACCAGAAAGGCACACCTAGCGCTCGCAAGCCAGCTACGTCAACCTGATCGCGCTCTCCGTAGATCGGCTCACCGGCGGCGTTGAGCTGCAACTTTCCGCGCGGAGGCGCATTGTGACCGCCAGCCGTGGGGCTCTCGATGACCAGCCCGTCGACGCGTCCGGTGGCTCTGCGAAGCATCGTGGTGGCCAAGGTGTTGGAAGAGACAATCGCCAAAAACCGCGGACGGTCGAGCAACGCAAGTGGGCCATCCACATAATCGGAAGGATCGAAGACCATGGCCGTGTCCTGACCCTGCGTGGCGCCGGTGACCGCTAGATTGTAGTGGGCGGGGCGAAGGCCTGCCAGGGCGTCGAGGACGCCGGGAATATGCAACGGAATGCCCGCGCCCATCAGTACATAGCCGACGCCGGCCAGCATGGCGCCAAAGATGGATGAAAGGTGCGGCATCTGTACCTTTTCAAGGAAATTGATGCCCACAGGATTCTTGTGCCCATCGCGGGCCAGATAGACCTCGACGAAGTTACTAACAATACACAGCTCGACCACCTTGCGCATATCGCGGCGCTGGTGCATGGGCGGCAACGCATAGGGCACTGTGGCGGCTTTTCCGCCGGGGATATAGTACTCGTCCCAAATGCGTTGGGCCATCTCCGGGAAGGGAAAGGCGTCCAGGCCGCGGCGCACATGACCACCAGGATCACCCTCACCGAGGCGGCGGACAAAGAGAGAATCGAGCGCCGTGCCGGAAACAACACCCAGCTGACCGAGTTTAGAAACGGCATTGGCCAAGCGCCAGTTGGAAACGCCGACCCCCATGCCACCCTGAATGATTTTGGGAAACTGCATCATCTCTGGATTCTTTCATAGATCGGGATGAATCCCAATCTTTTCTTCCAGCGTAATGACCAAAAAGGAACCCCGTGTGAGCAATACTGAACAGTATTTCCAGTAATCGGCTGATTTTTAGAGTTTTTCGCGCAGGAAACTAATGACGTGGTCTGCCTGGACAACGCCAACCATAATGCCCTGGGCGTCGACCACGGCCAGCGCGTGGAGGTTGTATTTATCGAAGAACTCGGCCAGCTCGTTCTGGTGCATTCCAACGGGACAGGAGAGGACGCGGGGCTCGGCAAGCACCGAGAGGATGGTCTCGGGCTGAGCCATCACGAGCCTTGCCAGTGGGATGGAACCGCGTAGAACCTGTTTCTCGTCAACCAGATAGATTTCAGTAACGCTTTCGGGGTCGCCGTCGAAGTTGCGCAACGCCTCAACGGCGTCGGCCACCGTGGAGTTTTTGTCGACCGCAATAAAGTCGGTGGTCATGCAGCCAGCGGCTGAATCTTCGTCGAATTCCAGAAGCTCTTCGACCTCCTGGCGCTCCTCGGGCTCCATCTCTTCCAAAATGGCGTCGGACTGCTCTTCGGAGAGCTCGGCGAGCAGGTCGGCGGCGGCGCCGGGGTCCATCTCTTCGACGATGTCGGCAATCTGCTCTTCGTCGAGCTTTTCCAGCAGAGCCTTTTGCAGCTTTGGCTCAATCTCCTCCAGCGTCTCGGCAGCCACTTCTTCGTCAAGCGAGGTGAAGATAACCTGGCGCTCAGCCGGAGCCAAGTCCTCGAGAATGTCGGCGAGGTCTGAGGGGTGCATCTCGCCCAGACGCTCGTACTCGATGCGCAGCTTGACGCGACGGGCGGGATCGACCTCGATCACGTCCACGAACTCCCAGGGAATACAGCGGGGAACGAATTTGCGAGAGAGCTTCTCCAGCGTGGCTCGGGGAAGCAGGCCTTTAAATACGCGGCGGAAGGCTCCGCGTAGACCGACCTCGACCTCGCAGACGCGCAGCAGGTGAGCCGCGCCATGGCCCATCCACTCCAAATCGACGTCGTTGACGCGGACTACTTTGCGGCCATGAATGTCGATAATCTGGCGGTCGATCAGGTCCTGTTGCAGATAGAGGTAGTTGCCCTGATCCTCGAGCGGCACCATCGCGCCTGCCGAGCGCAATTCGAGCGTGCCGGCGGGGGTTTCCATCACATCTTGCGAAGGCACAATGCAGAGGCCGTCGCGGGTTTTGAGCACCATACCAGCGACCTTGCCCGCATCTTCGCCGGTGGCTACGGCGATGTCCTAGAGCCGCCCGCGCAGATGGCCCTGGGCGTCGGTCACCGGGGTGCCAAGCAGGGCGGTCAGACTGACGCGGGATGTGGTGCGGGAAGGCATGTGGAGAGTGTATCGCTTTGGGGGCGGGGTTGGCGTGAAGATGTAAACGACGAAGACGTGCTTGGGTGGGGCACCAAGAAAAGTGGTTGGCTTGGAGGGGATTATTTTGGGTGCGAGGGTTCACTTGAAGGGTGCGAGTTGATGGGGCGAAAGTTGGTTCAGCTGGTTCGGAAAAATTACTTCACCTAACTTCTGAAACAAACCCGGTCGAATGGTTGATTGGTTTGGATGGTTTCATCTTTTGGGCGAAGGTTTGTTTCGGAGTGCCTGATTTGATGCCAAAATGCGTCAAAATGGCAGCAAAAACGGTGTAAATAAGCGAAAATAAGAGTTTTTTCGCCTGAATTCAACCATAGGGACTGACGGCCTTCGGCTGTTAAGTCGAGGTTCGTGGTATCCCATGTCTGAAAACCCAGACATGGGATCCCAGAATTATTCAGGCGGAAGGAGCGGGAGGGTCATGTTCTCGGCGGCTGCGGGGCGGCTGCGGGGGGCCTTCTTGAAGGTGGCGTCGCGGCGGTGGAGAGGATATTCCGGCTGGCGGCCATCGAGGATTTGCTGGATGGTGAGGATTTGCAGCTTGGGATAGGTGGTGCCATCGGTGGATTTGTAGAGACCAGCTTCGGCGGCTCGTTTCTTCATCGGCTTCGTGGGTTCCGCAAAAGTGAGAAAGACACCGATCTCGGCCTTCTCATGGACGAGCACACCTTCCAGGTCTCGAAGTTGCGAGTCGGTGATGCCGCCCGCCTTGACCGAGAAGATGATCTGCTTGGATTGGCCTGATTCGTCGTCGTGGAAGTAGAGGCGGCCATCGATGCCGCGATCTGCGCCTTTTTTCTGCTCGGCGGGACGCGCACCGACCTGACCCAACGCCCACCATTGGAATTGATATTTGTCTTCAGCGGCGAGGGAGGCTGCGCCCTGGTAATCCGTCGGCTCTCCAATTACATCGTAGGCGGATTTGATCTCTGGGCCGTACGCATCGGAGAGGCGTTTCTTGATGAGGCCGATAGCGAGGTGGGTGATGTCGATGCCGATCCAGCGGCGGTTGAGGCGCTGGGCGACTTGAACGGTGGTGCCACAGCCGCAGAAGGGATCGAGGACTACGTCGCCTTCGTTGGAGCTGGCTTTGAGGATGCGCTCGAGAAGGGCTTCGGGTTTTTGGGTGGGGTAGCCGAGTATCTCGCTTGAGCCGGAGTTGGGTGCATCTATGTCGATCCAGACATCCTGTAGGGGTGCGCCTTTGCGAGGGTCAACAAGCCGAAGCACACGGGGCATACCCGTCTTTGAATAGACAATTCGGCCCTCTCCCTCCAGCCGTCGCGCTTCGTCTTGCGTGAAACGCCAGTTCTGGACGTGGCCATTCCAGTCGTATCTCGGGCCGCGATTGCCGGGGGCGCGGCAGTCGCCCTTGCGATATGTTTTGCCGTCTGTGTGGACATATAGATCGTGTGTTGCAGGCGCGGTCTCGTCGCGCTCCGTATAGATGCGATTGAAGCAGCGATCGTTGGATTTCGAAAAGAAGAGAACGACATCATGGATCGCGCCAAAACGCGTCAGAGTTTTGTCGTGATGGCCGCGGGTTCGTCTCCAGACGATCTCATTTCGGAATAACTGCGGCCCAAAGACAGCGTCCATCAAGATCTTCAGGTAGTGGCTGGCGGTGGGGTCGCAGTGGAGGTAGATGGAGCCTGTTTCCTTGAGGACGCGGCGGAGTTCGAGGAGGCGGGGGGCCATCATGGCGAGGTAGGCCATCATGTCGTTTTGGCCGAGAAAGGTGCGGAAGGCCTGCATGACTTCGGAAACCTTGCCTGGCTGTGTCACCAGGTCCTGGTAGGCCTTTTCGCTC
>CAYPYJ010000090.1:0-15770 GCA_964414945.1 uncultured Occallatibacter sp.
GGCAGGTGGCCCAGGTCTGACCAATGAATGATTGGGTGCCCCAGGTCTGGATTTTCAGACCTGGGATACCACGAACCTCAACCGGTCTCCTCTATGAGGAAGACTGCAATTCGCCTCAGTCCCCCGCAGGGGTTTGCAGATAATTACATTCACTTTCCGCACAATAGCAAATAGAGAGTGAGCGGAGAAAACCGCTCCGCACCAACGGACAGGAGTCACATGCGCAACATCACCGTTTCCGTCACCGATCAGGCCTACCGCCGTGCGCGTGTATGGGCCGCCGAGCACGACGAATCGTTGTCCAGGATTGCGCAACACCTCATCGAAACCCTGCCCACAGTCTCGCGTGCCATTCAAGCCTTTCCCGTGGCAAATTCGCCCTCCGCGGAGCCCATAAGGACCAAAAATGACGCGATTTGACCGAAAAATTCAGCATAGATCCCTACATTTTATGCAGAAAATTCGGTGCAACCAATTGAAATGGAAATACTTAATGGAATCAACCGCTCTTCCCGAAAAAACGAGCGGTTTTCGCCTGTGAAACTGTGGACCTGGCGAAACTCCAGCGGATTCAATGGCTTAGCGCCACCATCCTCACAGGAACACAGAAACCCGTATTTAGTGACGCAGTCAACCCACCCGCAACTCAAACATAATAAGTGATTTGCATCGAAAATCAAAAATCGACGCAAATTCTGTGTAACTGTGCTTCGGTCCTCTTAGCCAGCGGCTTCGGCCGGGCGTTGTGCTCGCCACCGTTTACGAGGTCTTTGCTATCGAGTAGGGGTAGGGAGAATATTACGACTCATTCCGCATGGAAGACCACGTCGAATAGCAGCAGGCTGACAGTGGTGAAAATAATGTCGTAGCCGGCGAGGAGCTTGATCCAGAGCGTGGGGTCGCTTTCGCCGGTGAGGATGGAGCCTGTGGCCTGCACCATGGCCAACAGCGCCGGAATGAAGATAGGGAAGAGGATCAGCGAGAGCAGTAGTTCGCGGTTGCGGCTGCGGATGGCGAGTGCGGCAAAAAAGACGCCATTGGCAACCAGCGCCCACGTGCCGAGTGGCAGAACCAGCGCCAGCAGCCACGCCTGGCCCACAATGTGCAGGTTATAAAAGATAAAGAAAAACGGTGCCAGAACCACTTGAACAATCGAGACAAACAGGAAGTTCGCAATCACTTTTGCCAGGTATAACTCAGCTCCGGGTGCTGGTACCATGCGCTGCGCGTCCATCACCTGATGGCGAATTTCGCGTGCCCAGGCCTGGTTGAGCGCACTGACTGAGGCGAACATGGTGGCCACGCACAGAACGCCGCCGGCAATCTGCTGAGAGAATGCGCCGCGCGGATCGAAGGCGATGGAAAAAAGTACCACGACCAGGCCGGAGAAGAAAAGCATGGAGATTATGGCGTCCAGCGAGCGCCACTCAATGCGCAGATCTTTGGCGAGATGAGTCCAGAGGGCGCGGGTCATGCGATCAACACCTCCTGGCAATAGGATCTCGTGACTGTCTTGATGGCATCGGAGGGAGACGGAGGTTTCGCCAACAGCGACAAAATTGATTTCGGATGGCTAGAAGCGTCAGGGCACGACTTTAGTCGTGCCGGAAACTCCGCAAAAAGATTTTGGGCTTTAGCCCCTGAGGTATGGCTGGTGGGAATCATGCCGTCACCCCATTGGGACGAATCATTTCTTTCGTCAGGTCAGCGGTTTGAGCTTCGGCAGCCCTCAAATAATCATCCGGCGCAAGAATCAACTGTGTGCCGCGTTGGCCTGCGGAGACGCTAATCTGGTCGAAGAGAATGATGGTTTCATCGACGAAGACGGGGTAAGGCTTCTTTGCGCCGAAGACGGTGACGCCGCCGCGAATATAGCCGGTGAGGGGCTGCACCTCTTTGAGCGGAACCATCTCGGCCTTGCGCAAACCGGCAGCACGGGCGAGCTTTTTGAAGTCGAGTTCGGCGTCGCCGGGAATGACCGCGAACACATAGGAGCCCGACCCACCGGTCGTCAGCAGCGTTTTGAAGACCTGTTCCACCGGCATCCCAATCTTTTTGGCGACCGTGGGAGCGGATAAATCTTCAGGATCGACTTCGTACTCGCGGAGTTCAAATTTGATATTGAGTGATTCCAGAATGCGCGCGCCGTTGGTCTTCATAGCGTCGGACTCCCCGGTTCCAGCGATGCAACCCGTCCAGCATGAAGAGTCAGAATAAAATCGGCGATGGGCGCGGCAAGTTCGCGCTGGTGGGTCGTCAAAATAATCGTTCGGCTGCTGTGGCGGAAACCTGCCAGCAGCTCGACCATCTGCCTGGCTGAGCCGACATCCATGTTAGAGAATGGCTCGTCGAGCAAAAGCAGTTCCGGTACGGAAAGCAGCACGCGGGCCAGCGATGTCCTCTGGCGCATCCCCTGCGAGTAGTGGCCGAGCGGTCGGTCGAGCGCGGGGTCGAGGCCGACCTGGCGGAGGGCTTCGGTGGGTGTGAGGCAGGCTCGATTGGAATAAAGGCTGCGGAAGTAGCTTAGATTTTCCTGCGCAGTCAGCTCGTCGTAGAGCATCGGCGCGTGGCTCATGTAGCCGATGCGTTCGCGGGCTTCATGCGGTTCAGATTCGCCAAAAACCGTGACTGTGCCGAAGCTGGGTCTCAGCAGTCCGGCAAGAATGCGCAACAGCGTGGATTTGCCCGCGCCGTTTTCGCCCAGTAGAACGTAGCAGCGGCCCGGTTCGAACTCCACTGAAACCTGACGCAGCGCAGCAAATGAACCGAATAACTTGGAGAGATTGTTGAGCCGTGTACTATCGGTCGTTCGGTCGTTCTCGGCGGCGATAGCGGTCATGAGTGTCAGTTTGCAGCCGGGGTCGTGGTCGGTTTGGAAGCAGGAGCAGCAGGAGCTTGAGCAGCGGCGCGGGGATTGTTGTTCGGCTCTGCGGCGGATTGTGCGGGCTTTGCGCCGGGCGCAGTGCCGGGCTTGGCATTGGGTCCGGCGGGAGCATATTTGCTGGCGCACTTGGCCTGAAGTACTGTCGCATGCAATACGCCGTCGCGCCCATAAGAGCCTTCGGCCAAGGCCTGCGAGTCGTCCTTGAATGTATCCGGCGGCGGCTCGGAGCCTTTGTAGCTCACGGTGATCCGGCGGCCTGAGGCAGCCTTGGGCGAGTGGGACTCAAACTCATTCAAAACAAAGTTGACGTGGGGGCCGCTCTGCTCGATGGAGCCGGGAACGACAAATCCCTCCACGCGCAACTGGCTGTGGTAAGCCTTGTCGCCCATCGCGCCCAGTTCGGGGATGGTGACATAGTAGCTCTTGTTGGCTTTGACGCCGGAGAAGGCTAGCCATCCGATGGTGCCGAGGATTACGGCAACCGCGATTCCGATGCGAACGGTACTTGGGGAAGTTTTCATCATCACACCCTAAAGATACGAGCGTTCTTCAACAAGGTCAACCATCATCGGAGGGAGTGCAGTCACCGCGCCCCCTCCAGCGTCTGTGCGGCTCTGGTAAGCGCTCGGGTCAGCACGTCCAACTGCTGCGTTGCCAAGCTGAGGTTGCGCGCGTCGATGGCTTCATTGACGCCGGGAATCACCACGGCGGAATAGCCGGTGAACTCGCCTGGGGCAAAAATCACGTGCCGGTACCAGGGGCGGCCGGGCAGGCCTTGCGTAGTGATGAATGCAGCTTCGGTTTGGCGAAGGGTTTGATTGAGCGCAGTCAGGTTGCCGGTGGGAGCAATTTGCAGGCGGTGGACTCTCTCGGCGGCAGCGGCAAAGCGGGCGCAGGCAGCCAGGGCGGCGGCAAAGTCGAGCTTGTTCATGCCCCGGTCCTGAGATTTGTTCTTTGCTGCTTCAATGTACGAGCCGATGGAGCGGGCGTAGGCGGTGTAGTCGTAGGGGAGCACGTCGGCGTCGGCCATGCGAATGCCTTCCAGGCCCAATACGCGCGCAGTTTCCTGTAGGTAGGCAAAGTGCGGGTCGGCGTTCATCGTGTACCAGGCGTAGTTGTCAAAAACCGAGTGGTAAACGCCATAAGGCCCGTCGGAACCGATGTCGGTGGAGGGCACGCCGATGTGCTGGAAGAAGGGCGAAAAGTCGGAGCCGGAGCCGAGGTCGCCGACGTGGATTTCAACGCCGGGACCGTCTGGTGCGTTCGCAGCGCGTCGCTCGCCTGGGGCAGTCTGCTCAGTTTTGGCGGGATGATTGATGCGCCACTGCTGATAGACCGTTCCACCCAGCGGGCTGGGAACGTCGTGGGTTAGTTCGCGGAGAAATTGCTTGAGCGAGGGTACGGCGGCGGCAGAGAAATCCGTGCCTGAGACGGCTACGTCAGTATTGAAGTAGGCCACCGCGCGCTCCAGTTCATGGGCATGCTGCTCCACCCACTCGGTTGATCCGATGAGGCCTTCTTCTTCTGCATCCCAACTGGCAAAAATCAGCGTGCGTTTGGGCCGCCATCCCTGCTTAAGCAGCGCGCCCACGCCGTGAACCGATTCCAGCATGGCCGCCGTGCCGCTGCTGGGGTCAACCGCGCCGTAGATCCAAGCGTCGCGATGATTTCCCACGACAACCCAATCGTCAGGGAACTCCGTCCCTTTGATTTTGCCGATCACGTCCCAGATCGTCCGCCGCTGATACTCCTGCTGTGAGAGGAGATGAACCCTCACGCCGTCTTTTCCGCCAGCCACGCCCAGGTGATAGTGGAAAGCCAGCGCGCCCTGCCACTCCTGCGGCGCGACTGAGCCTTTCAGTGCTTGCAGAATCGGCGCGGCATCGTGATAGCTGAGGGGGATGGAGATAATGTGCGGCTCGTTGCCGTAGGCCGAAACGCGGGCCGAATCGGGCAGATCAAGCGTCGAAGCCATGCCGGGGGTCTCTGGATCGCCGGGATATTTGAAGATGTATTGGATTGAGCCGTATTGGATGGCTGTCTCTGGCCGCCATGGACCCATCGGATAGACTTCGCCCTTGGTGTAGCCATCGTCTTTAGGGTCGGAGTAGATCAGCACTCCAGCCGCTCCGCGCTGCTCGGCCAAATAGACCTTGACTCCGCGAAAGTTGACGCCATAACGGACCAGAACAATTTTGCCGTGCAGGTCAATGTGTTGCGCAGCCAGATGGTCGAAGTCCTCCAGCCGTCCGTAGTTCGCATAGACAACCTCGGCGGTGACGTCACCTGAGCCCGACGAGCCGTGGAAGGGAATCGCCACGCGCGGGTTGTCTTGGTAAGCGTCGCCCTCGACATGCTCGCGGGTGGGCCCGCTCATCATTAGCTTGCCGTTTGAGTCATAAGCCTCGACACGGACAGTTTTTGGCTGATTCATCAGCACGCGATAGGGAACGATCTCGGTGTCAAGGCCAGCCGAGCGAAACTTTTGCGCCACGTATTCGGCGGTCTTGCGGTCTTCAGGGGTCGCAGCAAGGTGCGGCTCGTTGGTGAGCGTTTTCAGGTGCTGTCCAGCCAAACTGGCATCAGGAACCGCGAGGAACTTCTCTTCGATTTGGGCCTGGGCGGTGAAGTCGCGATAGCCAAAGACGGCGGAGGCTTGCTGGGCTTGGTTCTGCGCCCCGAGAGGGATGCAAACAAAAGCTGGAAAAAACAGTGCAACAATCAGCTTGCGTGGAATCATCTATCGGACCCTCAATGAAAGCACAACACTCCACTTTACCTTGTTGTCGGGGTGGCAGGTCGCGAATTATGACAATGGTGCAGTTTCCGGCTAGTCGGTGACACACCTGGAACCCCGCAAAACCCCTGCCAAGATTCCGATTCGGGCCTCGGTTGGCATAGCATCCAGGGAGTAGTATTACGGAATGAATCGGCGACAATTCATCCAAGGAGCATTGGGCTGGAGCGCACTTTCAAACTGCATAGCGGCAAACGCAGCAGCCATATCGCTTCGCTGCACGTCCGCCCCCAGCTTTCCGGTGCCGTTAAGCGAAGGGATTTGGCGCAGTCAGGAATTCCCGGTCGGAAAACACGATTACAAAGTCTCGCTCGTTGTAGACCGGCGGATGCCACTTGAAGAACTTGATTGCGATTTGGGGCCGCCACGTCCTGGACATCAGTGCAACACACAGCCTCTGCTCGATCTAGAGTGGAGGATTTTCGATGGAACGACGTTGGTTAAGAATTGGCCAGCCAAGCCTATCAGAGCTGACGCGTGGGGTGAAACATCAACCAGTTGCGTTCTTGGTGATTTCCAGGGCAAGAGCAATGGTTATTTTACCCTCGAATTGAATGTGAGAAGTGACGCCGGAAGGCTGAAAGACTTGCATCCTCGTGTGCAAATTGTAAAGAATCCTGGTTATTGGTGTTGGTTGTAGAGGTGAGATCGAATGGCAATATCCGGCACATAGTGCAGTGGATGCGCCCTAATCTGGTGTATTGTCGGCTATCCGGAAACTGCACTATTACTTGATTCTTGAGGAATTGAAAGTCGTAAAACCAGCCCGACGTCACATTCCCTGGTTTTTTGTCCGAAAAATTGAGGAATTCTCCGCAAATTCTACGCAACCGGCTGCGCGCAGTGGCAGCAGCGCTTGGCGGCCAGAGGGATTTCACTAAGACACTCGGGGCAGCTTTTGGTCGATGGCGCTGCTTCTGGCTCGCATTTCTTGATCTTTGCCTGCAGCGTGTTCAGTGGCAAAACAATTCCGAAATAAACCACCGTGGCCACAATCAAAAATGAGATCGTCGCGTTCAGAAAGTTGCCAATCAGAATGGGGGTGCCATGCACCTTCACAACCAAAGTGCTGAAATCCGGCTTGCCAGCAACGGCAGCGATCAACTGGGTGAGAATGTCTTTGACGAATGAGGTGACGATGGCGTTGAATGCCGCGCCCAGAATTACGGCGACGGCAAGGTCCACGACGTTTCCACGCAGAATGAAATCGCGAAATCCCTTGAGCATTTCTTCCTCCCATGGCCGGGCTGTGAGACTGCCTTCGGCGTGTGCCGGAGCAGCCGGGCCGTGTTCAAAAAGATACTACAAGGCGGCAAGAGTCTGGTAGCAGGAAGAGCAGGGGGCAGGAGCTATCCGCGTCCCGGGCGCAAAACATCCAGATGGGTGGTATCAATAGGGTCGGGATCATCGAAGGCGGGGAAAACCGGCAGTCCGGCTCTGAGGCCGCTCCACTCTTCGGCCACCACAATGCTGTTTTGCGGGCTGCCGGGCTGGAAGCGCGCCGAGCAGGGAAAGCCTGCACGCACCTGCGTAGCATCCAATACGTCGCTCATATCGGTAATATCTTGCGACGACTCGTAGTCCACGCCACCAATGCGATAGCTATAGAGCAGCATGATCCGAGTGTGAACCGTGCCATCTTTCTCGGAGATGTCCACTTCACAAACATCCAGTAGCATTCCGTCTACGAGCCGTCCGGAACGCGCCAAAAACAGGCGGCGAGCCCGCTCCAGTTCTTCAGCCGTGGGGCGCCTGCGAAAGACCATCCACAGCCCCAGCGCAAGCAGCAAGGCCGTGAGGGTCGCAGCCGCAGCTAGCTCCCATGTTTGTAGGTTGAGGTGGATCATTCGAAACAAAGCACAGCCCCTTCGGCCCCAACTATGAGGATACAGCAGACCCATGCGGCTCATGCGCACAGGCTGTGGAAGCAGCTCCGTTTGACAGCTTCAATCGGTCCAGCGTACCGCGCTGCGATATACTCGTGACTGCGTCTTGTAGTCGTTCCGGCTTCCCGGAGCCTGATTTTCAGAGGTTTAACCATGAAAAATCCCGTAGCGGCACAGCATTCCCGCATCCGGTCGACCACTGTGATTTGTGTTCGTCGCAATGGACTGGTGGTGATGGCCGCCGATGGACAGGTCACCCTCGGCGACCATGTACTGAAACATTCGGCAAAAAAGATTCGCCGGCTTTACCAGGAAAAGATACTCGCCGGGTTTGCCGGCTCCACCGCCGACGCCTTCTCGCTCTTTGCCCGCTTCGAAACCAAGCTAGAGCAGTATGCCGGCAATCTGAACCGTGCCGCCGTCGAGTTGGCCAAAGATTGGCGCACCGACAAAATGCTGCGCAACCTGGAGGCGCTGTTAGTGGTGGCCGACCAGGGGCAGACTTTTCTCATCTCCGGCTCGGGCGATGTCATCGATCCTGACGAGCCGCTGGCCGCCATCGGCTCTGGTGGTCCTTACGCGACAGCCGCCGCGCGTGCGTTGTTGGAAAACACCGACCTCGGCGCTCGTGAGATTGCCGAAAAGGCGATGAAGATCGCCGGCGAAATCTGCATCTACACCAACGACCGCATCACGATTGAGGAGTTGAATGGCTAGCGGTTCACTTCCGCCTGTCCAGGTTATCCATGGCAATCTATCTACCAGCATCCGCCGAAGAACAGGACGTCTCGCTCGACGAGCTGACGCCGCGCGAAATCGTCACCGCACTTGACAAGCACGTTGTTGGACAGAAGGCTGCCAAACGCGCCGTTGCCATTGCTCTGCGCAATCGTCAGCGCCGGCAAAAGCTGCTGCCTGAGATCGCCGACGACATCATGCCCAAAAACATCATCATGATTGGCCCCACGGGCGTGGGCAAAACCGAAATTGCGCGCCGACTTGCCAAGCTGACGAACTCGCCGTTTCTGAAGGTGGAAGCCTCCAAGTTCACCGAGGTTGGCTATGTAGGCCGCGATGTCGAGTCGATGATTCGCGATCTGGTCGAGATCGCCATCGACATGGTGCGTGAAGAGCGGCTCGAAGAGGTGGAAGACCGCGCGGAGATGAACGCAGAAGAGCGCTTGCTCGACGTGTTGCTGCCGCCCCCGCCGCCCATGCCGCCCGCTCAAGAGGGTCAGCTCACGCTGCCTGAAGTTGATAGTTATCAGCGCAGCCGCGAGAAAATGCGCCAGCAATTCCGCGAGGGCAAGCTAGACGACCGAATGGTCGAGATCGACGTGCGCGACCGCGGCACACCGCAGTTTGGCATCATCAGCAACCAGAACCTTGAAGATATGGAAATGAACCTCAAGGATATGCTGCCGAATATCTTCGGTACGGGCTCCAAGAAGCGCAAGATGAAAGTTGGAGACGCATTCGACTATCTGGTGGAAGAGGAAGAAGGACGGCTCATTGATATGGATTCAGTCAATCGCGCCGCGGTCGAGCGCGTTGAATCCAACGGCATTGTTTTCCTCGACGAGATCGATAAAATCGCTGGTCGCGAGGGCGGCCATGGTCCCGATGTTTCGCGCGAGGGCGTGCAGCGCGACATTCTGCCCATTGTAGAAGGAACCACCGTCAACACACGTTACGGAATGGTGCGCACGGATCACATTCTTTTCATTGCTGCAGGCGCATTCCATGTCTCCAAGCCCAGCGATCTTATTCCCGAGTTACAGGGCCGCTTCCCCATTCGCGTTGAGTTGAAGTCGCTGACCGTCGATGATTTTCTGCGAATTCTAACCGAGCCAAAAGCATCGTTGACCAAGCAGTACTCGGCTTTGCTTGAAACGGAAGGCGTGAAGCTGGAATTTTCGCCGGAAGCTCTGCGCGAGATGGCGGAGTTTGCTTTCAAAGTCAATGAGCAAACGGAAAACATTGGCGCCCGCCGCCTGCACACCATCATGGAACGTGTGCTGGAAGATGTTAGCTTTCTTGCCCCTGACGTAGTTCGCCGCTCACCGGACGAAGAGTCCGCGGCTGCACTGCAAGAAGCTATCAAGAGCGAGTCATCTACGCCCCTGCCTTACGCGGAGCGAGTTACAGCCACTGGCCCGGAGAAGGTCTTTCATATCGATGCGGAGTACGTGAAGCAGATGGTTGCGTCCATTGTGAAAGATCAGGATCTGTCGCGCTACATTCTGTAAACCTCACTGTGAAGCGCTCTGTTTTTCTTCGCAGAGCGCTTCCAGTTTGCGCAGGTTCTTGAGCAGTTCGCCTAACGGCGCTTTTCCAATCTCCTGCTCAAACTCTCGTTGCAGCTTGTCGAACGCGCCGATCACGCGTACTGCGCACTTCTTTCCCTGCGGCTTCAGCGTAAGCAGAAAGGCACGCGCATCCTCGGGATCAATCTTTCTTTGTAACAAACCCTTGGCTTCCAGCGACGAAACGCAATGGCTCACATTGCCCCGCGTGGTTCCAAAAGTCTCCGCCAATTGCGATGGCTTAACCGGCTGCGCCGCCTCAAAAAACATTGCCGCCAGGATGAGTCCTTCCAAAAAATTAAGACTGTCGCCCGCAAAAACTTGGCCGGCCAACGATTCAAACCGGCGTGACGCCCGGTTGACCGCGAACATCGGGCTCTCATAGAGAAATGCATCAATGCGCATAGCCTCACCTGATGGTTTAGTGTTCAACTATTCAAAACAATATTAAATCATCCTTGCGGAAAACCTTGGGAGCGATCAGAATCACAAGGAAATCAACGATATGACCATTCAAAGTTCGACCTGTTTTGCCTGCTGCGTTCTATTTGCATCCTTTATTCAAGCGGCTTCCCCACAAGCAGCTTCTCCTGCGGCGGGTCCGGTTTCCGGACCCGCCGCGCTGCCTCACCCCACAGAGAATCTGGTTGTTTTAGGTACACCAGTTCCGGTGCCTCTGGCGGAGTCGTCCGCGTCGGTCGTTGTACTGCCGGTCGAAGACCAAGTTCTCACGCTGGAGTCACCGCAGGAACTACTTCGCCAGGATTCGTCAGTCTATCTCGAAGAGCGCGGCGCGGGCGGCGGGCAGGCGGACCTGCTTTTGCGCGGTGGAAGCTTTGAGCAGGCTCTGGTGCTACTCAATGGCTTTCGCATCAATGATAGCCAGACCGCTCATCATAATCTCGATCTGCCCATACCGCTTGATGCGATGGATTCGATTGAAGTGCTGCACGGCGCAGGTTCCACGCTGCATGGCGCGGATGCATTGAGTGGCGTCGCCGATTTTCTTACTGCCGCGCCATCCGCATCTTCACTGCGCTTTCGCACCGGTGGTGGCAGTTCAGGTTCATACGAAGATTCGCTCCTCGCGGCTTTTGTCCGCAAGCGATGGAGCAACCGACTGACTGCAGGCCGTAACTCCTCCAATGGCTTCATGGCCGACCGGGATTATCGCAATGAAGACGCTTCGTCCGAAAGTTGGATTAGTTCGCGGCTGGGAGTTACAGACTTACTCTTTGCTGCCAGCGACCGCGCCTTTGGCGCAAATCAGTTTTATGGACCTTATAACTCATGGGAGCGAACCAAAGGATGGTTTGCCTCTGCCCATCAGGAGTTAGGCAGCCGAACACAGGCGGCCTTCGGTTATCGTCGCCACTCGGACGAGTTTATCCTGCTGCGCAATAACCCAGCAGTTTACGAAAATAATCACATTGACGGCTCATGGCAGGCTTCTCTGCGCCACACCATTCCCATAACAAACTCATCGCTATTTTTGGTTGGGCTGGAGTCGGATGGCGATAGTATTCGAAGCAATAATCTCGGCCACCACGCCAGAAATCGTGGCGCAGGCTATGCAGATCTGGACCTGAGTCCAGCCAAAAAACGTTGGAAACTTTCTGCAGGCGTTAGAGAAGAAATTATTTCTGGCGGCCCCCAGGCCGTGTTCGCGCCGCATCTGGCTGGTAACTTTCGCCTGGCTGACAGGTTGAAGGTACGTGCCAGTGGCGGCTATGGGTATAGGATTGCGACTTATACTGACCGCTATTACTCCGATCCGGCAACCCATGGAAATCCCGACTTGAAGCCAGAATCGGCATGGTCGGGCGAAGTAGGTGCCGACTGGATTCAATCCAGTCGAGTTACATTTTCTTCAACGGGATTCTACTCCCGTCAACATGATGCAATCGACTATGTTCGCGCTGCTTCTCTACCCAATCCTCTCCTCCCCGCATGGTGCCCGGTTAACACGTGGTGCGCGGTCAACCTGAATGGTCTCCGCTTCGCGGGGGTCGAGACCTCCGCAACATGGACGCCTGCAAAAAAGCAGAAAGTCCAGTTAGCGTACACCGGATTGTTAGGCGCGCAGCCGCCCCTGCCTGATTTGCAATCAGAATATGCACTCAACTATCCAGTTGAAAATCTTCGCGCCGTATGGACTGCCGCGCTGAAACATGCACTTATCGTGACGAATTCTGTTGCCATCGTAAAGCCGTATCAGCAGGCGGGCAATCCTGCATGGAATGCCAATCCGTATCCCGTCTGGAATGCCGCAGTAACTCATGACTCGGGCAGGCTTCGTCCCTATCTTCGTCTCGCGAATCTGAGTAACACGGGCTACCAGGAAATCTTTGGCGTTGCCATGCCCGGCCGGTCGATTACCGGCGGCATTTCCCTCTGGCTAGGTCGATAATTATTCTCGAAGATTCAACACCGTTGGCCAATATTTCTGCTAACCTGTTTTGGTACCTCGCGAGTCCGCGTGCTGGAACGATTTTGCGGACTCTACCTGCACTCTTCAGCTCTTGAGAGAATGTGGATGGGGGCGCTTCAGGAGCACACCGGGAAAGGTGTGCCTGCGCCTCACGTCCACGCTGCCTTTCCCTTGACTCCACGTATTGCAACGCAAAGGAGAAGCTATGAGTAATCCTGCACTGCACCACAAAATCAACTACATCGAATTCACTACCACCGACATTGAGCGGACCAAGAAGTTCTACTCGACCGTCTTCGGCTGGAGTTTCAAGGATTGGGGTCCGGATTACATCGACTGCAACCCGGCCAGTTCTGGCATCGCAATCGGTTTTGCCAAAGGAGCGCCGCAACAGGAACTGGCCAAATTCGCGCCATTGGCAGTTCTTTACTCAGCGGACCTGAAGGCAACAGAGGCCGCAATTGTGGCTGCTGGAGGAAGCATCGCCGTACCCGTCTTTGAGTTTCCCGGCGGGCGGCGTTTTCACTTTTCCGATGGTACTGGGAATGTGCTCGGCGTCTGGTCAGAGTAGCAACTCAGCTTTGAATTAAAACAAACGCCCCACTCTTTTCGTTCAAGAGTGGGGCGTTTGTTTGCTTTCCGAAACATCCAAATCAATAATCTTCGGCAGCCGCTTCCAGCCCGGCAAGGCGCTTGGCGAGAAGTGTTTCCAGCTTGACCAGCGCCGCTGAAAAGCCTTCAATGCCTTCTTTTAGCTTGTCGGTGGCCATGCGGTCGGCGGCGTGCATCGAATCAAACGCTGCCTTGTCTACCACAATCTTTTCGATGGGCAGCGTTTTGGATTTTTCAGGGTCAAGCTTACGCGGCAACTCGGCTTCGGTTGACTCAAGTTCAGCCAGTAGATGCGGCGAGATCGTCAGCAAGTCGCACCCTGCTAACTCCGTAATCTCGCCAATGTTACGGAAGCTCGCGCCCATAACTTGAGTTTTGTAGCCGAACTTCTTGTAGTAGTTATAAACATTGGTTACAGAGATAACGCCAGGATCGTCCGTCCCCTGGTAGTCCTTGCCAGTATCATTTTTGTACCAGTCGAGGATGCGGCCCACGAAGGGCGAGACCAGCGTGACTCCGGCCTCAGCCGCCGCCACGGCCTGGTGCAGACCAAAGAGCAGTGTTAGGTTGCAGTGAATACCTTCGCCCTCCAGCACTTCGGCGGCGCGGATACCCTCCCAAGTTGAGGCGATCTTGATCAGTACGCGTTCGCGGCCAATGCCAGCTTCGTCGTATTGCGCAATAATGCTGCGAGCCTGCGCGATGGTAGCCTCGGTGTCATAAGAAAGGCGCGCGTCAACTTCGGTGGAGACGCGCCCCGGAATGATCGCCAGAATCTTCTTGCCGAAGGCGATAGCCAGCCGTTGAAATCCGAGGTTCGCGACAGCTTCATCGTGAGCGCCAGCGCCCAGTTCCTTGCGCGCGTCTAGCAATACGCTGTCCACGATGGGTTGGTACTGCGGCAACTGCGCGGCAGCGGTAATCAGCGATGGGTTAGTGGTTGCGTCCTGAGGACGAAACTTCTCCATCGCTTCAATCTCGCCAGTGTCGGCAACAACCACGGTATAAGTACGCAATTGTTCAAGTAAGTTCTGGGGCATACGCTCTCCTGGATTCCAGCGCATCAGCCTTTCCGGCCAACGTAACCATTGTACCGCCCTTCAGATTCCTACTGGAAAGTTCATTTGCCGGACTGGTTTGCGACCACGGGAGGCATCTTCAGAAATTGATCGGTCGTAAGTGCGCGCCGCGTCATCCGCGCCATTAGAATTGCGCCCTTGAAGTAATCCCGTAAGTTGATCCGGACTCCGGTGGATGAATGCCCTGCAAGTTGCGGACCCATATGCAATGCGCCTGAACCCTGTAGCTCGTCGCCAATGTAATTGCGGAATTCCTTGCCGTCATACACTGCGGTGACGCGATACCATTTTCCCAGCGGGTACAGGCGGCTGCGATCCAATAGTGTCAGCTTTTGTCCGTCAGTAGTTGCAAAGCTATCCAAGCACCACTGCCCATCCACGATCCGGATTTCAAAGAGCATTCGGTTGTCGGTATCCTCACCGGTCTTGGCATCTTGTTCCTGAAGATGAAAGAAGCGCTGCTCCGGTGCGCCATCGGCATCCGGCCTGAAGATCACCTCCCAGGTGAAGGCGGAGACGCCAGCCAGCGGATGGACGCCAACAAAGAGCGCGTCATCCTTTCCGTTAAACTCGACAGCCTTGCCATAGGGTGACTCGATTACGTGCGGATGACCGAGCACTTTGGTTGGGTGCATGCCCAGATGTGTGGTCTGATCAAACATCCACACCTCGGAGTCTTGCACGCTGCCAGCCCCGCCCGTAGGCTGTTCCGCCGGTGCTTTGATCTGCGCCCATGCAAATTGCGAAAACATCACGGTGCCTGCAAGGCACACAAATTCGATTGACTTGCCCCACATATTTTTATCCGCCCTTTTGAGTGAAATTTTTGCTGTCTGAAATATCCCTTGCGGAGCGCTTGAGCCATCCCCATGCAGAGCAGCGAACAACACTATAAGCATAATTCAGCGGCCATGATTCTGACCGGCCGCTGGTCTACTTCCACACATGCGGATTTGCTCCTGCCGCTTTACCGGTAGAAATCTCCAGGTACGCGGTATCGATGTCGAGTTGCCACGCACTTGGGTTCGCGGGCACCCAGTGCTGATCGCGTTCGGTCAGTTGGATGTGCATCGCTTCGGGCTTCACGCCTTGCGCTGCCTGCTCCTTCACGGCTGCAAGCAGGTCAACCAAAAAATCTCGCTGGCCTGTGAGAATCTCCGCTCCGCCTTCGTCGCCGTGTCCGGGAAGAATAACCAGCGGATGCAATTGCAATGCGTTGTTCAGCACGCGAGGCCAGTTGGCAATCCATCCATCCAGCAACTTGTTGCGCGGACCATTTACCGCGGCGTCGCCGGTGGCCAGCACCCGTTCGTGCGGAAGCCACACAAATCCATCGCCGGGAGTGTGCGCCCAGCCGAGGAAAAGGAATTCCACAACTCGTCCATGTGGACCAGGATCGCGCAGCGTAAAGCGCTTACCGGAAAAAGCCTGTCGAGGGCGTTCAACATCATGCTCGCCGGTGGCGCGGACGTCCTCCCGTTTTGCCATCGCCGCCTGCCAGCGCGTCGGCTCCCAACGGTTCATTTCCGCAATAACGCCTTGATAAGCGAGCGTCGTAGCGCCAGCCTTAGTCCACACCGAGTTGCCGTAAGAGTGATCGCCGTGGGCGTGCGTATCAAAGACCCATCGCACCGGCTTGGGCGATAGCTGCGGAATCAGTTGCAGCAGTTCGTGCGCTCGCCCCGGATAATTGGCATCGACCACAATCAAGTAGTCGCGCATCTCAATCACCACGGTATTGCTGTAGCCCTTCGCTGCATCGCCCAGTAGAAACC
>CAYPYJ010000091.1:0-15539 GCA_964414945.1 uncultured Occallatibacter sp.
CGAAAGCGTGGTGTAGTAAAGCTGTGAACGCATCCAGTCGGCCCGCCCAAATGCTCCGGCAAGCTTCATTTTTTTGATCACTTCAGACGGAAGCACTTCGCCGGTTTGATAGTGTTTTGCAAATGCTTGCAGCAGCTTTTCGTCGCGGAAAAACTCTTCCAGCATCTGTGACGGCACCTCAATGAAATCACCCTCGGTGGCAAATCCACTCAGGCCAGCCCACTCGGTTTGACCGCCGAGAATGGCATGCATCAAATGGCCAAACTCGTGAAAGTACGTCACCACGTCGGAATATTGCAAAAGGCCGGGATCGTTTTCATCGCCTGCTGGAAAGTTGCAAATCAGCGCTGCCTCGGGCAGTGCACCCCCGCGCACGCCGGTCACAATTGGCGCGGCTGAGAACCACTTATCCTTGCCTTCGCGCGGATGCATGTCCAGATAAAATTTGCCCACGTGCCTTCTGCCATCAAAAACATCAAAGACCGAAACCGCAGGGTGCCACGCCTTTGCTATAGAAGGCCGGAACTCGATTTTGAAAAGTCGCGCGGCCGTCGAGAGCACACCTGCTTCAACCTGCGCATAAGGAAAGTACGGACGCACAGACTGCGAATCGAAATCAAACGCCGAGCGGCGAAACTGCTCGTACCAATATCCCCGACTCGTAATGTCGATGGCCGTCAGCTTCGGCTCACGCTTACGCGTGAAAGCCAAAATCAATTCATGCTCGCGTCGCGCTCCCTCCAAGCTGGCCGCGTCGAGCTTGGACAAAAAGGTGCGCACGTTGGCTGCTGAAGCCATCATCTGGTCGGCGGTTGCCAAATCGGCCCAACTGCGAAAACCTAGAATCGTCGCAATCTGCTGGCGCGTGGCCAGCAGGTCCAACAATATCTGTTGATTCACTGGGTAGGCTCGAGTGTTATAGGCGAGAAACATCCGTTCGCGCAGCGCAGCGCTCGATGCAAACGTCATCACCGGCTGCATGTCGGGCGGATCGGTGGTCAGCGTGACGCGTCCCTCGGCGCTTGCCGGATGCCGTGCAATGTAATCGGCAGGCAGCCCATCCAACTCAGCCACCGTGGCTTCGATGGTTTTCGCACCCTCCTGAATATTCCGGCTGAACTCCAGCGAAAGATGCGTCGCCTTTTCATGCAGCGATTGCAACAGCTCGCGTGTGGCCTGATCCTTATCCACACCGGCCAGCCGATAGCTGAGCAATGTGCGCTCAACATAATGCCGGGTTGCCGGAGTGACTCCATCCAGCGAAATTGCAGACAGCGCTTCGTAAACCGCTCGATTCAGGCTCAACGCACTCGCGGCCATCGACACGCGCTGCGCCTCTTGCTGCGCCTGATCGCGAACTGCTTTATCGGCGGCCACGGAGTTCAGCACGCCAGCCTGCGCTCCGGCCAGACCGAGTTGTGAGATAGCCGCGTCGTAGAGGCTCAGCGAGTTTTCCGCCGTGCGCGCGCCCTCGACGGCAAGCAGAGCCGCAAGTGCCGCTTCGTGCGCCGTCAGCCGTGCGCTGACCCAGGCGGAAAGCAGTTCAGCCGAAGCGGCTCCGCCCGCCTCCCACGCATAAATCTCCTCTGGGTTGGCGGCAACGGCAAAGTGATCTGGCATGACGGGGAAGTCCTCCAGTCTTCAGAGTAACAAGGCTCGGTGCGATGACTGAAGCAAACCCGCCGTGTATCGTGATGCAATCTCCGATTTGCCAACTTTACCGTGTAAAAAACGCTCACATTGGAAGAAATTACATAGCCAACGCCCACAGAGGAATCCCTTCCTGACTCCGTTCTAGCCAAGTAGGTTTGTATAAGTTTAATAATATGAATTAGATAGGTGTTTTTGCTGCGTATGGATCATCTTGGCGCGGGGTGTGCAATGTAGAAAAGTGCGATAGAGGCGCAGAGAGATGGCTGATAGTTGTCTGAACTTTGCCAAGCAAGATACAGAGCGGCTGAACATTGAGATTGAAAAGCTGCAAGAGAAAATTCGCCGTCACAACGAATCCAAGAATGCTTGGGATATGGTCGTGCAGAGTGCGGGGAGCGAATCGCGTGCAGCTTGTCTGACTCTTGCCACTTCTGAGACGGAGCGGCTGAACAAGGAAGTTGAGGCGGTGCAAGAAGAGATTCGCTGTCACAACGAATCCAAGGATGCCTGGGATACGGTCCTGCGCAACGCAGGGAGCGAGTCGCCCATCTGCCGAGGCGCTTCGTATGTGAGTGGCAAGGACGGCCAATGGCACCTGCAGCGGCTGAACTCGGAGATTGAAATTCTGCAAGGCGAAATCCGCCGCTACAACGAATCCCAAGCTGCATGGGAAACGATTCTGCACAATGCGGCAAGCGAATCGCGCTCCATTTACCTGGATGTTGCCAACTCTGAGACCGAGCAGTTGAACGGGAAAATTGAGGCCTTGCAGGTAAAGATTGGCTGTCACATTGAGACCAGGGATGCCTGGGACACGATCCTGCGCAACGCGGGAAACGAATCGCGCATCTTCCACGGCGCAACCTATGTGAGGGGCGAGGATTACCAATGGCATCTCGAGCAGACTCCGGCCAGTGAATCGAACAAGGAAGAACTGGCGACGGAGAGCGACCGGAGGCAGGAAAACAATGCCGTCCCGGAGTCCAATACGGTGTGGCAGTCGCTCCAGGATGCCTGTGAGAAGACTTTCCGTGAACCGCAGAAACGCGTAAAACATTCAGGGAACGGCAAAGAGCAGTTCCTGAGTTTGGGGCTTTGACAGCAACAACCACGCGCCCGTATCGCTACAGCAGGATGCGGGCGTTTTGCTCTTCTCTTCCCCTCTGTTGGAATCACCTTCCCCTATTCCTGCGCCAAGACAGACGTTCCGATCCTGGGTCAAAGGTTTGATCCTCCGGCTGTTGCTCCTGGATCGTCGCCGATTCAGAAACCGCCCCACTTCTCCGCCACGACCCATGTAACATGAGTCCATGGCGCTGGTTGAAGTAGATGCGGTTGGAAAGAGCTATCCCGGGCAGGTGGGGCTCAGAACAGAGCAGTGTGCCGTGGTCGAAAATGTTTCGCTCACCATCGAGTCGGGCGAAACGCTGGGGCTGGTCGGCGAATCAGGCTCCGGAAAAACGACGCTCGCGCAGATGATTCTGGGGCTGATCAAGCCTACTGAGGGCAGCATTCGCATCGACGGCATCGACGTAGCGCGGGCCTCGAGCGCCGAGTTGCACCGCCTGCGCCGCCAGATGCAGCCCGTCTTCCAGGACCCCTACGCCGCCCTCAACCCGCGCATGAAAGTGCTGGAAATCGTCGCCGAGCCCTGGATCATTCACGGCAACGCCAACGGTGCGGCCAAACTTCCAAATCTACAGACTCGCGCCATAGACCTTCTCAAAGAAGTCGGTCTCGACGAGTCAGCGCTGAATCGCTATCCGCATGAATTCTCCGGCGGGCAGCGACAGCGCATCAACATTGCCCGCGCGCTGGCGCTCAGGCCCCGGCTGTTGATTCTCGATGAGCCGGTTTCAGCGCTGGATGTAAGTGTGGGCGCGCAGATTGTGAATCTACTGAGGCGATTACAGAGCGAGCATGGACTGACTTATTTATTTATCTCGCACTCCATGCCGCTGGTGCGCTACTTATGCACGCGAATCGCGGTGATGGAGCGGGGCCATCTGGTAGAGACAGGCGAGGCGACAGCTTTGTGCAGCCATCCGCAAGAGGCTTATACTCGCCAATTGATTCAGGCCACGCCGGAGCTGCCTCTCGGCGTGGCCTGAAAATGGAGGGGAGGAAAATACCTGAAAAAGTTGTGGGGGTGAGTTTCCTCACCCCGTTGATGTTTACTGCAAGTCAGGTTCATCGATGGGTTGAGCATCGAGGTTGGCCACAAGTGCCAGAGTCGTATTGGGGAAGGCCGGATTTACCATCACGTAACCGATTCCCGGTACGTACTCGATGTAGCATCCTTCACCCAGACCCCATAAGCTCGGCCAGAAGATGCCAGGACCAAAGCCCCATTCCACTCCGCCCCACCAGAATGGCGAGCCGTAAGGTGTTCCAACCCAGAAATGGGATCCGCCAAACGAGACCGGATGTGAATGCCCGAAGTGCTCACGGTGGTATCGGTCATTAAAGCGGCCATTGTGGTAAGCCCCATGGGCTTGCTTGAACTCCTTGTGCTGCCGCTTGTTGAAGTCGTGCCGCGCATGGTTTTCATGCTTGACCGTATCCCGGTGAGCACGATCCGCATGTTTGTCGGCATTCCCGTGATTGCCGTGCTTATCAGCGTTGCCATGCTTGTCAGCATTGTCGTGCTTGTTGTGCTTATCGGCGTTGCCATGTTTGTCGGCATTGTTATGGTTGTTATGCTTATCAGCATTGCCGTGCTTGTCGGCGTTGCCGTGCTTGTCAGCATTGCCGTGCTTGTCAGCATTGTTATGGTTATTGTGCTTGTCGGCGTTGCCGTGGTTGCCGGCATTGTTGTGATTGTTATTGTTAGCGTGGGATTGATGAGAGGAGTTATGCGGCGTCGATTGATGGGGAGTCGACTGATGGGATGGATGCGGAGTTGATGGGTGATACGAAGGTGTGGAATGCGAAGGCGACGAATGTGAAGGTGAAGGATGATACGAAGGCGTGGAATGTGAAGGTGAAGGATGATACGAAGGCGTTGAATGCGAGGGCGCCGGGTGATACGCAGGTGCCGAATGCGAAGGTGCCGGGTGATAGGCCGGCGGTGCAAGGCTGTATAAGCATCTAGACGCACCAAAGGCCATAAATGCCAAGACAAGAGTCGTCAACACGAACAACTTTCTCATTTTTCCTCCTGCGGGTTAAACCCGCCTTTCTGATACTAGTTGCGGTTTCCGCAGATAATTCTTTGAATCTGCGGAATTTCCCCGCTGTCCCGGCCATTCCAGCTTGCTGCCGCGACTCGACGCATGGCTTCAAACAACTCATCGGCAGCCCATGGAGTCTGATCAGAAGCGTATTTGTCGAGAAACGAATTGTAGCATTGTCGAGAAACGACGCGCATCCCTTTTCAGGTGAATCTAGTCTGGAAGTAATGTATTCGAAGTGACGAATACGCTCAATTGCTGCTCGGGTTTCTTCCTTGAACAGCAATTGAGCGGAATACGGAAAAATTAGCCACAGTGACGCGCGGCTCTATTTCGGTTGCGTTGGCGCAGGAGATGCTGATTGCGTTGGCATTGGAGTCGGAGCGGGTGCCGGAGTTGATGCGGGTGCTGGCGAAGCCGTTGGCGTCGGCGGTGCGACCGGCTTAGGCACAGAGCCAGGAGCTGGAGGCGCAGTTGGCGTGCCCGGAGCGGGGGGTGTCCCTGGGCGTGCGCCTTGCGGGTGCATTCCGGGCGCCATGCCTGGGCCGGGGCGCGGTTGCGGTGGAGGCATTTCACTCATACCTACCAGCTCCACGTCGAAGATCAAATCAGATTTCGCGGGAATCCCAGGATGTTCCGGTCCGCGCGCGGCTATGTCGTGGGTTCCGTACGCTAATTGCCAGGGGATGAAAATACGGCGCTTGCCGCCGACCTTCATGCCGGCAAAGCCCTGGTCGAAGCCGACAATTGTGCCACCCACGCCGATGGGCACATTGATGGGCTGCACCGGACCCTGCACAGGCTTTCCGTCAGGGTCCAGCATCGGCTTGCCATCATTGCCCAGAACCGGTGCGCGAGGATGATCTTCGGTGGAGTCGAACTTGACGCCATCGGCGGCCCGCCAGCCGGTATAGAAAATCTTATACATCTTGTTCGGCTCGGCTTCGACGCCAGTGCCAACCTTGATCTCTTGGTACTGCAAAGCGAGTGCTGTTTTCTTCATCGTCGTGACCGCTGGAATTCCGGGCGCAGGAACTCCCAAAGGCAGCTTGCCGACGGTTACGACAGGTTTCGCCGTAGTTGCCGCAGGCTTGGTTGTTGCCGCGGACTTGGCGGCCGGGGCAGCAGGCTTGACTGGGGTTTGGGCGCTTGTAACCACTGTTCCGGCCGCCAACAACAGAATCAAAGCAGTTTGTCTCATGGGGTTTTTGACTCCTGATACTTCTTTTGGGAAGTGTAGCAGGCGATCCTGTTCACTTGTTTGCAGAAAGCAACCCAGCCAGCAATGCGACCCTCTCAGCCAAGTGTTCCACAACAATGGATTCGTGCCGTGCATGTGCGCCCTCACCCACCGCGCCCATTCCGTCTAATGTCGGAATGCCCAGCGCCGAGGTGAAGTTGCCGTCCGAAGCACCTCCGGTCGAGGCTTCCTCCAGCACCAATCCCAATTCAGCCGCCAGCGTTCTTGCTTGCCTGAAGAGCTTCACCGTCCCGCGAGTGCACTCCATTGGTGGACGATTGATGCCGCCTATCACAACCAGCTTGCAGCGCTTGTCCACCGGTTTCAGTGCAGCAAATTTGCGCTCAATGCGCGGTCCGTCAGCCTTGCGATTGATGCGAACATCAACCTCCGCCCAAGCTTCGGCAGCAATCACATTCGACTTGCTTCCCCCGCCCACCACACCCACGCTCACCGTCAGGCCACACCGCAGATCTGTCCATCCGCTAACCGTCTCAATCAAGCGAGCCAGCTCCAAAACTGCGCTCGCCCCTTTTTCAAAGTCCACTCCCGCATGGGCTGCCACTCCGGTCACATCGATCCGCCAGTTACCAGTGCCTTTACGAGCGGTTTTATAGGACAGCCCTTGTGCAGGCTCCAGCACATAAACCGCCGAGCACTCCGCCGCCAGCCGCTCGGTCGTCGTCCGCGATGCCGGGCTGCCCACCTCTTCGTCGCTATTCAAAAGCAGCACAATCTCCCGATTGAGCAAACCCAATTCGCCCAGCATTTCAATCGCGGTGAACGCCATCCCCACGCCAGCCTTCATGTCCAAAGTGCCCGGTCCCCAGAGACGGCCTTGACTCAACCGGCAGGGCATTGTTTTCAGCGTGCCCAGCGGCCAAACCGTGTCCAAATGGCCCAGCAGCAGCGTCCGGCCTGCGGCTCCGGTTTTGGATTTCGGCCCAAAGTGCGCCTCCAGCAGATCGCCAAATTCCTTTTGTCTATGCAGCTTCACCCGTCCGCCCAGCGCTTTGGCAAGCGCCGCGGCCACGGCAACGCAGGCATCCACGGCAGCCTTGTTGTCTGAAGGCGACTCCGCCAGAATCAGTTGCCGGATCAGATCAACGAGCGCAGCTTCTTTGCGCCGTGCCCCAGCCAGCAAGGCGCGCATCGGAACGGGAGATTCAGTTGTCGTGGGCATTTGTGAGCCTTTCAAATGCAAGTAAAGCAGTTAAGCACGATGAATTTCAAATTACAGAGGATTTGTCAGCAATCACATCGCTCTAAAACACTCTATTCAGCCCAAAGTGTGGCAAAAATGCCACATGACGGAGTTCGCCCCACTGGTCTAATCTAACCATTGCGTCTCGTTTTGAACCGCCGGAGATGAAGTTTTTGTCCAATCCTGCCTACCTGAGCCCTGCGCACCTGGAACAGACCATCGTTGCGCCCTTGGAGTTTTCCGGAGTCGGGCTGCACTCAGGAGCGCCGGTGCATCTGCGGTTACTGCCAGCTCCTGCTGGTTCGGGCATCGTCTTTCGCCGCACAGATCTCGACAACTTTGAAATTCCCGCCACCGGGCGCAACGTGGCCAAAGTCAGTTATGCCACTAGCCTCATGCGCCAAGGCGTACTGATTCAGACCACGGAGCATCTGCTCTCGGCGCTCATCGGCATGGGTGTGGACAACATCATTGCCGAGTTGGACAACCTGGAACTCCCCATCCTCGACGGCAGCGCCCTGCCCTATGTAGAGGCATTCCTCAGCGTGGGCATCCGCACCCAACGCCGCCGCCGCGAAACCGTCCGGGTCCTTCGCCCGGTCGAGGTCCGCGAGGGAAACAAATTCATCGGCGTCTATCCCGGTTCCGGCTACCGCATCCTTTATACAATCGATTTCCCCGCGCCCATCGGCCAGCAAAGCGCATGCATCGATCTGGCCGCCGAAACCTACGGCACCTACATTGCTCCTGCCCGTACCTTCGGATACATGGCCGACGAGAAAAAGCTGCGCGACATGGGCCTCATCCGCGGCGCTGGTCCGGAGAGCACCATCATTCTCGGAGAGGAGGGACCGGTCAACGGCCCGCTCCGCTTCCCCGACGAATATGTGCGCCACAAGATTCTCGACCTGATCGGCGATCTATCCTTAGCCGGTCGTCGCATCGAGGGTCACGTCGTAGCCGAGCGCGCCGGCCACGCCATGCACACCGCCCTGGTTTCGCGGCTACTCAAAGACCGTTCCGCCTGGGAACTAGCCCACGTCCCCGTCGGCGAAACCGCAGAAGATACCGCACCAGATGCAAGCCTCTTGCTCGGCTCTCCAGCCCTGATCAGCGCTTGAAGTTGCTAATTAGCGAGATAACATTCCATCGCTTTTGACGTGGGAATTACCCGTAAAGTTGTGCCTTTTAGATTCAACTCCACATCAACTTCATAGGCAATGACGCTGTCATAGGAATCGACATTATCGGCAAATTTTGGAGCCCTCTTCTTCTCAGTCTCATACGCCACGGCGCAGTTCGGAGTCGCTGCATCCGTCAGGCCGATAACTTCCTGAATACTCTTCCAGCAATCTTTCTCATCGTCGCGCAATGAACACTTCGCCGGGTACACTCTTCGGTAGGTCAGCTTGAGAAATGTGCCGGAGTCGATATCCGGATCGATTTGTTCTGCAAGAGTAGTGAATCGGATTGCGCGCTCACCCGATTTTGCAACATCGTCAAACAACTTTGCGCCATCCGTGCCGCTATAAACAGCAAAGCCTAATCCGCCATTCAACCCGTCGTCCGCAACAAAAAATACAAAGTCGCCTTTTACCCCCTCAAAATAACCGCTCCAGGTTTTGGGGTCGATCACCATCTCATCTTTGGCCTTGACGCGAAGGCACGGTGGCTCTGCACGATCCTTTATCGCTGGAAGAATGGAAAGCTGTTCCGCTCCCTTTTCTCCCAAATCAATCTGCTTGACCATAAAATGCGGATAATAAAAACAGGAAAGCATCGGCTTGGCGTGCGGGTTGCGGGGATCGAGCGCCAGCGGTGTATGGGTTTCATGCGATGGCTTGTCGAATACCGGCGAAGCGTCGCCTGCCCACGCCATCGAAATATAAGAGCCAAGCATAACTCCGGTGAGTAGGATTTTTCCGAGTAATCTCATCGCTTAACTCCTCATAACACCTGATTCCTAAAACAAAATCCGCATCGGTGCAGCGGCCGGGTAACTCTGGCCCTCTTCGGCCAGCACTCCAGTCAGCGGATTTCTTGCAAACACGCTGATCAGATTCGAGTCCTGATTGGCCACCAGCATCCAGCGCTCCGTGGGGTCCAGCACAAAGTTCCGCGGAGTTTTTCCACCGCAATTGCTCCTGCCCATCGGAGTGAGTTTGCCACTCTCGAACACAGCATGGAAGCTATACAAAAAATCCTTGTCGCGATTGGCAAAGTACACAAACTTGCCATTGCGAGAGATTACCGTATCGCAGCCGCGCCTGGGTCCAACATAGCCCGCCGGCAGCAACTCAATACGGTCCACCAAAGTCAAACTGCCGTCTGCAATGCTCCACCTCAGCACATCCACCGTGGAATCGAGTTCGTTAATCGAGTAAGCCATCCGCCAGTTGGGATGAAAGTGCAGCGTGCGCGGCCCTGCGCCGGGCTTGGAGTGATAGGTACCCGCCGGAGTCAGCATAGCTGTTTCGGAATTCAGTTTGTAGATATGAATGCAATCTCCGCCCAGGTCGTTCATATAAGCGAAGCGATTGTCCGGAGAGAAGCTGGCAAAGTGAGCGTGGGCGCTCTTCTGGCGGTCTGAGTTTGGCCCGTGAACGGTGTAGTGTTCGCTCCACACGGCGGGGCTCAGCTTGCCGTCGGTCACCAAAAAAGCGGCTGCCGCTCCTCCGTCGTAGTCAGCAGAGAGCAGCACGCGGCCCGACTGGTCCAGAGCCACATGGCAGGTGCCCAAAGCGGCAGAGTTTTGCGCTGAAAGCGGTTGCAACTGGCCGTCGATTACACGAAAGCTGGCTACCTCGCCGGTTGGCTTGCCGTTGAAGTTGTCCACCTGCGCGGCGGCATAAATAAAATCGCGTGCCGGAGAGTACGTGAGCCACTCCGTATTGGCCAGCGGCGCGGTAACCCCGGCTGCTGTCAGTTCGCCGGTGGCCGGGTCCCAGTCGTAAGCCAGAATGCCATCAGGCATTTTCGAGGCAACAAAAACCCGTTGCTGGCTCGATGCGGCGTTGAGCGGAGTTCCGGCCAGCGAGTGCGCGGCGGTAGTGGCCAGTGTGGCGGCAGAGACAGACTTCAGGAAATTGCGGCGAGTGAAATTATCCATGGCAAAGTGATTGTCGCCGATGGAGCAGGCTGTGCGCTAGTATCGAGGCCGTCTCTCCCGGAACCCTTAGCCCGTCAATGCCTGAGTCGATTGCCGCTTGGAACGAGCTGGCCAAAGAGAAGTTAGCCGGCGGATAGTTCCACTACTCCCATCTCTCGTGGCCGAAGGCAGTAAGCCCCACCGCAGGTGGCAGATGGTGGTGCGGGCAGTCACACGACATTCACACTCCGCGTGTGATAGCATCCGCTTTTTAGTGATAGACGCTTGGCGGGTACGTCTCTATTCCAAGTTCAAGCGCCGGGCCGAGCCTTTATGGACGAGGTAGACGGCAGACCGGGAGCTGTGGCCATCCAATCCGGCCACACGAACGCCCCCCAAGGCGTTCTTAAGGTGTCCCTGTCCCTCCCGAATCCATCCCCTAAAAAACGTACTGTCATCCTGAGCGAGCGAAGCGAGTCGAAGGACCTGCGTTTGCTCTCTTTTTCAGACTTAACTTTTGGGTGCCCCATCCATTCCGCGTTTTTTGCGGAATGGGTGGGAATCCACGAACCCAACTCACACCACAACGAAGCACACTAACGGGAGAAGCAAATGAAAACGTATCAGGGAAGTGAGATCCGCAACGTAGCTGTAGTCGGGCATGCGCACAGTGGCAAAACCACCATGATCGCCGCTCTGCTGCATGCCGCCAAGATGACCCCCACACAAGGACGCGTGGAAGATGGCACGGCCGTTACCGCTTATGACGAAGAAGAAGTAGCCCGCGGCGCAACCATGCAGAACGCGGTTGCCTTTGCCGAGTGGCAGGGCGTCAAAGTCAATCTCATTGACACCCCCGGCTTTCACATGTTCACGCATGAAGCTCGAGCGGCTCTACTCCCGGCCGAGGCGGCCATCGTCCTGGTCAACGCCCAGCACGGCATTGAATCCGTCTCCGAGCGCGTCTGGCGCTTCGCCGACGAAGCCAAAGTTCCCCGCATCGTGGTCGTCAACCAGATGGACCACCCCAAGGCCGGCGGAGGCAGCGGACTCAGCGCCCTCATCGACGACTTGGTTGACCGCTGGGGTCGCAACTGTGTCCCTGTCCAGTTGCCCATCACCGGTCCCGAAGGCTTTATCGGCGTCGTCGATCTCGTCACCATGGAGGCTTTCTATTACACCCCCGGCGGCGATGGCCGCGGCAAGGTCACCGGCGAAATCCCCGCCAATCTGGCCGCCGACGCCAAAGCCCGCCACGAAGCTCTCGTTGAACTGGTCGCCGAAGGCAAAGACGAGCTGATGGAGGAATACTTTGAGAAGGGAACCATCCCTGAAGAGCACCTCATCTCCGCCCTCCACGAGGCCATCCGCGAAGACCGCATCTTCCCGGTGCTTTTCTTTAGCGGCCTGGCCAACATCGCCCTCGACCACCTGCTCGACTTCATCAAGACCTACATCCCTTCACCCGTCGAGCGTGGCACCATCGCCGTCCGCGTCCCTACCATCGACGCAACAGCCGCTGGCGCAGAACCCGCCCTAGACCTCGCCGACCGCAAAATCGCCGACAGCGAACCGCTCGCCATGATGGTCTTCAAGACCATGACCGATCCATTTGCGGGTCGCATCAGCTTCTTCAAAGTCATCAGCGGCGTAGTCAAAAACGATGCCACCGTCGAGAACTACACCCGCCGCGACCAGGAGCGCCTCGCCCATCTCAGCATCATGCAAGGCCGCAAAGCCGTCGAAGTGGCCGAACTGCACGCCGGCGACATCGGCGCGGTGGGCAAACTGCGCGTCACCCTCACTGGCGACACCCTCGGCCAAAAAGGCTCAGAGGTTCAAATCGACCTCTTCCCGCTGCCCGAGCCGGCCATGACCTACGCCATCGAGCCAAAGTCCCGCGCCGACGAAGACAAGCTCGCCCCCGCCATCCACAAACTCATGGAAGAGGACCTGCTCATCCGCTTCTTCCGCGACCCGCAGACTAATGAGTTTTTAATTGCCGGCGCAGGCCAGCCGCACATCGAAGCCATCGTCAGCCGCCTCAAAAAACGCTACCACGCTGAAGTTCACCTCAAAGCCCCCAAGGTTCCTTATCGCGAAACCATCCGCGCCAAAGTCGAGGCGCCGGGGCGTCACAAAAAGCAGACCGGCGGCCACGGCCAATTCGGCGACTGCAAAATTCGCATGGAACCCATGCCCCGCGGCGGCGGCTTCGAGTTCGCCAGCGAAGTCTTCGGCGGAGCCATCCCGCGCAACTTCATTCCGGCAATCGAAAAAGGCATCGTCGAGTCAGCCGCCCGCGGCTATCTCGCTGGCTTCCCGGTCGTCGACTTCCGCGCTGTCGTTTACGACGGTAGCTACCACGACGTCGACTCCAACGAAATGTCCTTCAAAATGGCTGGCCGCCTGGCCTTCCGCAAGGCCATGGAAACAGCCAAGCCCTGCCTGCTCGAACCCATCATGAAGGTCGAAATCGAATCGCCGGACGAATTTGCCGGAACCCTCATGGGCGACCTCAGCAGCCGCCGCGGCCGCGTCCAAGGCACCGATTCCAAGGGCCGCACAACCATCATCAACGCCCAAGTCCCCATGGCCGAAATGCTGACCTACGGGACACTGCTAACATCGATGACCCAAGGCAAAGGCAGCTACCGCATGGAGATGGATCACTACGACATCGTCCCCCAGCTAGTAGCCGACAAAATCCTAGCCAACGCCAAACGCCCCGTCGAAGAAGAGGAAGAATAAAAAGTATCCAGGGCAGTCAGGACGGATAGAGAGTCCTAGGTACCAGAACTGAAACCTAGGACTCTCAAAGGCAGGTGGCCCGCTCAACAACCCAGAAAAATCACTATGGATGATGAAAAGCTGTGCCCCGTTCATCGCGGCCTCATGCGATGAGCGGGCGTCGCGCACCCATAAAAGTTGTATGGCCCATCCTTACCACGCTTTTTACGGAAAGGGGTTGGCCGCACCGCAGGTGCCCCGAAAGCGCCGCCCGCCTGGACGGCCAGTCCCCGCACCGCCGGGGTGGCACTGCAGGAGCTTGCAGATAATTATCCGCTTCCGGCGCACAATTGAAATATGCACTCAACCCTGGACCGGGTCTTTGCTGATCCCTGACCCCTGTTCCCTGATCCCTGGCCTCAAGCTCAACCAGCCCAATAGGTTACAAAATGCGCCGATTTTCGAATAAAAATTCAGCATACAACCAGAGTAAAAAATGGACAATAAACTCATTCCATGTAACTTACTCTGAACATACTGCAAATTGATTTTTTGAACGGATTTGGGGCTGTGAAACTGTGGAGATATACATAAAGAAAATAGAATCAATAACATCCGAATGGTAGGCAGGTGGCCCGCTCAACAACCCAGAAAAATCACTATGAATGATGAGAAGCTGTGCCCCGTTCATCGCGGCCTCATGCGATGAGCGGGCGTTGCGCACCCATAGAAGTTGTATGGCCCATCCTTACAACGTTTTTTACGGGAAGGGTGGAATACCTCTGGCCCTGTCGCAAGAAAGGAAACTCCGGAGGATTAACTATCAGATTGAGGTCATGATGCTTCAATCTGACAGTCAATCCTTCGGAGCCCGCCTGCAACAGAGCCAGTTATCCAGTCTTGCAGTTGGCTACTAATTTCCTCTAGTCACGAGCAAATGATCCCGACTAGTTGCTGCGTGGAGCAGGGGAAACCTTAACAACGGTGAGGTTGCAATCGCCATCGTTGTTCTGGCAATCTGCCGGGTCTTCACCGGCAATCCAGTACGTGGGACGAGTGGTTGCTTGGGCGTTTGCGCTGAACACGATGAAGTCGTGATCTCCCTGGTTGCCCGTGGCCTCAACACATTTCTGATCATTGAGGGTGAACACCGAATACGCATAGCACCCGTGCAATGTCGCGTTGGGATCTACACACGGTGTGCTTAGGCCATTGAGATAGGTGTCCGTACCGTCGGGGCAAGCCGGTTCGCTGACGTCGCTGTAGTAGTACCCGAAATATCTGGTTGGCGTGAAAGTGACGCTGGTACCGGTCGGGGTAGGTATCAGATTCTTTGCGACCCCAGTCCCGCCGAACAGCTTGTGCTTGGCCCCTGCAACGGTGCCCGTCGCATTGGTCTCAAACCACCCAAAATCGTTCACCTCGTTTGGGTTGGCAGTCGCATTCAGATACAAGGTTGCCACCAATGATCCGCCAGGGCTGCGGAAATAGACTGTGTTGTCGCGCGCGCCTGGGGCGGGGCCAGTCGGGTTGTCAGCCACTTTGTCGTACGGCATTCCCCAAAATGGTAAAGCTCCAGGGGCTAGGGCCGAGCTGCCGATCCCCACGCAGTCGCCGGTCGAGGTCATGCAGAACCCCGGGTTTTTGTCCGCTCCCCCGGTAGTCGCATAATTGCTGCCCGCAGCCGCCCACTGAAGATCCCACCAAGGCGCTCCGTTGTCGTTAAGGTTGGGTTGGGTCGAGGTGATAGGCGCAACCGACCAGGTTTGCCAGCCAGCCCCGGCACTGCCGATGAGAGTTTGCGCACCAGCTACAGTACGCGCTGCAAATACAGCCATCACAATCAGCAGGACCAGACCGCGTCTCCGCCGAACGGTTGTTGGTACCTTATCGATGTCATGTTTAAGGCAGCCCTGACTGGCGCAGCCTTTCTGATTAACTGTTTTCATGGATACCCCTCCTTGAGGATCGCGTGCTTGGGAAGCCGCATTTTTTGTGATTGGATGGCGCATAGGCAAGTCGTAGCAGCGCAAATGCGCAAGCTATCATTGGTCCAGGGAGCCGCCAGCAAGACCGGATCAATGACCGTGACTGAGTGATTGATGGTTACTTTCGCCGGCTTTTATAAGTTACCGCCGCCATTTTTTATGATTACTGATATTTCGCAAAGAGAGAAATTCTATAAATTTCACATTCACTATCAGAAGGACACACCCGTTGGATAAGGGCAGGTGGGCAGGTGGCCCGCTCAACAACCCAGAAAAACCATCCTTCACGCTGATTCCCGGATTCGGAATGATGAGAAGCTGTGCCCCGTTCATCGCGGCTTTATCGCGATGCGCGGGCGTGGCCCCACTGCCGGGGTGGCACCGCCGGTGCTTTGCAGATAATTAACCTCTTCCGGCGCACAATTGAAATGTGAACTAAACTCTGGACCGGACCTCTGGCCGG
>CAYPYJ010000092.1:0-15211 GCA_964414945.1 uncultured Occallatibacter sp.
CAGGAGTGAACATGCCCAACGAGAAGCGCGCGATTCGCAGCCGGCTCGATTTTTCCAAGATTCCCACCGCAACCCAGATTCCCAACCTGATTGAAGTGCAGCGCCGCTCGTATGAACGGTTCTTGCAGATGGACAAACTGCCTAACGAGCGCGACGACGCTGGTTTGCAGTCTGTCTTTGTGTCGGTATTTCCGATCACGGACTTCCGCGGAATCTCGCAGTTGGACTTTGTGGATTTTTCGATTGGCAACTGGGAGTGCAAGTGCGGCCACTTGAAGGGGCTGCACCACTTGCGTACCGCTTGCGTGCATTGTGGAGCGATGGTCATCACAGATCCCTTCCATCCCGGCGATGTGCTTTGCCAGAAGTGCGGCACCTATAACAAGAACACGCCTGACTTCTGCAATAAGTGCGGCGACCCGGTGAGCTTGCAGTTGAAGTACGACCAGCAGGAGTGCGAAGAGCGCGGCATGACATTCTCTGCGCCGCTCAAGGTCACGGTCCGGCTGACGATTTATGACAAGGACCCCGAGACCGGCAACAAGTCGATCCGCGACATCAAAGAGCAGGAAGTCTTTTTCGGCGACATTCCGCTAATGACGCCCAACGGCACATTCATCGTGAATGGCACAGAGCGCGTTATTGTCTCGCAATTGCACCGTTCTCCCGGCGTGTTTTTCGAGACAGCCAACAATCGCACTTACTTTCTGGGAAAGATCATTCCTTATCGCGGTTCCTGGGTGGAGTTTGAATACGACCAGAAAAATACTCTTTATGTCCGCATCGACCGCAAGCGCAAATTCCTGGGCACGATTTTTCTGCGTGCCCTAGGCCTGCGCTCGGACGAAGAAATTCTGAAAACCTTCTATACAGTGGACCGGCTGCATGTGGCCGACGGCAAGCTGTTCTGGGCAGTGCCTGAAGATGTCAAGGCTGGCACGCACTTGGTGGGCTCAAAGCCTGCGCACGCGATTGTGGTCAACGGCGAGGAAATTGCTCACTCGGGCCGCAAGATCACGCCGCACACGATGAAGGCGATTCGGACAGCGGCTATTGACAAAATTGAAGTGGAGCAGGCCGAGTTGGATGGCGCATTAACCGCTGCCGACGTGGTGGATCTGAATACCGGCGAAGTGGTGGTGGAGGCCAATGTCGAGCTGACCGCCGACCGCCTGCATAAAGTGATGGCCTCGGGTGCAGCGAGCTTCGAAGTATTCTTCCCAGAGCGCGATGACGTGGGCAACATCATCACCAACACGTTGAAGCGCGATTCGATTCGCAAGCCTGAAGAGGCGCTGATCGAAATCTATCGCAAGCTTCGGCCCGGTGATCCGCCAACGCTGGATACGGCCACGGCTTTGTTCGAGGGCATGTTCTTTGATGCGCGCAAGTACGATTTCTCGCGTGTGGGCCGACTGAAGTTCAATATCAAGCTCTATGAGAGCCAGGATGCTTCGGGTCTGCATCATCGCACGTTGACGCCGGAAGACTTTTACGCGACGATTCGCTACCTGCTGAAGCTACGCAAAAACATCGGCATGGTGGACGACATCGATCACCTGGGCAATCGCCGCGTCCGCGCTGTGGGCGAACTGATGGAAAATCAGTTCCGCATTGGCTTGGTTCGCATGGAGCGCGCAATCAAGGAAAAGATGAGCGTCTATCAGGAGCTTTCTACGGCGATGCCGCATGACCTGATCAACGCCAAGCCTGTGATGGCGGCTATTCGCGAGTTCTTCGGTTCATCGCAGTTGTCGCAGTTCATGGATCAGACTAATCCGCTGTCTGAGATTACGCACAAGCGCCGTCTCTCAGCACTTGGACCGGGCGGCTTGTCGCGTGAACGTGCTGGCTTTGAGGTGCGCGACGTGCACCCTACGCACTATGGCCGTATCTGCCCGATTGAAACGCCGGAAGGTCCGAACATCGGCCTGATCAGCTCGTTGAGCTGCTTTGCGCGCATCAATGAGTATGGCTTCATCGAGTCGCCATATCGCAAGGTGAAGGAATCGCGGATTCTTGACTATGTGGAGATTGCCAACGCCGGCGAAAGCGGACTGCGCGTGGGCGATCACATTGAGAAGGAAGAGGCGGGACGGTTGAATGCAAGCCTGAAGAAGGCGGGCAAGAGGCCGATCGATCACATCCCCTTCAGTTTCTATCTTTCCGCGTGGGAAGAGGACAAGCACACCATTGCGCAGGCCAATATCGAGTTCAATGACGAAGGGCTTATCACCGAGGACTTGGTGAATGCTCGCCGTCAGGGCAACTTTGTGCTGGTCAATCGAGGCGACGTGGATTACATCGACGTTAGCCCCAAGCAGTTGGTTTCCGTGGCCGCATCGCTGGTGCCATTCCTTGAGCATGACGACGCCAACCGCGCTTTGATGGGCGCAAACATGCAGCGCCAGTCTGTTCCGCTGTTGGTAGCCGAGGCTCCGCTGGTGGGCACAGGCATGGAAGGCGTGACGGCGCGCGACTCTGGCGCAGTCATTCTTGCCAAGCGCAACGGCATTATCGATTCGGTCGACTCGCAACGCATCATCGTGCGCGTGGAGGGTGAGCATCACCCGACGCAGCTTTCGCGCGAAGTGGGTTCTGACATTTATACGCTGATCAAGTTCAAGCGCTCGAACCAGAACACCTGCATCAATCAAAAGCCGGTGGTTCGCGAGGGCGACCGCGTGGTGAAGGGCCAGGTGATTGCAGACGGACCTTGCACGGAGCAGGGCGAGTTGGCGCTGGGTCGCAACGTGCTGGTGGCCTTCATGCCGTGGCGCGGCTACAACTTTGAGGACGCAATTCTCATCAGCGAAAAACTGGTGCGAGAGGACTACTACACCTCGGTTCACATTGAAGAATTTGAAATCGAGGCGCGCGACACCAAGCTGGGACCTGAAGAAATTACACGTGACATCCCGAACGTCAGTGAACACGCTCTCAGGGATCTCGACGAGAGCGGCGTGATTCGCATCGGCGCGCAGATCAAGCACGGCGACATTCTGGTGGGCAAAGTCACGCCCAAGGGCGAGACTCAGTTGACGCCAGAGGAAAAGCTGCTTCGTGCCATCTTCGGCGAGAAGGCCGGTGATGTGCGGGATGCATCGCTAACCTGCCCTCCGGGTATCGAAGGCACGATCGTGGATGTTCGCATCTTCAGCCGGAAGGGTCAGGAAAAGGACGAGAGAGCCAAGCAGATTGAAGGCGAATACGTCTCCAAGCTCGAAAAGAACCTGGGCGACGAAATTCGCATTTTGACCGACGAACGTCTGAAGCGCCTCGATGGCATTTTGGGCGGCAAGGAAGTGCTGGCCGATCTGCACGACGAGCGGACCAACAAGCGCTTACTGACCAAGGCGGCGATTCTTGACCGCGAAATGATCGAGCGCATCTCCACGAAAAACCTCAAGCGTATCCGCTACGCCGACAAGGACCCCCGCGTCAACGAGCAGATCGATGAGATCGAAGAGATGACTTCGCGGCAGATCGAAGTGCTGCGCAAAATCACCAACGAGAAGATTTCCAAACTGCAAAAGGGCGATGAGCTTCCTCCAGGCGTAATCAAGCTGGTGAAGGTTTATGTAGCCATGAAGCGCAAGCTCTCAGTGGGCGACAAGATGGCCGGACGTCACGGTAACAAAGGCGTGATCGCGCGCATTCTTCCTGAGGAAGATATGCCGTATCTGCCCGACGGAACACCGGTCGAGATTGTCTTGAATCCGCTCGGCGTACCTTCTCGTATGAACGTCGGTCAGATTTTGGAAACGCACCTTGGCTGGGCTGCACATGAACTGGGCAAGAAGATTGCCGACCTGATTGCGGCTAACACCGATGCGGCATACACGCGCGAACTGATGAAGAAAGAGTTTGCCGGAACCGCGACGTTACGCCAATTGCTTGAACTCGACGACGAGATGTTGTTGCGTGTCGGTGCGGGCATGAAGCGCGGCATCTGGTTCGGAACCGCGGTCTTCGACGGCGCGCGCGAAGAAGAGATTAAGGCGCTGTTGGCGTCAGCCGGGTTGCCTTCATCGGGCAAGACGGCGCTCTTCGACGGTATGACGGGCGAGCAGTTCGAGCAGCCGGTGACGGTGGGCTACATCTATATGCTGAAGCTATCGCACTTGGTCGACGACAAGATTCATGCACGTTCGATCGGGCCGTACTCGCTGATTACGCAGCAGCCTTTGGGCGGCAAGGCGCAGTTCGGCGGGCAGAGGTTCGGCGAGATGGAAGTGTGGGCACTCGAAGCTTATGGAGCGGCTTACATTCTGCAAGAGCTGCTGACCGCGAAGTCCGATGACGTTTATGGCCGTACCAAGATTTACGAGGCCATCGTCAAGGGCGAGGCGGCCATCGAGCCGGGTGTGCCTGAGTCGTTCAATGTTTTGATTCGTGAATTGCAGTCGCTGTGTCTGGATGTGGAGTTGATTAAGCGCGCGGATTTGGTGCGCAAACTGCCCGAGCCAGAGATGGCGGCAGTTGCCGACTAAGCTTCGAAGATTCCCAGGTCTCAGAATCGAGACCTGGGGCATCGAGTGCCTAGTCGATTGAGATGGACCGGCTTGAAAAACTTTGAGCCGGGCAGTGAGTTTAGGGTTCTTCTTGAAAGCGGCAAACACCGCTTCCCGGGAAGGAAGAGCCCCTCAGAAATCCCGGGAAAAGCCGCGGCAGTGGCCGAAAGGCCCGCCAAGGAGGGTCGCCTTGTTCCGTTCGAACCCGTTTGAACTTTCCAGTCCCATCACCGATTTTGACGCAATTCGCATCATGCTGGCATCGCCGGAGAAGATCCGCAGTTGGTCGCATGGCGAGGTCACCAAGCCGGAGACCATCAACTACCGCACCTTCAAGCCGGAGCGCGACGGGCTTTTCTGCGCGCGCATCTTTGGACCGGTGACAGACTGGGAGTGCCTCTGCGGCAAGTACAAGCGCATGAAGCACCGCGGCGTCATCTGCGACAAGTGCGGTGTGGAAGTGACAGTGAGCAAGGTGCGCCGCGAGCGCATGGGCCACATTGAGCTGGCGTCTCCGTGTTCGCACGTGTGGTTCTTCAAGGGACTGCCTTCGCGCATTGGCCATCTTCTCGATATTTCTCTTCGCGATCTGGAAGGGATTTTGTACTTCGAGTCCTATGTTGTTGTCGATCCCGGCGACGCGCCTGTGAAGGAACGCGAAATCATCAAGGACGAAGCCAAGTATCGCGAGCTGGATGCGCAGTTCCGTCCCTCAGGCTTCAAGGCGATGATGGGCGCGGAAGCCATCAAGGAACTGCTCAAGCGCGTGCAGATTGACGAGCTGGGCATTGAGCTGCGCGAACGGATGAAGACGGAAACATCCGCGCAGAAAAAGCTTAAGTATGCCAAGCGTCTGAAGGTCGTCGAGGCCTTCCGCAAGAGCGACAACAAGCCGCAGTGGATGATTCTGGATGTGCTGCCGGTGATTCCTCCCGAGCTGCGCCCACTGGTGCCGCTGGATGGCGGACGCTTTGCCACCTCGGATTTAAATGATTTGTATCGTCGCGTCATCAACCGCAATAACCGGTTGAAGAAGCTGATGGACCTGCATGCGCCCGAAGTGATCGTACGCAACGAGAAGCGCATGTTGCAGGAAGCGGTGGATGCGCTCTTTGACAACGGGCGCCGTGGCCGCGTGCTGCGTGGCGCCAACAATCGCCCGCTGAAGTCTCTGTCCGATACGCTGAAGGGCAAGCAGGGCCGCTTCCGTCAAAATCTTCTCGGCAAGCGCGTCGATTATTCAGGCCGTTCGGTCATCGTTGTGGGTCCGGATCTCAAGCTGCATCAGTGCGGGTTGCCGAAGAAAATGGCGCTCGAACTTTTCAAGCCCTTCATCTATCACCGCCTTGAGCAGACGGGCCACTGCACAACCATCAAGCAGGCGAAGGAAATGGTGGAAATGCAGGAGCCGGTGGTCTGGGACATTCTGGAAGAGGTCATCAAGGACCATCCGGTGATGTTGAACCGCGCGCCTACGCTTCACCGCCTGGGCATTCAGGCCTTTGAGCCGGTGCTGGTCGAGGGCAAAGCCATCAAGATTCATCCGCTGGTCTGCACGGCCTTCAATGCCGACTTCGACGGCGATCAGATGGCGGTTCACATTCCGCTGTCGCCTGAGGCGCAGATTGAAGCCAGCGTGCTGATGCTGGCGTCGCATAATATTTTGTCTCCGGCTTCGGGTCAACCCATCACCGTGCCCTCGCAGGACATGGTGCTCGGACTCTATTACCTGACCAAGGCCAAGAAGAACGCCAAGGGTGAAGGCCGCGTCTTTGCCAACACGGAAGAGATTTTGATGGCGCTTGAAGCCAAGGAAGTGGAGACGCTCTCGCCTATCCGGCTGCGCTACACGGGCATGGTGCTGGACATGACCACGGCCTACGACGATCAGGATCTGACGCACGTAGAACCAGTGGAGTTCAACAAGCAGTACATTTCGACGACTGTGGGCCGGGCCATTCTCAATGACGCACTGCCGGCAGGAATGCCATTCGTCAACGGTCTCTTGAAGAAAAAGGGCATCGGGCAACTGGTGAATTATTGCAACCAGAACCTGGGCTTGGAAGTGACTGTGGGAATGCTCGATCGCATCAAGGACATGGGCTTCCGCTACGCCACGCGCTCCGGTCTCTCGGTGGGACTGGATGACATGGTGATTCCGGACAGCAAATATACCGTGGTGCGCGAAGCCGATCTGAAAGTGATCGAGGTCCAGAAGCAGTATATGGATGGCGCCATCACCAACGGCGAGCGTTCTAACAAGGTCATCCAGATGTGGTCCGCTGTAACCGACAAGGTGGCCGACGAGATGTTCGGCAACATGAAGCGAGCCGACGACGAAGGCATATTCAATCCGATCTACATTATGGCCGACTCCGGCGCCCGCGGATCGAAGCAGCAGATTCGCCAGCTCTCCGGAATGCGCGGATTGATGGCCAAGCCTTCAGGCGAAGTGATTGAAACGCCCATCACGGCAAACTTCCGTGAAGGTCTCACAGTGCTTGAGTACTTCATCTCGACGCACGGCGCGCGTAAGGGGCTTGCCGATACGGCGCTCAAGACGGCTGATTCCGGCTACTTGACGCGGCGCTTGGTGGACGTGGCCCAGGACGTGATTGTGACCGAGTACGATTGCGGCACGGTCGAGGGAATTTATGTTGGATCGATTGTCGAGTCGGGCGAAATCATCGAGCCGTTGCGCGACCGCATCATTGGCCGCGTGACACTGGAGCGCATCAAGGACTACGACGGCAATATCGTCGTGGATGTGAACCAGGGCATCGATGAGGATATTGCCTCGGCGATTCAGGGCGCGGGCGTGGAGAAGGTGAAGATTCGCTCGGTGCTCACCTGCGAGTCGCGGCGCGGTGTTTGCGCACTGTGCTACGGGCGCAACCTGGGTTCGGGCCGCATGGTGGAGCTGGGCGAAACCTGCGGTGTCATCGCGGCGCAGTCCATCGGCGAGCCGGGAACGCAGTTGACGATGAGAACCTTCCACGTTGGCGGTACGGCCAGCCGCGTCTCTGACAAGTCGCGCCTGGACGCCAAGAACAACGGCGTCGTGCGCTTCATCAATTTGAATTACGTCGAGAGCAAGGACGGCACTCTGGTGGCGATGAACCGCAATGGTTCGATTGCCGTTCAGGATGACCGCGGTCGTGAGAAGGAGCGTTATCAGGTGGTTTATGGCGCGCGCCTCAAGGTGAAAGACGGCGAGCGCGTTGTTCTGGGCCAGTTGCTGGCCGAGTGGGACCCGTATACGTACTCCATCCTTACGGAAATCGGCGGCACGGTGCAGTTCAAGGACTTGCAGGAAGGCATCACGCTGAACGAAGAAGTCGATGAAGTGACCGGCCTCTCGCGCTGGGTGGTGGCGGATGCACCGGACGAAAAGCGGCAGCCGACCTTCGTGGTGAAAAACTCCAAGGGGCACAAGCGTTATCTGTTGCCGCGCGGCGCTCACTTGATGGTGCAAGACGGCGACGATGTGGGTCCGGGTGATGTGCTGGCGAAGATTCCCAAGGAAAGCACGCGCACCAAGGACATCACCGGCGGTCTGCCTCGCGTTGTCGAACTCTTCGAAGCGCGCAAGCCGCGCGAGACAGCCACCATCAGCGAGATCGATGGCGTGGTTCGCTTCGGTGAAGTCAGCAAGGGCCAACGCAAGATTTATGTGACTGCGGACAACGGCGACGAAAAAGAATATTCCGTTCAGCGCGGCATTCACGTCAACGTTCAGGAAGGCGAGCGCCTGCGCGCAGGCGATCCGCTGATGGATGGACCCTTGAATCCGCACGACATTCTCGACGTGCTGGGCGAAAAGGAATTGCAGTCTTACCTGGTGAACGAAATTCAGGAAGTCTATCGTCTGCAGGGCGTGGCCATCAGCGATAAGCACATCGAAGTGATTGTCCGCCAGATGCTGCGTTGGGTCAGAATCGACGATGTGGGCGAAACCAACTTCCTGCTGGAGCAGCAGGTGGACCGCTTCCGCTTCCGCGAGGAGAACGATCGGGTGATGGCTTTGGGAGGACGTCCTGCAACTGGCCGACCGCTTCTGCTGGGCATCACGAAAGCATCGCTTTCGACCGATAGCTTCATCTCTGCTGCCAGCTTCCAGGAGACGACACGTGTGCTCACAGAGGCCAGCATCAACGGGGCTATCGACAACTTGCGCGGCCTGAAGGAGAACGTCATCGTTGGACGTTTGATTCCGGCAGGCACGGGCCTGGAGTACTATCGCAACGTCCAGCTTTCACCGGAGTTGGAGGCAGCGGCGGCTCGTGTGCAACAGGAAGTCACGGCTGAGATTGAAGCTGCCGAACGCGAACTGGAGCTTATGCGCCAGGAAGGCGAAGCCGAGGAAATGGCGGCCGAGTAGCTACCTGCGCCACCTACGGTGGAGCCAATCGCTCGCTGTTCGCTCGCATGGGCGTTGTTACAAATACGGTGAGGCCTGCGGCATTTGGCGCCATGCACCACGGATATAGTCTCCGATTTTTTGCTGAATAAGGGGCCCGGCGCAAGCCGGGTCTCTTGCTTTTAAAGAAACCGACAAATATGTGAGAATAACGAGCCGCGCAGGGCATTACGGCCCCGATAATTCTTAACTCATAGTTTGGTGTTTATTGTTTTTGACCGCATACATGGCCGCGTCAGCCGCAGTCAATAGGCTATCTCTGCTGGTTCCGTCTTCAGGATAAAGCGCGATGCCGAAGCTGGCTGCGCCTTGCAGTAAATGACCATCCACGAAAAACGGCTCATCGAAGCAGCGCTCCAGGCGCAGCTTGACCTCTTCAACGCCGGCGCGATTCTTCGCTTCGGAAACCAGTGCCGCGAACTCATCGCCTCCCAACCGCGCCAGCATATCGCCGCCGCGCAATTGCCGCTTCATGCGCACGGCAACCTCTTGCAAGAATAGATCGCCCACGTGGTGTCCGTAGAGGTCGTTGATCGGCTTGAACTTGTCGAGGTCGATGTAGATCAGTCCGAAGACTCGATCCTCGATACGTGACTCTTCGATCAGAATATCAAGCCTCTTGTCCAGCGAAAAGCGGTTGTGAATGTCGGTGAGCAGATCGAACTCGGAGCGGCGGCGCAGGTCGGAGTAGAGCCTACGGGTTTCGATGGCCAGAGCGGCCAGACGAGTGCCATTATTCAAGGCCAGTGCTTCGCTGTCGCTTGTCTCGATTGCCGGATCGAGCGCGGCAAAGAGCGCGCCCAGAGCGGGGCCGGAACGAACGTGAATGTTAGCGTGGACGACCCGCAGGTTGTGCGGTTCTTGGAGGTCATTTCCGTAATTTGCTCCGTCCGTTAACTCGCACCAGCATGGAGCGTTGCCTAGCATCGAAGAGACCATCTCCGCAATTTTCTCTAGAACCTCGCCAAGCGGCCGTGATCCGTTGATGTCTTCGAGAATGCTGCTGCGCTGCCGCTCCAACGCGGCCTCGGCTTCTGTGCGAGCAGACATCTGGGCGGTTTGGCCGCGCACCTTACGCTCCAGACTCCAACCTCTGGCGGCTATCGCAAATACAGCCAATAGCAATAGAGTGACGGCGAGAATGAGGTTGCGTGTGTTGAGCAGGGAAGGGTTGGCGACGATCACAATATCCTCAGGGGAACGGATAAGGATACTGAATGAGGCTTGGGTGGCGAACGGATTGGAGTTTTCAAGGACGCAGATGCCGGTCACAAGGACTTTAGATCCAAGGGGTATCTGCTTGTAGGACGGAGGCAACCCATCCAGGTGGCGATAAATAGCGGAAAAGAGTTTACCGTTGACGGCTAATACGTACTCATCCTGCAAAGCTTCCTGGACCTGCGTAACCACCTGGCCTTCGATGGAAACCAGATCGTAGTGGTGGCCAGAGGGTTTAGAACCATGAGGACTGAGCGATTCCCAGGTTGCCGGGAGCGGAGGGATGGGTGCTTGCCGGAGAGTATCGTGGATTTCGCCGTGCAGCAGGTTGAGAAAGCCGTCGTGGACATCGGGAAAACCGACTGCATCCGCTACATCGCCCACGCGCAGCGGGCTGCGGGTCTGAGTTGTAATCCATATGCTCCTGGCCCCGTCCTGCAACAGAACGGCCGCACCGGGCGCGTAATACGTGATGACTCCATGAACCCGAACTCTCGGCGTCGTATCAAGCACATGATAGACGGCAAGAATGCGATCCATGGGAGTGAGAGGAAGGGACCACGGGCTGACGCCCGCGCGCTTGAGAACCTTGATGCCGGCAATCGATTGTACGTGCAGCAGGATCCCGGTCACCTGCATCTTGCTGTCGAATTTCTCTCCGTAGACGCCGGTAATTTCCACCTCCGCGTCCAGCAAGCCTTCGAGCGCTTTGGCATCGTCGCCGTCGATCGTCACGTCAAAATAGCCGCCATCCATAAGCACTTGAAGATTTGCGTAGCGCGGGGTGGCCATAAAGTCCGCGGCGCGGACCACTCCTCGGACGGTGACCAGTCGGCAATCGGTTTCTGCACTTATCATCTGAGCGAAGGTAGCCGGCTTGGCTTTGGGCAAATCCTCGTGGCGCAGAAAAGTAATACGATCCGCAGTCACGATCGGATTAAAACTATTGAGCGTTTTGCCTTGGATCAAAATTCGGTCGCCTGGAACGAGCTTGGCGTCGACCGGTGCAGAGACGTAGATGACATCACTGCCATCCTGCACAAACAAGGTATTTTCAAACCCGCGATAGTAAGTCACCGTAGCCTCGAATGCGACCGGCAGTTCCTTGCTAGCCTCGGAGTTGCTGAGGGCGCGGATAGCGTGCAGCGCGGTAAGTGCAACGGACTCACCCGCTAATGCGGCTGAGGCATATCCGAAAATGATCGCGATAGCGGGAATCAATCTTTTCATTTCATTGAAAATACGCCGGTTGCACTGCCGATGAATTGTAGCTCCTGATAGTCTCTATCGGCAGGTATTGCTGATAAAACAGTTCGGCTCGAGAAACGGCGCGGAAACTTAATGCCAGCCTATGCAATGGAAATTAATACATTCTCATCTTACTTGCACCAGAGTTTGGTTTAATAGCCTGTGTGGGGTTCGGCAGCCCGTCAGCCGCGCCACACAGGAGATGCTTCCATGTCGAATTCACTTCCGCTTCCCAACCCAGCTTCCTCCATTCTGCCGCGTGGCACGCAGGCTCAACCGGCGCGGCGCATTCGTGTGATTGGCGTTCCTCTGGATTTGGGCGCCAGCCGCCGCGGTGTGGACATGGGGCCATCGGCTGTGCGCGTTGCCGGACTGGAACGTCAACTGGAAGCGCTGGGCCACCAAGTGACCGATGGGGGTAACATTCGCGTGGAGATTGCCGAGACCCAGCCCGCAGGCAGCGAAAACGCGCACTATCTGACGGAAATTACCGACACCTGCATGCATCTTGCCGATGCGGTGGCGAAGACGCTGGAAGAGGGGATGACGCCGCTGGTGCTGGGCGGCGATCACTCGTTGGCTGCCGGATCGGTCTCTGGCGTTGCGGAGTTTTATCGCCGAAAAGGCGAGAAGATTGGTTTGATCTGGATGGACGCTCATTCGGATATCAATACGCCGGAGAGCTCTCCTTCTGGCAACGTGCATGGTATGCCGCTGGCCGCGCTGCGAGGTCTGGGGCCAAGTGCGCTGGCCAATATCTACAACTATCAACCCAAGATTGCAGCAGAAAATACGGTGTTAATCGGGGTACGATCCATAGATGCAGCCGAGCGCGAAAACCTGCGCCGAGCCGGAGTGACCGAGGTTTACACTATGCGCGACATCGACGAACGTGGCATGAGAACGGTGATGGAAGAGGCGCTCAGAGCGGCCGGACGCGGGACAGCAGGCTACCATGTCTCACTGGACATGGACTGGATTGATCCAGAGGATGCGCCCGGAGTGGGCACGCCGGTACGCGGCGGCGCCACATACCGCGAGGCCCACCTGGCCATGGAGATCATCGCCGACCACGGTCGTCTGCTGAGTTTTGAGATCGTTGAGGTCAACCCAGTGATCGATGAGCACAACCGCACTGCGGAACTGGCTGTGGAACTGGCCTGCTCGGCCTTTGGCAAGAAAATTTTATAGATCAGGCACGTAGAATTTCGCTGCGAGTCGTTTGACTTCCCCACGCCGGTTTGCTCAGATAAACTCTGGGCATTGTGAGATTGGAAAGAGCAGGAACGCGATCATGAAAGTTTTGATATTTGGTTCGGGTGGCCGGGAGCACGCACTGGCCTGGGCAGTGAAGCGCAGCAAACGGGTAACGGAAGTGGTTTGCGCACCTGGCAATGGCGGCATCGCGCAGGTCGCGCGCTGCGTGCCGGTAGATTTAAAAGACGTAGCCGCGATGGTTCACCTGGCCGAGAGTGAGAAGCCGGAGCTGATTATCGTAGGCCCGGAAGTGCCGCTCTCGCTGGGCATTGTGGATGGTCTGCAAGAGCGCGGGATGCGGGTCTTTGGGCCTACGCGGGCCGCGGCCATGCTGGAGTCGAGCAAGGGCTTTGCCAAGCGCTTTCTGCAGCGGCACAATATTCCCACCGCTAACTACGCGGTCTGCACCAACGCCGCCGAAATCGAGAAGGCCGTCGAATACTTCCATCCGCCCATCGTGGTCAAGGCCGACGGGCTGCACGCGGGCAAGGGCGTCATTATCTGCGAGTCGCGCCATATCGCTGTCGCGACCGCTAACGACCTTCTCAGCGGCAAATTGCTTGGCGAGACGGAGCAGCACATCATTCTGGAAGAATTTTTGGAAGGCGATGAGATCAGCTTTCTTTGCCTTGCCGACGGCAAACATGTTCTGCCGCTGGCTCCCGCGCAAGACCACAAGCGCATCGGCGAAGGCGACACCGGGCCCAACACCGGCGGCATGGGCGTTTACTCAACAGATGCGATGCTCGACGCCGGTATGACCGAGTGGGTTCTACGCCACATTGCCGAGCCCACGGTGCACGGCATGGCCGAGGAGGAAACGCCCTTTACTGGAGTTCTCTACGTCGGGCTGATGATGACTCCTCGCGGTCCCCAGGTGCTGGAGTTTAATGCCCGCTTCGGCGATCCCGAAACGCAGGCCATTCTCATGCGCATGGAAAGCGATCTGGTGGATGCGCTGGAAGCCTGCATCGACGGCCGTTTGGCGGAGACCGAACTACGCTGGAGCCCGGGCGCAGCGGCTTGCGTCGTGGCCAGCTCTTCGGGCTATCCGGGTAGTTATGAGACGGGTTATCCCATCACCGGCCTGAGCGATGCCGCAAGGGTTCCGGGTGTGCAGGTATTCCACTCAGGCTCAAAGCTTGCGGACGGTCAGGTACTCACTGCTGGGGGCCGTGTACTGGGCGTTACCGCAGTTGCCGGCTCACTTGAAGAGGCGCTGGACCGTGCTTACGAGGCGATGGAAATGATCCAATTCGACGGCATCTATTATCGTCGCGACATTGGCCATCGTGCCCTGAGGAGGAAACCATGACACCTGCTATCACGCTTGCAGAGTTGCTGGTCTGGAACGATGAGGCCTCCAACTTCTGGAAGAAACATTTGGACGCCAATCCGGCTCTGCTCGAACTGCCCTGTGACATCGGCGGAACAGCAAATGTACAGGGATTTGTTCGCCACATCTGGGGAGTAGAACTGCGTTGGAGCCAGCGAATCGCCGGACTGCCGCCCACCGACAGGGAAAAGATGCCCACGGGACCGCTGGATACCCTGTTTGGCCTTCACACGGAAGCCATGAGGATCTTTCGCACTGTACTGGACGACGGCGCACAAAACTGGGAGGAGACGATGACGCTTGAGTTCCAGCAGATCTCACCCGAAAAGCGGATTGTTTCCCGGCGCAAAGTGGCCGCGCATGCGCTCTTCCACAGCCAGCGGCATTGGGCACAATTGGCAACACTGGTGCGCTCCGCTGGATTCCCCTCGGGATTCTTCGGAGATATTCTGATCAGCTCAGCTCTGGCGTAGGCACTGGTTCCAGCGCAACCTCAGGTCCTGGTCTGGGCTTCCCCTGCTGTTGCTGAAAACAGGAGCGGCAGAGCACCGGCCTGCCTTGAGTGGGCTTGAAGGGTACGGTGGTGGCCTCACCACATTGCGAGCAGTTGGTCCGGGTCTCCGGGCGCACTTTGGAGCCGCCACGGACGCGCTTCGCCTTGCACGCTTTGCAGTGTTTGGGGTCGTTTTTGAAATCTTTGTCGTGGAAGAATAATTGCTCGCCGGCGGTAAACACAAACTCGGCGCCACAGTCGGTGCACTTCAAGATTCTGTCTGTAAATTCCATGGCCGCTTCCCCGAAGAAGGGACTAACAATGAAATCGGCCAAAGATCTAAAACCTGCCGGTCCCGTTTCCCTGTCTTCGTGCTCTAACTAACAACGAGGGCCCGGGCCGCAACAAGTTCTGCGGCAAATCAATATTCCACCGGCTAGCCGGAAGCAGCGCAATCACACTCATCGAATGCAGAGCGCGAAATCCAAAAGAAAAATCACGACACGCCGCCCTGCCTTGCCTTGGGTCTGCGGCTTGCTGCCTACACGTTGATGCGGCAGCAAGCCGGGACGGCTTATATCGCGATTCGTTTGAAACTAATCAGCCTCTTTGCGAGCCTTCTTGCGATTCCGCTTGCGCGCCAAAGCTGCCTTGACGCGTTTCTTTTCACCGGGCTTCAGGTAGTAGGAGTGACGCTTGACTTCCTTGATGATGTCTTCCTGCTG
>CAYPYJ010000093.1:0-15135 GCA_964414945.1 uncultured Occallatibacter sp.
CGCAGGCCGCCGTTGTCAGCCGTGTTTTCGCCCAGTGTCAGCTTGCCGTTCAGCTTTTGGGCGGGAACGTCGTCGTGTGCCGGAGCCGCGTCGAAACCACCGTACTCGCTGGCCACGCAGTCGGTCCGCTCGGTGAAAGCCTTGCGGTCTGCGGCTGTCTGCCACTCGCGCAGGTTGCCTTTGCCGTCGTACTGCGAACCTTCATCGTCGAATCCGTGTGTAATCTCGTGGCCGATGACCACGCCGATGCCGCCAAAGTTGACTGCCGGATCAATGGTGAAGTCGAAGAACGGCGGCTGCAAAATACCCGCCGGGAAGTTGATGTCGTTGAAGGAGGGGTCATAGTAGGCGTTCACCGTTGGCGGCGTCATACCCCACTCTTTCTCATCCACCGGCTTGCCCAGATGATCGAGGTTCCAATTCCGCTCGAAGACCGAACTGCGGCGCAGATTGCCCAGCAGATCTTCGCGATCCACCTTGAGCGCCGAATAATCGCGCCACTTTTCCGGATAGCCGATCTTGTTGCGGATCATGGCGAGCTTCTCGTCCGCCGCCTTTTTGGTGGCGTCAGTCATCCAGGGCAGCGTCTTTATGTCGTCGCCCAGAGACTTCTCCAATGCGGCGACGAGCTTATCCATGCTGGCCTTGGCCGCCGGAGGAAAATTCACCTTGACCCAGTCCTGACCCACCGCTTCGCCCAGCGCGCCGTCGGTCATGCGTGTACATTGCTTCCAGCGCGGCGTCGGCTCCTTCTGTCCGTTGAGTGTTTTTCCGAAGAAGGCAAAGTTCTCGTCGAAGAGAGCCTTGGGAAGATTGATGGCCGAGCCGTGAATCACGTGCCAGCGGAAGTATGCCTTCCAAGCGTCGATGGGCTCTTTGGCGATCAGATCGCTCAACCCCTTGAAAAAGTCAGGCGTCGCCACATTCAGCGTGTCGAACGGGTGTACCTTCACGTCCTTGAAGTAGACCGAGTAATCGAAGTCGGGCGTCAGCTTCTGGAAGTCGGCCACCGTATAGATGTGGTAGCGGTTCGCCGGGTCGCGCAGATCGGTACGGCTGGTGGAAGCCTTGGCCAACACCGTTTCAATCTCCAGCACCGCCGCCGATTCTTTGGCAGCCTGCTCAGGCGTATCGCCAACCAGCGTGAACATCTTGGTTACGTGATCGACGTACTGTTTGCGAATCTCCTGGAAACGCTTGTTGTCCACAATGTAATAGTCGCGGTCGGGCAGCGAGAGACCGGCCTGTCCAATGCCCGCAATCTGTTTTGACGAGTCTTTGTCATCCTGTTCGACGCCAAAGCCAAAGAGAGGCGCCGAGCTGCCTTCGGCCTCTAACTCGCCCATCAGCGTGCCCAGCTTGTGGGTATCGTTGAGCGCGTTGATGCGCTTGAAGGCTGGCTCCAGCGGAGTCAACCCCTTCTTCTCAACCAAATCCGTATTCATGCAGGCGGCAAAGTAATCGCCATACTGCTTCTCCAGCGCAGTTTTGGGATGCGCGGCCGCAGTGTCCAGCTCTTGCCACAGCAGATAGCGATTGCGTTCCCCTAGCAGCGAGAACGAGCGCGCCCAGCGCACCTGGTCACCCGGGACCGGATTGTCCTTTACCCAGTTGCCGCACGCATACTGATAAAAATCCGCGCAGGGATCGGCGGTTTTGTCGATCGCCGCCAGATCAAGGCTCTTGATGGCCGCTGGAGCCACAGGCTTTTGGCTGTCAGCACGATTAGGCGTTTGTGCAAAGGCGGCGGTTGCCGCCAGAATCAGAATCGGTGCAAAACGGAAACAGTTCATGAAACCTCCTCTTGATGGCAGATTATCCGGCCACCTTCACCGGCTAGTAACCGCAAGCGGGCAGAGACCAGGATCGAATTCAGAGCAGCCAATTCCGTGCAGACTGCATCGATTAGGAGGCTATCACGACGGACGGTGTGATTGCCTCATGACAGACCTTCGCCAGCCGCCCAATGCCTTCCCTGATTTTGTCCGGCGAGGCATTGGAAAAATTCAGGCGCATGTAGCGTTTTCCGCTGGCATCGGGAAAGAAATCCCGCCCCGGCACAAAAAGAACTTTGCACTTCAGCGCTTCAAGCATCATTTCGCTAGTGTCGATTCCCTCAGGACAGGTGACCCAGAGAAACATTCCACCCTCGGGATGGGTCCAGGTAAAGCCCTTCGGCATCGTCTCCCGCAGCGCCGCGTCCATAACCGAAAAGCGCTCTCCGTAAGACTGGCGAATCCGCTCGACGTGAGCATCGCTGTCGAAGTCCGTCAAGTAGCGATGCGCAACACGCTGATCCAGGCTTGACGTATGCAGATCGGCTGCCTGTTTGACGATGATCAATTTTTTGCGAATCTGCTCAGAGGCCACCACCCATCCCAGCCGCAGCCCGGGTGCGATGGTTTTGGAGACGGTGCTCAGATAAATGACGAGCCCTTCGGTATCCAGAGACTTGATGGGAGCAATGTGTTTTCCGGCGTAGCGCAGCGCTCCGTAGGGATCGTCTTCCAGCACAATCAGGCCGTAGCGCTTGGCGATTTCGTAGACCTTGCGACGGCGTTCGGCGGTCATCGTCACGCCGGTAGGGTTTTGGAAGCTGGGAATTGTGTAGAGAAACCGGGGCCGTTCGCGCTCAACCAGCGCGGGCAGCGCCTCCGGAATCAGGCCATTTTCATCGGTTGGCGCGGCGGCAAAGCGGGCTTCATAAGTTTGAAAGGCCTGTAACGCCGCCATGTAGGTGGGACTCTCGGTAAGCACACAATCGCCCGCATCAAGAAAAATTTTGCTGACCAGATCCAGCGGCTGCTGCGAACCGGTGGTAATCAGAATGTCGTCTGCCGTGCATTGGATACCGCGCTTGCGCGACTCCTCGGCGAAACACTCCCTGAGCGGAGCGAAGCCCTCGCTGGGCCCATATTGCAGCGCCCCTGGACCGCCTTCGCGCAGCACGCGTTCGCACGCGGCTGAGACCTGGGCGACAGGAAAAAGCTCTGGCGCGGGCAAGCCGCCCGCAAACGAAATGATGTCGGCCTGTTCGGTCACCTTGAGTATTTCTCGGATTGTCGACGGCTTCACCGCGCTCATCCTGCGCGCAAATCTGATCTCCATGCCTCTTCCCTGCTTTTAATTCTGGATTTTTGCCCTACAGCGCAGTCGCGTGGCTGCATATCAAACGAAAATATCGATGCAATAACCCATTCTACCCCTCATTATGAGCAAGAGAATCCAGAGGCGTAAGATAGCCCATGTGAAACTCCATTTGCTGCTCGCCATTCTGATTCTTAGCCCCATGAGCCGTGCGCAGGACGTGCATGTGCGCGTTTCGCCAAATGTGAAAACAGGCATCGAAGGCACAAGCGAATTCCCCACTATCCAGATGGCTATGGACCATCATCCATTTGCCGGCATCGGGTCGGACGGAAGAGCAGGGCGTGTCTATATCGAGATCGCTCCCGGCACTTATCACGAGCGCGTGATTGTCACCCAGAACCACACCAACATCACCTTGCTGGGAATGGGGAAATCGCCCGCCGACGTGGTGATCACCAACAGCCTCAATGCCAAGCAAGCCGGCGGAACGTTCTTCACGGAGACGGTCGAGATCAACGGCGCTGGCTTTGAGGCCGATAACATCACATTTGAAAACACCGCCGGAAATACCGGCCAAGCCGTTGCGGCAGCCGTGCGCGCGGATCGCTCCATTTTTAAGCACTGCCGCTTTCTCGGCCATCAGGACACGCTTTTTGCCGACTACGGCCGTCAATATTATGTCGATTCCTACATTGAGGGCGGCGTGGATTTTATCTTCGGCAACGCCACGGCTGTCTTTGATCACTCTGAGATTCACGCCAACGCTCCCGGCTACCTGACTGCGCAGTCGCGCACATCACCTGAGCAAACCACCGGCTACGTCATTATTAACAGTCGCGTGACCAGCGGCATTGATCACACCGCGCCGGAGTTGGCCGCCAAAGCGGTCACCAGCCTGGGCCGCCCCTGGCGTCAGTACTCCCGCGTCGTTTACATCAATACTGAACTCTCCGCCGATGTAACTCCCCAGGGATGGAATGCGTGGGGCAAAATGTCCGGCGAACCTCAGGCCTTCTATGCCGAGTTCGAGAGCTTCGGCCCCGGCGCAAATCCCTCTGCCCGCATTCCGTGGTCTCATCAACTCAGCACCAGCGAGGCCAGGCAATTTCAGCCCGCAATCTTCCTGGCCGGCGCAGACCACTGGAACCCGGAAACTGAAGCGCAGAAGCTACCATAGGCTGCTTTGTTACTGGGGCGAACAGTTGTTTTGTATATAATCGCGCGGATTGATTGACAAGTAGGTCGAGTGATCGCCGAACCTTCACTGCTCACCCGGATGGAATTGCAGAAGAACCGCAAGAGTGTCCGTTCATATCCCGATTCACAAGGTTCACGGCATTTGAAACTGTTTGCACTTGATGATGAGATTCGTTAATTCTGGATGCTCTATTCTTTGCTTCGCGTACCGGATCAGAAACTCCGCTCTGTCGGCTTCTTTTCCCAGGTCCAAGCCAATCGCGATAATATTCAAGAAAACTTGTCCCATAGCGACCTCATGGATATCTCCACCTGCAATTGTGAAGGATGCTCCGGCCGCCGTGAACTCCGTAGTAATCGAGTTGGGACTGGCTGCGACTAAGCCCGGCTTTACTCCCGTATCACCCGGCAGGAGGCATACCTGCGGATTCCGGTTCTTTTTAAACGACTCGCAGGAAACCGTAGGACGCACGTAATCTTCGGGGATCGGTCCTACCCGTTTCACATCCGGCTTCCAGCGCCGGTTCTTCGGATCGATCGAGCGCCGTTCCTCCGAATCGATCGAGTATGTTAGCACATATGCCTCGTACAGCATTCCAGGTTCAAAGGCATATTCAATTATCTGATTGTTCACGCTTTTGTAATAATTACTGTAGAAGGAAAAGGATAGCCTATGGAGCCCCGGAGGGAGTTCAATAACGAATCGAGTTTTTTCTACAACACTCTTTAATGCGAATTGACCAACCGGCACATTGTATCCATATAGCCTGTCCGGGCCAGGGATACCGTCAATTTCATCCAGTTCCAAATTTGCGTCCCCGGAACGATTGAAGGCGATAATGGCCACTTGGCCCGCTGGAAGCGCCGGGCCAGGATACATACGATAGTGCCCGTGAAGAGAAACCATGGCTGAAGATGCAGGGGGCATGAGAAAGAGACACAAACCTGCAATACAGATCAGGACACTGCTCCAACGCAACATACATTTCATTCGGAGTCTCCTGTTCAGCGAAGTTTCGCACAGTATATAGCATCTCAAAGGATATACAAGACCAAAGTCGCCAAAGACGCGGAGGAATACAAGCTTTTATTATGGCTCAAGTACGCGCCCGCAACGCGTATTTGGACTCTCTTGCACGGTAATTTTTATGTCCTGCCCAAGCCGCAGCAGAAAGCGCATCAGCCGCTCCAGCGAGAATCCAGTCAGTTGCCCGCGTGTCAGAGCAGAGATCATGGGCTGGTCCACTCCCAGAACTTTTGCGGCCTGAATCCGCGTCAGCCCTCTCTTGCGAACCAGCACACTAATCTCCTGCGCAAGCTCGGCTTTGGCCAGCACTTCTTCCGGGTTGGAAGACCGAGATCAGCAAAGATATTTCCGCTGCCGACTTGGTAATCGTGTTCACTCTTCAGCATCGCATATTTTTCCTACCGGCAAGCCTCGCCCGGCCGGTCGAGTACATAGACGCCCCTCGCCGCGCAATAATGTGTCATACATCACATATATTTCAGAGTTATAAGGACTTTATTTTTGCCTTAGCAGTAAAACGCGCCTGAATTTTCCCCCAGGCGCACAAATCCCCCAAAGCACCATAACCCAGACTCGATGAAAGGAGTCGAATATGCAATCCACTCATGTAGAACAGCAATATCGCACCCCATCCGACATCCTGGAGAAGCAGCGAGAACTACTGGGGATTACCGCTCCGCATGTTTCCGTAACTCCCTCCCCCCTTCCCCTGGTTGGAACCTGGATGAATGTCGATCATGCCATACGCGGGCTTATCAGAGTGATGATCGGCGCCAACGGCAATGAAATCACCGTACATGGCTTTGGAGCGTGCTCACCCACCCCTTGTGACTGGGGGCAGGTGAGCGGCTTGATTTATGCGGACAATGTCTGCGCCACTCCGGCCGTTGCCTTTACAGCAACCTACTCTTTCGCCTTCAAGGTCACCAACATTGTTGGACACCTGTATAACGGCGCCCTCTTCGTGGAGACTTTCGATCACTTCACAGATCATAGTGGCCGGGCGGACTACTATTCACTGGACATCATGACCAAATAACCACCTTGGCACGTACTGGTGCGTGCACAACCATCAACCCTGCGCGGGTGACTAGCCCAGACAGTCCGGCACCCGCACAGGGCTGCGTAAAGCATATATACAACAGCCTAATCTACTCCGTTCTTTACATTCCGCCCCGCACCCTGCCACACTTGAATCGTGGCCACTCAAACAATTGTCATCCTCGATTTCGGTTCGCAGTACACGCAACTGATTGCGCGGCGCATCCGCGAACACAACGTATTTTCCGTGGTGCTGCCCTGCACGGCGCCCCTGAGCGAGATTGAGGCGCTGAAGCCACTCGGCCTGATTCTCTCTGGCGGGCCTTCGTCTGTTTACGACGCTGACGCGCCTGCCGCGAACCCGAAGATTCTCGAACTGGCCCTGCCGGTTCTGGGCATCTGCTATGGGCTGCACTTCATCGTGCATCACTTGGGTGGCACGGTACTCAACGCGCCCCGGCGCGAGTACGGCCACGCCGAAGTGAGCATTGAAGACAGTAATTCGAGGTTGTTTGCCGGACTGCCCGCTACGCTCCAGGTCTGGATGAGCCACGGCGACGAAGCCGCCAAGCTGCCCGAGGGCTTCCATCGCACGGCTGTTTCGGCCAACGCTTTGGCAGGCTTCGAAAGCGCCGAGCGCCGCATCTGGGCTGTGCAGTTTCACCCTGAGGTGCATCACACGCCTCTCGGATCACAACTGATCAAGAATTTTGTATTTAACATTTGCGGAGCGGCGGGCGATTGGACTCCGGCGCACTTTATCGAATCGACTGTAGCAGCGATCCGTGAAAAAGTCGGCAAAGGACACGTGATCTGCGGGCTCTCTGGCGGCGTGGATTCGTCGGTGGCAGCGGTGCTGGTGCATCGGGCAATCGGCGACCAGCTCACCTGCATCTTCGTCAACAACGGCGTGCTGCGCAAAAACGAGTTCACCTCCGTCCAGAAAAATATGCGCGACCGTTTGGGACTAAAGGTGGTTGCGGTGGACGCCAGTGAAAGATTTCTGGCGAAGCTGTCCGGAATCAGCGACCCGGAGACAAAGCGAAAGAGAATAGGCGCGGAGTTTATTGCCGTTTTTGACGACGAGGCAACGCGCATCGCCAAGGAATCGGGCGGAGTGGACTGGCTGGTTCAGGGCACGCTCTACCCCGACGTGATCGAGTCGAGCAGCGTCAAAGGCCCCAGCCAAACCATCAAGAGCCATCACAACGTGGGCGGCCTTCCGCTGGGAATGAAACTGAAGCTGATTGAGCCATTGCGCGACTTGTTCAAAGACGAAGTCCGGCGCATCGGGCGCGACCTGCAAATGCCGGAAGAAATTCTGGGCCGCCAGCCGTTCCCCGGTCCCGGCCTGGCCGTGCGCATTCTGGGCGAAGTGACGCCGGAGCGCGTGGCACTGTTGCAGGAGGCCGACGAAATCGTTGTTGCCGAGATCAAAGCGGCGGGGCTTTATTCGTCGATTTGGCAGAGCTTTGCCGTGCTGCTTCCGGTGATGAGCGTGGGCGTAATGGGCGACCAGCGGACCTATGCCTATACCTGCGCCGTGCGCGCAGTCCATTCAGAAGACGGCATGACCGCCGACTGGACGCCGCTACCGTACGAGGTGCTGAAGCGTATTTCGAGCCGTATCGTGAACGAAGTGCGCGGCATCAACCGCGTCGTCTACGACATCACCAGCAAACCCCCCGGCACTATCGAGTGGGAATGAGTGCTGGCCGCTCGGGCGGGCGCGGCTTCGCCGCAAATGCTGTTCAGGTTGGAATCTTGTTGTCTTCGTCAATCGAGATAATTGTGCCTTGATGATAGAGGATACGCCAGCCATTTTCTGTGCTCTGCCAGATCGTCGAGCGTCGAGTGCGCCGTCCGGCTTGATCGAGAGTGTAGGTCAGCAAATACGTGTCAGAACTGAGACGGCGAAGGCCGAACTCCGAAGTCTGCCATCCAGCCGTCGCGGCATCGACAAAATGGTCAGTTGTCACGAGTTCCCGCAGAATGAATTCCCGGCTGTAGCGACGGCCCGATGCGCCTACCTCACAATAATCCGACGCGGTGGAGCGCTCGAAGTCCGCAGTTGTTTTGCCAAACTCCGGATTGTGAAATATTGGCTCGAGGCGGCGCAACTCATCAAGAATTGGCAGCAGAGATGGCTCAACTTTGGTGAATTCTGAGTTCATTTTCATCTCCGAATTCAATTTTGCAAACCATGCAGTAGTGCAACCTCGCGGCTGAGCGCGTCGAGTCGGGCCAGCAATTCGGCGTGCTGCTTGTCAGCAAGCGTGGGGTTGAATCCCTCCACGTAAAACGTGCCGTTCGGCTCCAGTTCGCATTTGCGCACTTGGTGCAAGTCCGTGAAGCCCTGCTTGTGGATTACGTCGAGCAGTTCCTCGGTGGTGAGCATCTCGCGATCGATTGCTTTCTTGTCGAACTGGCCGTTATGAATCAGCACGGTCGCACGGCCTTCGAAGGCGCGAGTGAGCCGCTTGGAGCGGAAAAGAACTCGCACCACCAGCCAGTTGATGGCCAACAGGCTGAAAGCGCCGATCACCCCTCCGGTCACCGAGTTATCTTCACCGATGATGGCGTTTTGCACGGTATTCGAGAGCGAGAGCAGCACCACCAGGTCGAAGGGATTGAGCTGGGCCAGTTCGCGCTTCCCGAAAAGACGCAGCAGCAAAACCAGCACCAAGTAGACAATCACCGGGCGGACCAGCTTCTCCAAAATCGGAAGCGGCACTTGAAACATATGGTCGAGGATCAGCGAGTGTGGCATGGAATGAGGATAACCCGCATCGTTGCCGTTGATCCAGATATATCAATTTCTCAGCGGAACCATCCGAGACGGCTGAGCGATCGAACCGCCCCTTCCGCAATATAGCCGCGATAAAGCCGCCGCCTATTTATGCGAGCTCCCGGCAAGACGATAGTTTCCATAACTGCCGACTAGAAAAGTGCGGCGGTCTATATATCCCCTGAAGGAGTCACCAGAAGAATCAACGTCGGAGTGCGTATAGAAACTCACGGGGACAACATAAACGTTGCCGTCGATGGTCGCCGTGCCGTAATCGATGCGCGTATCTTCCTGCTCGACGAAGTCTGTGGAAGCGAACTCCGCCTGCATCACGATCCGCAACGTGTTTCCAGTATCGGGTTCGATGAAGAACTCACCGTGATAGCCCACTGTTTTTTTAAACGGCTTCCATTCATGACCATTGTTTCCGTAGGTTATGAAGCAGCAGTAGTCCACACCATAGATCGATTTCTTCTTGTCCACTGCGAAGGAAAAGACAGCGGTTTTATCACCACCAATTGTCTCCCATCTCAACCAATGAATATTACCGCTTTCACTAGCCTGCCGCAGAATCTGGCTCAAGGAAGGCCTCGTGCCGCCTTCAGGCGTCGGGATCAAGCGCCTTAAGCGTGGGTCGTCCGAAGAAGCGGAGACCCTCTCTGCCCCCTGATTTAAATCCACGGTCTCCGTAAACTTGCTCGTCAGGTACATAATCGACCGGTTACCCGACTCTCGGGTAACCCCACCCTCCCAGCTACCTCCACCCTCCCAATGCCCCCAATTGCTGAATTCGTTGCGGTGCCCATAACGAGAGATCGCTTTATGTGCAGTCAGGTGAGGACTCTGCTGGTTACTCTTGACGGCAACATCGATGGCCTTGTCCGCAATGGCTTTTTGCGTGGCAACATCCGGAGTTGGCAGGCCGGGCAGATCAGAAGGTGGCGGCACCAGCATGGAACTGCGCACCCCAAGAACATTGATCTGCTCACTTGTGAGAGGGCCGGGGGCCGCGAACAACAGGTTTGACATTGTGGTCGCGGTCAGTTCCTCGCTCAGATCAATCTCCTTGAGCTGGTTTGCAATCTCAGCATCGGTCTTCTTTCTCTGCTGCATAGAAACCAGCAGATCGTTGAGTTGTTGCACGGAGATCTTTTTGTTGGCTGCCCAGGTGGGCACAGCCATCACCAGCAAAACAAGCATCCACACAAGCCGTTTCATTTGCTTATTCCTCAGGAAAATTTTGTTGACAGCGATTATACATATCGCCGCGCCTGATTTTCGCAGGACAACAAGGATAGCCCACGTTAGGGCTTTCTTTCCACTCTTAGCACCACATCGACGATATGGGTTTCGTAATTCGTGTATAGCTTGTATCTACCGATGTTGGCGGCAAAAGTCCGTCCTAATGGCGTGTTACCCTGCGTGGCGTAGTATTTCCGGATCACGTTTTCGTTGAAGACAGTGCCAACCGGCAACTTCCAGGCAGCCAGCATTGCAGCGCGCAGATCGTCGGCGCCATTTTCAATTGTTAGCTTGCCCATGGTGAAAACCGGTCCGGCTTCAACTTCGAAGTTGTAATTGACGATGCCGTTCGTGTCATCGTACTGGGGATGGGGCGTCACGACGCAATCCACATAACCTCTGGATTTGTATTGGCTCGCAACATAGAGCAAGGCTGTTCGAAGAGTAACTCCTCCGCTGATCGACATCTTCTGAAGCGAGTTGGATGCAACTCCGGCGCTTTTATTGATCTCCGCCATCGTCAATGGCGCGCCTGACGGAAGGTAGAAAGTGCCCAGTTTGTAGAGCCTTCCCGGCTCGACGGATACGTTGAAGGGAACTTCGACGGCGGCGCTGCTCATGACAGAATTGCCCGATTGCTGGGCATGAACCTTGACGGCTGCGTAGCCTTCATCGGAGTAAAAGGATGTGAAAGCGCGTTCGATGTTGCCAGCAGCATTTTCCGTGTCGTAATTGGATTTCATCAAGCGAGCTGCAATCGTTTTCACCTGAGCTTGCAGATCGGGCGAAATGCCGTCAAGGCGAATCTCGCCCACGCGTACCGGCGGCGAGGTAACAGAAAAACTCATGGCCGTCACTTGCGCCACCTTCAAGTCGGTGTATGGCGTAGCCGCGACGGCAGCTTTAATGCCTTTGGCTGCGAGTATCTCTTCCAGAACCTTGCGCACATCTTCCGTCAGCCCGCCCTCGGAAGGCACTTTGCCGTGATAGAGCGGAAGGCGGTCGTGGAGCGCGGCATCCAGTTCCTTGCCGGGGGTGAGCGGCAGATTTTCAAGGCGCACCGGATAGAGCACCGTGGAAGGAACCATGTTGAAGACTAAGTCCACACCATTGTAAGTGAAGTCGGATGATTCAAAAAGGCCCGTATCCAACAGCCTTTGGGCATGGCCCTTTACCTCGGGATAGGCAATGGAGGCACCCTTTTTCAGTCCGGCGGCGGCGATGAGTTCCCGATTGGCGTACTCCGGTGCACCCTTGAATTGGATGGTTTTGGGCACAAACCTCTCCTGAGAGGAGAGATGTCTGGCTGAGAGAAGGATAAAAGCAGTAATCAACAAGAAGAACTTGCGCTTCATGATAGGAAAAGAGTAGCAAAGCGGCGGCACGCGCGAAAAGCTATTTCGTCTTCACAGCATTTATGCGACCAGGCGGCTGCGTTTACCTTCCTGCTCGGGATAGCTAGACGGCCGTCCCACACTCACATACGTGAAACCGTGTTTCTGCATCGTTTCCGGCTTAAATAGGTTGCGGCCATCCAGCACGATGGGGAAGCGCAACGCCTGGTGGAGTCGATCAAGATCGATTTCGGCAAACTCCTTCCAGTCGGTCAGGATCAAGACCGCGTCGGCGTCTTCTGCCGCTTCGTAGATGTCAGCCGCATAGTGGAGTTTCTCTGAGGGCGGCAGCACTACCTTGGCGCGCTCCACGGCGGCCGGGTCATAGGCAGTGATGGAGGCATCCGCTTCTAATAGTTTTTTGATCAGGTCGATTGCCGGTGAGTCACGAATGTCGTCGGTATCGCCTTTGAAGGCCAGGCCCAAAGCAGCCAGTCGCTTGCCGCGCAGAGTCCACAACGTAGCGCGCACTTTATCGAAGAAGAGAGCCTTCTGGCTTTCGTTGATTTTGGCAACCTCTTCGAGCAATTGGAAATCCACTCCCTGCTGCTCGGCGACCCAATGGAAGGCGGCCACGTCTTTGGGAAGACAGGAACCTCCATAACCCAATCCAGCGCGCAAAAAACTGGGACCGATGCGGGCATCCATGCCAAGTCCGGCGGCGATCTCCTCAATGTTGGCATCCGCGGCTTCGGCCAGGTTGGCCACCGCGTTGATGAAGGATATCTTCATCGCCAAAAAAGCGTTGGAGGCGTGTTTGATAATCTCCGCGCTTTGCGCAGAAGTCACCAGCAGTTTGGCCGGGGATTGCTTGGAGCAGGTTCCCGGTAATGAATCGAGCCGCGCATAATAGCTTCCCGCTGTGAGAGGCTCGTAGATTCGCCGCATCAACTCTGTGGCTCGCTCGGTATTGGCGCCCACCACAACGCGGTCGGGATGCAGAAAGTGGACAACGGCCGTGCCTTCGCGCAGAAATTCGGGGTTCGAAACCACCTCGAAGCTACGTGGGTCCACGCCATGACGGTGCAGTACGCGCCGGATTCGCTCGCTGGTGTGGACTGGCACCGTGCTCTTTTCCACGATCACTTTGTAGCCGTTGACGGAGCGAGCAATCTCTGAGACCACGGCCTCAACGCTGCAGAGGTCGGCTGCTCCGGTATCGCTCTGCGGCGTGCCCACGGCGATAAAGATGGCTTCGCTCTGGCGAACAGCCGCACTTAGGTCGGTGGTGAAGTTGACGCCGCAGCCTCGGTGCTTGGCTAGCAGCTCTGGCAAATGGCGCTCGAAGATCGTCACGCCCCCCTCGCGCAGAGTCTTAACCTTGGATTCGTTGTTGTCTACGCAGGTGACCTGATGACCGATTTCCGCAAAACAGACGGCGGCAACGAGGCCTACATATCCAGAACCGATTACACAGATGGAAACTGGCTTCAACATACGCGGCACTCTCTCCTTTTTGCGGGTTCCGGCCCGGTGGCAGGGAACGGCAATACCGATTCCCGGCGTTTTGACTTTTAGGGCTTCAGAGCAAAAAACTATTTGCTCGCCAGTAAGACTCCGCCTCTGCCACACTCAAGTTATTCACTTCTTCATTAAAGGAAGATGAAGCTAGCAAGGACAGCGAATTGATACGTGCCAAAAGTCGCCAGTGTCGAATTAAGCGAATGGGATTGCAGGTCTGGTAGAGTAGTTGAAATACAGTCAGATGCCTCAGAGCCGCACTGAAAAAACGTAGACCCCTAGACGGGCGGACGGCAGGCCTGTATTGCTGTTGAAAACGAGGTGATTCACATGGGTAATTCTTCGCAATCCGATTCTGCTGCCTGGGCGCCTTTTCGTATCGAGCCGTGGTTTTCCAAGCGTGTGTGGGGATTTCAGGATCTCCATCCCTGGTATGACCGGGTGGCAGAAGGTGAACCGATTGGCGAGGCTTGGCTGACCGGGGACAAGTGTGTGGTAGCCAGCGGCGCATATGCCGGTCGAACACTTGGCGAGCTGTTTGCCGAGGCGCCGGAGAGCCTGCTGGGCAACTCAGCCCCGCACATCAGCGAGGATGACGCGAAAAGCGCCTCGCCGCTTTTGATCAAGGTTCTTTTTGTGAAAGAAAAGCTGAGCGTGCAGGTGCACCCCGACGATCAGATGGCGCAGAAATACGGCGATCCGCGCGGCAAAGAGGAATGCTGGTACGTGCTGGAGGCCGAGCCGGGAGCCGAGGTGGCTTGTGGACTCAAACCGGGCGTCTCGCTGAATGAAGTCAAAGAAGGAATCGAGACCGACACGTTGGAAAGCAGTTTGAATATGCTCCCAGTGGCTCAGGGAGAGGTGATTTTTGTGGATGCTGGAACGGTTCACGCCATTTGGCCGGGATCGATTCTACTGGAGACACAGCAATACTGCGACCTAACCTACCGGATGTACGACTATGGGCGAGGGCGCGAGCTGCACATCAAAAAATCGCTGGAAGCCACAAAGCTGGAGACCCGCGCCGGCAAAATAACCCCTCAGGAGCAGGCGGGCCAGACCCTTTTGATGGAGGGGAGCTACTTTCGCGTAGATCGCGTTCCGGTGGAGGGCAGCAGAACCAGCGCAAGTCTGCCAGTCGAAGGCGAGCCAGCTCCGGGGCTGGCCTATCTGTTTGCGGCAGCGGGAACGGCGAAGATCACCGGCCTTGACTTTGAGGCAATCGAGCTGTCAAAGGGAGGCATGATTGCAGTGCCTGCTGCTTCACCTGAGTTTGTGGTGGAGAATTTGGGCGGGTTAGAGCTTATTCGCATTACTCCCCGCTGGCCGAAAGATAACCGATGACCGAGGCCGGCGGAAGAAAGCCGGTGGTGGCATCAATCCAGACGGATGCTCTTTGCAGTGCATTGCCCAAGTATTGATCTGGCCCATCAATACTTGGGCAATGCACTGCATATGGACGTATTCAAATTTAGTCTGCGAAATAGTGTTACCCGCAAAACAGACATTGACACTTGCTGCTAACTCATGGTGTGCGTTTGACTAGTGCGCTCTTGCATTAGAAACGGACACTCATGTACTCTCAACCGCAAGGGTATGCCTTGGGGAAGGGTGTCCAGCAACGATAGAAGGAGACGCCGAATGAGTTTGAAGCCTCAACTGAAAGTGCCCCTCGCGATTATTCTTGCCTGCGTTACATACTCCGCACAAGCACAGGTCGTCCCGACAGCATCACAAAAAATTACGCCATTTTCCATCGGCGCTGGTCTCTCCGCCTTCAATAACCCCAACGGCAAACTGCGCTTCGCCCTCAAAACCAGCACCGCCACCACCTTCATGATCGGCATGAAAAGCGGCAACATTGATGGCGTTGGGCAGAAATGGTTCACCTTCCA
>CAYPYJ010000094.1:0-15083 GCA_964414945.1 uncultured Occallatibacter sp.
GTATAGGCAGCTTCCATTACGGGCGCATGATTTCCAAACAAGACACAGAACCCTGCGAATGAATGTTGTCACCATTGTAAGGGAATCGAAAAGCTCAAACAGCGCTTGACGTCCGCGTGACTGTTTAATACTGGTTAACGATATACTTGGAGCTGAGTTCCCGATAGTCATATTTGACCATGCGCCGCCTTCGAAATAAGCGCATTTCTACGGCTTCGAGAGGTTAACTTGTTCGAGAATCCCGATCCTGCCGAGCCCACCAATTTGGAACCACGCTGGCCCATGCGTTTCAGGCAAAGTTGGTCAATCCCACCCTCGGCTTGCGTCTGGGGTTGAGAGCGCGGCATATCCCCGTCGCCCGGTATTTCATCCACCGATAGCCCCTCGCGACAGCTCAACCTGCTATCCCGAAGTGAATCTTTTCAGGCTGTCAAAACGTCCTAAAACGGTAGAACTATCTCCCGGTTGCCGAAGTGCGCGCAACTACCGGGATTTTCGTCTACCATTGTACTTTCAGCGGGATATCGGCGAAGGCCTTGGTGGCAACTTGGCCGGTCCCATGCAAAAACGGGCCCGAGCAACCCGGCTCAGGAGCGAGTACCTGCCTTATGATGTGGATTGTCCGGCTTGCGCTGCGGCGGCCTTACACCTTTGTCGTCGCGGCTTTCTTGATTCTGATCCTCGGCGTCTACAGCATCCTCACGATGCCCACGGATATCTTTCCCAATATTGATATCCCTGTCGTAACCGTGGTTTGGAACTTCAACGGCCTCTCCGCCCAGGAGATGTCGACGCGCATCGTCACCCCCAGCGAACGCGGCATGACCACCACCGTGAACGACATCGACCACATCGAATCGCAGTCGCTCAACGGCGTCGCAATCATCAAGGTATTTTTTCAGCCGCACGTCAACATCGGCAGCGCCGTCGCCCAGATCACTTCTATCTGTCAGGTGTTGTTGCGCGGCCTTCCGCCGGGTTCTGTGCCGCCCTTCATCATCCAATACAACGCGTCCGCAGTTCCCATTCTGCAGGTGGGCGTCTCCGGCCAGGGTCTGGACGAGCAGCGGTTGAACGATCTGGCCACAAACACCATCCGCCTTCAGTTGGCCACCATCGAAGGCGCGCAGATGGGCTTTCCTTATGGCGGCAAGCCGCGCCAGATTCAGGTGGATTTGAACCTGCCTGCCCTCCAGGCCAAGGGACTGTCGCCCATCGATGTGGTCAACGCTATCTCCGCGCAAAACGTGATCGCGCCCTCGGGCACCGTGAAAATCGACCGCTTCGAGTATGCGGTTGAAACCAACTCTGCCCCTCAGCTCATCGATGAGCTGAACAGCCTGCCCATCAAGGCCGTCAACGGCGCAGTCATATACATCCGCGACGTAGCTCATGTGCGCGACGGCTATGCGCCGCAAACCAATGTCGTCCGCGTTGACGGCAAGCGCGCCATCCTGATGAGCATTATGAAGACCGGCTCATCTTCTACGCTCGACATCATCGCCGGCGTGCAGGCCAGACTGAGAAGCCCCGAACTCAGAGGCCAACTTCCGCCGCAGTTACAGCTCAATCCCCTCTCCGATCAGTCGATCTTCGTTCGCGGCGCCGTCAGCGGCGTAATCAAAGAGGCCATCATTGCCGCCTGCCTCACCGCCATCATGATCCTGGTTTTTCTCGGCAGTTGGCGCTCCACCATCATCATCGCAATCTCCATCCCTCTCTCCATTCTCTGTTCGCTCATCGTACTCTCCATGCTGCACGAGACCATCAACATCATGACTCTCGGCGGCTTTGCCCTGGCCGTCGGCATTCTGGTTGATGACGCCACCGTCGCCATCGAAAACATCAATCGCAATCTCGAATCCGGCAAAGAACTGGAGCAGTCAATCATCGACGGTTCGGCGCAAATCGCTACTCCGGCCTTCGTCTCCACCATCGCCATCTGCATCGTCTTCGTGCCCATGTTCCTGCTCAGCGGCGTGGCGCGCTATCTCTTCGTGCCCATGGCTGAAGCTGTAATCTTTGCCATGCTCGCCAGCTTCCTGCTCTCCCGAACGCTCGTGCCCACCATGGCCAAGTACATGCTCAAAGAGCGCGACGACGACGAGGCCGCCCGCAAGCAATCCAGCCGCAATCCATTCATCCGCTTCCAAAGCGCATTCGAGTCAGGCTTTGAGAGCTTTCGCCACGCCTATCTACGCCTGCTCACCCTGTGCCTGGACCACTCCCTGATTTTTATCGGCATATTCATCTTGTTCGCCGTAGGTTCCATTGGGCTGCTCGCTCCCCAGTTAGGCCAGGACTTCTTCCCCTCCGTTGATTCCGGCCAGTTCAAAATCCACCTCCGCGCCCGCACCGGCACGCGCATCGAAGAGACCGCCGCCCTTTGCGACCACGTGGACTCGACCATCCGCGAACAGATTCCAGCCAATGAGGTCGTCAACATCGTCGATAACATCGGCCTGCCCGCCTCCGGCCTCAATCTCTCTTACTCCACCTCCGCGCCCATCGGCCCAGCCGACGCCGACATTCAGGTGCAGCTAAGCAAAGAGCATCACCCCACTGCGGAATACGTTGAACGGCTGCGCACCGTGCTAGCCCGCCAATATCCCGGCGTCACCTTCTACGTGCTCCCGGTTGACATCGTGACGCAAATTCTCAACTTCGGCCTCTCCGCGCCCATCGACATTCAAATCGTAGGACCAGACCTCTATGGAAACCGCGCCCTCGGCGAGCGCATGTTGAATGAAGTTCGCTATGTTGACGGCGCTGTCGATGCGCGCATTCAGCAGCCATTCGACTATCCCAAGATGACGGTCAATGTGGACCGCACCCGCGCTCAAAGCATCGGCTTGACGCAAAAAGACGTGGCCCAGAGCCTGCTCGTCGCCCTCAGCGGCAGCTTCCAAACCGCTCCCAACTTCTATCTGGACCCACGCAACGGCGTCAGCTATAGCGTCGCCATCCAGGCACCGCAATACAACATTGATTCTCTGGCCGCGCTTGAAAGTCTGCCCATCCCCAGCGCTTCCGCGTCAAAATTGAGCAGTCCTACAGCAGCAACCGCGGCCCCCGGCGCACCTCCGCCCACACAGGTGCTGGGCAACATGGCCTCCATCACTCCCGGCGCGGAACTCGGCACGGTGAGCCACTACAACGTACAGCCGGTCATCGACATCTACGCCAACGTCGATGGAACCGATCTCGGCACCGTGACCCGTTCGATGGAATCGATCATCGAAAAGCACAAAGCCGAACTGCCGCGCGGCTCCCGCTTCGACCTGCGCGGTCAGAGCGAGACGATGAAGCATTCCTACATCGGCCTCTTGGGCGGCCTCGCATTTTCCATCCTCCTCGTCTATTTGCTCATCGTCGTCAACTTCCAGTCCTGGCTTGATCCTTTCCTTATCATCTCCGCGCTGCCCGCCGCCTTGGCCGGCATTGTCTGGTTCCTCTTTCTCACCAACACCCGCCTCAGCGTTCCCGCGCTCACGGGCGCAATCATGTGCATGGGCGTGGCCACGGCCAACTCCATCCTGGTTGTCAGCTTTGCCCGCGAGCAGTTGGAGATTCTGGTTGGCGATGCCCGCCGCGCCGCGCTCAATGCTGGCTTTGTCCGCCTGCGCCCGGTGCTGATGACCGCGCTGGCCATGATCCTCGGCATGGCGCCGATGGCCCTCGGCCTCGGCGACGGTGGCGAACAGAATGCCCCGCTCGGTCGCGCCGTCATTGGCGGCCTGCTGGTGGCCACGGTTGCCACGCTCTTCTTTGTACCCACATTTTTCGCCCTGATCCACGGCTGGCTTGAAGGCCATCGCAAATCGGTCCACGGCCTCCCATTGGCCGGAACCATCGACGAGTTTGACGAGATATCGGAGTAGATTTTTTATGAGCAACAATCAAAATTCGAATGCCCCGCAGCCCAGCGACCACGAGACCGCGCCAGAGCAGGCTTCCATCGCCCCCGGCAAAGCCATGATGGGCGTGGTCATCTTCTTCATCGTTGCCGCAGTGCTGGCCGGATACGGCATTCTGAGCCGTAAATCCGCTGACAGAGTCCTCGCTGAGCGCACCGTCTTGCTCGCCGCGCCCACGGTCATCGTCGCCCCGCCCAAGCTTGGCGCGCCCGTTGACAATTTCATCCTCCCCGGCAACGTCACATCCTACACAGACTCGCCCATCTTCGCCCGCACCTCCGGCTACCTGACCCGCTGGTACTTCGACATCGGCGCTCGTGTGAAAAAAGGCGCGCTTCTCGCCGAGATCGCCACCCCCGAAGTCGATCAGCAACTGGCTCAGGCTGAGGCCGACCTCGCTACCGCGCAGGCCAACGCAAATAATGCACGCATCCAGGCCGATCGCTACACCGGCCTCGTCCAATCCAACGCCGTTTCCCGCCAGGACACGGACACCTACGTCAACCAGGCCGCCTCCACCGCGTCGCAAGTCCGCTCCGCCCAGGCCAACCTCGAGCGCCTCCGCCAACTGCAAGCCTTTGAAAAGGTCTACGCGCCTTTCGACGGCGTCATCACCGCCCGCACCGTAGATACCGGCCAGTTGATTGATCCCGGCACCGGCAAAGAGCTCTTTCACCTGCAAGCCATCCAGACTCTTCGCGTCTACGCCAATCTGCCGCAAATCTACTCGAACAACGTAAAGCCCGGCGCAAAAATCGACCTCACATTTGCCGAGCACGCGGGTCAGATATTTCAGGGCACGCTGGTCCGCACTTCGGATGCCATCGATCCCGCCAGCCGGACTCTGCTCGTCGAAATCGACGTCAACAATAGCGCTGGCGAACTCCTGCCCGGCTCGCTCGCTCAGGTCCACTTCAAGACGCCGCCCGCCGGACCCACTTCCATCGTTCCCGCCGCCGCTCTCATCTTCCGCAAAGAAGGACTGCGCGTTGGCGTGGTGGTTAACGGCAACACCGTCCATCTCGTCCCGGTAGTCATCGGCCAGGACGACGGAGCCAGCGTGCAGATCATCACCGGCCTTGCCCCCAGCGATCAGGTCGTTCAAGACCCGCCTGACTCACTCATCGAAGGCGAAAAGGTGCAAGTCGTCACCCCCGCCACGCAATCCAACGCGGGAGGCAAGTGACCATGCCGACCGTCCCATCACTGTCGGGTGCCCCATCATTGTTGCAGTCTTATCGCGACAAGGGTGGGAAACCTCAACTCTCAATCCTCCCCGTTTTTCTCTGCCTGTTAGCTCTAACTCTGCTCACCGCCTGCAAGCCCGTAGGCCCCAACTACAACCGCCCCGCCTACCAGGCCCCTCAGACATACAAGGAAACCGGCGCAGCCACGGTCCAGCCGCCCCCCGCTCCCGCAACTGGCGCATGGCAGCCCGCAAATCCATCCGACAATCTCCTCCGCGGCAAATGGTGGGAAATCTATCAAGACCAGCAACTCAACCAGTTCGAAGACCGCATCGCCGCCAACAACCAGACCCTGCGTCAAGCTCTGGAAACGTATCTCGCCGCCCACGACCAGATCAAGGCGGCCCGTGCCGCGTTGGCTCCCACACTCTCCACTGGCCCATCCGTCTCGCGCATTCATCCTTCGCAGAACGGCCCCACTTACAGCTCCGCCAAGCCCGCCACCTATAACGACTATCAGCTCACCGGCACGGCTACCTGGGAGCCGGATTTCTGGGGCCGCATCCGCCGCACCGTTGAAGCCGCCCGCGAAAGCGCCCAGGCAAGCGCAGCCGATCAGGCCAACATCGACCTCAGCCTTCATGCCGAGCTTGCCGCCGACTACTTCCAACTGCGCGGCCTCGACGCGCAAATCAAGCTGCTCACGGCCTCCGCCCACGACCTTGAAGGCCAACTCGACCTCACCCAGCGCCGCTTCAACGGAGGCATAGGTTCCGAAGTGGACGTGGCACAGGCCCGCACCCAGCTTGAAACCGTTCGCGCTCAGCTCATTGACATCGGCGTTGGCCGCGCGCAGTACGAACACGCCATCGGCACCATCGCCAACGTTAACCCCTCCGATTTCACGATTCCGCCCTCGCCGCTTGAACAAGTGTCGCTGCCCAAAATCCCCCTCGGCCTACCTTCGCAACTGCTCGAGCGCCGCCCAGACATTGCCGCCGCCGAGCGCCGCGCCGCCGCCGCCAACGCGCAAATCGGCATCGCCGTCAGCGCCTATTACCCCACCATCAGCCTCGGCGGCACCGGCGGCTTTGAAAGCATGAACGGCGGAACCTGGATTCAAGGCCCCAGCGCGCTCTGGTCTTTAGGCGCGCAGGCAACGGAGCTTCTCTTCGACGCGGGCAAGCGTCACGCCCTCACCAGCTCCGCTCGCCACAGCTACGAGGCCCAGGCCGCCGCATACAAAAGCACCGTCCTCGCAGCCTTCAACGATGTGGAAGATCAGCTCTCCGGCTTGAGAATCATGGAGCAGGAATCCACTGTCGAAGATCGCGCCGTAGCTTCAGCGCAGCACTCCTTTGATCTATCGGATCAGCGCTACAAAGGCGGAGTCACCGGCTATCTCGAAGTCCTCACCGCCGAGACCACGCTGATCCAGAATCAACGCGCCGCCGTCGATCTCCAAACCCGCCAGTTCGTCGCCAGCGTAGGCTTGGTCCGCGCCCTCGGCGGCGGCTGGGACGCCACTCAGTTGCCGAAGTAACTGGGAGCAGAGATTAGGGATCAGAGAATAGGGATCGCGACTAGAGAGCAGAAAACTCGATAAGAGCCCTCTGTGCAATTCGAGTTTTGTGTTAGTCATCCATCGGCTTTACCTACTCACTGAGGACGAAACAGCCTGAGTCTTACTCCCGGAGGGAGTTTGGATAATAGCCCAGGACAAGCGAAGCGCAGTCCTGGGCTATTATTTAATAGAAGACTCTCAGTCCCGTAGGGACGGCGCGAAATCTTCCCGCGAAGACTGTTTCAATGAAATCTACAATTAGCAAGCCGATCGAAAAGTAGTTTCTTTTTAAGGCACCACTTCACATGCTGCGAAAAATGCTGTTTTGTGTCAGGGCACGGTTTCAGCCGTGCCCAAAAAAGCCATAAAAGAACGCGGGCTTTAGCCCCTGAGGGAACTCCGGCAGAGTAGTCTGAGATGTATGAAGGACGACCAGTTTCTATTGTTCCATCTTAAAGGGATGGGGATGCTCGTTTAGCCACACTTGTGCACGCTTCTGTGCACTCCTGATGTCGCTTTTCTTCATAACCTCGGCATCCTCGCGAAGTGAGTTTTCCGTGTACTGTTTCAAACCGCTATCCGTCGTGCGAGCATTAGCCAGAAATATCCAGAAATATCCTTCGTTCAGGTCCCGGATTACTCCATTACCGTTGACATAGCTAACACCGAGGTTGTACTGCGCATGTGTCTCGCCCTGCTCAGCAGCTTTGAGCATCCATGCGGTGGCCAGGGATTCATCCTTCGGCACACCTTTGCCGTTGAGATAGAGGAATCCCAACCCGTATTGTGCTTCAGCAAATCCCTTTTCAGCCGCCTTGCGATACAAATCTGCGGCTTGGATATAATCCTGCTGTACGCCTAACCCTTGGTCGTAGATTACACCCAGATTATTCTGAGCGATAACATCGCCTTGATCGGCTGCTTTGCGATACCAGACAATGGCTAGTGCCATATCTTTCTGTACTGATTCACCGTTCTGGTAAGCGAGTCCTACGTTGTACTCCGCCCTTGCGTTACCCTGTTCTGCAGCTTTGCGGTACCAAATCAATGCCTGCGCAAAATCCTGCATTTTGTCAAAAACTACCCCAAGTTCAACCTGTGCAGTGATATTGCCATGTTCAGCCGCTTTGCGCAGCCAGAGCACTGCCTGTGTGTTGTCCTGCGGGACACCGAGTGCATTCTCGTACTGTCTGCCCAGACCACACTGTGCGTCTGCATTTCCGGCGGCAGCTCTCTCCTGCAGGGCCGTGAGTGCGTTCTTGTCGTGCGCCATTTGACACTGCAGCGCATGGATGTAATGTGTCATTGAAATGAAGCTGATTGCAATTATCGCGGACAAGAATACATGCGACACAACTCGTCTTCCAGACATCGTTCAATCTCCAATCCGAATCGCACTCAGTATAACGATATCCCCTTGGCCTGTCCGGACCCTTGTACCTTATGCACTGTCCCCGGCTTTATAGCATCCCGCCGAGGATGGCTGAACGCCGCAGCAGGCACGTCAGTCAGCGGCAGCGCCGGACCTTCCCACAGCAGCCGTGGCGAGCTGTCACTCACCGAGTGCAGTCCTTCCAGATGAAATGTATGTTTGCCCGCGCGCAGTCCCAGCGATCCGCGATCATAGCGCATCGCATTTCCCGGCGCGCCGCAGACCTGCGCAAACGGCGAGCCGGTCTTCGCCACTTCCACACCGTCAATCACCAGCTGCGCGCCGTCGCGGTCCAGCAGATGAAAGCTGTAGCCGCCGTCTGCGGGAATCTCGATGAAGCCGTCCCACACCGCAGCATAGTGCGTATAGCCTTGCGCATCCGCTCTCAGATTCGGACTTTCGCCGGTAAAAACCGCGCGCGGGCTAGTCAGGTCAGGCAGCAGCGTCCACGTGCCCGGATAAATTCCCCACGCCAATCCCGGCAGCATCGGCCCCGCCGGCTCACTGGCATAGCGCCATCTGCCCACTGCAACCACGCCCTGCGCGGCCCAGTCCTGCCTCGCCGCATTCTGCGGGCCCAGCTTGTCTTCCACATGCAGCAGCACCCGGAATCTTCCCGATCCATCTAGCTCAGTGCCCTCGGCGTCGGCGAAGCGATGGCTCACAATGCGACCAATAGCTTGCGTTCCGTCGCCAAAGAGCCACGTGTAACGTGCCCCCGGAGACAACTTCGCTGTAAACGTGACCAAATTCCCCGGAGCGAAAACCGTCGGTGTAAAAGTGAACGCCGCCACCGGCCCATGTGGAGCAACAAACTGTGCCGCCGCGCCGCCAGAAACCACCAGCGGCAAATCCGCATTGCCCGCCGCGCGCGTTTGCCCCAGCTTCACATTGTCAAAGCTCACGCCCGCCACGTTGCCCGTCAGCGTAGACTCAGCCAGCGGCGGCTGATCCAGCGCCCAGATATTGCGGAACGTGAAACCATGCAGCGACGGCTCTTCCTGTTCCATCTGCACCAGCGAGTACCAGTTGTCGAGAAAGAGATTTTCAAAAGTGTAATTGGAGTGGTCTCCCTTGGCTCCCTTCGCGCCCCAGAAACCAAATAGCCCGAAACTCTGTCCGCAAGCTCCAATACCGCCGTGAAGAATGTCTGAGTCGCGCAGCGTAAAATTGCGCGAGTTGAATGTCTTGCGCGGCCATCCGGCGCGGACAATATTCGAAATGCTCGTCGAAAGCACACTGTGCTCAATCACAATGTTCTGCACGTCGTGGCCGGGGCGCAGCATATCCTCGTCCTTGTAGCCGTCCCAGTTGCCTTGCATCGCAAAAACATCGTCGGATGCGCGTAGAAATGAATCGCGCACCGTTGCGTCGCCGCCGCCCAGCCAGTCCATACCGTCCTGATTGGCGTTGCCGGGATTGCCGCCGATCACGCGCAGATCGTTATAAGCAAACTCGCTGCTATCCTTCATTTGGATCGACCATGTCCGCGCCCTCACGATGCAGGTCAGCCCGTCGATCTCCACGTTGCGGGCTTCCATCGCGCCAATGCAATGCCAATCCGGCTTCTGCATCCAGCCCTCGTCGCTGTTGGGGTCCTGGGAACCTTCATACACAATCGTTCCCCGCCCAATAATCTTCACATCATGTACCTTCCAAAGATTCAGGCTGCCAAAAAAATAAGAGCCGGGAGCAAGGTAATAGGTCTCGCCGCTCTTGGGATTCAGACTCCCGTGATAAACCCCTGGCTGGTAGGCATGTATCTTTGGGTCGCGCGGCATAGGCGGCAGCGGCGCACCGGCAAAGAGAAAAAGCATCGCCGCACGGTTAAGAAAGTCGCCGGGCCGAGAGATGGAAAGCTTGGCCGGACCCGCCAACCGGAAGCGAATCGTCTGGCTTTGACGTGTGGGCCGCAGACCCAGCCGCCACGGCTGAATGTCCACGCCCTTCTCCCAGAAGCCCGGCTCAGCGGCGGTAATCTCCACGTCGAACGGCCCTGTCCCATCGAAGCTGACATATTCATAGCTCGCCGCCGCGTGGGCCACATCCACCGGCTGGCGATTCACGCTGACACTAAAGGCGGTAGAACGCATCTCCTGCGGAACCGGCACGGCCTGAACGCGGGCAGCGGTCTGAGCGGCTACAGGAAACGTGAGAAAAGCAACTAGCAGCAGACGAGAACCCAGCAAGAAAAGAGACTCCAATACGAGAGTGAGAATGAAACCACTCTAGCACTAGAGCCCGCGGGGCTGACTACAGGCCGAGACAAAACACCCATTCCATCCGACTGAATTCCCATCTCTACCGCAATTCCTCTTCCGCACTCATGCATTTTCAACGTAAGTGTTAACAAAAATCCGCCGTGCTTCATCCATTTCGCGTATTTTGCGAAATGGGTGGGAAAGCACGACTGTCCGTTTCGACGGTAAACACCAGCATTAAGAATGCTAACCCGCGACCGTAGCCTTACAGCTTTGCCTGCCAGCGCTGGGAAACCCGCAACGACGTACGAATTAGAAAGGTTGTGAGCAGCAGTGTGAAGCTACCCAAGGTAAGTGCCAGCGGTACGTACCACAGGCCAAGAATGTCATGCACGTTCGGCGGTGGTGCGGGAAACCTCGATCCCGCCGAAAGGAAGTGCCCATCCTCGATCCACACGCCAGTATTCGCCGGGAAGATTGGCTTCATCAAGGCAGTCAGAACCAAACCAACGCCCATTGTGTATCCAAACAACCCGAGGAAGAACGCGACAATCCCGAAGACACCTTTGGTGGCCAACCTCATCGCCCCGCGCAAGAGCACGATCGGCGAAAAGCTGCGGCTTGCTTGGCTTATCAGCACCCCATCGCGATACTGCGCAGCCAGTTCCTTCGCTGGTCCCAATCGTTCAAGCACGGTTTCTACGGATGCGCCGGTTTCTTCGGCAGAGTCGCGGATGTGTGCGTTGATCTCGCGAACAATCTCTTCCCGCTCAGCAATAGTCAGCGGCCCAAGATGCAAACGGAGTGCGGTCAAATAGCTGTCGATCTGTGTTTCAGTCGTCATTGAATTTTCTCCTTTCCGTTTAGAACTGGTTCCAGTAAACGGCTCAAGCCGCCAGAAAAGCTGACCCAAGCCGCAGCCATCAGCCGCAGCCGTTCCCGTCCGGCATCGGTCAGCGAGTAGTATTTGCGCGGATGCCCGGCCTCAGCCTCCACCCATTCGGAAGTGAGCAACCCCTCAACCTTCAGCCGGTTCAAAATCGGATAAATCGTTCCTTCCGCCAGAGCCAGTTGCGAGTGGCTCTCCAAAAAGCGAATGATTTCAAGGCCATACAAGCGTCCTTGCCAAAGACTGGCCAGCGCCGCCATCTCCAGCGCACCCTTTCGTAGTTGCGCCTCCCAGCGGTCTGGCTGCTCGCCTTCTGCCGGTAGCGCCCTAGACTTCGCCATAGCTTCATACCTCGTATAACTATATATAGTGCTATAAAAAATACTTGTCAAGAGCGAATCGTAAATTTTTAGAGATTTTTCCTGAATGAGCTGGAGAGAGTCGGCCGCCTAAATCCCTTCGCCCATCGAGACATACTGCCGCTGCTCCAGCTCCTCGCGGTAGGCTTCGCGTTCGGCAGCCTCGGCGGTGAACTGCTCCGCAGGCCGGCGCTGTCCGCCCAGCCGCTCCTCCAACTCTTCCACGCGCGCCGAAAGCGCAATCAGCGAATCCGAAAGCGGGTCCTTGATGTCGTGCGGATCGGTGATCAGCACTCGCTCGCCATTGCGATAAACAATGTGCGCCGGCACGCCCACCACAGTCGAGTTCGGCGGCACATCCGACAGCACCACAGACCCCGCACCCACGCGCGAGTTCTCGCCAACCGTCACATTACCCAGCACGTTTGCGTTGTTGCCAATAAAAACACCATCGCACACCGTAGGATGCCGCTTGCCGTGACCCTTGCCCGTGCCGCCCAGAGTCACGCCCTGGTACATCGTCACGTCGCTGCCCACAATTGCGGTTTCGCCAATCACCACGCCGGTTGCGTGGTCAATAAAGAGCCGCCGCCCCAGCAACGCCCCGGGATGAATATCCACGCCAGTAAAAAAGCGCCCAACCTGAGAGAGCAGCCTGGCCAGCAGGCGCAGTCGCCATCCCCAGAGCCGGTGCGAGACGCGATGAATCCACACCGCCCACAACCCCGGATAGCAAAGCAAAACCTCCAGCCGCGAACGCGCAGCAGGGTCGCGCTCCAGCACGGAGTTTATGTCTTCGCGGATACGTGCAAGCAGGGCCATTCTTGGGGTCTTGCAACTACGTTAGCAGAGCTGGTCAGGTTGTTGCCGGCGAAACGAAGTACGGCGGGTGCCCCAGGCCCCGATTTTGGGACCTGGGAAGGCACAACACTCCTGCGAGCGAATAGCGAGCCGCTGGCCGCACCGCAGGTGCCGAGCCATTGGCCCCACCGCAGGTGGCAGGTGCTAGACGGTTACGGCAATCTGCTCGACCGGCAACGCCAGCGCCTGCTGCCGCAGAGCTTCAAAGAGAATGCTCGACAGATACCGTTCGCCAAAGTCAGGCAGAATAGCAACGATCAGCTTGCCGGCATTCTCTGGCCGCGCAGCCACCTTCAACGCCGCAGCCACCGCTGCGCCAGACGAGATGCCCACGAACAAGCCTTCTTTCAACGGCAACTCACGCGCAGCGCTGATAGCCTCGTCATTGCTGATCTGGACGATCTCGTCCACCAGCCCGGTGTCCAGCACGCCGGGCACAAAGCCCGCGCCAATCCCCTGAATCTTGTGCGGTCCAGGCTTGCCACCGCTCAGTACTGGGCTGTCGACCGGTTCCACAGCAATCGCTTTGAAGCCCGGCTTGCGCTCCTTAATGTACTTGGACGCGCCGGTAATGGTGCCGCCCGTGCCTACGCCGCTGATCAGAATGTCGATCTTGCCGTCGGTGTCATCCCACAGCTCCGGGCCAGTGGTGTGGTAGTGGATCGCCGGATTGGCGGGGTTGTCAAACTGTTGCAGGATATATCCGTTCGGAGTCTTCTCCAGAATTTCATTGGCCTTGGCAATCGCGCCCTTCATGCCGTTCGGACCCGGCGTCAGCACAATCTCCGCGCCAAACGCCAGCAACAGCACGCGCCGCTCCAGGCTCATCGTCTCCGGCAGCGTCAGAATAATCTTGTAGCCTTTGACCGCGGCCACAAAGGCCAGAGCAATACCGGTGTTGCCGCTGGTGGGCTCAATCAGCACGGTTTTGCCCGGTGTAATCTTGCCCCGCCTCTCGGCATCGTCAATCATCGCAAATCCAATGCGGTCCTTCACGCTTGAAACCGGGTTCTGGCTCTCCAGCTTGACCACCACGGTAGCAGGCAGCCCAGCTGCCACTTTGTTCAGACGGACCAATGGGGTTTTCCCAATGAGTTCAGTTACATTCGCAGCAATGTGCGCCATGATAATCTCCTCTTTCCGGGATGCAATCCCAGACGGTTCTGATTCAATTTGTGTGGAGTGAAGGTCGAGCTGTCGGCGGGGAAGACTGTGCAAGAACGAAGGCGCACGTCATCATCGCGGTTGACACCAGGGCGGTGTTAGCGACATCGACGCATGAGTAGAGCATAGTACCGAACGCTGTTCATTGCAAGCAAGACTTGCGCATGAATAAGCTGTAGGCCGAAGCCATAGGTGAAGAGCGGCACAGTTACACAGAATTTGCGTCGACTTTAGATTTTTTATGCAAGTCGCTGATTATATTTTAGTTGTGGATGGGTTGACTGCGTCACTAAATACGGGTTTCTGTGTTTCTGTGATGGCGGTGGCGCTAAGCCATTGAATCCGCTGGAGTTTCGCCAGGTCCACAGTTTCACAGATGAAAACCGCTCATTTTTTCGGGAAGAGCGGGGATTTTTATTAAGTACTTCCATTTCAATTTGTTGCGTCGAATTTTCTGCGCGAAATGTCGGGATCTATGCTGAATTTTTTGGTCAAATTGGTTCATTTTTCGACCTTATTGGCTCGGAAGAGGGCGAATTTACCACTGGAAGGCGCTAAGTGAAAAAGTGAATGAGTGAAGAAGTGAACAGGAAAGACCCCGTCCTCGGATCACTCGCATTTCAATTGTGCACCGGATGGGGATAATTATCTGCACGCACCACCTGCTGTGCCACCCTGGCGACGATAGACCTATCGCCGGGGGCCCGGCGGTGGGGCCAAACGCTCGCTGTTCGCTCGCATGGGCTTTTGTGCTATCCCCGCCACCTGCGGTGGGGTCAATCGCCCCTTCGACTACGCTCCCCAGCGACGAAAGACAGACACAGGTTCTTCGGCGTCGCTCAGGAGGCTTTCGGTGGGTGAGTTGAGGCTCGATGTATCCCACCCTTTCCACGATGAGACTGTGGAAAGGAGGGGGCAACCTCAACTTATCGGCGGGTCAAGAGTGGGGCACTCAATATATAAGGGCGCCCGGCAAGTGACGGACATTGTCGCGACGGTCAATTCCGCTCAGACCTCAGGAAGCCACGGGGCTACAAACGCGATAGCACTCAAAACCGCAAGCCAAGCCTTAGCGTGTCAACGTGCATGAAGCAGAGGAAGATGATATGCCATAGTTCAAATCACCTTTTTCAGAGTTGGTAAATGGCAGGAAGCTCCGGACGACTAACTCGTCAGAGCGATCCGGTTCACGGTAGTCGCAGAGTACGACGCGACTCAGATCGTGAGGCCTGCGATGGAGCCCCCGAAGACGCCGCGACTTGCGGATGATTTCGTCAAGTAGCGGCCTTACCTGAAATGCAGTCGATTCACGGGACGTTTGTATGACTCATGCGGAAGTAGTTTCACGCCTTCTTTCTGTTGCCCTCCTCTCGACTTTCCTCGCCGGTTGCGGTTCCCCCCAAGGGACCCAAATGACCTCACCTTTGTCGATTGAGATTACGATCCAGAACGCCGGGACAGGCGGGGGAACCGTTACGAGCAGTCCATCGGGGATTAGTTGCGGCTCGG
>CAYPYJ010000095.1:0-12836 GCA_964414945.1 uncultured Occallatibacter sp.
ATCCACTAGTCGGCTAGGCTCTTCAATGTTCGCGGCTATGGTTCGCAGTTCATCCGAAAGCGTCTGCGACTCGCTCACGATCTGCTGGAATTGCCCGATCACGTTACGTACCAGTGCTTCCGCGTTGGCCGATTCCTCCGTCTCCGTTTCCTCCAGCACCTCGACCTCGGCCACCATGAAGGGCTCGGTCTGAACATATTTCACCAGGCGCACCCGTTCCATCCCCTCGGTGAAGACAAAACGGCTCTGGTTGGGCATCCGCACAACTTTGTGCACCGTGGCCAGCGTTCCCACCAGATGCAAGTCGGCAGGTGCGGGCGCATCCAATCGGGGGTCAAGTTGCGCGACAACCACGATTGACCGTTCTTCGCCCAGGGATTCAATCAATTGAATTGAGCTCTCCCGACCCACAGTCAGCGGCAAAACGGCGTGGGGAAAAAGAACGGTGTCCCGAACCGGCAGGACTGCAACCCGGCGCGGCGAGGGTAACTCCTTTGTGGTGAGGATATTAGGGGCGGGCGAAATGGGAGGCTGTTTCGACATTGAGTGTCCTCGTATCAACTTTTCTTAATTAGATCACGCAGGCATGGATAAGTTGCAAGGAAAATTCCGTTCCTCAAAATCTACCATCAATCTGCAAGACCTGCGCAACTGCTTGATACGGTTAAATGCGCTGCGCTGTTCACGGTCGGGTATGTGCACTACTTCTCGACAAGTCTATCGGCCAAAGCAAGAAGAAGGTGAGCAAACGGATTCACTTCCGAGGATAAGTGGATCGCTTTTCACTCTTTGCTGAGGTCTATGTTCCAACAGGCACTGTTGTTCCGTTCAATGGGCGGAAAACTGATTACGGATGAAGCTCGCGGAGCGGTAAGTGGGTCATGCACTTCCTTGGGAGAAATCAACTCCCAATCCGATGCCGCTGCGCCGAGCGCCATTCCTCGTTAGTATAGAAGAACGGGGAATCGCAAAGATGCAGTAGAAAGTACGAGCAAGGAAAGTCAAAGGAAAAGGCATTCGAAACACCGGCCGCCATCAAGTGTCCGCGGATCGATGTTTCCTGTTCCCTGCTTCCTGTTCTGGGAGAGATGCTCTTGAAGGCAAAGCCGGCGTGCGAATGCGGCAATCGGTCGGGATACGGAAGACTTCTGATCTGCCTTTTTGCCTTCGTATTTTTGGGCGGACCCGGTGGCTGGGAGCAGAGCCGCGCCAGCGGCATCGACGACTCCGGCGCGCCAGCCGATCAAGCCTCCGAGGCTCCTCCGGATTCACTCGCACAATGGGATGGGTTGCCGGTACGCCGCATCTCCTTCGAAGGGGTTTCCCTGAATCGCCTGGTTCCGCTGGCAGGCCATCTGCCTCAGGCCGAGGGTGAGCCTTTGAACCGGGAGAATTTGAAGCGAACTCTGCGCCAGCTCTTTGCTACCGGCCTTTTCGAAACCATCACCGTGGAAGGCGAGCGAGAGGCGGACGGTGTGGCACTTGTCTTTCGCGGAACACCGCGCACTTTCGTCGGCACGGTCAGCGTATATGGCGCTAAGGGCAATACGATCAATACGCAGCTTGAGCGCGCCAGCCAACTGTCGCCTGGTACTCGCTTTACCCAGGCCAAGCTCAACCAGGCACTTGAGCAGATGCGTGCAACATTGGCGCAAAACGGCTTTCATCAGCCGGTTATTACCCAGACGCTTACGGCTCACCCGGACGAACAACTCGTTGACCTTGCGTTTCACATCGTAAGCGGTCCGCAGGCGCGGGTAGGCGCTGTGAATGTGACAGGAGACCCTGGGATGAGCGCGGAAGAGTTTCGCCGTCACGCGCACCTAAAAGCCGGTTCACGCGTGGACCACGACACCAGCAACCGGGCATTGACTGGAGTGCTGAAGGTCTATCGGCACGAACAGCGGCTGGAAGCGGAGATCAAGCTCGAATCTCAGCAGTATGCAGCAGAGAGCCAAAAGTCCGATTTCCGTTTTTCTGCCAACAGAGGGCCAGTCGTCAAGGTTTTGGTGAATGGCGCCAAGATGAGCGCGGCGCGCCAGAAGCACATCATTCCCATCTTCGAGGAAGGCAGCGTGGACGACGACTTGCTCAATGAAGGCAATCGCCGACTACGTGACTATTACCAGAGAATGGGCTACTTTGATGTGAAGGTGGAGCACGAGATGCAGACCGCCACCGCCGAACGAGTGACGATTCTCTATAAAGTGCGGCTTGGGGCGCGACGGCATGTGGAGCAAGTCTCGGTGATGGGCAACCACTATTTTGACTCGGCCACTCTCAAAGAACTGCTCAGCGTTCACGCCGCCGACGCCTTCGACCGTCACGGCGCATACAGTCAGGCGCTGGTCACCGCCGACATCAACGCCTTGCAGGCTGTTTATCAGAACAACGGATTCGCAAAAGTTAAAGTGACTCCCCAGGCCAGCGTGGGAGAAGCAAACGCTAGCGCCTCAGGGACGACGTCTCCGTTGAAGGTGGTTTACCGCATTGAAGAGGGAGAACAGCAGCGCGTGGGCACGGTTCGCATTGAGGGAAACCAGCACGCGGATGCAGCTAAACTTGCGTTACTGCTGAATACGACCGCGGGACAACTACTTTCTCCAAAGAATCTGACCGGCGACCGGGACGCGCTTTTGACCGACTATATGAGCCGAGGCTTTGATCAGGTGCGTGTTGAGGTCGCTCAACTGAAAAATCCGGTCGTTGCAAACCAGGTGGATGTGGTCTTCCATATCACTGAGGGCCAGCAGGTTTTCGTGCGCAAGGTCTTGATGACGGGGTTGCATTACACCCGCCCTGAGACAGTGGCTAAAGCCATCACGCTTCATCCCGGCGATCCGCTCGACGAAACCGCGTTAATTGAAACGCAACGTAAGCTCTACGACTTTGCCCTCTTCAATGAGGTTGATACGGCAGTGGAGAACCCCACGGGCGGCGAGGCGTACAAGACGGTACTCATTCAGGCGGTAGAGGCAAAACGCTGGGCCTTGACCTACGGCGGCGGCCTGGAGTCCCAGACCGGAACGCCGCAATTCAACTGCGGCGGTATCATCGCCAGCGGCAGGAGTTGCATACCAAACGGCAAGACCGGTGTCAGCCCTCGAATATTGGCCGACATCACCCGCAATAATCTCTTCGGAAAAGAGCAATCCATCTCCCTGCGCGGCAACTACGGCTTACTGGAGCAGAAGATCAGCCTGCTCTTTCAGAATCCGCACATTGAAGGAAACCGCAACTTCGGACTGACCATCTCCGGTGGTTACGCCAACAGCCTGGATGTGAGCACCTACGTGGCCTCCAAGCTTGAAGCCGGAGTGCGCTTGACGGAACACTTCAATACTCCCGGGTCGCGCATCTCCAAGGCCAGTACATTGATCTATGAATTCGACTTCCGCCGCGTCAAGGTGGAGGCGGACAGCCTTCAAGTCTATCCGAGCGAGATTGAGCAATTGGCAACGGCGGTGCGCGTTGGCGGCCCAGCGTTGACCTGGATTCGCGACACCCGCGACTCGCCCCTTGATGCGCGTCGGGGAACGTACACCAGCTTCCAGGATTTTCTCTCTGGCAAGGCCTTCGGCGCTGAGGCCCAATTCAATCGCCTCGACGTGTCGAATTCGAGTTACTACCGCTTTGGCAAGGGACGCTTTGTGCTGGCCCGCAATACGCGCTATGGTCAGGAACGTGCCTTCGGCACCAAAGATGGTGAGCTGATTCCCCTCCCCGAGCGGCTCTACGCAGGTGGTGCCACATCCTTCCGGGCCTACGGCTCAAACTCAGCAGGGCCGCGCGACCCCGAGACAGGCTTTCCCATCGGCGGCGCCGGAGCGCTGATTAACAGCACCGAAATGCGTCTGCCTCCGCCTACTCTTCCGTGGTTCGGCAACACGGTCAGTGTCGTTTTTTTTCACGATATGGGCAATGTCTTCACCAATGCCTCCGATGTTTGGGCTAGCGCGCTCCGGGTTCACCAGCCGGAACGCGATAACTGCAAGACGCCAATCCCTGCCACCGTTCCAGCCACGAATCCCTCTGGCCCCGCGACGTCGACGGGCATACAAGGGACGTGCAGCTTCAACTACTTCTCTCATGCGCCCGGGCTTGGGCTGCGTTATCATACGCCGGTCGGGCCCATTCGATTTGATTTCAGCTATAACCTCAATCCGCCCATTTACCCTGTGACCTACAACTACTCGATTCCTTCTCAACAGCCGCACGTCGGCGAGGGTACTCACTTCAACTTCTTCTTCAGCCTGGGGCAGACCTTCTGATGAGCAATCGATCTCCAATTCGGCTCAAGAGCAAGCTCGCCGCCTTCTGCGTTGGCATGATGGCGATCTGGCTTGCCGCCGCTTCAGGACACTGTCAGACTGCGCCGCCTGTGCATCCTGTAGTGCTCGACCGAGTCGTGGCCGTCGTCAATAATCAAGCCATTCTGGCCAGCGATCTGGACGATGAAGTCCGACTGGCTGTGCTGGACCCAGGGCGTGCGGGACTCGGAGCTATCAGCCCACAGCTTGCCCTTGAGCAGTTGATCAGCCGCGCGCTCATTCAGCAGCAAATTCGCCAGGAGGATGCGCAGGCAACGGAGCCTTCGCAGACCGAGATCGATGCACGTCTGGCAGAGATTCGCAAACAAGTGCCTGCCTGCGTTCATTTCAACTGCGCCTCGGATCAGGGATGGGATGCGTTTCTGGTTACTCATGGTCTGACTCCGAATCGGGTTCAGAGCTATTTGCGCCGCCGCATTCAGATTTTGCGCTTTATTGAAGAGCGTTTTCGCCAGGGGATTCGCATCTCCCCAGAGGAGATCGGAAGCTACTATCGCAAGACATTGCTACCCCAGTACGCTCCCGGCGAAACAATTCCTCCGCTGGATACCGTGGCACCACGCATCGAAGAAATTCTGCTCCAGCGGCAGGTTAACGCGCTATTCGACGACTGGCTCAACAGTTTGCGCAAGCAGGGCGACGTGGAAGTTCTCGACCCAACGCTTGAAGCCCACGTAGTGACTGAAAAGGGAGGCAAATGAGCGAGCTCGAATCCAAGCCTCCGGTCCCCATCGAAAATCCTGAGCCAGTTGAAATGGCTCAACCGCCTCGGCGAAGTCGCCTGCGCCGTTTCTTCCTGCGGCATCTCCCCATCTCTGTCGCTTCTGGCGTGCTGCTGCTGGCGGCAACTCTCACCGGTCTCTATTTCGCTGCCAGCTCTGATCGTTTTCAAAACTACATCCGCCAGTATCTAGTCAACAGAGTCGAGACCGCGACTGGCGGCCGCGTCGAAATTGCCGCTTTCCATTGGGATATTCTTCATCTTCAGGCCGAGGCCGACGGCTTGATCATTCACGGCCTTGAAGCTCCCGGCGAAGCTCCCTACGCACAGATCAGCCGCCTTCGCTTCCGCTTCAATATGCTGGGCTTCTGGATTCCGCGCTTTCCCTTGCGCGATCTGGAGATTATCCAGCCCAAACTGCACCTGATCGTCTATCCCGACGGTTCAACGAATCAGCCGCAGCCGCGCAAGCCCAGCAAGCAGGGCAAGCCCGTCATCGAGCAATTCTTCAACTTCAAGGTCCGCCACATCGCCGTCGAGCAAGGCGTGCTGGACTACGATAACCGGGCCTCATCCTTCGATTACCAGGCTCGTTTCATTCCGCTCGATTTTTCCGCGAATGACCTTTCTCTGCTTATGACTCATCTGCCGAAGGCAGGCGGTACTCCAGAGAGCTATCGGATCGAAATTGGAGTACACGATCTGAACCTTACGCGCGGCGCTGCGCCCAAACAGGGCAAGCCGCCATTGTCCACGGTCGAGGGATTCCTTCATGCCGAGTTGGATTTGACGCGCGCCAAGGCAACCCTGCGTTCTTTGCGAATTACTGCACGTGGCCACAATATCAAAGACCGCACTTTAGAAATTTCCGGCATTCTGGAAGACTTTACGAATCCCCGCTGGCACGGAAAAGCAGTCGGCGAACTGGACCTCCAACTGGTGGAACCGATTACCGGCTATCCAGCCGCGCCGCAGGGCCTTGCCCGTCTGGATTTCACCGCATCCGGCGTTGCAGAGAAATTTCGTGCTGAGGGCACACTCCACATCGACGATGGTTCATACGTCGACTCCGTCGTCATCGCCACTGGCTTTCAACTCGACGCGCGCGTTCATGCGGATCAAGATCAGTTGCTGGTCAACTCCATCATTCTCCGCTTGCGTCAAGGCGGACAAATCGATGGCGACCTCTCGCTGGTTCACTGGCTGCCCGCGCCTCCGAAAGCCGACCCACATCGGTCATCCGGCAAAATTCGTGTCCCAAAAATTCTGCCCGCCGACGTGATCACGATTCCGGTCAATGGCAAGGTGACCTCACACTTTCATGACGTTGCCCTGGACACGCTGCTGGAGATGCTCTGCGACCCGCCCTTTCAGAGTCTCGGCTTTGATGCCCGCGTCAACGGCCCTGCAAATGCCCTGTGGATCAACGGCGACAGCCGCACTCTTGCCGTCGATGCCGTGTTTGCCGCCTCACCGCCGGCGCTAACAGCGCCTGGAAAGGTGACCGCCAGCGGCTCACTCGACGCCACATATTTCGAACGCGACGGCTCTGTGGATCTGCGCAAACTGGACCTGCGCTTGCCACAGAGTGAGTTTCAGGCCCACGGGCATCTGGGCGCGTATCCCGTGACCGCCCCCTCAGCGCTCACGGTCGATCTCCACTCCGGGAACCTGAATGAGTTCGACACTGTGCTTCGCGATCTTGAACTGACGCACAACGGAAGATCCGGCACTGCCGCCCTGCCCATCGTTCTCTACGGCCAAGGAGATTATCACGGCACATGGGGCGGTTCGCTCGCCGACCCGCGCCTCGCCGGCACCGTAACCGCCTCTCAACTAGCTATTGAAATCCCGTCGAGCCTGAGCGCGGGATCCGTCCCAAAGCCACCCCAATATATTCGCCTGGATTCGGCGGAGGCTACCGGTATCTACTCGGGCACGCGGATTGATATTGCCCACGCATTACTGCGCCACGGAAAAGCCGAAGTTGCGCTTAGCGGCAGCCTGGTTGCAGGCCTGCCTCCCACTGCAGCGAAGGCCACGCGCCGACCCGCGCCGCCTCTTTCCTTCGACGCTAACTCCATGCTTCATATTCGCCTGCACGCTGGCCAGGTTGGACTGGACGATCTGCAAGCCCTGACCGGACCTAATCTGCCCGTTACCGGCGCACTGGATGCGCAGCTTCAAGCCGACGGTCCTCTGCGTACGCTGACCGGCTCCGGTTGGGTCGAGATGGATAAGGGCACTGTTTTTGGAGAACCAATAGCGCGCATCCGTGCGCAGGGGAATATAGTCAATCAGACCATCCGGTTCACATCGCTGACCGCCACCGACGTCGCCGGAAATTTGTCAGCCACCGGCAGCTACGACTTGGATACCCACCGCTTTACGTTGGACGCCAAGAGCACTGGAATCGACGTGGCCCGCATTGAATCTTTCCGCCGCCAGGGCCTGACTGTTACCGGCAAGCTAGGATTCACCGTTCAAGGCTATGGAACATTCGACGACCCGCGCCTTGAAGCCCGCGCCTCTCTGCCCAATCTCACGTTGAACGGAGAATCGCTCGGCGGAATTGAATTGCATGCGCTGACCGCCAATCGTGCCGTCACCTATGACCTGACCAGTCGGCTGGAGGCAGCCCAATTGGCTGTGCATGGTCAAACTACTCTTAGCGGCGATTATGCCACTCAAGCCAAACTCGATTTTTCGCGTTTCGACGTTGGCGCACTCTTCAAACTGGCCCATCTTCAAAGCCTCAACGGAGAATCCGCGCTGGCTGGCACAGTCACTGTTGAAGGGCCTTTGGCGAGGCTTTCGGAGATGAGCGGCGAAGCCCGACTCAATCAATTCGCTTTTACCGTCTCTGGCGTTCACTTGCAAAGTGAGGGCGGCGTCCATGCCACGCTCGCCAACTCCGTCATCCATCTCGACCCGTTGCATGTGACCGGCGAAGAAACGGATCTACACCTTCAGGGCTCTGTGTCGCTCAAAGACAAAAACCAACTGGACCTCACCGCCAGCGGGGCCATCAATTTGAAGGTGGCCGAGACGCTGGACCGCGACCTCACCGCCAGTGGAAACGCCAACTTCCAGGTTGAAGCGCATGGTCCGATGATGAATCCTGATCTGCGCGGGCAAATCAATTTCCAAAACGGCTCCCTCTCTCTGGAGGATTTGCCGAACGGCCTGAGCCAATTGCACGGCACTTTGGAGTTCAATCAGAACCGTCTGGAGGTTAAGTCGCTGACCGCCATGACAGGCGGAGGTCTGCTCAGCGTGAACGGCTATCTGGCCTATCAGCACGGCCTTTATGCCGACCTGACGGCCACTGGCACTGGAGTCCGGATTCGTTACCCGCAAGGGGTCAGCTCGCTGGCCGACGCCAAATTTCACCTGCAGGGCCAACAAAACAATTTGCTACTTTCAGGCGACGTGCTCATCACCCGTTTTACTGTCAGCCCCGACCTGGACATTGCGGCGCTGGCCGCGCAGGCCGCTTCCGTTGAGACCATCGCGCCATTGGATGCGCCGTCCAACCACATTCGTCTGGATGTTCATATTGCCTCTTCGCCGCAGTTGAACTTCCAGAACGCATACGCCAAGCTGGCCGGAAACGTCGATCTCCATTTGCGTGGCACCGTGGCCTCACCGTCGCTGCTGGGCCGCGTCTCGATCACGGAGGGTAGCGCCGTTTTGGCCGGAACCCGCTACGAGTTACAGCGCGGAGACATTTACTTTACCAACCCGGTTCGCATTCAGCCGAACATCGATCTGAATGCCACGGCTCGCGTCGAGGACTACGACATTACCCTCGGACTGCACGGAACGCCTGAAAAGATGGCGGTGACCTACCGCTCAGATCCTCCGCTGCCCGAGGCCGACGTAGTGGCACTACTGGCTCTGGGACGCACTGAAAACCAGCAGCGGCTCTATACCCAGCAGCAGCAGCAGGCGCTCGCAAATCCAACAACGGATGCCCTTCTCGGCGGCGCTCTGAACGCCACTGTAAGCAGCCGCGTGCAAAAGCTTTTCGGTGCAGGGTCGGTGAAGGTGGACCCCAACTACCTGGGTGCACTTGGCAACTCAACCTCGCGCATCATCGTCGAAGAGCAGCTAGGCTCCAACGTCACCCTGACCTATGCTACCAACGTGAACACTACCGCTCAGCAGCTTATCCAGGCGGATGTTGCGATTAACCACCATGTCTCCCTGCAGTTAGCCCGCGACGAGTCGGGCGTCTTCTCCGTGGTTGTAAAGGCTACGCGCCGGTACCGGTGATAGGAAACAGGGATTAGGGAACAAGGAAAAAGCAGTTCTGTGCGCGATCCCGCAATTTTTTTGGCGCGAGGGTGGGGATTGCTGGCTATTTGAGTCGCAAAAAGGACACATTTTTCACCCTGTCCGAACCGCAACTATTTCGCTATACCCGTGTCAAAATGTGTGTACGGGAAGAAAGTAGGCATTCTGCGGTAAGCTTTCATCAGAATGCACTTCAATCGTACGGAGGTTATGAATATGACTTGGATGAGTAATTCCCGCGCTGCACTGCTGTCGGTTACACTCGCTGGAGCCCTCCTGAGCATTCCACTGGCAGCCCTCGCCTCTGAGACCGGCAGCCCCCAGCCGAGCGATGCGGCGGCACGGCTGGACAAGAAGCAATTTGAAAATGTGAAGGTGAGCGTTGACCAGGGCATTGCTACTCTGACCGGAACCGTGGACCTGTACCAATACAAGGTCAACGCGGAAAAACGTGCGCGCAAATCCAAAGGCGTCACCTCGGTTCACAATCTGATCAGTGTCGCCGGCCCAGTCATCAGCGACCAACAGCTGCAGGACAAGCTTCAAGAGAAGCTGGCGTATGACCGCGTTTTCCTGGGCAACGCCTTCAACGCCATCACTCTCGGAGTGCGGAATGGCGCTGTCACCCTCGGTGGCCATGCCGTCTCCTACAATTCCAGGGACTCAGCCCTTGACTTGGTTCGCTACTATCCCGGCGTCAAGGATATGACAGACGAGATCCAGGTCGATCCCGTTTCTATCTTTGACAATCGCATCAGGATTCAGGTCTACCGCTCTGTCTACGGTTACCCGACGTTTACCAAGTACGCCATGAATCCCGCAAAGCCGATTCGCATTTCGGTGCAAAACGGCAACGTGTCGCTGTATGGCGCTGTGGATTCACAGGCCGACAAGGACATTGCCTTCATGCGCGCCAACGGAGTTGCGGGCGTCTTCAGTGTGAAGAACTTCCTGTATGTTGCTCCGCAAGAGACGAAAAAGCCGAAGGTGGAGAAGGTGGAAAAGAACTAAACTGATAATCTGGCATCAAGAAGAAAAGCCCTGCTCTCCGAGAGCAGGGCTTTTTTGTTCTGCGGAATCGTTATAGGATTTTCGGTTTTGGTGTTTGCGGTCGAAATGGACAGATGTGCTTTCCCACCCATTTCGCAAAGTGCGCGAAATGAATGGGGCACCCAGAATTATTGTTAACACTTAAGTTGAAAGTGTTCTAAAACTTGACCGAAGGCGCTGTTTTCGCGGCAGAGCTTGCCTCGAAGAATGCGTTGTTGACCTGGAATCCCGCGATGCCTGCCCAGATGCTGTTGGGGAACTGGCGCACGAATGTGTTGTAGTCGCGCAGCGAGTCGTTATAACGCTTACGCGCTACGCCGATGCGATTTTCGGTTCCTGCCAGCTCGTCTTGCAAGCGCATGAATTGCTCGCTGGAACGCAGTTGCGGGTAGTTTTCCGTGAGCAGCAGTAGGCGTCCCAAGGCTGAATCGAGCTTGCCGTTGGCCGCGATCTTGCCTGCCGGACCCTGCGCGTTCAGCATTCCCGCGCGGGCGTTGGCGATGTCGCCAAAGACGGTGCTTTCTTCCTTGGTGAACCCTTTCACGGTTTCCACAAGGTTAGGGATCAGGTCTAGACGCCGTTGCAACTGCACGTCCACATCTGACCATGCGGCCTTCACAATTTCATCCTTGGCCACCATCTGGTTCTTGGCGCCCACGTAGCTGCCGAAGACCATTAACATAGCCAAAATGAAAACACCAACCACGCCCAATGCAATCCAAAGTCCCTTGCTCATATTGTGTTTTTCTCCTTTGACTTGCCCTGCGGAGAATCTCCGGTACGTTTTGGAGTTCCCTCAGGGGCTAAAGCCCTTCATTTTTCCTTGCATTTGCGGCACGACTAAAGTCGTGCCCTGACACAATGCATCCGCTTAAAAAAACACTACCAATCGCCCCCGGCTCCGCCGCCGCCGAAGCCGCCGCCGTCGCCACCAAATCCGCCAAAACCTCCACCGCCGGAGTCTCCGCCACCACCCCCGCCGAAGCCGCCGCCGCCCATCCATGGACCGCCGCGGAAGCCGCCGAAAAGGCCGAAGCCCATCAGAAACCTCAGCAGATGAAAACCGCCGAAGAAGACTAATACGATGATCAGAAGAATCAGCTTGCCAGGGTTAAACTGACGCCGGACCGGTTGCCTTTGCATCATCGGCTCATCGTTCAGCGTGACCTTGGCGTCGGCAGCGATAACCTGCGCCAACTCGCCCACGGCCAGCGAAATGGCTCCGTCAAAGTCGTTGGCTCGCAGCGCGGGCACCATTTCCCGGCCAATGTCACCGACTTTGGCATCGTTCAGAATGCCCTCAAGGCCGTAGCCAACATCGATGCGGCGCTTGTGGTCGTTAACGGCCAGTAGAACCAGCACGTTGCGCTCCACGCCTTTTTTGCCCATCTTCCATTTGTCTTCGAGGGCGTTGGCAAAATCAGCAGAATCAACACCATCGAGCGTTCGAACGGTGACTACGGCAAACTTGGTATTGGTCTGGGAGTGGTCGAGCTGGGTGCAGAGGCGGTCCAGACGGGCAATCGCTCCCGGCGAGAGTACGTGGGCAAAATCACTAATGTAATCTGTGGGTTGCGGCAGGTCTTCGACCCGCTCGGCCCAAGCGGAAGTGGCTGAAACACCAAAAAAAGCTGCCAAAAGCAGCCCAAATACAGCGGAATGTGCGCGGCGAAAACCTGTCATCGCTCTTTATTGTACGTGGGAGAGGGATGAAAGGTTCCATTTTGGCCCGTGCTCCTTGCTCAACAGGAGCGTCAATGAGGAGACACCGGGTCAAAACTCTCCACAAGAACTAAAATAGAAGAGAAATGACCCCAATTCTCCAATCAATGCCTACACTCCCCATCGCCCGCAAGGAACACAAAGAAACTACACTGCACGGCACAGTTTTGGTGGACGATTACGCCTGGCTGCGCGATAAAGAGAAGCCTGAAGTGACCGCTTACCTGGAGGCTGAAAACGCCTACGCCGCGGAGATTATGAATCCGCTCAATGGCTTGCGCGAAGAGCTTTATCAGGAGATGCTCTCACATGTGAAGCAGACTGACGTCTCGGTTCCTTACCGCGATGGCGACTGGTGGTACTACACACGTACAGAAGAGGGCTTGCAATACGCCATCCACTGCCGGACGCGTAGGCCTGAAGGCACGCAGGAGCAGGTGATTTTGGACGGCAACCAACTGGCCGAGGGGCACACTTTTTTCGCGATTGGCGCGACCAATATTACCCCGGATGGCCGCTTGCTGGCTTACACAACCGACACGACCGGATTCCGCCAGTACACGCTGCATATCAAGGATCTGGACACCGGCGAGACGCTGGCTTATGAGGTGGAGCGCGCGGGCTCCGTTGTTTGGGCGGCGGACAATCGCACGCTTTTTTATACCGTTGAGGACGAGGAGCAGAAGCGTCAATACCAACTCTGGCGGCATTGC
>CAYPYJ010000095.1:12846-14797 GCA_964414945.1 uncultured Occallatibacter sp.
CATTGCATAGGGCAGAACACGAAAGATGTGTTGGTGTATCAAGAGGACGACGAACGCTTCAACCTGGATGCTGACAGCAGTCGGGACGGCCTCTATGTGGTGATGGTGGCGGCCAGCCACACGACTACCGAATCCTGGGTGCTGCCTGCCAACCAGCCTGAAGGCCAGTTCACGCTGATCTGCCCGCGTGAGGATGAGCACGAATACTCTATCGATCATCGCAACGGCTTGTGGTTTATCCGCACCAACGATCGTGGGCGCAACTTCCGTTTGGTTACAGCACCGGTGGCAACGCCGGGTCGCGAGCACTGGGTCGAGCTGATTCCCCAGCGGGACAACGTGATGATTGAAGAGATTGACCTCTTTGCCAATTTCTTTATGTCCTGTGAACGCGAAGGTGGATTGCCTCGGCTGCGCGTTTGGCGTTTTGAAGGCAACGGGCCGGAAGCAACGCCAGCTCGCGAGATCAGTTTCCCGGAACCGGCTTATGACGCCCAGCCAAATGTGAATCGCGTTTTTGACACGCCGGTGTTTCGCTACGGCTACCAGTCGCTGGTGACGCCTGCTTCGGTCTTTGAGTACGATGTGGCCACGGGCGCGTCAAAACTGCTCAAGCAGTTTGAGGTTCCCGGCGGCTTTGACCGGACGCTTTATGCAAGCGAACGCATTTATGCCATTGCGCCAGATGGCGTACAGGTTCCGGTGTCCCTTGTCTACAGGAAGGACAAGCGTGAGCCGGGACGGAATCCGCTCTACGTTTACGGCTATGGCTCTTACGGCTACTCACTGCCGCTGGGCTTCAGTGGGAACCGACTGAGCTTGCTGGATCGCGGCGTGGTGATGGCCTACGCACACATTCGCGGCGGTGGCGATTTGGGCAAGCCGTGGCATGATGCCGGCAAAATGCTCGTCAAGCGCAACACATTTACGGATTTTGTGGCCTGTGTTGAGCACCTGACAACGGCGGGTTATGGCGATCCGTCCAAAGTTGCGATTGAAGGCGGTTCTGCTGGCGGATTGTTGATGGGCGCGGTGGTGAACCTGAAGCCGGAACTCTTCCGTGCTGTGCTCTCTCACGTTCCGTTTGTGGACGTGATGAACACCATGCTCGACGCTGGGCTGCCCTTGACTGTACCGGAGTATGAGGAGTGGGGAAATCCGAACGAGGCTGAATATTTCAACTACATGCTGAGCTACTCGCCCTACGACAATTTGAAGGCTGCGAGTTATCCGGCAATGCTGGTGAAGACTTCACTCAACGACAGCCAGGTGATGTATTGGGAGCCAGCCAAATATGTGGCCAAGCTGCGGACGTTGAAGACGGACGACCACGCGCTGCTACTGGTGACGAATATGGAGGCTGGCCACGGCGGCGCAAGCGGGCGCTACGACTACCTGAAGGAGATTGCGCTGGACTATGCATTTCTGCTCAGGGAGTTGGGGCTGGTGTGATAAAGTTTTTTCCAGATTTCCTGGAGAGATTCATGGAACGTTTGTGGATGTGTGCAGCGGTTTTGTCAATTGCGGCAAGCCTTGGTCATGCTCAGCAGGCCACACCGGCTACGGAGACTGGCCTGTCCGTTGCTCAACCAACGAAGGAAAAAATCAACCCGCCAGTTCTGATCAACAAATTCCATCCTGAATTTCCCGGTCAAATGGTGGCTAATCATATCAATGGCCGGTGTGCAGCTTCGCTGACTGTGGATGTGAATGGTATGCCGCAGGATGTAAAGATAATCCGTTGCACAAATCCACTCCTTGCAAAATACTTCGTCGATGCTACTGCAAAGCTCCGCTATAAACCGGCGACCACGCAGGAAGGCGTGCCCATAGCAGTCGAAATATCCGAGTCGATTCGCCTAGACGGTGGTGTCGACCCAGGCAACCTGTTTCATTATGGATTTGGTACTCCACCCGACACAACCTCCGCAGACCCTGATGTGGATGGCGT
>CAYPYJ010000096.1:0-14766 GCA_964414945.1 uncultured Occallatibacter sp.
CAATGCGATTGGGACCACAATCAGCAGGTAGAGCAGCAATGCCACCGGAAGCAGCCAGCCGGCCCAATGCGCCAAAGCCGCCACCAGTACCACCGCCACCACCCCAAGTGCGCACTCTAGGGCGAAAAGCAGCATCCGCAAACCAGAGCCGCGTCCTTGCAGGGCGCCAAAGAGTGTGCGGATTTGGAGAAGACTCAGAGACAAGCGATCACTCACCAAATACAGTGGACAGAGAATAGTGAACAGCACAGGCCGTCACTTCTTTCGGCCAGCATGCCTTGAATGCGTGAAACTTGAGTGGATTTTAGCAGGTCCATCACGGTTTTCCAGCAGATGGGATAACGCTTATTTTTCCACCGCTTGGCGGTAAATCTTCATGGAATCCTTATGTTGAGACTCTATAATTTAGTCGAAGCCTCTTACCCTTATCGTTGCGCCAAAAAGGAGAAACATGTCCACTGACTATCGCAATTTTCTAGCGCTCTCGTATGAGCAGCTGGAAGAGCTCAACCTGCAAGCCAAGGCCGACCGCGCCAACCGCGTTTCGGCTAATGAGATTCGCGAGAAGCGGTTGAAGTATCTGACCGACGAAAAGCGGATCAAGGCCGTAACCGTCCTTTTCACCGACCTCGAAGGCCGCCTGCATCTGCTGGATTACGACAAGAAGTTCCTCCTTGGTTCCTACGAGAACCTGACCTTTGACGGCTCTTCGATTCGCGGCTTCACTGCCCAGAAAGAGAGCGATCTGCGTCTCGGCATTGACTGGAGCGCTTTCTACTGGGTTCCCGCCGACGTCTTCGGCACCGGCAAAGTGCTGGTTTTTGGCAACGTCATCGACAAGGACGGCACCACCTACTCCGGCGATCTGCGCGGCGTGCTCAAGGCGTATGCCGATGAGCAGCACAAGTCCAACGGCTACACGCTAAATGCAGCCACTGAGATCGAGGGCTTCCTCTTTGCCGGCAAGGACGCTGAGGCAACATACCATCAGACGGGCAAGTTCGAGTTCATCTCCTCCGGCGGCTACTATCACTCGCTGCCTCTCGATCCGCTGCGTCAGTTCATCGACACCTCGGCTGAAGTGCAACGCGCCATGGGCTTCCAAAACGAAAAGGATCACCCAGAAGTCGCTCCCAGCCAGTTCGAGATCAACTATAGCTATGCCGAAGCAGTCGGTGCTGCCGATCAGATCCAACTCTACAAGCTGCTCACCCGCCAAATCGCCAACAATATGGGCTACACAGCCTGCTATCTGCCTAAGCCTGTTGTCGGCGTCAATGGCAGCGGTATGCACACCAACGTATCCGTCTCTAAGGGCAAGACCAACCTCTTCTGGGACGAAAAGGGCGAGGAGATGCTCTCCGGCTTCGGGTGGAGCTTCCTGGACCGCATCCTGACCAAGGCACTGGACCTTTGCCTGGTTTTCAACTCCAGCGTCAATGCCTATCGCCGTCTAGACCCGCACTTCGAGGCTCCGAATCAGATTCGCGCTTCGGCCACAGATCGTGGCGCTATGGTCAGGGTTCCCATCGGCAATAGCCGGTCTATGAGAACTGAGGTTCGCGCCGTGGCTCCAGATGCCAACCCCTATCTGACTCTCTACAGCATCTTCAAGACCGGCCTCGACGGCGAAATCTCGAAGGCTGCCAATCTTCGCGCTGGCAGCGGCTACCTGCCCGATAACATCCAAAAGGCAATCACGGACTTCGAGTCTTCGGCATGGATTGCGAAGATTCTGGGCAAAGATGTACAAGGCCGCTATGCCGAGCTGAAGCAGGCCGTGGCCAACCGTTCCCCGCGCGAGTTGGGAACCATCGTCAAGGCCTCCGAAGTGCAGTTCCACCACGCTGTCTACAACCAGTCGCTCTGGAATATGTTCTAAAGCGACCTGCCGAATCCAAACCAAAAAAGTGCCGCTGCCCTCAGGGCTGCGGCGCTTTTTTGTATGCCTATGGTTTGCGAACTTCATTTATCAGTTACTCTTCACCCGCACAACCGTGATCTTGGCGAAGCCCTCTTCAAAGACCGGCGGCTTCAGTTTCTCGGCCATCTTGCGCATCACGTCCTCACTCACCGAGCGGTCGCGCCTGCTATTTCGGTCCAGACAAACCTCAAGTGGAACATCAAAAAACACCGCCTGGACCTCGTATCCAAAGCTTTTAGCCATCTTGATCCACTGACTCCGCTCGTGGCTGGAGAGGTTGGTGGCATCCACATAATTCAGCGGCATCTTGGCGATGAGTCTCGCCCTCAGCAGTGAGCGCAGTGTGGAAAACACCAGTCCCTGGTAGCGTTGCTCTTCCACATCGTCGAAGAGAATGTTGCGCAACAGGTCGCTGGACAATGGCGTCACACCGCGCCGCCGGAACCAAGTCGTCTTGCCGGAGCCAGGGAGTCCAATCGCCAGCACCACAAATCCTTTGGGGGCCTGGGGCGAGCGCTCGGCTGCCTCTGGCTCCTGTACATGCGCAGAAGGCATCTCCGGCTGGGTCTCCAGTTCGAAGCGCCCCGCGTCAGCCGCCGCGTTCCATTCCTGCCGGGCGGGTCGAACCTGTCCTGGATTGCGGTCCGGCTTTGCCGGCCTGTTGGCCGGGGCGGCGGCTCCAGCCTGCAGTTGCACACCAGGTTGCCGACGGACTTCCTGTGGCCGCGGTGTACGCGCCTGCCCAGCCGCCTGTACTTCATCAGGGTAGAGCGGCACCAGCGGCCGCAGTTGATTCGATGGAATTTCCTGGCCGATTTTGCCTGTGGATTCCGAAGTATTGGGATTGCGTCTTGAACGTCTGCTCATGAACCCTTCAACCGTACGTGTTGATACCGGAATACCATACTTGCCGAGAATGGTGCAAATAGTGTGCACGCCGTCACATACGATCCTATATCGGGAACGGCACACTACAGATGCGAGAGCTTCCGCAAAAAATTGGGAAAGAAACGCCTTTTGTTTCCGACCTGCTTGCCCAGAATGTTACGATCAAGAGTTTGGTGGAGTAGCCCGTCGGGGCGATTTCCACTGCTGAACGCAGCACGCTTGAACAAGCCACAACCAGCTCAAACCATAGCCTCACCGGCTATTAAGGAGAACACACACTATGGCAGTAAAGGTTGGCATCAACGGCTTCGGCCGCATTGGCCGCAATGTTTTGCGCGCCGCGCTTGGCAATCCTGAAATCGATTTTGTCGCCGTCAACGACTTGACCAGTCCGGCGACCCTGGCGCACCTGCTCAAGTACGACTCGATCCTCGGCAACTTGAAGAACGAAGTCACCGCTGGCGAAGGCTTTATCACCGTCGACGGCAAGAAGATCATTGTCTTCTCTGAGCGCGACCCCGCCAAGCTGGATTGGGCTTCAGTCGGCGCGCAGATCGTCGTTGAATCGACCGGCTTCTTCACCGACGCGCTCAAGGCGAAGGCTCACCTGGGCAAAACCGTCAAGAAGGTCATCATCTCCGCTCCCGCCTCTAACGAGGACATCACCCTAGTGCTCGGCGTCAATCAGGACAAGTACGATGCCTCCAAGCACAACGTGATCTCCAATGCCAGCTGCACCACCAATTGCCTCGCCCCGGTCGTCAAGGTTCTCTTGGCTCACTGCGGCATGGTCAGCGGCATCATGACCACCATTCACAGCTACACCAACGATCAGGTCATCCTCGACACGCCGCACAAGGACCTGCGTCGCGCACGCGCCGCAGCCCTCAGCATGATCCCCAGTTCCACGGGCGCAGCTAAGGCCCTCAAGCTGGTTATTCCTGAGACCGCCGGCAAGCTGGATGGCTTCGCAATTCGCGTCCCCACACCCAACGTCTCCATCGTTGATCTGACATTCATCAGCGAGAAGGCCACCGACGCCAAGGCAATCAATGCCGCTCTCAAGGCCGCGTCAGAAGGTGAGTTGAAGGGCATCCTCGGCTACGACGAGAATCTGCTGGTCAGTTCCGACTTTAAGGGCAACCCGCTCTCGTCCATCGTCGACGCGCCGCTGACCAAGGTGGTTGGCAACAGCGTCAAGGTGCTCAGCTGGTACGACAACGAATGGGGCTACTCTAGCCGCGTCGTCGATCTGATCGGCTTCCTGGTCAAGAAGGGCCTGTAAACTGGGATCAGGGGTTAGGGGTCAGGGATCAGTGGTTCGATACCTAATCCCTAACCTCTACCACTAAAGACCATGAGAAAAAACATTCCTGGCACCTCTCCCTACGAGCCCATCATCGGCTTCTCCCGCGCCGTTCGCATCGGCAACACAGTTCACCTCTCCGGCACCGGCCCAGTCGGCGCTGACGACCTGGACCCGACCGCCCAGACCCGCCGCATCTTTGAAATTGCAGCCGCGGCTCTCTCCGAGGCTGGCGCTACATTCAACGACGTCGTCCGCACCCGCATCTATCTAGCCCACGCCGAGGATTGGGAGGCAATTGGCCGCGTTCATGGCGAGTTCTTTGGCACCATTCGCCCCGCTTCCACCATGGTCGTCGCCTCGCTGCTCAGCCCCAAGTGGTGCGCCGAAATCGAAATGGAAGCTGTCGTTTCCGGCTCCGATTGCTGCAAGAAGTAAGACCCGTTAACCCACTTCAAGGAAGGCAACGCCATGCCCAAGCTCTCCATTCGCGACATCGAACTGGCCAACAAGCGTCTGTTCATCCGCGTCGATTTTAACGTGCCGCTCACTGAAGACGGCTCAACGATCACCGACGACACCCGCATTGTGGCCACACTGCCCACCATCGTTTACGCCCTCAAACGCAAAGCCAAAGTTATTCTCGCCTCTCATCTGGGCCGCCCCAAGGGCAAGGTCAATCCAAAGTATTCGCTTCGCCCGGTCGTTGACCGCCTGCGCGTCCTGCTCAACAAGGAACTTGGCGAAGAGGTCAATGTGGCTTTTGCGCCCGATTGCATCGGCGAAGTCGCCACTGAAATGGCCGCTCAACTTGAATCCGGCCAGGTGCTGCTGCTAGAGAACCTCCGCTACCACCCAGAAGAAGAAGCCAACGACCCCGGTTTCTCCAAGGCTCTGGCCTCGCTCGCCGATGTTTATGTCAACGACGCCTTCGGCTCCGCGCATCGCGCCCACGCTTCAACGGAAGGCATCACGCACTTCCTCAAGCCAGCCGTCGCCGGCCTCTTGATGGAAAAGGAAATTACCTACCTCGGCAAAGCTCTCGAAGCTCCCGAAAAGCCGTTCGTCGCTATCATCGGCGGCTCCAAGATCAGCGGCAAAATCGATGTCATCGATAACCTGCTGGACAAAGTTGATACCCTGGTCATTGTCGGCGGCATGGCTTACACTTTCCAGCGCGCTCTCGGCGTCACCACTGGTAAGTCGCTCGTCGAAGAAGACAAAATCGAAATGGCCAAAGCCGCGCTCGACAAAGCCAAAGCCAAGGGCGTCAAGCTGCTGTTGCCCGTGGATAACATTCTCGCCGATAGCTTCTCCGCCGACGCCAAAACGCAGCCCTGGGATTGCTCCGTGAACTTCCCCGCCGACTGGCAGGGTCTGGACATCGGTCCCAAGTCCATCGCGGCCATTGAAGAAGTGGTTTCGACCGCGCGCACCATCGTATGGAACGGGCCTGCGGGAGTTTTTGAGTTTCCGCGCTTCGCCATCGGCACCAACGCAATCGCCAAAGCAGTCGCCAGCAACAAAGCAGCTATTTCCATCATCGGCGGCGGCGACTCCGTCTCTGCCATCAACAAGGCCGGCTATGCCGACCAGGTCACTCATATCAGCACCGGCGGCGGTGCCAGCCTGGAGTTTTTAGAAGGCAAGAAGCTTCCCGGTGTGGAAGCCCTGACCAGCAAGTAGGCACCTGGGTGCAGCCAACTCGCTTCGGCGCAGAGACTGCACAGATAAGACTAAAGCCCCGCATCCGGCACGAGTTTCATGCCAGATGCGGGGTTTTCTTTTAACTCCCTATATTCGCCCGCAAAACTGCCCGTTTTACGCAAAAAAATCTCTACTTCGAAGTGCAGTATATCTCGCTCGCATATTTGCACTTATGGAGCGGTTAATTGAGCGATTTTGAAAGGCAATTTCGAGACAGTCAGAGAATTGCTTGAGTGGTCATACCACATAGCAATACGGGTATCTGAAGGTGAGGCCCATCACATCTAGGAGTCAATTCGCTTACTACTATTATAGGAATGAACGCAGAGACTCTTATTCTGGTTGCGCCATGCTCACTTTTGCTGGGCGCCGCGCTCCAGATTCTCGTCGCAAAGCTTTGTTCCGCAAGGGTTAAGGGGATACTAGCCTTCCTCGCCTGTCTACCGGCTGTGGCGTCTGTTGTTGCGCTGATTGGCTGGGTCAAGGCTGGCCAGTTCGTCGAACTGAACGCCCTGCACTGGGATGGACCGCTCGCCCTTGTCTTTCACGTGGACGCTCTCAGCGTTCTTTTTGCGTTGATGGGAACGGGCTTAGGCGCATTTGTGCTGCTCTATTCCATCAGCTATATGTCACACGACAAGTCGGCCACCCGCTTCTTCTCGACAATGCTGGTTTTCATTGCGGGCTTTGTCGGATTGGTCTACAGCGCCAACCTCTTCTTCTTTTACCTCTGCTGGGAGCTGGTTGGGTTGTGCTCTTTCAGCTTGGTTGGCTTCTGGTACACCAATCGCGAGGCCGTCGCCGGAGCACGCAAAGTGCTGCTGATGACGCACATTGCGGGTTACGGATTGCTGGCAGCGATTCTGGTTGTCTTTCATCGCACCGGCAGCGCTCTCTGGACCGATCCGAATGTCGCACACGCATTCACCGGCGGCGTCTTTGCGCTGATGCTGGTGGCGCTGGTGGCCAAGTCCGTGCAGGTTCCGCTGCACACATGGATTCCCGAAGCGATGGCCGCGCCGACACCGGTCAGCGCGTTGCTGCATGCGGCTTGCTACGTGAAGGCGGGCGTTTATCTGGCCTGCCGCATGCACAGCTTTGGCGCATGGCCGACATACGGCGGCTTTGCCTGGGGAAGTGCATCTCTGGTTTGGATTGGCACCATCACTATGGCCGTGGGCGTGATGTACGCGATGGTGCAAACCGATCTGAAGCGCATGTTGGCCTTCTCGACGGTGAGCCAGATCGGCTACATGATGATGGGCATCGGCATTGGCACGCCGCTGGCGATTGCCGCCGGTCTGCTGCATTGCCTCAATCATGGCTTCTTTAAAGGCGGACTCTTCCTGACCGCCGGTTCGGTGCAGCACGCCGCCGGAACGCGCGACATGAACAAGCTCGGCGGGCTGGCATCGAAGATGCCACAGACGACGCTGTCTTGGCTGATCGGCGCAGGCAGCATGGCGGGAGTACCGCTGATGAGCGGCTTCGCCAGCAAGTGGATGCTTTATGCGGCGGCGCTGCAGGCCGGCTGGGCTGTGCCTGCAATGGTCGCGTGGGCGGTAAGTCTGGGCACGGTCTTTCTCTGCGCCAAGGCCACCAGCGCGGTCTTCCTTGGTCCTACGACTGAGGCGACCAAAGACGCGCACGAGTCCCCGGCGTCGATGGTCTGGGGGATGGGATTCCTGGCTGCTGGTAGCGTCATTCTCGGCGTCGCGCCGCAGTTGGCTGTGAACTACCTGCTCAATCCGATTCTGAATGCGCTGCAAATGAGTGCGGTGAACGTGACCTGGCTTGGGCTCTCGTCAGATGCGGGTAGCTTCTCGACTATCGGAGGCTTGGTTCTGGCTGTGGTTTCGCTGGTTCTGGGTGGCCTAATCTACGCGATTGCTTACGCCTCGCGCCAACCGAAGATCGCCGGAGCGGCGCTGGCAGGCGGCGGCGTCTTTACCGGCGGCGAGCCGTTATCGTCCGAGGGAAGACTCACTGCGGGCGACTTCTCCAGCATCTTCCTGCAAAACTGGCATGAGTTCTTCCGCTGGTCCAATGTGGACGTGGTCTATCTCGGTGTCTGGCGCGGTTTGCAAGCTCTCTCGCGCTGGCTAGGCGTCGTAGTGTCCTGGATGGAGCGCAATGCGCTGGCCCTCGTAATCGTGCTGGCGGCGGGGGTGTTCGTATTTTTTCGCTGGATTACTCCTAGTACTCCCGGCTTATATGAAGGAGGCATAATGCCTATGCCTCCAATATTGATTGCTGCTTGCGCGGTTGCCGCAATCGCACTGGTTCTTGCAGCACTTGTCAACGCTGCTAGCCGCAAACGAGTGCCATTAATTCTGCTAATTGGTGCCTCCACCGTTGCCGGCCTTCTTGTTGCCCCACCTTCGCTTCGTCTTGGATTACTTGAACTCGGCGCATTGCTCACCGTTGTACTGGTCTGGCAGACGGCCCGAACGCAAGCCGCCAAATATACCTATCTCGCTGTGGTTCTTATTTCAACCCTGTCCTTGGTCAGTAGCGATCTACTCATGGAGAATGGTCGAAATCAATGGGCCTGGGCTCTGTTCATCACCAGTGTCTGCATCAAGCTGGCCGCAGTTCCGATGTTCTTTTGGTTGCTTAGCATTGCTGATGAATTACCTTCTGTTGTCTTAGGCTTGATAATTGCTGTTGTCGATATGGCGGCCTTCGGGGAGTTCTATCTTTCATCATGGAGCTTTTCGGAATATGTGGGATTCTCTCCGGGTAGAGTTCTGTTGGGAGTAGCTGCCATAACGTCTTTGATAGCTGCTCTTTTGATGCTTTCGCAGCGCAGCCTGAAACGGTTGCTCGTTCTATCGACCGTCGAGGACATAGGATTCCTGCTGTTGGGCTTCGGAGCCTCCAACGTACTCGGATGGAATGGCGCAATCTTTGCCGCCGCAACCCATGCTCTGGCCAAGGCACTGCTCTTCATTTGTCTCAGCGGTCCAGAGGCTGACGGCGCGTTGGAAGGCGAGCCGAAAGCCTTTGCCGCTCGTTATCCAGTTGCTGCCTTTGGATTCTTGTTCGGAATGCTGGCGATGCTTGGCATTCCACCGACAATGGGCTTCCTTGGGCGTTGGAGACTTTACGAGACCGCTGTGCAGATGGGCTGGCCATTGGCAGCAGTTTTCATTCTCTCGTCGATCTTTGCGCTGATCGCTTATGTGCTGGCTCTCACACGCTTCTGGTGGGGCCCGCCGGATGAGCCTGATCCTTCTATAACTCCGGCGCATCCAACAAAGGAGCCATTTTTGCTACAAGCCACAATCGTTGCGCTGACAGTATTGCTGCTGGCCGTCGGTATATGGCCGGACGCGCTGCAAATGCTGTTTGGGGGTAGACTATGAAGCTCTGGAATAAATTGATGTGCTATAGCCGCCGCCACAGCCCATGGCTCTTCCACATGAACGGAGGAAGTTGCAACGGTTGCGATATTGAGCTGATTGCCAGCCTCACGCCGCGTTACGATGCGGAGCAGTTGGGAGTGCGGCTGGAGGGCAGCCCGCGCCACGCAGACATTCTCTGCATTACCGGCCCCATCACGCACAATGCGGTGGGCGCAATCAAGACCGTTTACGGCCAAGTCCTAGGACCGAAGGCCGTGGTGGCTATCGGTTCTTGCCCAGCCACGACCAATGTTTTTATCGACAGCCGCACTCTAGACGGTCCGCTCAACCTGCACATTCCGGTTGATGTTTTTGTGCCCGGGTGCCCGCCTCGTCCCGACGCAATTATTCTGGGCGTCGCCAAAGCCGCGGAGATTCTGGCGGAGCGTGGCAACAAGCTGCCCACTGAATCTGTCATGGTGCCGACCGTCGATGAAAATGACTCCTGCGCTTGCGCGTGTGAAGCGAAAAAGGAAGAGGTGTAGGCATGAGTCTGATTCTTGAATTACAAACTGCCTTAGCTCGCTTGCTCATCTTTCCTGGGTTGGTCTTTGCTATACCGGCCGCATGGTTCTTTCTTTGGGTGGAGCGCAAGGCCGTGGCTCGGATGCAGGGCCGCATCGGTCCTCCATTCATGCAGCCATTTTTTGATTTCATCAAGCTGATGGGCAAGGGCACCCCTGCACGCAACGGCGCTGCCGGAATGCTGATGAGGGCATGGCCGTTGATAGCGGTTGCCTCGGCTGCGGGCGCGGTTGGCCTGTTGCCGGTGCTTCCCGCTTCTGGCGGATTTCAGGGTGACTTGATTCTACTGCTGGCTCTGTTGGAATTGCCTTCGATGTGCATCATCGCCGCAGGCTTTTCTTCGGGATCGATCTTCGGTGAAATCGGCTCGGCGCGCGAAGCTGTTCTCAGCGTCAGCTATAACGTAGTCTTTCTTCTGGCCATTGTTTCCATCGCCGCCTCGCAGCACACCTTCAGCCTTTCGGCACTGGCGCAACTGCCGTCCTCGCCGCTGCGCTGGCTGGGCATTATCGCTCTGCTGGTTTGCCTGCCCGCAAAACTTCATCTCAATCCCTTTTCGCTGCCCAACGCCGAGCAGGAGATTTACTCCGGACCGATGACCGAATACGCAGGCCCCGAGCTGGCCATGTGGGAGCTTTCACATGGACTGGAGTGGGTTGCCGCCACGGGCCTTGTGGCCACGCTGATTGCCCCGGTCTTCACTTTGTGGTGGGTTGCAGCTTTGGTCTTCGTCGCTCTCTCGTTCGCCATCGTGCTGCTGCTGTCGGTGGTGGCTGCGGCCACGGCGCGCTTGCAGATTGATACAACCGTGCGCTTCTACTGGCAATGCACGCTGATCTTCGCGGTTCTGGCCGTTGCATCCGCGCTTTTCATGAGGTTTAGAGCATGAACATTCTGACCATGATGTGGAAGAATCTGTGGGGCGGATCGCGTACGACGCTCTTTCCCAATCGCCCAGCGGTTTCTGCGAACTATCGAGGCCTCGTTCGCTTTGATCCCACGCTCTGCTCTGGTTGCGCCATCTGCAAAATGCGCTGCACGGCCAAGGCAATCGAGTTCAAAGGCGGCAAAGGCGAGTTCACCTGGAGCTACGAACCGGGCCAATGCACATTCTGCGGACGCTGCGTTGAAGGTTGCAAAGATCACGCGCTGAGCCAGGATTCAGAGTGCCCGCCGATTTATTTGACCGTTGGCGAGTTGAAGAAATCCTACACACTGGCCCGCAAGCCACCCGCGCCCAAACCAACTGTTCCCCCGGTTGTCGCCGCGCAGGCTGCGATTCCCGCCACTGGAGAGACAAAATGACGAGCACCATCAGTTTGCAAGAAGTTGCAGAACAGTTGGGAATCACAGAGCCTTGGGTTGAAACAGGCGGCGTGCATTGGCTTGCGCCCGGCGCTAAGTCGGTGCGCGAACTGACAGCGGCAATGAACGCCCTCCACGCCCGCTTCATTACCATCACAGCCTATGAGCTTCCCAAAGACGAGGGCTTTCGCCTGGAGTATCACTGGGATCTCGACGGCCAGTTACTTGGCTTCCCCTTCGTGCTCACCACAAAATCCATTGAAAGCATCTTTGATATGTGCGAAGCCGTGGACTGGATTGAGCGCGAAATTCACGAAGAATATTCCATAGACTTTACGGGCCGTGAATATGAACCCCTACTGCTTCGTCAGGGAGACACAACCGGCGTGAACCTGCGTGACATGGTTGCCGCAAGTAAGGAGAATAAATGAGCTATAAAATCCCCATGGGGCCCTATCATCCCGCTCTGGAAGAACCTTACAAGCTGGATTTGATCTGCGACGGCGAGACGGTTCAGGACGCTAAGTTGCATATCGGTTTTAACTTTCGCGGCATTGAGCACCTGGCCGAGACACGCAACCACATTCAGGTTATCGCGCTCATGGAGCGGGTCTGCGGCATCTGCTCAAATATCCACACGCTCACGCTCTGCAATGCAATGGAGAAGCTGACCAATCTCACGCCTCCGCCGCGCGCGCAGTACATTCGCGTCATCATGGCAGAGCTGGAGCGGCTGCATTCGCACGTGCTCTGGGCCGGAATCGCTGCCAAGCTTATGGGCTTCAAGACGATGTTCATGACCTGCTTCGAATTGCGCGAGAAAGTGATGGACGTGCTTCAGGCCATCAGCGGCAATCGCGTTAATTATTCGATGAACCGCATCGGCGGCGTCAATCGCGACATCACCGATCCGCAGGCGATTCTCAAGATGGTCGAAGCGCTGGAGCTGGAGATGGCGCGCACCGTAATTCCCATCTTCACCACCAGTAGAACAGCTATTTCGCGCTGTGCTGGCATCGGTGTACTGACCACCGAGAAGGCAACCTCTTGCGGCGTCGTCGGTCCCGTGGCTCGTGCCTCTGGAGTTCCCCAGGATATTCGCCGCGCCGCGCCGTATGCTGCTTACGCGGAGTTGGACTTCGACGTGCCGGTGCAGCCCGCTGGCGACGTCACTGCCCGCCTGCTGGTTCGCGCTCTGGAAATCATGGAGAGCTGCAAGATTCTCCGTCAGGCTCTCGCCAAGCTGCCTCCGGGTGAAATTCACACCGAAGGCGAGAAGTTCGCATTCATCACTGGAACAGCTACCGCTCGCGTCGAAGCCCCGCGCGGCGAAGTCATGTACTCGGTCTCGTGGAAAGAGGGATCACGCAATCCCGCTCGCGTTCATGTGCGCACGCCCACCTTTGCCATCATGCCGGCAATTCGCTGGATGGTGGTGGGCCAGCGCTTGGCCGACACGCCGCTGATCCAGGCCTCCATCGATCCTTGCTATTCCTGCACCGACCGGTAAACAAGCAGAGCGATTCTTCGTTCACAAGAACCTACCGTGCCCCATCCATTCCGCTTTTTCCGCGGAATGGGTGGGATGCCGAGTTACTAAGGCAGTTTCCGACCTAGCCGGTCATCCGGCCAGAGCGGAAACTGTTTATCAGGCGCTCGATGAATGTCTCGGAAAATCTTCTTGCTTGGAGCGGCATAGAGCACCATCCGTGCTAGACTACTCCCGTCGTTCAGGAGAACTCCGTTGCGCCGCGAACTCGTACTCGCCACCTTGGCTCTCACGACTGTGATTCTTGCCGCCGCTCAGCAATCTACCCCGCCCGCTCAATCCACCAACATCGCACCAGTCAGCGGTTCCACGCAGGCTTCCGGCGCATCACAGCCCTCCAACAGCGCTGCCTTTCAAATCGTCCCTCCCTTCGCGATTGCACAACCCAATCCGAGTTATTCATCTGAGGCACGAAAAAAGAAGATCAGCGGGACATGCCTCGTCTCCTTTACCGTCGACACCAATGGCATCCCGCAGAGCGTGCGCGTCGTCAAAAGCCTCGAACCGAGCTTGGATACGAACGCTGTCCAGGCAATCGAGACATGGAGATTCAAACCGGCGAGAAAAGAAGGAAAGACGTCGGTTCCCTTCGACCTCACGGCGGAAGTGAGTTTCCGTATCATGGACATTCACAGGTCCGAAAGTGCCACTAGTGTCACTAGCGTCATTGCCAATCCTGCAGATTCCGACGATCTAGGCACTGTTCTGTCGTACGATGGCAGCAGATTGATCCGTCCGATCCCAGTTCTTCAAATCGCGCCGAAATACCCTTCTGATGAGAAGAGACACCGAATCAACGGAGATTGTCTCCTCGCGCTAATCATCGACTCCGAAGGTATACCGCAGGATATACATATAGTGAAGAGCCTGGGACCGGCATTTGATGAAAGCGCCATCGAAGCCGTAAAAAAATGGCGGTACAAGCCTGCCTCAAGGGACGGCGTACCTATCCCTATGAAGACGCATGTGATCGTAAAATTCGATATAGATGGACACCACAGGTTCTGGTAAAGGGCCGGGTGGCTGTAGAAGATCAAGAGGTTGTACCACCGTCGGATCGGCTGATGGGCGGCTTGTAGTTGAGGCTACCATGTGGTCGTTCAAGGTTGTAGTAGTCGTTCCATGGTTTGAGATATGCGTCCCGTTCCTGTGAGTTGGTCCAGTGTTTTGCGTAGGCCCACTCTCTGAGGGCGGTCTGGATAAATCGTTCCGCTTTGCCGTTGGTTCTTGGCGTGTAGGGCCGTGTGCGGTGATGGCGGATTTCCATCTGATGACACGCTTGGCCGAACTCTCTGGAACGATAGCTGGAGCCGTTGTCGGTCAGCAGGGCGCGCACGCCGATACCGTGTCGGGCGAAGAACTCGACCGCTGCCTGCAAAAATCCGATGGTGGTTTCTGCCTTCTGATCGGGCAGCATCTGGGTGAAGGCCATGCGTGAGTGGTCGTCGACGGCCACGTGCAAGGCCAGGAAGCCGGGATGCTTTTGCTTGCCGCGCAGCCGTCCGTCGCCGCGCAGGCTGACCTCGGAGAAGCGCGTCATGCCCTTGATGTCCAGATGAATCATGTCGCCCGGATGGGGATGTTCGTAGCGCACCACCGGTGGCGGGGGATTCAGGTCGCGCCAGCGGCTCAGGTGAGCGCAGCGCAGGATGCGGCTAATCGAGGCCGAGCTGGCTCCGGTGCGGCGGGCGATCTGGTAGCCGGGCAGGTGTTGCCTGCGCAGTTCGACCACCTGGCTGCGTAGGCTATCGGTCAGTCGAGTGGGGCTGCGATGCGGTCTCGAACTGCGGTCCCAGAGTCCGCCTGCGCCGCTGGCCAGATAGCGCCGAACCCACTTGCCGGCGGTCTTCTGGCTGACGCGGAAGGCGGCTGCAGCCGCCTTCCGCGTCAGCCCCTCCAACACCACCTGCACCAATTGCTCTCGACCACGCAAGCTCAATCGTGCATTCTTATGAATGTCCATTCGATCCCTCCGTAAGAAACTAATTGCTCGTCACAATCAGCTTCTCCGAGTCAGATCGAATGGACAACCTCCTGAAAGATCACAGGTGCCCCACCCTCGCCGCGTTCTTGTTTTGCGGCCAGGTGGAATGCCTCAGAACCTTGACACCCACCCTCCCCTCGCCGTGTAATAAAATTGTAGTGAGTGGTGAAG
>CAYPYJ010000097.1:0-14684 GCA_964414945.1 uncultured Occallatibacter sp.
CGGGCTTCAGGTAGTAGGAGTGACGCTTGACTTCCTTGATGATGTCTTCCTGCTGCACCTTCCGCTTGAACCGGCGAAGAGCATTTTCCAGCGGCTCGCCTTCTTGAATTCGAACCTCTGCCAAAAAAATACACCCCCAAACCCGCCAAATGGCTTCTTCTATGATACTGGAAACGCTGGCGTTTGGGTCAAGTGCGAAGGCACTATCTTCAGGAATCTTCTCTGGCTTGAGCATAATCCCTTTCCAAATCGCCTTTTGCAGTTCCTTTCGTCCCAATTTAGGTCGGGTTTGTGGTCCGTTCGGATGAATTTATTCCAGAGAGCGGTCGCCCTTCCCGCCCTGCCGGAAAACGCGCAATGCACTAAACTTTCCTCAGAGGTTTTGATTCCATGATCCGCAGCTATCAGGGGCGGCTGCCCCAGGTTCCGGCCAGTTGCTATGTGGACTCTTCCGCGCAACTCATCGGCGACGTAACTCTGGGCGAGCGCTCGTCGGTTTGGATGAATGCCGTGCTGCGTGGCGACGTGAATTCAATCCGCGTCGGGGCGAATTCCAATGTTCAGGACTGCGCCGTGCTGCACGGCCAGCGCAACCTCTATCCGGTGATCGTGGGCGACTGGGTCACCATCGGCCACAACGCCACCGTTCACGGCTGTGTGGTGGAGGACGAGGTGGTGATCGGAATGGGCGCGGTGGTGCTGAACAACGCGCGCATTGGAACCGGCAGCTTTATCGCCGCTGGTGCTCTTGTGCCGGAACATACAGTCGTTCCGCCACGGACGCTGTGGGCCGGCGTCCCCGCCAAGCTCCGCCGCGAACTGGGCGAAAAAGATCACGCGTTAATTCTCGAATACGCGCAGAATTATTTGGACTACGTGGAAATATACCTCAAAGAATAGGGAACAGAACTCCAAGTAATCTCCAACCTAGGCTTTTGTAGTTAGATTAGGGATGAGGAAGCGCCCGTTACAAATCCTGGAAAATCAAGGGTCAAGGAGATGAAATGGCACTGACTGTGAATAAGATTTCTGATGACCTTTACGTTGCTACTGCCTCTCCTTTGGATGTTAGAGAGGAGTAGTCGCCAACTGAGCACTTCACTGCGATTCAATTGGCAGAAGAACTCTTCAAAAGAGGTGCGCATCAAACGGATATAGGCGATGCGATACATGAAGCGAACACTAATTGGGAGGATACTACGACGCGAGAAGTCGGTAAGAAGCACTTCCCCCAATAGCCGAGTTGAGGTGGGCTGCCGATTTTGCTACAGAATTCATGCCTTCCACTTGATGTTGCAGCCGATGGACGGGCGCTGGTCTTGAAGTGGGGGCTTGCCAGCGAACGTGTTGTCGATGGCGGCGCGCAGGTCTTCGCCGCTGATGGGGATGCCGTTGCCGGGACGGCTGCGGTCAAACTGGCCACGATAGACGAGGCGGAGATTCGCGTCGAAGAGAAAAAAGTCCGGAGTACATGCGGCCTTGTAAGCGTGGGCCACGGCCTGTGATTTGTCGTAAAGGTAAGGGAAGACGAAACCGCAGCTTTCCGCTTGCTGCTTGAGTCCGACGGGGCTGTCGGCGGGATGAGTGGTGACGTCGTTGCTGCTGATGGCGACGATACTGATGGGTTTGGAGGTGTAGTCTTTGCCCAGCGCGGCCAAGCCTTGTTCGATGTGCTTGACGTAGGGGCAGTGGGCGCAGATGAACATCACCAGCAAGGCCTTCTGTCCACTGAGGTCGTCGCGGCGGATGGTCATTCCGGTAACCACGTCGGCGAGCGAAAAGTCCGGGGCCGTGGTGCCCAGTTCCAGCATGGTGGATTCGGTGAGGGACATAACTGCTCTCCATTCATTTCAATGAATATCAGAACGAGACGTTCAGTGTGTTAGATATTTCATCGAGGGCTAACGCCCCACATTTATTTTGTTGAAATTTTCGTCGGTGTCAAACCCCCGAACTACCAGTTGCGTCGTAAAAAGAAACAAGCGTGGGCCGGGAGGCCGACGCTACAGTTTCTAACTCCGCGAACACCGCTAACTCCGCTGTAACGTTAAAACAGCGGCGTCTGCCGTCCGGGCATGGTAAGGCCAAAGTGCTCGTAGGCCAATCGCGTGGCCACACGGCCGCGCGGGGTGCGGTCGAGGAAGCCAATCTGGATGAGGAATGGCTCATAGACCTCTTCCAGCGCGTCCTGCTCCTCGGCTAACGTTGCGGCCAATGTGCTGAGGCCGACAGGTCCGCCGTCGTATTTCTGGATGATTGCCAGCAATAATTTGCGATCAATTTCGTCGAAGCCGTGTGCATCCACTTCCAGCATGGTAAGGGCGGCGTTGGCGGTGGAGCGGTCGATCTCGCCGTTTCCGCGCACCTGGGCGTAGTCGCGCACGCGGCGCAGCAGGCGATTCGCAATTCTCGGTGTCCCGCGAGAGCGCAGGGCGATCTCCGCCGCGCCGTCCTGGTCGATGGGAATCTGCATGACCTCGGCGGAGCGGGTGACGATGACGCGCAGCTCCTCTTCGGTGTAAAACTCAAGTCGTAGCAGGATGCCAAAGCGCGACCTCAAGGGTGACGACAGCAGGCCGGGCCGGGTTGTGGCGCCGATAAATGTGAAGGGCCGTATCTCCATCACGTGAGTGCGCGCCGCCGGACCCTGGCCGATGATGATATCCAGCTTGTAGTCTTCAAGCGCGGTGTAGAGCTTTTCTTCCAGCACCGGCTGCATACGGTGAATCTCGTCGAGAAAGAGTACCTGACGCTCGCGCAGGTTGGTGAGAATGGCAGTCAGATCGCCCTGAATTTGCAGCGCCGGACCGGAGGTTTGCTGGAAACCCACGTCGAGTTCATTGGCAATGATAGTGGCCAGGGTGGTTTTGCCCAGGCCGGGAGGTCCGAAGAGAAGGACGTGGTCGAGAGCCTCGCCGCGAGATTTAGCAGCTTCAAGAGCTATGGCAAGTTGTTCTTTGGCTTTGGATTGGCCAATGAACTCGCCCAGCCAGCGGGGACGCAGTTTGAGCTCAAAGCCTTGCTCTTCGTCGGCGCGCGAGGCGCTGACAAGCCGTTCCGGAGTGTTGTCGCGTGCAATGGCCATGCTGAAGGAAGTGTAGCCGCTGCCGGTCGAGTGGGGCAAAGTTGCTTGCGAGGGATGGAACTTGCTTATTTACCTACTTGATTCCAAACAAAAGAATGCAGAGGATAATCGGCACGCCGAAGGCATATGGTTTTAGTATCAAATGTCGGAGAAAATCTACGATTTCGGCGTCATATGAGACGACGAGACCGGTGGATAGTCCAGGAGATTCATATGTTCAATCGTTTCTGCTTCGGAGCACTGTTGCTCGCAGGCCTTGCAGTGTCACTCACCGGTTGCAATGTTTCCACTGGGCTTGATTCCATTCAGGTGACGCCCGTCTCCAATGCAATGACGGTGGGTGGCGCCACGCTTCAGTTGACGGCAACCGGAACATTCGGCAATGCGGCTCACACCAATACACAAAACATTACAACTTCTGCGACCTGGACCTCGGCTGCTCCCGGCATTGCGGAAGTCGGCGCATCCACAGGCATCGTGACTGCCAAAGGTAACGGCACAACGACGATTACCGCGACTGCAGCGGGGTTCAACGGCCCGGTCTCCAGCAGCGTAAGCGTTACGGTTTCAGGTGGCGGAACGACAGGTACGACGCTCTCGAACGGGCTGATTTCGCTTACCATCATTCCCAGTGCGATTACCGTCGGCGAGTTGCAGGACACCGGAAATTTCCTGGCGATTGGAACTTTCGACACGGCTCCAATGATCAGGGATGTGACAAACTCGGCCGGTACCACCTGGCTCTCTTCCTTCCCGAACTCATTTCCCGTCAACTCCAATTCAGGGGGCACGACGGGGGCTACTGCTGGAATTGTCACCGCCTACGGAAATGGACTCGCCAACATCATTGCAGAGGTAGCAGACACGGCAACGCCTGGAACGACCCCATCGTTCCAGTATGCCCAGGCAACATTCTCATGCCCCTTGGTCCTGCCATGCCCTTGCACCGTCGCGAACGGCTGCAACCCTGCCGTTGATGTCTGTCCAACTCCCATCGCAGGTTCATGCTTCCCCGGCTCGCAGGCATCGGCGCTTTTGTCGACTGTGACCGTCTATAACGAAGGCTTGAATACCACCACTTGGTTGGTGACAGCTCCTTCCGCTACCAACACACCCAATGTGATCCATTGCGGTCCGGGTTGGACTGGTACCGGCGGCTCGGTCTGCGTGGCGACTTATCCCATTGGTTTCGCACCAGTCTTGACTGCGCCGGCTGGAACAGGAGCCTTTGGCGGGTGGTCTGGCAATTGCATTCCTAACCCTAACCCTCCAACCGCAGGCGGACCAAACACTTGCACTGTCATCATCCCGGCTGGTACCGAACCTACCAACATAACCGTAGGCGCAATCTTCAACTAAGATTCAACAGCAACCCAACGCAAGAAAGCCGTCCTTCGGGACGGCTTTTCTTCGTTTGGGAAACAGTATGAGATAGAGCATTTAGCGGAATAACCTTCAGGCTGTTGAATGTGTCAGGGCATGACTTCAGTCGTGCCGCTAATGTCTAATTCAGATTTCGGCTTTAGCCGCTGCGAAATTGCAAATCGTCGAGAATAAAAAACGCAGGGGCTAAAGCCCACCACTCTATTGTTGCTTTTTCGGCACGACTTCAGTCGTGCCCTGACACTTCTTGCAGTCTCAATGGAATTACGTAAGAGGCTCGCTGGTTATTTGTTTCCCATCCCGTTCGCAAAGGGCGCGAAATGAATGGGGGGCACGGCAGCATACCGGGAGGGAAATATGGAAAGGCCGCTGTCTGCCGCGAAGTTGTTTTGTTACACCGGCACTTTGACCTCTGGCCAGTAGCGGAAGTTGCGGAAGGTGGCCTTACCCTGGCCGCTGGCGTAAACGGCGGGGCGGAGATCGAGAAAACCACCCAGAACGTTGTGGTGCATGCCGGAGACTTCCGCCGTAGTTTCGGCTCGCTGCCAGGATTTTCCGGGGAGTCGGTAATAGAAATCCACCTCCTGGCGGTCGTTGACGATGCGCAGCGTGGCGCGTGTAGCTCCCTTATCCACGCGGTTTTTGAGAGAACCGTTCGGGTTCTTCACTACGATTCCCTGGGGAGTGACCATGATGCCGGTAACGTGGCCGGGGTCGTAGAAGAGCAGCAGTCCGGATTCGCAATCGGGCGTGACTTCAACGTCAATTTCAACGGTGTACGAGTGTCCGCCGACGGCCGTGGTGAGCGCGCTGGAATCTGCCAGTGAGCTGCCGCGTGCCTGCAAAACAAGCGATCCGTTGCCTGTGGTGAAGCGTGCGGGGTCGAAGTCGTGCCAGAAGCCCCATTGCAGACCGAGCTCGGGTGTTGTGAAATCGTCCGAAGAATCGGCGAATGGCTGCTGGCTCGACCCAGGTACTGGCATCGGAATCGCCGTATCCGCGGTGACGCCTGCGGGAATACGGAACCAGTCGTCGGGCGTCCACTCGACGGGCAACAGCAGAAGCTGGCGGCCCAGGGCGCGATATCCGTTTTCATAGGAATGGACGGTCATGTACCAGTGGCCATCCGGCGTATCCACAAGGCGGCCATGGCCGAGCGAGAGCCAGCGGTCGTCGCGAGACGGGGTGTGGACGACGGGATTGTAGGGCGAATACTCCCAAGGCCCGTCAGCGTGGCGGCTGCGGGCTGAGATAACGGCGTGGCTGGTGCCCGGTCCGCCGGTACCGCCTTCCGCCACATTGAGATAAAAGTAGCCGTTGCGCACCATGAGTTTGGGGCCTTCCAGGCAGGTGCATTCCATGCGAATGGAGGCGGGCACAGGCCATGCCTCAAAGACGGTGCGCGGCTGGACTTTTACCGCGAGGCCGTCGGCGGTGAGCTCGGCCATGCGGCCTCCTGCCATGTGCAGAAAGCGCCGCCCGCCTTCGGCGATGTGGGCCGGGTCGATGGAGTGAATGCCCAGATCAATTGGCTCGCTCCAGGGCCCGGTTGGATGATCGGCTTGAATCACGCGCAGGGTGCCATTGGCAGGGAAGTAGATGTAAAAGCGATTTTCATACTCGCAAAGGTAGGGTGCCCAGACCGAGCCGTAGTAGCGGTGCAAAGCTGCGGCGACGGGACGCCAGTTGATCAGGTCGCGGGAGTGCCAGATGAGCAGTCCCGGAGCGTAGTCAAAGCTGGAGTGGGTCATATAGAAGTCATTGCCAACGCGGATGGGGCTCGCATCGGGATGATCGCCGCCTAGAATGGGGTTGCGGTAGACGTTGCTGGATTGCGCCAAAGCGAAGCGGGTTTTGCTAGCGAGGGCGAGAGTGGCGGCGGACACAACAAAGCGGCGGCGAGTGAGCATGATGAGGCAAGTGTAGCCTTCGGGAGAGTGTGGAGTAAAGCAGTCGAAGCGGCAGCGCTGGTCGGGGAAGGCCGTTTAAACTGGTAAAGTTCCTTTGAAGAGCATGAGCCACCGGTTCGCACGCATTCGCCGCTTTCAATTCAATCTGTCGCAGCGCATTGCCGCGGGGTTGCTGCTGCTGTTTCTGGCGCAGGGTTTGTGGCTCACCGGCCATCAGGCGCTGACCGATCGCGACTATCAATATGCGCGTTGCGGGCGCGAGATGTGGGAACGGAACCCGCGGTTGGCGGGCAGTTTCACCAGTTGCGGCAATATTCGCGATGGGATTCTAGCGTATCGTTTGGCGGGTCTGCCGGTGACGTTGAACCTGCTGGCCGAACAAGGAATGGACCACTTTCGCAAGCCGGAAGATCGCGTGGTGCAAACGGACGACGCACTTTCTACATGGGAACTGCGCCACCAGCTTCCGTACATTTTTCTCCTGCTCCGCCTGCCGTTTCTGGGTGCTGGGTGCATGCTGGGCGCGGGGCTATGGTGGGTGACGCGGCGGCTCTATGGCAATCTGGGCGGCTATACGGCGCTGGGGCTCTACTGCTTTTCTCCGGCGGTGCTCAGGGCCTGTGTTACGCCCAATGCTGAGGTGCTGGCGGCGTTGGGGGTTTATGGCGGCGTCTACACCTGCATTGGCGTGGCTCATGCCATGCAGGGGCCGCGGAGCAAGTGGCGTCCACGCATTGTGCTGCTGACGGCGGCCTTTGGTTTGGCGGCGGCTGCGCACTGCGCCGCGTTGCTGGTGATGGCGTTGCTGGGGCTCATGGCGATGCTTTGGGTGGCCGAGGGACGCAGGAGCCAGGTGCTACCGGTGGTGTTGATTGCGGCTGCCGGGGCGCTGCTGATGGTGTTTGCGTGCTATGGCTTCTCACCGGATGCCTTTAGTTATTTCTTCCGGTCGACTTCAGGGATTCTGGGTTTCTCGCTCGACCCGGTGCGACGCTTCTTCTCCACACCGGCAAATGCCGGCATCACCGTGGCTACGGCTGCGGCACTGGTGTTCTATCTGATCGAGCGGCGTTCGCGTTATTTTGGGAACTCCGTTCCTCTGATTTGCACAATGATCCTCGTCGCTCTGACAATGACCGGCGCGCCTGGAACGCCCTGGCTGTGGGCGCTGCCGTTTCTGCTGACGTTTGTGGGCGGAGTCTTTGCCGATGCCTACGAGGGGCCGAGAGGAAGGCTGGCGCTGGGCACGGGGGCGGCGATTGTGATACTTCAAGCGGCTTTATGTGTGCTAAGTTTGCCGGGGTTGTAGGCGTAGATTGGGCAAAAATACTGATGGAAACAATCTGTAATCAAGGCCGAAAAGAAGGTGCGGACGACGACGAAATCCAAGCCTGCAACGCGCCGCGCGGCGTGACGGCCAAAGGTTGAAAAAAGCACACATCAAGCAGCGCATAAAATCAAGCAAACTAAGGACTTATTTCCTGGTTTCTGCCTTGCTAAAACCCATCCCAAACGGGTAAAATAGAAGCACGTTCGCAGAGTCCGGCCCTGCTTGTACCGGAACCTTTTTGCCGCCTCTCTCTGAGCCCCAGAAAACCCTTATGGCAGACGATCTGAATCCCCTTCTACCCCTTCAAGGCGGCACACCGCCCAATGGCGGCACCAACATCATCCCCATCAACATTGAAGAGGAGATGCGCCGCTCCTATCTCGACTACTCGATGAGCGTCATTATCGGACGCGCGTTGCCGGATGCTCGCGACGGCCTCAAACCGGTGCATCGGCGCGTGCTCTACACGCTCAGCGAAATGGGCTTGCAGCACAACAAAAAATACACCAAGTGCGCCAAGGTTGTGGGTCAGGCGATGGGCGTCTACCATCCGCATGGCGACTCGGCCATTTATGACACATTGGTTCGCATGGCGCAGCCTTTCTCGTTGCGCTATCCGCTGGTCGACGGGCAGGGAAACTTCGGCTCGGTAGACGGCGATCCGCCCGCAGCCATGCGCTACACCGAGTGCCGCATGATGCGCATTGCCGGCGAACTGCTGGCCGACATCGATATGGAGACCGTGGACTTCACGCCGAATTACGATGAATCCACGCTGGAACCAACGGTGCTGCCTACGCGCATTCCCAATCTGATTGTGAATGGATCAAGCGGCATTGCGGTCGGCATGGCCACCAATATTCCGCCGCACAATTTGACGGAAGTTCTCAACGCGACCATAGAGCTGGTGCAGAATCCCAACGCCGGCCTGGCTGAAGTGCTGAAACACGTACAGGGACCGGACTTCCCCACGGGCGGATTTTTGTATGGCAAAAGCGGCATCCCCGCAGCCTACAAGAACGGTCGCGGACGATTCATGATGCGCGCTAAGGTGGCTACGGAAAATCTGACTAAGGAAAAACAGGCGATCATCGTCACCGAAATTCCGTATCAGGTAAACAAATCCAAGCTCATTGAGCGCATCGCCGAGCTTGTGACCGACAAGATCGTGGACGACATCAGCGACGTGCGCGACGAGAGCGACCGCGATGGAATGCGCATCGTCATTGAACTGAAGCGTGGATCGCAGCCGGAGATTGTGCTCAACCAGCTCTACAAGCACACGCAGATGCAAGAGAGCTTTTCGATGATATTTCTCGCGGTGCTCAACGGGCAGCCGCGTGAGCTGGGACTCGATCAGGCCATTCGCTGCTTCATCGATCATCGCATCGATGTGGTGCAGCGCCGCACGGTCTTCCTGCTGAAGAAGGCACGCGAGCGCGAACACCAGTTCGAAGGCTACAAGATCGCCATCGACAACCTCGACACCGTCATCCGCATCATTCGCGGTTCGGGTTCGCGCGTTGAAGCCCGCGAAAATCTCTACACATGGGGCAAGGGCGCTGAGATTGTGATCAACCTCGGTCGCGAGAGGCTGCCCCACGAGGAAAAAGGTCTAACCCTCCGCCAGGTGGACGCCATTCTCGAACTGCAACTCTACCGCCTCACTCAGTTCTCGGTAGACGAAATCCTCAAAGAGCTCGCCGAGATCCGCAAGAAGATCGCCGAATACGAAGAGATCCTGGCCAGCGAAGTGAAGCTGCACGCGGTGATCGTGAAGGAACTGGAAGATGTTCGCGACAAGTATGGCGACGCGCGGCGCACGCAGATTGTGGACGAGAGCGCCGAGTTGCAACTGGAAGACCTGATCGCAGACGAGCAAGTCGCTGTCACGGTAAGCCATCAAGGCTACCTGAAGCGGACACCGATTTCAATTTATCGCCAGCAGCGGCGCGGGGGCACCGGGCGCATGGGCATGAAGACCCGCGATGAGGATTTTGTCGCGCAGTTGATTGTCGATTCGACGCACGCGTTTCTGTTGTGCTTTACCAACACCGGGCGCGTCTACTGGCTCAAGGTGTACGAGATTCCCGACGTGGGCGCGGCGGGCAAAGGCAAGTCGATGCAGAGCATGCTCGATTTGCAGCCGGGTGAAAACGTGCGCGCCATTCTGCCGGTGCGCGACCTCGAAGAAGAAGGCAAGTTCATCTTCTTTTCCACGCAAAAAGGCACGGTGAAAAAGACGCCGCTGAAGGACTTTAGCAACGTAATGTCGCGCGGCATTATCGCCATTGGCATCGACAAGGATGACGAACTCGTAGCGGCGCGCATCACTGACGGAAGCCAGATTGTTTTTCTGGCTACTCATCTTGGCATGGCGATTCGCTTCGACGAGAACGATGTGCGTTCAATGGGCCGTCCGGCCTACGGTGTGCGCGGCATCGACCTGGCCAAGAACGATTATGTGGTTGGCGTTGCCATCACACCCAAGGAGCATGACCCGAGCGAGTATCGCATTCTTGCCATCACCGAAAACGGATTCGGCAAGCGTACAGATGTGGAGATGTATCGCCTGCAAACCCGTGGCGGCAAGGGCGTCAAAAACATGGCCGTAACGCCGCGCATAGGCCGCGTCAGCAGCATTCAGTTGGTGGACGATACTTCGGAGTTGATGGTCATCAGCCAGTTTGGCAAAATGATCCGCATCGACACCAAGACCATCCGCGCCGCTGGCCGCGCCACGCAAGGTGTTCGCCTGCTGAATCTGGAAACCGACGACAAGGTCGCCGCCGCAGTCATCATTCCGCCGGAAGAGCTGAAAGAAGACGACGACCAGCCGACGCTGTTGCAGTAACAACTGTTGGGTACCCCAGGTCCGGATTTTCGGACCTGGGATTTACGCACAAGAAGCGAGGCACACTGTATGGACAAGACACTTCGCCGTGTGACCGATTTGGATGAGCAGCAGGCCGCGACCTATCGCTATTGGCAAAGCCAGTCAATCGGTGCCCGCTTGATTGCTGTCTCAGAATTGAGTCAGGAAGCTTATGCCTTTGCAGCCGCATTCAAGGAAGCGCCATGCAGTGATGGCCAAGGACTTCGAGGGTCTCTTGTGCGAATTGAACGCAATAGCTGATATGTATTTTGTTTTTTGAGGAGTTACTTACGGCGTTTATTCTGAACCGCACCATCATCAAAGGCCGGAGCAATTGCTCCGGCCTTTGATGTTTCACTTTTCACTTACTCACTTTTTCACTGACTCCGCTATCCCTGAATATCGAACTGCTCGGGATGTAGCGTGGGGTCGCTTTTGACGAGGATGTTTTTGCCGGTTAGCTCTTCAAACTCTGTGAGCCAACTAGCATCGTTGGATTTGAGGACCTTCACCGTCTCCGGGTTGACGCGCAACAGAACATCGGCGCTCTCGAAGTGCTTCTTCATCTTGCGCAGCTCGGTGTAGATCTCGTTGCAGACTGTGGTCGGGCTCTTGACCATGCCGGTGGCCTGGCAGGTGGGGCAGGGAACCGAGAGCGTCCGCTCCAATGATTGCTTGACGCGCTTGCGGGTGATGGCGACCAAACCAAAATCGTTGAACTGCAAAACTTTGGTGGGGGCGCGGTCAGACTTGAGCGCTTCTTCGAGAGCGGCCATCACTTTGTAGCGGTTCTTGCGGTCGTCCATGTCGATGAAGTCGATCACGATAATGCCGCCAAGATCGCGCAAGCGAATCTGGCGAACAATCTCTGGCACGGCATCGAGGTTGGTCTTGACGATGGTGTCTTCAAGCCGCGCAGACTTGCCAACGTATTTGCCGGTGTTGATGTCGATGGCGACCAACGCCTCGGTCTGGTTGATGACGATGGAGCCGCCACTCTTGAGCCAGACCTTGGAGCAGAGAGCCTTGGAGATTTCGTCCTGAATGCCGAAGTGCTCGAAGAGCGGCGTCTCTTTGGTGTAGAGCTTGACGCGGCGCACGAGCGAGGGCGAGAAGCGGTTGAGGAAGCGGACGATGCGCTCGTAATTGGCTTCGGAATCGACCCAAATCGAAGAGAAATTGCTGCTGACCTGATCGCGCAAAATCCTCTCGATTAGCGAGAGATCGTGATAGATCAGCGCGGGCGACTTCGAACTGTCGGAGCGCTCTTTGATCTCTGCCCAGAGGTGCAGTAGGAAGCGGAGGTCAGCGCGCAAATCTTCTTCTGACGCGCCCTCAGCTGCGGTGCGGACGATGAATCCGCCGCTCGCTTCGCCGCGCTCGTGGACCAGAATTCTCTTCAGGCGCTGGCGCTCGTCATCAGAGGCAATTTTGCGGCTGACGCCGATGTGCGAAACGGTAGGCATGAAGACCAAAAAGCGGCCTGGCAGCGCTATGTGCGAAGTGATGCGCGCGCCCTTCTTGGCGATAGGCTCTTTGGCAATCTGGACCAGAATCTCTTGGCCCGGCTTCAGAAGATCACTAATAATAGGCAGGTCGGAGAGCTGCGAAGAGCGGCGCGTGGGGCCGCGGCCACCACGATTGGCTTGCTGCGGAGCCGGTGCCGAGCCGCCGCGTCCATGGCGTCCGCCACGGGCATTGCGATCACGGCGCTGTTGGCCAAGGGAGCCGGGAACGGGCTGACCGGTGGGCTCTTCTTCGTCCTCGTCTTCGTCTTCCGTGTTGCCGTCAAAATTCAACTGGATGCGGTGGTCGAGGTGAGCCTCCTGAAGCATTTCGCCCAGGTCGCCGGTGCGCATCTGGTTGGGCAGGGTCTCCTCTTCAAAGTCGTCCGATTCGTGATCTCCGCCCTTGGTGCGAGGATGATGCCGGGGGGCATCAAACTCCTCTTCTTCGATGGTCTCTTCTACGATGAGGCCGCTACCGGGAGCGTAGGTGGATACAGGCTTGGCGGGTTTCTTTTCTTCTTCCTTCTTCTTGCCAATGCCAAAGAGCCGGAATCCGGTGGGAGGCAACGGGTCCACATTGTGCGAGGCAGAAGCATCTGGCTCAGTCTCGGATGCTTCCCAGGTTTTGGGTGTGATTTCTGGGTTCTCTGGGATGCTAGGTGTCTCAGAAGTCTCCTCGAACTCATCTTCTTCAATCGACTCTTCGTCTGCGAGGGACGCTTTGGTCCATTTGGAGACAAGCTCATCCTCGGGGATTTCCAGGCTTTTCTCCAGATCAGCTTCGAACTGTTCCGGCTCGACTTCGGATGCTTCTGCGACAAACTCCGGCTCTTCAATGGCGTCAGGAGCGATGGCATCTGGAGCGCGACGCTCGGCCGCTGGCTCTTCGGACGAGGCAATCAGAAGCTCAGGCTGTGCCTCCGTGGCGGACTTGCGATGCCGGGAGAGCGACTCGCCAGGCATTAGGCCACTGCCGTCCCACTGAATCGGCGACTCGATCAGCGTGGCGGGCTTGAAGGAGCTCTGCGGCCGTGCCGGAGCGGCAGGCTTGGTTGATCCCTCATCTTTGGTAGAGGTGCCACCGTACCGGGAGAGCGATTCGCCGGGCATGAGAAATGGAGTTGACGGCGAGGCTGGAGCGCGCTCGGAACGATGCTCTGGCTCGGACCATGCCGGGGACGAAGACCTGCCTGCGGCGAACCCTTCGCCGGCATGAATCTCTGGAGCAACCTCCGGCTCAGACTCAGTGATCTCTTCGATATAAGCGGACGAACTCTCGCCACCGGTCTCGGATTGTCCTTCAGGCGCACCAGCGCCACCACGGCCACCACGGCGGCGACGGCGTCCGCGCCAGCGCTTGCCGCTGGTGGCGTCTTCTTCGCCAGCATCGGCGGGCTCAGAGAGTGACAATGAACCGGCGGCTGGCAGAGTTTCAACTGCTGGAGTAGCCTCAGCCGGCAAATGGCGTGGCTTTTCGAAAGATTGAGGGGCTGGGCGCTCCTGCGCTGGTCGCTGTTCCTGCTTCTGCTCCGGCTTTTGTTCGGGCTTTTGAGCAGAACGTCCGCTGCGAACTTCGCGGGGAGGCTGGTTGCCGCCGCTGACCGCGGCTTTCTCCAGCTCATCGGTCTCTTCCGGATCTTCAAGCTCCATGAAGTCCGTTACATAGAGAAATGCGTCGCGCTCCAGACCCACATCAACAAAAGCGGACTGCATGCCGGGTAGAACACGAGTGACGCGTCCGTTGTAAATTGACCCTGCAAGGGTGTACTCATTTTCGCGTTCGTAATAGATCTCCGCGAGTTGATCGTCTTCAAGAATTGCAAGCCGCGTTTCGTGCGGCGTGGAAGAGATGCAGATTTCCTTTGCCATCTTACCTTTCCGTCCAGCGGCGTTTGCCTGCTGGGACTCACGGCAGGTCAGGATGGAGACGCGCGATGCGGCAGTGAGAGGGACTGAGAGGGAGGGTGAACCCGCGATTCGTTGATCTTCCGATTTTCGCGTCTGAGCTTGCCCCGGAGGGCGGCCAGCTTTGGCGAAGGTCTTGCCGGAAAATCCGATCTAGCAGTACATGCTGAACTAGCTGTACGATACGGTAACCCAATTGCAGAGAGTTTGTGGCCAACCATGCCGAGAATTCCGGCGGGGCCGTTCCACCATTGGCGATTGTGCAGCCGAATCGCGCGTTGGGGCTGAGAATTGACTTCCCTGATGCCTCCGAGCGTTTCGTGCAACTCATACGCCGCCAACGGTTTTCCCGTCTCTGCGTGCTCATGAACCCAATCCTGCCGGTCGCTCGATCCACCTGAACCTGGCCGGCTACTGCGCTCATCCAATCGCCCCAGTTCAAACCACACAGCCGATTGAAAAAACGCTCTAAACTTTTGAAAAACCTTCTCTTATGGACCGGACTGTTCCGGGGGGACACAAGAGCTAAACCTGCGAGTCCGTCAGTTGACGAACCGGCGCATACGGACATTCATCGCCGCGCCCAGCGCCAGGAACGTGAACAAAACCGAAGACCCCCCGTAACTCATTAACGGTAAAGGGATTCCGGTGACGGGCATAAACCCGATGACCATGCCTACGTTGACCG
>CAYPYJ010000098.1:0-14647 GCA_964414945.1 uncultured Occallatibacter sp.
GACGCAGTCAACCCACCCGCAACTCAAACATAATCAGTGATTTGCATCGAAAATCAAAAATCGACGCAAATTCTGTGCAACTGTGCTTCGGTGCTCTTAGCCAGCGACGTCCGCCAGCCGCTGTGCTCGCCAGAGAGCGCCTTCCAGTGAGACAACCGACTCCGGCGCTACCGGCATATCCGGCGCGGCGGCTTTCAGCCCAGCGAAGAAGGCTTCGCGGACTAGCTGCATATGTTCGATGACGCCGCCGGTCCAGGCTACCGGAACTTCGCCCGCAATATTGTGTTTGCGGCGTAGCTTGGCGCGGACGAGCAGCACGAATTCGATGAGGTCGGCGGCGGCTTGTGCGAGAACGTTGAGCGCAACCGGGTCGCCAGCTTCGGCCAGTGCATTGATTGCTGGGGCGAGGGCGGCAAAGTCAGGCCCGGGAGTGCTGTCGCCCAGGTTAATGAGGTCGTCAAGGTTGGGCGTCTTCCAGATTTCGCCGATGCGCTGTAGAACGCGCGTAGGCTGTTCGCGGTCGTAAGCCTTGAGTGCGCGGCGCAGGCTGTGCAGGCCAATCCAGTAGCCGGAGCCTTCGTCGCCGAGATGCGAGCTCCAGCCGCCTGCCGTCTCGCGGCTGCCGTCGGCGGCGCGGCCGATGGTGTTGGAGCCGGTGCCGGCAATCTGCAGGATGCCGGAGCCGCCGTGAAAGGCCGCGTCGAGTGCAATCACTTCGTCGCCGACGACCTCGGAATGTTGAACTCCGAAATCGTTGAAGACAGCTGTGATCCACTCTTTGGTTCCGGGCATGGAAACCGAGGCCACGCCAACCGATGCGGCGTAGACGCTGGAGACCCCAGCCTGCGCGAAGACATCTTTGAGCACGGCGCGCAGATTGGTCTCAGCTACCTCTGCGCCGACGCGGAGGCGCTTGATGGAGCCGCTCACAGCATGGCCGAGAAGCTGTCCGTTTAACAAGATGGATGCGCGGGTGTTGGTTCCGCCGCCGTCGATTCCCAAAATCATTTTCATTGTTAGCGTGCTCCTTTTTTTGCGACGGCCATACCGTGATCTCGCAAGGTATCTGCCAAGACTTTCAAACTTCCATCGTTACTGGGCGGGGTAAGTCCCAGGATGTGCGCCATCCAGGGGTAGAGGTTGACGTTTTCGAAAGGGACGATGGTCTTGCCGGAGACCAGGTCCGGACCGGCGGCGAAGAAGCTGGCTTTCATCTCGGGCATTTTCCTGGGATCGAAGCCGTGCATGCCGGCGGTGGGCGGCCGATCTTCTTTTCCCGCCGAAGGGCCGTGAGCGCGAATGGCGTAAGGGCCGGTGGCAATCACAACCGGGTCGCCCTCGCGCGGATTTTGATTGAAGTTGAGCGCAGAAGGCACGTCCTGGCGGCGGTAAACAATGAACTTGTCCGACTTATCTTTGAGCTGTCTGTAGACGCTCGTGCGGTCTGCTTCGGTTTTGCCGTAGAGCAAGCCGCCGGCGGTTTCAAAGCCGGTGAGATCGGCGAATTGGTCGAGGGTTACCCAACTGCCTTGCTCAGCAACCATGCCGTGGTCGCTGACGACCACCAAGTCGATGGGCAGGCCGGTGGAGTCCAGGGCGGCCTTCAGCTTGCCGATCAGGTCGTCCATCTTGAGTTCAGCCGCTCGGGTTTCGAAAGCGTCGGGGCCGAAGGAGTGGCCCTCATGGTCCGGCTCGGAGTAGTAAATGGCAATGAAGTGGGGACGAGTGGCCGGAGGCAATTTGAGCAGGGCCACGGTGTTATCGATGCGTGCCTGCTGGGACTGATCGGAGGTCTCGGTTTTGTTGTCGAAGCGCGCGTACCATGTGGGCTGGAAACTGGCGATAGTCGCTTCAGAGCCGGGCCAGAGCAGAACGGCGGTGCGCATTCCCTGGCTTTCGGCCAGGCTCCAGATGGGCACGCCGGTGTACCAGGTGCCGTCGCCGACAGCTTTGGCATCGGCAATGGCGTAGCGGGCTTGCCGGGTTTGGTCCCAAAAGCTGTTGGCTACCAGACCGTGATGCTCGGGATAGAGACCGGTAACGATGGTGAAGTGGTTGGGGAATGTGAGCGAGGGAAAACTTGGCAACATTCCCTGAGAGGCCCATACGCCTTGCTTGCCGAGGGCCAGCAGATTCTGCGCTTTGTCGCGGACAGCATAGTCCCAGCGAAAGCCGTCAAGCGAGACAAGCACAAGATAATGCTGATGTTCAGCCGCGGCTGAGTTTGCACCGTGGTCGACATGAACCAGCGGTAAAGCCGGATTGAAGGCGGTTTCCTGGGCTGAGACGGGCCGTGGAAGCATTGCCAGACCAAGCGCAAGAGCCGCCAACGCGCCCATACGAAATCGCATCAAAATCCCCCCGAATCAGCTTATCGTAGTGGACCCTAAGGCTGGTTTTGCAGGCTCCAAAACGGCATTGTGGTTTTCAAATGGAACCGATCTAAAGATTGCCACAGAACCTTAGCGGATTTTTCATCACGCAAGTTGGCGACGCGACTTATGTTGAGGAGATACTCCCAATTTTGATGGGATATCTCCGTCTATCACGGAGACAAGGAATTTGATGACCGAGATACCGACCGTAGTATTGCCGCAACAGAGTGGACCGAACAAGGGTCAGAGAACCGCGCTGGGCGTTGAGGCGCTGGCGCAGTCGTTTTTGGACAATTTGCTGTTTGTGCAGGGGCGGTCGACCGAGCGGGCGACGGTGAACGACCTTTACATGGCGCTGGCGCACACGGTTCGCGACCGGTTGGTGGAGCGGTGGATACAAACGGTGAAAAACTACCAGGCTCAAGATGTGCGGCTGGTTTGCTATCTTTCAGCGGAGTTTTTGACCGGACCTCACCTTGCCAACAACCTGATCAACCTGGGCATCTACGATGAGGCTGAGCAGGCGATGAAGCAGTTGGGGATCGACCTGAGCGTGCTGATTGAGCAGGAAGAGGAACCGGGACTGGGCAATGGCGGCCTGGGGCGGTTGGCCGCCTGCTTCATGGATTCGCTGGCCACGCTGGATATACCAGCTATCGGCTACGGCATTCGCTATGAGTATGGAATCTTTGACCAGCAGATACGCGACGGCTGGCAGGTGGAATCGACCGACAAATGGCTGCGGCTGGGCAATCCCTGGGCTCTCGAGCGGCCTGAAGATGCATTTGAAGTGAAGCTGGGCGGGCGCACCGAACGGCGCACCGACGCCAAGGGGCGGGTGCAAGTGGAGTGGATTCCGCAACGGGTGGTGCGCGGAGTCCCGCACGACACGCCGATTCTGGGCTACCGGACCAACACGGCAAACACGATGAGACTGTGGGCGGCGCAGGCGGTGGAGAGCTTCGACTTTGGGACATTCAATCAGGGGGATTTTATCGGCGCGGTGGCGGACAAAGTATCAAGCGAGAATATTTCCAAGATACTTTATCCCAATGATGAAGGGGTGCAGGGCAAGCAGTTGCGGCTAGCGCAGCAGTTCTTTTTCGTTTCGTGCAGTTTGCAGCACATTCTAAAAATTCAAAAGCACGAGGGCCGTCCGATGGCGGAGTTGCATCGCAGTTTCGCCATCCAGATGAACGATACGCATCCGTCGATTGCGGTGGCCGAGTTGATGCGCCTGCTGATCGATGAGCACGAGATGGAGTGGGACGCGGCCTGGCATGTGACACAGAACGCGATGTCGTATACCAATCACACACTGCTTCCGGAGGCACTGGAACAGTGGCCACGGAACCTCTTTGGCGCGCTGCTGCCCCGGCATCTGGAGATTATCGAAGACATCAACCGGCGGCATCTGGAGGTTGTGCGCAAAAAATTTCCCAGCGATGAGGGATGCGCACAGCGGCTTTCGTTGATCAATGAAGATGGCGAGAAGTTTGTGCGCATGGCGCACTTGGCGGCGCTGGGCAGTCATGCAATCAACGGCGTTGCGGCGTTGCATACCGAACTGCTGAAAACGCATGTACTGAGCGACTTCTATGCACTGACACCGGAGAAATTTTCCAACAAAACCAACGGCGTGACACCGCGCCGGTGGATGGTGTTGAGCAATCCGCGCCTCGCGAAGCTGTTAAACGCGCGGCTCGGCGTGGGCTGGGCGCGCGATTTGGAGAAGCTGCGCAAGCTGGAGCCGATGGTGGACGACGCGGAGTTTGCCGAGGAGTGGAGAGCCATCAAGCGGCAAAACAAGCTGAATTTGTCGGCTTACATTCACGACCAGTTAGGCATCTCCGCCGATCCGGAATCGATCTTCGACGTACTGGTGAAGCGGTTGCATGAGTACAAGCGGCAGCACTTGCAGATTCTGCACATTCTCACGCTCTATAAACGCATCCAGCACGACCCGGATATGGAGATGGTGCCGAGGACATTTATCTTCGGCGGCAAGGCGGCTCCGGGCTATCGCATGGCCAAGCTGATTATCAAACTGATCCATTCAGTGGGCGAGGCCATCAACTCCGACCCGCTGGTGCATGGACGGCTTAAGGTGGTTTTTCTGCCCGATTACAGCGTGAAGCTAGGGCAGAGAGTTTATCCGGCAGCGGATTTGAGCGAACAGATTTCGCTGGCCGGCAAAGAAGCTTCAGGAACCGGCAACATGAAGTTTGCGATGAACGGCGCGGTGACGATTGGCACGCTGGACGGAGCAAACGTCGAGATTCGCGAGGAGGTGGGCGAGGAGAACTTCTTCCTCTTTGGGCTGACTACGCCGGAGGTGGAGCAAAGCAAGAAAGATGGCTACAACCCGCGCGCGATCTTCGAGTCGAACCCGATATTGCATGAGGTTCTGGTCTCACTCTCCAGCGGCGAATTATCGCGCGGCGACAGGACGCTCTTCGAGCCGCTGATTAACTCGCTGCTGGATCGCGACGAGTATATGCTGCTGGCCGATTACCAGTCGTATATCGATTGCCAGGACCGTGTCAGCGCGGCATACAAAGATCAGGATGCGTGGACGCGGACGTCGATTCTGAACGTGGCGCGGATTGGTAAGTTCTCGTCCGACCGATCGATTCGTGATTATTGCGCGGATATCTGGAAGACCTGGCCGGTGAAAATTCAGTTGTAATTATTTGTGGGCGGTAACAGATTGTGGTTTCAAAGACCCGAATAGGAGAGCTGGCGTACCCTTATTTCTTACCCACGGAACTACGCTACCCACCCGCTCATTGCGATAGAACTGCGATGAACGGGGCACCTGCCGATTCCACCTTCTGCGTAATGCCCGGAGGATTGAGTACCCGGATTGAGTGGACTGATGCAGGTTGTCCGCTAACATTCCCCCAGAGGCTAAAGTCATGCCTCGACACAAAATCAACTCGAACCTGTCCTTTCAAGACGCCGACTCGATCAGAGATTCCTGAGGTCACGTTGTAGTTAGTTTTCGCGTTCGACGAGAAAGCCTTGGTGCAACATGCCTAAGAGGAGTTCGTTGGCGCTTTGACGCATGACGGTTTGCGTTATCGCCTCTAAATCGCTATTGATTTTGGCGTTGTGGAGAGAGCCGATGTAGCGATCTACGATCTCTGACGCGGAGTGCTGGCCGTTTAGGGCGTCGAGGAGCGGCTGGAACGAGGCGTCCACCTCCATGCCAGAGAGCTTGTTGAAGATTTCGCAGGAGGCTTTGGGCATATCGTAGCGGCGGATGCGCACATCGGGCGACCAGTCCAGAAGCGCTCTGGGCTTCCATCCGTCGGAGTCCGGCTGCTGGACGCACTGCTGGGGCGAGAGCTCACCATGCTTTGCGACAGTATAGGCAAGGCAGCCGCCCTGGCAGTTCCACAACTCGCGATGATGGCAGGATTCACACTCAGCCAACGGGTAGAGGCGGGATTGATAGAGGCCCATGGCGCTGCGATAGAAGGTGTAGATCTCCTCGAGATTTTGGAATTCGTCGAGGTGGCGATTCCACATGCTGGAGAGACAGAAGCAGCACCAGACTCTGAGGTCGGGGCCGATGTCGATGACCGGGCCGCAGCGGAGATTGCGCTGGAGATCGATGACGCCTTTGAGGAGCAGTTCGCCTGCCTGCTCGTTGTTAAACATGCAGAGGGGGATGGCGTTGTCCATACGGACTTGCACACCGACATCTTCGGCACGGCGCACGATTTCTATTACGGCAGGCGCCATGGTTTTGTGATCTTCAAGCGTGAGGCAGGCGTTGTTGGCTCCGACAACGGGCAGAGAAAGACTCATGCGCATTTTGTTGATGGAGTATTTGCGGGTGAGTTCAATGAGGTATTCGTAGTCGGGAACTCTTTCAAAGATATTGAAGCTGAGTGTGACGTTTCCCGGCTCGGAGATGGCGGCGAGATTGCGCTCGATCCTCTCCCAGGTTTGGAAGGCATAGCGCGAGGGGTGATCGATGTTGAGGAGGAAATCCATGCGGCGCGGAGAGACGCGCTGGAAGATTTCATTGAAGTGATCGGGCCAGGTGGCGTTGCTGAGCAGATCGAAGTGCATATCGTTTTCGAGCGCCATCTGCATGATGCGGGTAAAGTCAGGATGCAGCGTAGGCTCACCGCCCATGGCGCGGAAATAGGGGTGGTTTGAGCGCTTGAGAAAGCCGATCACCTTTTCGATATCGCTGAGGGAGATGGTCAGCTTTTGGCCGTCGCCTAACTTTTCCTGGGCGAAGCAGTAGGGGCACTTCAGGTTGCAGCGTGTGGTCAGCAGGACGTTGGCCATATTTTTCCTTTGGCGAGGCGGTGTACGGGTGCAACGTCAGCCGGCGGTGAAGATACGACCGCTGGCTGGCGTTGCAGTTGGAGTGCGCTGTTTTTCAACCTAGCTCTTGACGCCCGCCTGAGGGAACAGGCTATGCGCCGGATAGCCGATAGGCCGCCGACGATAGAAAGACTGAGCCTCGCCAGCTTGCTGGTAGACCGGGTTATAGATCGGATAAAAGATGGGGTAGAAGATTGGGTAAAAGATGGGATAGAAGATGGGACGGTAAAACTTGATGTGGTTGAAAATGATGTTTTTCCACGCCACATCGATGGGATAACCAATGGGAGAGCCGGTTACCCGCCCCAGTTTGAACTCATCCACCAGAGCTCTGAGCTTTTGCACTTTCAGCAACTGGTCAACTTCTTCGGGTTCGAGAGCAACGCCGAATTTATCCGCGACCTCTTTTGGCGCGGCAACCAGCTTTGCGAAGAGCGCGGGATCTTTTTCGCAGGCTTGCAACATTTTTTTGACAGCTACTTCTTTGCTCATGACAACCTCTTTCTGAACGACACATGAGCGCGCCCACCTTTAGGCAGGCGGCTGGGAGTGCATATAAAATGCGAGGGCATTATCCGCCCTCGCAAGGTGCTTGCGATGGGCAGCCGGAGAATGGCGTCAGGGAAGTATTGAGAGAAACATCTGGGGACAAGTGTTCCAAGCAGCCATTTCTACGTACTACCGGGGCCTTTGAGGCTGTGCACTGCAGCGGGGACCAAGCAGCGGAAAAAGGCTTGGCAGAAAGCTATGCTCGTGCAAATAATTCTTGCTGTGACGAGCGTCACCGTTCTGCGTGACAAGAGTAATCATATTTATAGCGCGGAATGCGCAATCGTGCTGCGGAGCTAAACACCGAGGCCGAATTCGCCGGATTGGCGTTTGCCTGCCTCGGAGTAGAAATCGTAAGGGGTGCGATGGTTGAACTTGTAGCGCTTGCGGAGTTCGCGGCCCACGAAGACGCCGAGCACGGCCACTGTGATTCCCACCGAGAGCCAGCCGATTACTTTGAGGGTGCTGGATTCGCATTTTTCATCGGAAGCCGTTTCTTCGGCGGCGGTTTGGGCTTCGGGTTCGGTGGACATGGGCTACTTTCTCCTGATTGACCATGATACCGCAGCTTGGCCGGGTTTGAGGAGCGCAGCGAACACAGATGCTCTTGGATGGGGCCGCTGAATTATTTGGCCGCGTTGATGCGGAAGAGCCACTCGGTTTTCTCCAACTCGGGAAGGAAGCTGGAGCGGATGGAGTTGGCGGCGAGTTGGCGGAGTTCGTCGCGCGTGAATTTCTGCTCGGTGTGGGCGAGGAGGAACTCGTTGACCAGATCAGAGCCGAAGAAGGCGGGGTCGTCGGAGTTGAGAGAGACGAGCAGGCCGGCGTCGAAGAGCTTGCGCAGCGGGTGAGCGGCGATGGACGGGCAGACGCCGGTGCGGACGTTGGATGTGAGATTCAGCTCCAGCGGAATGGCGCGGTCTTTGAGTTCCTGGAGCAAGTAGAAGTCTTTTTCAGCGGAGAGAGCGTGGCCGATGCGCTCGGAGCCGATGGCGAGAGCTTCGCGAATCGCTTCAGGGCCGGTGGTTTCTCCGGCGTGGTTGGTGAGTCGCAACCCGGCGCGCGCTGCTTGCTGGTAGAGGGCAAGGAATGCCGCAGAGCCGCAGCGTCGCTCGTCGCCGCCTAATCCGATTCCGATGATAGATGGGTACGTAGGGCGGAGTTCAATTGCCTTGAGGAAGACGCGCTCGGCCTCTTCGATGGAGAAGTGGCGGACGGCGTCGAAGATCCAGTAAAGCGAGAGGCCCAGCTCGCGCTGGCCGCGTTCGCGGGCGCGTTCTAAGGCGGCGAAAATGGGCTCGAAGGCGGCAGCGTCGGCGCTGCGCCAGTGGTAGATTACGCCGACGGAGATGTAAACCTCAGCGTGAACGATGCCCTGCTCGGCGAGATGCTCGATCATGCGCCATGCGGCGAGCTCGTAGTCTTGGGGAGTGATGAGCTGGGCGGTGACAGCCTTGAAGGCGTCAAGAAAGCCGGTGAAGTCTGTGAAGCGATAGAGTGCTTCGGCTTCGGCGAGAGTGAGCGGATGGGCGTCGTGTCGGGCGCTGAGTTCGACGAGCGTGGAAGGCAGGACGGCGCCTTCGAGGTGCAGGTGCAGCTCGGCCTTGGGGAGGCGGCGGACGAATTCTTTGATTTCGGTCACAGCTCTCCGCCTCAATTCTCAGACTCAGCAACATCACCCAAATTGCTAAGGTAATCCCACTCTGTCAGCCGTTTGTATCCGTCGAAATCAGAAATGAATGCTGTGCGTCGGTTTTTGGTGTCATACACAAGCTTGATGCCGTCATGTCCGTCGTGCTGGGTGAATAGACTCAGTGGGTCGTTCAACAAGGAACCAAGTTGATCGTCAGCATCTGCGTCCGTGCAGAGAAATAGAATATGGACCTGGTATAAGCCGCCCTGTAAGTCGGAATTCGAGGACCAGTCAACGCCAATCTTTTCGACGGCAGATGATAACTCCTCGCCACTTGGAATTTTGGTACGCAATGCTCTTTGAATGATATCGAATAGCCCATTCTTGACTTTGGCACGTGCAACGAGTTCATCGGGCAAGGCGATACGGGTGTAATAACGCGCGATCCATCCAGCGAGATTCCTAACTCCTTCTTCCGATGGTGTTAGGCCGTTTTCCGGGACGTGCCTGATGCACCCTCTGCGATCCGTGAAAAATCTTCTGTTGATATCGCAACTCAATGCTTCAGCATTTGGCATACCGGATACGGGTAAGTGAAAGCAGCGCGAATTCTTTCCCTTCGCTTCATTCGACCTCGGATGGTATTTTTCAACTGGTTCTGCAACGAGATATTCGATAAGAGGATTCGCGATGATGCTGGGTGATACGACTGTGCAGGACTGTGTGCATACAACAAGTACCTCGCGGCCGTGCTCAAACCGTACGGGCACAAAATCCTCCGGCGGGCGGAAGATGCTACCTTGCCGCCAGCCGGCGTCGAGTATCAGTCGTGCTTCGGTCTCCCCGAAGTCTGATTGGTCTTCCCCCTGCATCCAGGGTCCTTATCCGTTGACCCCAGCTTCGGGGATTTCGTCAAGAACTGCGTTTGTTGGTCCCTGTCGCGACATCTTTCTCTCGCTCGTCATGGCACGCACGGCAGCAAGATGTAGATTATCGAGGGCTGATCGCACCGCCAAATCGTTGATGTTGTCAGCCGTCATTAGATCACGAAGTGTTTTGTCGCCGTCCAATTTTGTATTCCAAAAACGATACAGGCCCCGCGCATCAACGCCGGAAACTCCAGTCAGAAGGGCGTGGACCTGATCGATGCGTTGCAGGTTAGGCTTGCGGACCTCGCCACCGCTCAACCACGCGTATATCGTTTTTCTTTCAACGCACATCGCCTCAGCAATCGCGGAAACGGGCATACCACCATTACGTAGGTTGGCGATCATCTCCTGTGCTGTTGCAGGAGATACGACGCGGAGGTATTCGGTCGGCGATGCGAAACTGGTGATAGGGGGAATGCGATATGCGGCAATTTCTGCGAAATCGGGCAAGTACTGGGGCGGACAAAAAAATGGAGTCGCTATTACAGCGATAAGAAGAGCGTTCCCGACCGCAGCAGGCTTCTGACGATTGTTTCCTATAGTGGAAGTCATAACGAACCTTCTCCTTTCCAGACATTCATAGCGTGTGGAGTTCCTGCCTGATCGAAAAGTTCCCTTGATGAAGAGCGCAACTCAAGAAGGTTAGAACAAATCATTTCGACATTGATCTTTTTCAGCGGGTTAAAGTGACAACCGTGGTCTATATCCATCAAGGCAAAATCTCCTGTAGGCATTTCGGGCACCCAGTCGTTTTTCTGGACAAACGGGGTGTTGAGGTCCAGCGGAAGTGACATCGGAGGATTGCGTAGGGATTGAAATCGAAGGTCGCCGTATGGCGTTTTGTACTGGGCAATATACATCCCTTGGACGATGTCCAATTTACCAGCAACCTCTGGCAGCGGCGGAAGAACCCAATTGCGAAGGTAGCCTTGCAATGGTTCTCCCGCGAGTGGCTTAACGAGATCGACATACCTGAATCCGATGGCCTCAATCCACTCCAGACTCAAGTCTTGAATTCCCAAGAACATTTGCAGCCCTTCTCTGAATCTTTGGACAAAATCGTCGTGATCGACATATTTTGAGGTGTGCAGGCCAAAAAGACTTTCGCTCAGAATCAATGCCCATCCCCTGTCGGGCGAGGCAAACTGAAACATTTTCATTTCATGACTATCGATCTGTGATTTTGCATCTGGGCCGACAGCGATGTTTGCTCGGACAAAATTCATGGCGATTTCGTCAGGTTGGGGATACGTTTTGCGAAATGCACCCAAGAAAGCGCTCTTAAACTCCTCAATTTTGGGAATAGGAGGGAAACGCAGGACTCCAATGGTGTAGACGAGAGGAGCGTTTAGCATATTGGACATTGGCTTTCACCCTTGAATAATCAGAATACTACACACAAAACTAAACACCTGTAAATATATCTACAAGTTTTTTTATATCTAAATAGCGGTTGGCCTGAGTCCCAATATGGGAAATGTCCACAATTTGGGTGTATCAGGACCGTCTCAGGACACTTCTCGTAGAGGGCTGCTTCTACCGTAGTCCGGCGAACTCGGAGCGGTGGCGGCTGTAGAGGAAGTAGATGAGCAGGCCGATGATGAGCCATGCGAAGAAGGCCATCCAGGTCATGATTTCCAAGCCCATCATCAGTACGATGCAAAAGATGATGCTGAGGACGGGGAAGACCGGGCCGAGCGGAGTGCGGAAGCTGCGGGGGCGATCCGGTTCGCGATAACGCAGAATGAGCACGGCTACGGCGACCAGTACGAAGGCGAAGAGCGTGCCGATGTTGGATAGGTTCGATACGGTGCCGATGTCCAGTACGCCTGCCGGAATGCCGACCGCGAATCCCGCGACCCATGTGGCTACGTCGGGAGTGCGGAAGCGGGGATGAATGTGGCCGAAGATGGTGGGCAGCAGGCCGTCGCGGGACATGGCGAACCAGACACGGGCCTGGCCAAGCTGGAAGACCAGAATGGAAGAGACCATGCCCATGAGCGCGCCGACGAGGACAAAGAGGCGGACCCAGTGCAAGCTGCCACCGGAGGGTAGTAGGGAGAGCTTTTTGAGGGCGTTGACGACCGGAGCGGCGTCGCCCATGACCGATTGCCAGGGCACGATGCCGCTGAGCGCGAGAGCGACCGCGCCGTAGAGAAGGGTGCAGGCCACGAGTGTGGCGAGGATACCAATAGGCAGATCGCGCTGCGGGTTTTTGCACTCTTCGGCGGCGGTGGAGACCGAGTCGAAGCCGATGTAGGTGAAAAAGATGATGGAGCCGCCGGTGAGAACGCCGGTCCAGCCGTTGGGCATGAACGGATGCCAGTAGTGGGGCTTGATAAAGCTGGCACTGGCGAAAACAAAAACCAGGATGGCGGCGATTTTGACCAGCACCATAATATTGTTGGCGCGGGCCGACTCGTGGATGCCACGGACCAAGATCACGGTGAGGAGCATGACGACGAGGAAGGCGGGCAGGTTGAAGCCAAAGTGCCAGCCGGAGCCGTAAATAGTGTTCCCCGCGAAGTCTTGCAGGCCGGTGGGCAGATATGCGGGCGAGATCCATCGGGCAGGCGGATGGAAGCCGAACCAGTCGAGTAGATCGACAATATGGGCGGCAAAGCCGACTCCGACGCTCATGTTGCTGAAGGCGTATTCGAGGATCAGATCCCAGCCGATGACCCAGGCGACGAGCTCGCCGAGCGTGGCGTAGGTGTAGGTATAGGCCGAGCCAGCGATGGGAATCATCGAGGCTAGTTCAGCGTAGCAAAGGCCGGTGAAAGCGCAGACGACGGCGACCAGCACGAGCGAAAGCGCAAGAGCTGGGCCCGCGCCGGGCCGTCCAGCCATGGCTGTATGGTGCATCAAATAGTGGAGCAGTGGGGTATCGCGGAGATTCGGTACATCGAACTTTTGGCCGGCCATGGCAGTGCCGATGACCGTGAAGATGCCCGAGCCGATAACTGCGCCAATGCCAAGCGCGGTCAGCGACCAAGGTCCCAGAGACTTTTTTAGCGCGTACTCAGGCTCGATGGAGTCGCTGATCAGCTTATCGATGGACTTTCGGGCTACAAGTTGGCTGAGCAGGACGATACTCCCAGGGAAACAGAATCAATCGAACCAGGAAAAGTGAAATGGTTACAAGTTCGCCACTGCTTCTCGTGTGGGCGGGTTAGCAAGTTGGCGTGTTGATGCAAGAGTCAGAGACTTATGGTTTTGGTAGCCCCCCCCGCCGCTTTTTTATTCTTGGGGCGAGGGGGGTATGCCAAAGATTGCGAGCCTGACGGCCGGTTCATCCGCAGCGGAAAGTTACCGCTTGGAGACGCCGCGCGCCAGCTTTTTGACCTTCTTCTTCTTTTCGCCGCGCGCGCCAGTACGTGGTGCCTTGGGGGCGGCTGCTTTGCGGGCGGCTCGCTTAATCTTCTTTCGTTCCTGCTTGTCTTCAATCTTGGTAGTATCTGCCACTTATAACCTCTTTCGCTGCAATCTCTTCAGGGTTTCCCGGAAATCGGGTGGACGTGACCTTTAGAATAACAGGCTTTGCGCGTCGTGAAAAGCGGCGGGGCAGCGTGAATTGCGGCGTTGAGACTGTTTCCGGGGTACAATCAAAACAGAGCTGAACCATTGAAGCCAAATTCTGAGTTTAAAAAGCCTGCTCGGCTTCTGCCGCCCTACCGCTCCTGACGAGCTCCGCACCGCACGCTACATCCACCTGTTGACCGGAGTAAAGTCATGCGTTCCGAAAAAATACACCGCGCTCTTGCGCAGGGAATGAACCGCTTTGAAGTCTGCCAATTAGTCGCCAAAGGCGTCAAGGCCACCCACAAAACCGGCGGGCGTTTTGAAGATTCGATTAACGATGTACTGCAATATCTGGGCACGCACGTCACGCTGCTAGAGAATCTGCACCCGGCGGTTCCGCAGGTTAGCGTAAAGAGCCTGAAACCGGCGGCTTAAAAACAGGGACTAGGGATTAGGGATGAGCCGGCGAGATTCATGCGGTGCTTGGAGCCTGATCAGCCTGGGAAAAATCATCAGACGCAAGAAAGGGACGGCAGTTTGCCGTCCCTTTCTTTTTGAATCAGAATTGATTGGAAGGGGGGTAACCCTTAGACAACCTGAACGTTCTCTGCCTGCCAGCCCTTGGGACCCTTGGTCACGTTGAACTGGACACGCTGGCCCTCTTGCAGTGAACGGAATCCGTTCGACTGGATTGCGGTGTGATGAACGAAGACATCCTCGCCGTTTTCGCGGCTCAAAAATCCAAAACCCTTGGCATCATTAAACCACTTGACTGTGCCTGTTTCCATTTGTGTTGCTCCTCATTACTGATTTACCGCCGAACGCAATGTGGAAGTTTGCGAGTAGGTGGTAACCAGAACAGGCAAGAACTTCAGATCGAATTCTACGATTGAATAGAGCATAGCACGGAATTACCAGTCAAATCGAAAATATTTGTGAGCGTGGCTGTAGGTAACCGAAAAGTAACACTTTACGGCCAGAGCTCGATACGCGGGAACGCACTCAAAAGAGCTTCAAACGGATGACCAGGTATTTTTTGGGGTCGTCGCGGATGCTCTTGACCAATTGCTGGGTTTGGTCCATGGTCTGGTCGGCGTGGTCGTAGAGGGAGCGGTTCTGAATGAGCTGGCCCATCGTGCCCTTGCCTTCGTCGATGCCTTTGAGGATGGAGTCGAGGCGGGTGACGGTGTCGTCGAGTTTTTTGGCAAAGGCGGGGTCTTTGACAACCTTGCCGAGTGCGCCTTTGCCGGCGTTGATTTCAGAGATCAACTGATTGGCATTGGAGATGGTGG
>CAYPYJ010000099.1:0-14459 GCA_964414945.1 uncultured Occallatibacter sp.
TGAATAATAATGTTATATAGGGAGGTGATATAGTGTAATAAATGTTTGACTCGGCTTTTAAACTGCGGGTTGTGGGTTCGATGCCCGCCTCGCCTACCGCTCTTTTGTAATACTGAGCATTTTTCTTCCCGGCCCATTTCAATCCGGTGTATGATTCTTGCCCAGCGGCCCAATGCAGTTTTTGATCAATTGCAGGTTGCTCAAAACCCGTGAGGGTAGGTTCTGTCCTCTATGTTGAGTGAGGTGCAGGCATGTACGAATTACCCATCGCTGGACAGCCCGTCATTGCTTTTGCCGAAGAATGTGATCAAGGCAACCTTCGCCCAGAAAACCAGGATTCCGTTCTCCATGCCCGTATCGCCTTGGGCGAACTGCTGATCGTAGCCGACGGCAGCGGCGGATACACCGGAAGTGAAGTTGCATCACGGTTGGCCGTGGAGCATTTCTACGATTATCTGGCGGCCCTGCCAAACGACTACCCGGCTGAAGATGCCCTTCGCGAGGCCTGCGCACACGCAAATGAGAGCATCCTGGCGGTCACCAATATGCCGGAGTTCCCGAGCGCGCGCCTGGGCACTGCCGTGATTGTGGCTCTGCTGCAAGAAGACGCGGACGTAACTCACGCCTGGATCGGCCATCTCGGCGACTGCCGCGCCTACCTGTTTCGTGCCGGACGCTTGCATAGCCTCACCACCGATCACTCGGCCGTGCAGTCAATGCTCAAACTTGGCCTCATTGCTCCGGAAGAAGTTCACAATCATCCTGACACCTCAGTGCTGACCCGCAGCCTCGGCGTTAGATCGGATGTGGAGATCGAAATCGAACAACACCCGATCGGCGTCGGCGACACATTGCTGCTTTGTTCTGACGGCCTCTGGGGATGCGTCTCGGAACCAGAACTCGAGAAAGCCGTGGAGAGTTCCGATGTGGATGACGTGGCCCGCAATCTGCTCTATCTGGCTCTTTCTGCCGGAGGTCATGACAACATCGGCATCGAAATGGCACGGGTGAATGCGCCCCCCGACCGTGTCCCTGTAAAAGAGCATTCCCGCAACGAACTTAAATGGGTTTTGCTCTTCTTTGTAGTTTGTCTGGTTGCGATGTTGTCATTTGTCTATTTCTTTCTATAAAGACAAGGCAATTCGAACAATGGTTTGCGCATCAATCGCAAACCGGCATACCTTCAGGGAACTCAGCCAACCCAAAGTCTTCAGGCGAAGAATCTATCTCTCCACCCGCTGCAAGCTGGGCAGTGAAAAATTCGTCCACCTGATCGAGTACCTGGGCCCCGGTTCGCGATTGATAGATAGATTTTCTGAGCTTTGCCCCGCCCGCCACGCCGTGCGTAAACCAGGTGGCAAACTGCTTCATTCTGCCTGCCGTCTCGCCCAGTTGTGCGGAACGCGGCAGATCCTTGGTCGCTTCCACCTCGTCCAGCAGCATTTGAAAATAAGCCCGAATCATGTGGTAGCGGTCTTCTACCGTGGGTAGCTCGTAGCTGCCAGTGGCTGTGTACTGCGCAATCTGGCGAAATATCCACGGGTTGGCAGGCGCGGCGCGGCCAATCATCACGCCGTCGCAGCCGGTCTCAGCCACCATCGCCGCCGCTGCCTCAGGAGTGCGGATGTCGCCGTTGCCGATGACCGGAATCGTGACCACCTGCTTCACTCTGGCGATCCACTCCCAACGCGCCTGCCCGCTATAGCCCTGTTCACGAGTGCGAGCGTGCAGCGCCACGGCGTTCAGCCCCTCTCCCTCTGCCATGTGTGCCAGCTCCAGGCAAATAATGTCGGCGTCGTTCCAGCCGAGGCGAAATTTCACCGTGAAAGGAATCGTGACTGCCTTGCGCACGGACTTGAAAATCTCTTGAATCCGCGGCAAGTCGCGCAGCAAACCCGAGCCGCCGTTCGAGCCAACGACTCGCTTGGCAGGGCAACCCAGATTCAGATCCACCAAATCAAAGCCAGTCTCTTCGACAATCCGTGCAGCTTCAGCCAACGTCTCAGGATTGGCCCCAAACAGTTGCGCACCGATGGGGTGTTCGTCATCGTAAAACGTTAGATAGCGCTGGCGCTTGGTCTCCCGCATCCGCGCCAGTCCGTCGGCGGATGTGAACTCCGTCATCAGTAGTCCGCAGCCGGATTGAGCGTTGGTGATGACGGCGTCGATAGACGAATCAATGGGTGCCCCAGGTCTCGATTCTGAGACCTGGGAAAGCACATCAGTGTTGGCGCAACCCGTAGAGAATAGACTGGCGTGGCGAATAAAGCGGCGAAAGACCGTGTCCGTAACCCCCGCCATCGGAGCCAGCACAGTGGCTGGAGCCACAACCACCGGCCCAATGCGCATCTCCGCCGGCACCCGCGCCTCGGCAGGCATGGAGTGCTCTTTGGGGTTGTCCCAATCCTTTTTTACGGTAAAGCCCTTGCCTGCCATAAAAAACCTCTTCACCTCAGCCGGGCAGCTCATCCACTTCGTAAACAAACGGCTTGCCCCGCGAGCCTGGGTCATATCCCGCTTCCATCGCCCGCCGGATGTGTGCCGCCACTTTGGTCGGTGAGATGTTCTGCTGGAAGAAATCGGCGCGCGCGTAGCTGATCTTTTGCGTCTGCACCGCTGGGTATTCCAGATGAAGCTCCCGGCGCACGCCCTCCGCAACCTTGACATGGATGGCTACGCCTACCCAGCCTTCGGCGGTCGTCAACTGCTGCTCGCGGTGCAGATTCCAGATCAAGGGAAAACCGTCGATCGTCGTCGCAACCTGAATCGATCGCTTTGCGTGCGGCATGGTGAATACTCCCATTCAGTTTCGGACGGCTCGCACCCCATCAAACAGACCGCCAATAATAAGGCAAATCAGGAAAGATGCGCGTACCAACACAGCGAGGCCCCCGCCTTAGCGGAGGCCCAATCTTTCAAGCCGGTTGCCGTGCTTACTTGGTTGCGGCTGCCGCCACTGCACTGTCGCTCTTGGCATACTTGCGGCGGAAGCGCTCCACGCGGCCCGCGGTGTCCACCAGGCGCTGTTTGCCGGTAAAGAAGGGGTGGCAAACCGAGCAGATTTCCACGTGAATGTCGCCCTTGTGGGTCGAACGGGTCTCAAAACTGCTCCCGCAGGCGCATTTCACTTGCACCGCGGCGTAATTGGGATGAATCTTTTCCTTGGGCATCGCTTTAGACAGACCTTTCCTGCAATTGTTCTCTTCCATTGTAGGGCGATTTGCCCGGATTAGCAATTCACTGCTTCAGCGCCTTCTCAATCCCCGCCTCCACCAGTGGAGCCATCACCACGTAACCAGCCGGGAGCGGATGTACCCCGTCGTGGCTCAACGTGGCGGGCAATCCGTCGCGACTGTCTTTCATTGCCGTGTGGTAATCCACATATACATGGCCATGTTCCGCCGCGTAGGCCTTGAGCCAGACATTCAGAGCCAGCACTTTAAGCGCTGGCATTAGTCCCGGATGCCAGGGAAAATCGAACGCCGGAAGAACCGAGCAGAGCACCACTCGAATGTGGTGAGCGGCGGCCAACTCGGCCATTGAAGCTAGATTGTCCTCGGTCTGCTCCAGCGTCATCGGACCGGTGTTGCCCGCAACGTCGTTGATTCCGGCCAGAATCACCACCACCTTTGGGTCAAGCGCGATTACGTCCTGGCGAAAGCGCACCAGCATCTGCGGTGTCGTCTGCCCGCTAATGCCGCGATTGATGTACGGCTTGCCGGGAAAGCCTCCCTCCGGAGCGTCGAAATGCCAGCCCTCAGTGATCGAGTCGCCCATAAAAACAACACGGTTTTCACCGGTAGCGGGGGCAGCCAAAGCCAAATCAGCCTCCTTGAACTTTGCCAGCCAGCCAAAATCCGAGAGCAAGCGTGCGTTGTACTGCTTCTGCCACTCGGAGAGCGGAGCGGCTTCGGCTTTAACCGCCTGCGCTTGCGCGGTGGGCGCGGGGGTATTTTGTGCTGTAAGCACAGAAGGGTGAAGCAGGCCGCAAGCGGCAAGCAAAACAAAAGCAACGCGCAAAGTCATTCGATTCACGAAGCATCTCCTGGGTCGTTCTTGCAGGTCCAGCCGTTATCAACAGGATGAGCAAACCACTGTCCAATGAATTGTAGGCAATCTAGCCGCGCGAAGGCCACGGCCTTTTTCCACATCCGGGTACGGGCTATGCACTGACGGCTTGAGCCGGCCCGTACGTTACGCTTGGAGAGATGAGTGCATGTGAAATCTGCGACGGAGTTGGGCTGGTGCGGGTGGTCAACGAAGCTGGCCAGTGGGTCTCGCGCGCCTGCGAATGCCAGGAGATGCAGCGCGAGGAGCGCCGTCTAGCCGCTGCCCACATTCCGGAACGCTACCGCCACTACACGCTGGACGGCTACGAAACCGCCTTTCGCGGCGCCGATGCCTCGCTGGGCCGCGCGCATATGACCGCCCGCAAGTTTGTCGAGGCTTATCCGGTCGACACTGCCGGTAAGGGACTGCTCTTTACCGGTTCCATCGGCGTGGGCAAAACCCATCTGGCTGTGGGAGTTCTGCGGCGGCTGGTGCAGGAGCGCGGCGTCAAAGGCCTCTTTTGCGACTACCGTGAACTGCTGAAAAGCATTCAGAACAGCTACAACTCGCAGGTGCAAACCACCGAACTGGAGTTGCTGAAGCCGGTTTTTGCCGCCGAAGTGCTGGTGCTGGACGATCTGGGCGCGCAAAAGCCCAATGAGTGGGTCTGGGACACCGTCGCTCTGATTCTCAACACTCGGTACAACGATAAGCAGACCACTATCATCACCACCAACTACCAGGATCTGCCAGCCGGCGCGGGCTTCAGAGTCGATGAAAAAGGCAACAAGCCTGCCAAAAGCGAAGACACCCTCGGCGACCGCATCGGCGACCGAATGAGGTCTCGCCTTGCCGAGATGTGCGTCCGCGTGGATATGACCGGCGAAGACTTCCGCCAATCCGTCAAGCGCGCCCGCTTCGGCTGACCACCTTCGCCACATGCTGTGGGGCCAATCACTCGCTATTCGCTCGTATGGGCTTTGTAGCTCTATCTGTATCGTTTCGATACAGAATTGCGATAAGAAGCTGTTTTTGGCGGGCGACTGTCTTATTTCGAGACATTTTTACTTTAGGCTTTTTTCGCCTATTTCAGGTTTCTTTAGTCATCATGTGGAAAATGCATCGTTTCGATACATTCATTAGAGGAAAACTCTATGCGCAAAGGACTGGAAATTATCTGCCTTGCCGGACTGGCGAGCATCTTCGGAATCACCTGGCAGGCGTTCAACGGGCCGGTGTCGCTGCCTGCCCGGGTTCCCACGCATTTTGACGCTGTCGGCAACGCCAATGCCTGGGGTCCGCCCTCGACACTCTGGTTTCTTCCAGCGATTGCCACCGCGCTCTATCTTTTCATCACGCTGATCTCGCTTCTGCCCACCCGCATTCGCAAGGCCGCAAATCTGTCACCAGAATGCCGCGCGCGCATGGAGACGCTGACTCATCAGATGGTCGCCTGGATCAAGCTGGAATTGATTTGTCTCTTTGTCTGGATTCAGTGGTCGATTCTCGACGCCGTCCGCCAGGGCGAGGGCAATCTCTCTCCACTCGCTGTGCCGATCTTCATTGCAGCCATCTTGGTGACCATGAGTTTGCATGCCGTGGCCATCATCCACGCCGCACGCGCCGGAGCGCTTTCGTAGGCCCTCAGAATACCCAAATACTTCCCAGAACCAGCAGAATAGCAACAACCGTCATGGCCTGATAGGCCGTGTCCTCGGTCGTTTGCGCGGAGTGCGCTTCGTCGCCAGTGTGTACGGGCACGGATGGAGATGCTGTAAGGGGTGTGAGCTGCATCATGGGCCTGCCTTTCATATGCCTTGCGGCAAGGTTCGCTCTTTTGGATCGGGCCGTTTCTCACGCCTAATTTCATAGACCCCAGATCAGATGAAATGATGCGCGAGAACGACAAAAAATCGCACTAAAAGCGCGTCGCTGTTCTCCCTATCGGTCAAGGGCAGAAAAGCATTCGCGGTTTTGCACAGATTAGTGGGGGTAGAGGGTTCCTTCGGTAATGGATGTAATTGAGTTAGCTGACTATAAGTTCGCCGGTTATCCTTCGGCGATTACGCGAACCAGCCTCCCACCCAGGCCAAAAAACCAAGAAATATATCGGTCGGAGTCTTGGGTTTCTTAGGCACTTCCACGGGAGGTCCGTCGTCAGGCGCTACGTAGGTTGACTGATAAGGAACATAGTTTACGGCGATGTCCTCTTGCCAATCCAGTATCTCGGTCACAATCGGATCCGAGGCCTCGCCTCGTGCAACCTTCTCGAACTCATCTGCCGTCTGCTTGCGGGAGGCTGCCAGATGCATCAATAGATTGGCCTCTTCCTGACGGCCCGCAGCCAATGAATCCTGTGCGGAATTCAGCAGTTGCTTGGCTTCCTGGTGGTGGATGCGGGCAATTTCCAAGGGCACTTCGGCAGGTGTACTGCCCTGAAATGTGTAGACTGGCGGTTGATCTTGGGAACTGTCGTCCGGCATTTTCTCCTCCTGGCCACCACTTCCAAGAAGTGATTTCTCTTTTGTTGGATGCGGCGCAATTGTACATTGTTTATCCGTTCCTTGGAAATAGGGATTTTCTCCGCAAACGGGTGTAAAATTTCGCTCGTGAGCGATCCGCACGAAGTCATCCCCTCCGCAGCCAATGAAGAACGCAACCGGATGCCCTTGATTATGGCTGCCGTCGCCGTTTTATTGATTGCTGCCGTGGCAATCGTCCTTCTGAGAGACGCAAACCGTCGCACTCTTACAGTTACTTCGCTTACGGCGCCGTTGGACCCCTATGCGGCAAGCCTTTCTGTGAGCCGCCTTGCCATGAGCGAATCCGCCAACCTTGCCGGTGGAAAGGTCACCTATCTGGATGGTTTTATCGCCAACAATGGAACTCGCACTGTTTCTGCCGTCACCGTGCAGGTGCTTTTCCGCGATTTCTCCCGCGAGGTGACACAGAATCAAACCCTTCCGCTCAAACTCATCCGCGTTCGCGAGCCATCAGTCGATCTGGAATCGGTCTCGGCTGCTCCGCTCAAGTCCGGCGACGAGAAAGAGTTCCGGCTTATCTTCGATTCTGTGAAGCCGGACTGGGATGGCGCATACCCGGAAATTCGCATTCTTCACGTCGAAACCAAGTAGGTACGCATTGTTTACCGGGTAGAATCTACCCTGTTCGGCAAAATTTACATAGCCGGTTCATGACCGCTGACTTCCAGTCTGCGCCAACTCAAATAAATAATCTGCAATAAATATCAGAATCCAAAGCAAATAATTATTTTTTTCGCGACGAGCCAACTTTGGCACGCCCATTGCCCTATGCATAGGCGAGCAGACACCACCGCTCCCCCCGCGCTACCTTGGCGGAGAGGACTCAGGAGGATGTACACCCGGTGATAATCGCTGCATCATCTCGCTTCTTCTTTCCTTTCCCAAGCCAGCTCGCCCTTCTTGTGCTGGCATCTGCGATCGCTGTTCCCACGTACGCCCAAGACACACAGCCTGTGTCGGATCCAGTGGCGACGGATGATCAGTCCTCCCCCATTGCCCAGTCCGCCGCAAAAACTCCGAGAGAAGGCTTCTGGGGGCGTGTTAATCCTCTGGCGCGGAAAAAGTGGGTCAATAATCGGGTGGACCCCCTCAAGGGTCAGTTGAATGAATTGGATGAAGTCAACGCAAAAAACGGACGCGATATTCAGGATGTGGACGGTAGAGCGCAGGCCGGCATTCGCCGTGCCCAATCTGCCGCCGATGCGGCAAACCAAACAGCCAACGCCGCCGGAACTCAGGCGCAAAGGGCGCATGAAGCGGCTCTCCGTGCAAGCGGTCATGTGGATGAGTTGAACTCGACCGTCACTGGCCTCGATCAGTATCGGCAGGCGAGCGAGCTTGAAGTTAAGTTCAGCGGTGGCCAATCAGTCCTATCGGCCACGGCACGCAAGCAATTGGACACCTTTGCCGCGAACCTTGCCGGACACCAGGGCTACATCCTGGAAATCGAAGGTCATTCACCTCTGGCCAGCACGGCCGGAATTCAAAGCTCAGCGCGCATGGCCGATACGGTCAAGCGCTATCTAGTCACGCAACATCAGATTCCCGTCTACCGTTTGCACTCCCTGGCTCTGGGTAATGCCCCGGCCTCGGACGATGAGGATGCAAAGCTTGCAAAGTCAAGCAGTGTCCGCATTCGGTTGATGGAAAACAGTTTGGCGGCCAAGGAAGCTGCGTCTCCCCAGAGCGTTGCTTTCTCGACAGGCGCGGAGCGGCCCTAACCGCACCCCCCCAGAGGCTCCCCCCCGAGCCAGCGGCGCCCGCGTCGCAGGCCGCCAATCAAGCTCTCACACGAAGAGAGAACCAAGGCAACTTGGCCCCCGTTAATGACGGGGGCCTTTTTTTATCCAGCAAAAATTTGCTCACATTTGGCGGCCGGCAAACCTCAGTCGCAAACGGACCGCTAGAATCATCTCAGCATGAATTCAACTGATCAATCCTTCCCCGATGCCAGCCTCGACGGCTGCCACTTCCTCCGAGCTTGCCTGCGCCAGCCCGTTGACCGCACGCCGGTCTGGTTTCTCCGCCAGGCTGGTCGATATATGCAGGAGTACCGCGACGTCCGCAAGCACCACACGCTTGTGGAGATTTGCAAACAGCCAGAGATTGCCGCCGAAGTCACCATCACCGCCGCAGAAAAACTCGGCGTCGACGCGGCCATCATCTTTGCCGATCTGCTATTGCCGCTGGAACCGATGGGTCTCGACTTTGAATTCCAGGCAGGCGAGGGGCCGGTCGTCCACCACCCCGTTCGCACTGCCGACGACGTACGCGCCCTGCGCACTGACCGCACCGCCGAATTGATTTACGTCGCCCGCGCCATCGAAAAAGTCGCCACGCATTTCAAAAATCGGCTCGGCGTCATTGGTTTCTGCGGCGCACCCTTCACGCTTGCCAGTTACATGATCGAAGGCGGCGGATCGAAGAATTACATTCACACCAAGCAAATGATGTACGCGGACCCCGCTGCGTGGCGCAGCCTGTTGGACAAGATCGTATTGGTGCTGACGGAGTATTGCCGCCAACAAGTCGAGGCCGGTGCCGACGTCATCCAAATCTTCGACAGTTGGGTCGGTTCACTCTGCCTCGCCGACTATCGCGACTACGCCTTTGAAGCCTCTCAGCGCCTCGTCCATTCCGTACAGCAGATGGGCGTGCCGGTGATTTACTTCGGCGTCGAGACAGCGGGCCTGCTCACGCAGATGGCCGCCACCGGTGCGGATGTTATCGGCCTCGACTGGCGGCAGCCACTCGACGAAGGCTGGCGCGCGGTCGGCCACGGTCACGCTGTGCAGGGCAACCTCGACCCCATCACGCTCTTTGCGCCGCTCGATGTTCTGGAACAGCGCGTCCATGAAATTCTGCGCGCAGCAAACGGTCGCCCCGGCCACATCTTCAATCTCGGCCACGGCATCGTTCCGACGACGCCGGTTGAAAACGTCCAGGCTGTTGTCCGCATGGTGCGCGAGTTCCGACTGGAGGCCCCGCATGCCTAAACAAGCCGTCCTCCTGCTCGCTCACGGCACACCCGAGACCGTCGAGCAGATTCCCGCATACCTCAGCAACGTGACCGGCGGTCGCCCGCTGCCGCAAGAAGTTATCGAAGAAATTCAGCGCCGCTATGCAATGATCGGCCACAGCCCGCTCACTGAGATCACTCAAGAACAAGGCCGACTTGTCGAAGCAGAGTTAGCCGCCGATGGCGAGCGTATCCCGGTCTATGTTGCGATGCGCAACTGGCATCCTTATATTGCCGAAGTTGTCCGCCAGATGCGCGCCGATGGCATTCAAGAAGCCGCCGTCATCTGCCTTGCGCCGCAGAATTCGCGCACTAGTGTTGGCCTCTATCGCCGCGCTGTCGAAGCTGAGTCCGCCGGTCTGCGCATCAACTTCACTGAAAGCTGGGCGCAACATCCGCAGCTGATCGCCGCCTTTGCCGAACGCCTGCTCCCCGCATGGAGCAATCTCACCGCCGAAACCGGCTCGCCCGTTCCGGTTCTCTTCACCGCCCACAGCGTTCCCACTCGAACCGTCCAAGCCTCCGAAACCCAACCCGCCCAGCCCGCCGACCCATATGCCGACGAGGCCCGGCGCACCGCGGAGCTGGTGGCCGACTACGTTCCCGAGATTCCGTTGTGGTTCTTTGCTTTTCAAAGTCAAGGAGCAAGCGGCGGGCCGTGGCTCACGCCCACCGTCGAGGAGACTCTCGAATCCATTGCCGCCTCGGGTGCGAAGGCGCTTCTCCTTCAGCCCATCGGCTTCCTCTGCGATCACGTCGAAATTCTCTACGATGTGGACATTTTCTTCCGCGAAGTTGCCGCCAAACTGAATCTTCGCCTGGAGCGCCCCGAGTCGCTCAACGCCTCTGTCCCTCTCGCCCGGGCCATCGCCGATCTGGCTCGTCAAAGTCTCGCGCGCTTCAATCGACTCTGAAAATTTTTCACTGATCGCCTAAGTCTGGGTGGGATAGTATTACTGCCCTTGCGAGCGATTAGCGAGCGTTTGGCCCCACCGCAGGTGGCCGGGTGCCCCATCCATGCGCCTTTTCTCTGGCGCATGGGTGGGAAACCTCAACACCTTCATTGCCAGATCAATTATCTACTGCAGTATCGGAATCCCGGCGATCCTCCGCTGCCACTCCTCCGGCCCGGTCTGGTGAACGCTCGTTCCCTTCGAGTCCACGGCTACCGTCACAGGCATATCGCGCACATCAAACTCGTAGATAGCTTCCATCCCCAGGTCGGCAAATGCCAGCACCCGCGCACCGTAGATCGCCTTCGACACTAGATACGCCGCGCCGCCCACAGCCATCAGATACACCGCGCCGAACTCTTTGATCGCATCTATCGCGCTCGGACCGCGCTCGGCCTTGCCTACCATTCCCAGCAATCCCGTCTCGGCCAGCATCTGCCGCGTGTACTTATCCATGCGCGTCGCCGTCGTCGGACCCGCTGGCCCCATCACTTCTTCGCGCACCGGGTCCACCGGCCCAACGTAATAGATAAACCGACCGTGGAAATCCACCGGCAGCTTCTCGCCGCGGTCCAGCATGGCAGTGAGTCTTTCATGCGCTGCGTCGCGGCCCGTCAATAACTTCCCAGTAAGTAACAGCACTTCGCCCGGCTTCCACGTCGCCGCCTCTTCGCGCGTCACTGTATCCAGATTCACCCGCCGTGCCGCCGATACGTCATAACTCAGCTTCGGCCACTTATCCAGATCAGGCGGATCGAGATACACCGGTCCGCTCCCATCCAGCACAAAGTGCGCGTGCCGCGTTGCCGCGCAGTTAGGAATCATCGCCACCGGCAAGTTAGCGGCGTGCGTCGGATAATCCACCACCTTCACGTCCAACACCGTCGTCAAGCCCCCAAGCCCCTGCGCGCCAATCCCCAACCGGTTCACCTTGTCGTAGATCTCCAGCCGCAGTTCCTCGGCCCGCGTCTTCGCCCCCCGCGCCTTCAACTCCTGTATGTTGATCGGATCCATCAGTGACTGCTTGGCCAGCAGCATAGCTTTCTCCGCCGTGCCGCCAATGCCAATGCCCAGCATTCCCGGCGGACACCACCCCGCGCCCATCGTCGGCACCGTCTTCAGCACCCAATCGACAATCGAGTCCGAAGGATTCAGCATGATGAACTTGGCCTTGGCCTCCGACCCGCCGCCCTTGGCCGCCACCGTCACATCCACCGTCGAGCCCTGCACCAGCTCCACCGTCACGCAGGCCGGCGTATTGTCTTTGGTGTTGGTCCGCTTGCCCGCCGGGTCAGCCAATATCGACATCCGCAGCTTGTTGTCCGGGTCCAGATACGCGCGCCGCACGCCCTCATCGACGAGAGTCTGTATATCCTTACGCTCCTCGCCAGGACCCGCCTCAAAATGCACATCCAGTCCGACCTTTAGGAAAGCCGTCACTATCCCCGTGTCCTGGCAAATAGGCCTGTGCCCCTCGGCGCACATCCGGCTATTGATAAGGATCTGCGCAATAGCATCCTTCGCCGCAGCAGACTCCTCGCGCTCATAAGCCTTGGCAAGGCTCACGATGTAATCCACCGGATGGTAGTAGCTGATGTACTGCAACGCGCCCGCAACGCTAGCAACAAAATCTTCCTGCCGGATGATGGTCATACGGCCTCCTCTGAGGTTCTAACGCTACTAGAGTATCGGATCGAAGGCCGCGCTGTCTGGGCGGGTTTGATCGTGAAGGTTTGTTCCATGAATGCTAAGGCGATTTCGCGTAAATCATCCAGAAAATCCAGCCAACTTGCCAACTCGCCATCGCGGCGTGAGCTGCGGCTAACTCGCGGCCTGTGTCATCGTTCGAAGCAACATCGCGCACTCGCCGAGCGGAAGGGAATTTCGCGTAAATCCAGAATCTATTCTGGCGACATCGGCGTTTTTCAGGATCTATCCGAAGAAGCCTTCTGACGTCTTGTAGATCTGATCAATTAGATGGTGCTGCCGCACAGCATCTCTAAAGGTGCTGGCTTCTGACGTCCCGTTGACTTTGTCGCTGGCGAATGCAGCATATTGGTAAGCCAGATCCTGTGCACTAGCGTCAAGACCGGAGTGAGCAATCGTTTTGTACTCGTCGGGGACGGGAAGAGGTGAGAAGTTCTGCGCGTCGCAGTTCATGCCCTCAATTGCGTTATCTTCCTTGTTCTGGAATGCAAGCGGGTTGGTGATGCGGAGAACGCCTTTCATTCCTGAAATTTCGATCTGCAGGCCAGTACGGTGTTTTTGTGCTCCTTCTACCTGCATCGAGAATACCCCCCCGTTTTCTAGCGTACCAATTACTATCGCCTCATTTGGATTGGTACTCGGGACCTGTTCTCCAGTCTCCAAAACAGTAAAGAACGGAAACTGAGTCTCGATGACCGAAGTTAGTTTCTTTGGGAAGCCGACGGAGCAAAACAGCATGTCCCCAAAGTGCGCCGCGTAAATGGAAAGGACATTTGAAAAGTTTGCGGCGTCGAAGGCCCAACGGTACCTTCCGGGCATCTCCGGAACAAAAGCGTCTGTACTGACGGTCATGTGTACGCGGCGGATGTTGCCAACATAACCCTGCTTGATCAAATCGCGGGTATAGCGCGCGCTCGGTCCCATGCGGCGCTGCAGGCCAACGATATGCCTCACGCCCCTCTTCTCGGCCAACGAAAGCAGCTCTTCTGATGCTGCTGTACTCGTAGTCAGTGGCCATTCGCTGTACACATCTTTGCCGACTGCTATGGCCTGCTTCACCAAGCGAGCATGCTCCGGAGCAGGTGCTGTTATCACCACAAGGTCTACATCAGGATGATTGATGAGTGATTGTTCATCGCCAAAGGCGTGCTTGATCTGAAACAGCTTGGCGGTTTCTTCTGCCGTCGCCTTTTTTCGACTTGACACGGCAATGACCTCATACTTTTCCAGCGATTTCAAAGCTGGAATATGTCCGTACTTTGCCCAGCCACCAACTCCAATGATCCCCACACGAATCTTACTGCTTTCCATCGCTTGTTCTCCTCTAACTCAAGGCTAAACCTTGACACGTGTGTCAAGGTCAAGGGATGCTTGAGCATGCTTATCGGAGAACTTTCAATCCAGACCGCTGTCAGCACCCGTGCACTGCGGCATTACGAGAAGCTGGGGATGCTTCACAGTGAGCGAAGAGAAAACGGATACCGCAACTATGGCGCGGAGTCCGTGGAGTGGGTGAAATCGATTCAGTTCCTGCTTTCGTCTGGGCTGAACCTCGCCACAATTTCTCAAATTCTGCCCACTTTGATGGGTAACAAGTGCGCTCTCGATGATGATTCTGTTCGCGCCGCGATAGAACGCGAAGCAAGCAAGATCGAAGCACGTTTGGCAAAAATGGCTCATAGCCAAGAGGTATTGTCGAAAGCTCTTGAGAAGGGGCTTCTGCGCAGACCAGGAACATAACGCGATGTGCTCCCTTACGGGATTGGTAACCGAAAGTCGCCAAGGCTACGCTGATCAGCTTTCGCGGGTTTCTGGATTTACGCCAACAGCCCAATGCACTCAGCGACCTGAATTTACAGCCCTTGATGGGATCATCGTCGTTAGCAGGCTCTTCTATGAAGCGTAGAAGAAAATGAATTCGATGCTCATCATACCGCCGCCCGTAAACCCGTATGCCCAAAATCATCGCCCTTCCAGAGGACTGGCTCGCGCTTTTCACGGGCGAGGGCCGGAAGCACAGATCTCGCCTTTGATACCTGGGATAGCTCAGAAGCCCTTGCGAGCGAATAGCGAGCGATTGGCCCCACCGCAGGTGGTTGGCCCCACCGCAGGTGGTTGGCCCCACCGCAGGTGCTTGCAGATAATTATCCACATCCGGTGCACAATTGAAATATGAGTGATCTGAGG
>CAYPYJ010000100.1:0-14203 GCA_964414945.1 uncultured Occallatibacter sp.
GCGCTGTTGTGCTGCTTGCCGCCGGTTCGGTGGGGTATCTCAAGTTCGGACACAAGACGCCCGCGACCAATCAGGCAGTTTCGAGCCAGGGAACAACAACTTCGATGTCTATGCCCAAACCATCGGCATCGATGCCTGCTTCAGGACAGACGACGACTACTAATACCAGCACGGAAGTTGCGTCGAACGAAACTCCGGATCAGGATAACGCCGCGCTTCGTGCGCAGTCGGATAAGATGAGCCATCAGTTGAATGCTCCTTCTCGGATTCCGAGCGATCTTAAAATGCTGGCCGGAAAAGATGCGGCGCCCACTGCGGGATTTGGCGCACAGGGTATGGACATGGGATCTGGCAGCAACGTTTTCGGCGGGCAGTCTGGGCCCAAGGTGAAGGTTGCGGCACCCCAGAAGGTGAACATCTCGGCCGGAATCGCGGTTGGCTTGCTGGTTCAGAGGACCGCGCCGGTTTATCCTCCCATTGCCAGAACAGCCCGCGTTTCGGGCACGGTGGTGATTCAAGCAACTATCTCCAAGACCGGGATGATTGAGAATTCCCGCGTTGTGAGCGGACCAACTATGTTGCGGCAGTCCGCGCTGGATGCCGTGAAGACCTGGCGTTTCAGGCCCTATCTGCTCGATGGCGAGCCGGTAGAAGTTGAGACGACGGTGAACGTAGTATTCAATTTGGCAGGATGAAGAACGCACTGGCATTTTTCCGTTTTTTTGGTGGCAAGAGGGTATGATGGTACCGCAGTTGAACCCAGTTGCCCAATGGAAGGTTGAATGTGGAACTTCTGAATCTGGAAAAGTATAAAGCGGAGATACATCGGACTCTGATTTCCAAGCTCGATTTGGAAAAGCTGTCGCGAGTCAACTCCAGTCAAGCGCGTTCAGCGGTCTCCGGCATCGTCAAGGAAATTATCGCCGACCAGAGAGTGCCGCTGAACTTTGAAGAGCAGGAAAAGATACAGGCCGATCTGCTCGATGAAGTCTTTGGTCTCGGTCCGCTGGAACCTTTGCTCAGAGACAATAAAATCTCTGACATCCTGGTCAATGACAAAGATCACGTTTTCATTGAAAAGGGCGGTTTGCTCCAGCGGGTGGATACGACGTTTCGCGACGACCGCCATCTGCTGCAGATCATTGACCGCATCGTTTCCAGGGTGGGCCGCAGAGTGGATGAGTCCTCGCCGATGGTGGATGCCCGGTTGCCCGACGGCTCCCGCGTGAATGCCATCATTCCTCCACTGGCGCTGGACGGGCCTTCGCTGTCCATCCGCCGCTTTGGAACCGGCCCTCTGGCCGCCAATCAGCTGGTTCAGTTGAAGAGTGTTTCCCCGGAAATGATGGAGGTGCTTTCTTCCGCGGTGAAAGCCCGCATCAGCATTCTCATCTCCGGCGGTACCGGCACCGGCAAGACAACCTTTCTGAATATTCTGTCGCAGTACATTCCGCGCAACGAACGCATTGTCACCATTGAAGACGCCGCCGAACTTCGCCTGGCACAGGAAAACATTGTGCGGCTGGAAACCCGCCCTCCCAATATCGAAGGCACAGGAGCGATCAAGCAGCGTCAGCTTCTTATCAACTGTCTGCGTATGCGCCCCGACCGCATCATCATGGGTGAGATCCGCGGTGAGGAAGCATTCGATATGCTTCAGGCCATGAATACCGGCCATGAAGGCTCGATGACCACGATTCACTCCAATACTCCCCGCGACGCGATCGCCAGACTCGAATCGATGGTTGCGATGGGCATGAATCTGCCAGAAAAATCCGTTCGTCAACAAATCGCCGCGGCTATTACTATCATTGTGCAGGCCACTAGGATGAGTGATGGCACGCGCAAAGTGACCAGCGTCGCCGAGATCACGGGCATGGAAGAAGGGATTATCAGCATGCAGGAAATTTTCACCTTCGAAAAGAAGGGAATTGGACCTGATGGCAAGGTGATCGGCACATTCAAGCCAACCCGTATTCGTCCCCGGTTTCTCGATCGGCTCCGTGTTTCGGGTATCGTTCTGCCACCGGTTCTATTCGAGCGCGAGACGCAGGTTAACTAAGCGGAAGTAAGGAGGAGTAGACATGGGCCTAATTGCTGTATTGGTTTTTCTGGGTGTATTCGCGGTCGTTGCACTGGTGGCGGTCGCCAGCGGGACCGGGGCTTCCCAGGAGGCCAAGCAGGTTCATGCTACGCTTGATTCCGCTCTAGCCACCGAAGCCCCGGAAGATCGCGGTCCGATTCTAGATCTTCGCAAAAACGAACTGCACAGCAGCATTCCCTGGCTAAATCGCAAGCTGCTTCAATTTGAATTAACGCCGCGCGTGCAGACTCTGCTCTATCAGGCAGATCTCAAATGGACGGCTGGAGTCCTGCTGACCGGCAGCGCGCTTCTTTTTTTAGTCCCATTTGTATTTGTGTACTGGCGCTCCGACTCGATTCTTATCGCTTTGGGTGTCGGGCTGTTCTTTGGAGCCATGCCTTATCTTTGGGCGCGCCATAAGCGCAGCAAGCGTCTCGACAAGTTTCAAGAAGGGTTGCCGGAATCGCTGGACCTGATGGTGAGTGCAATCCGCGCCGGACACAGCTTGGTTGCCGCAATGGGATCAGTGGCGCGAGAGTGCGCCGATCCTATTGGCTGCGAATTCAAAGCGTGTTTCGAGGAGCAGAACTACGGCCTCGAAATGAAGACCGCTCTGGACAATCTGATTAACCGTGTTCCTCTTCAGGATCTTCGCATTGTTGCCACCGCAATCATGATCCAGAAGGAGAGCGGAGGCAACCTCGCCGAGGTTCTTGATAAGACATCACATGTTATCCGTGAGCGGTTTCGCCTCAAGAGGCAGGTCGGGGTTCATACTGCCCAAGGCCGCATGACAGGATGGGTGCTCACGTGCCTTCCGATATTTCTGGGGATTGCCATGTATTTTGTCAATCCAGAAATGATGAGCGTTTTATGGAAGACTCCACAAGGTATCAAGCTGCTGTGGACGGCTGTGGGTCTGCTGGTTGTTGGTGGCTTGATTATTCGCAAGATTGTCAACATGGACGTTTGAGGGTGACCTATGCTGATTCCGATTTTTGCTTTTATTGGCGTGTTCGTGTTGATCGTAAGCGGTGGGCTGCTACTGTTCTATCGCGAAGAAATGCTCCAGCGTATCTCTGACGCGATTAATCCGCAACCCAAGCAGAAATCGCTGTTGACTGCAATTCAGCAGACCGGACTTTCAATCGGCGGCGTAATCGAGCACTTCGAGAACGTGCTGCCCAAAAGTCAGGCCGAGGTCTCGATTGTTCTACAGCGCCTTCAGCGGGCTGGCTTTCGCGATGAATCTGCGGTCAAAATCTTCTATGGCACAAAAGTTTTGGTTCCTGTCTTGCTCAGCATCCTGGCATGGGCATTTGTAATCAATTACACAGGTCCTTTTATTTTTCTTCTCACTGTGGCGCTGGGTTTCCTGGTGCCGGATTTCTGGTTGGGGAGAAGGATTACAACCCGGCAAAGTAAACTTAGGCGCGGGCTGCCAGATGTGCTTGATCTGCTGGTCATCTGCATCGAGGCGGGGTTAAGTCTGGATCAGGCAACCGCCCGCACGGCAGAGGAGTTGAAAAATGCGCAACCGGAGCTCTGCGATGAACTTTACATTGTCGTGCTGGAACAGCGCGCCGGACGTCCTCGCGGCGATGCGTGGAAGCATATGTCGGAACGCACCGATGTAGATGCGGTGCGCAATCTTGTTTCCATGCTTATACAGGCCGAGCAGTTTGGAACTAGCATCGCCAAGACGTTGCGCGTTCATTCCGATACGCTGAGAACCCAGCGAGTTCAGGCGGTGGAAGAAGCAGCGGCAAAGACCACAATCAAGTTGACATTTCCGCTTGTATTGTTCATCTTTCCCTCGCTTTTTGTGGTCGTTTTGGCTCCAGCTTTTCTTTCTATCATGGAGTCATTCAGAGGTCTTAATCACTGAGGGAAGGAGGAATCGACATGGACAGTACTATGATCATTCGGATTGTTGCCGGTGTGCTGGTTGTTGTGATTTTGGTTGTTTTAATCCAGCGCCGCCGCACACGGATCAAGTAGTTGGAGATTGTTTTTCTGGCGGCGCAGTGAGACGGCGCGTGCTTGGCTGCCCGGTTCGCGACTTGCGGACCGGGGCTTTATATGTCGAGAAGCGCAAACTTGCACGTGTTCCGCTCAAACTTGAGGAGCGCATCAATCATCCTGTTGCAAGAAAGAGGACTCGATATGAGCACTGAACTGATTATCCGGGTTGTTGCCGGTGTGCTGGTTGTCGTCATTCTGATTGTCTTGATTCAGCGCCGCCGCACACGGATCAAGTAACTCTTGTTTTTTCGAGGGGCCGGCGGCGCGGAAACTCCGCGTGGGATTCGCTGGCTCACTCGATCATCTCGCAGGCCGGGGCAAAGCAGTTCTGGTGATAAATACCAATTTATCCCGCCCAGGCAGCGGGGTTGTTGGCGTGCGTATTTAGTAGTTGTCAGGTTGGTGCGGTTATCTGCTCTGTGCATGGCGAAGCCTGACTCGTTTCCGGCCCGGCGATCACGGAGAAAAGGCTTTTCATGCGTGTTTCCAGTGTGACGAGATTGAATTGACAACGGGGTAACAGGGGTAGCACATGGTTGTTGGTTCAGACTGGAGGCCGGAGGGGCGATGGAATCACAGAGGCTTTGCGCGTACAACCAGACTCGCGAATGCTTTCTCGGCCTGGAGGTTGCTTCTGCCGATCTTTCGGTCGCAGACCTCAGAGACCTGCTGGGAAAGCTGGCGCTCAAGTCTGGCGAGGGCCTCTGGATGGAGCCGTTCAGAGGAATTCCCGAGACGAATATGCGCGCCCCGCTCGATCTGATTTATCTGGACGACGAAAGCAGTGTGATTGAGGTCGTTGAGTCATTTCCTACGTTCCACGTCACCCCCATGAGTCCCCAGGCGGCCAGCGTTCTAGCTCTGCCAACCCACTCGATCTATTCATCGCAGACTCAGCCGGGAGACCAGTTGGTTCTCTGCGTGGCTGAAGAGATGCAGAATCGCCTGGAACGATACTCCAATTCAAGCAGTGGATCAGGCGGTGTGCAAAGTGCCGTGCAATTGAGAGGAAAACCGCTTTGGAGCGGCGGATCAGCCGTTGTGGAGTTGGAAGATCAATCGAGTGAGGAGAGCCTTCCATCCGGGCCGCCGTTTGAGTTGGACATTGTTGAACAGGAGATGGAGAACGTCAAACCACGGAGAGGCTGGTTAGAGCGCTGGTGGTCTCCAGAACCTCAAAAAGCGCCAGACCCGAGAAAAGCGTCCCGAGGGCCGTCGTTCGGTTTGGCTGCATATTACTGGACTGGCGCCCCACCGAAGGCTCACGTAATCCGCGATATCAGTTCGACCGGGATGTATATCTTGACAGAGGAGCGTTGGTACCCCGGCACAGTGATCTTGATGACTCTGCAAGATGCAGACGACGAGGATGGAAGCAATGGCCGATCGATCTCTGTGCATTCGAGGACAGTTCGATGGGGCAACGACGGCGTCGGTCTTCAGTTTATTCCAGACGATGATCCGTCCGCTCATAATGGACCGAATGCACTGGTGGCTGGAGCGAATAGGGCAGAACTCGATCTGTTCTTGGAGCAGATTCGACGAGGCAAGGTGTAGGAGTTGGTTAGTTGGGCCGTTACTTTTGATTTCATGACGGCTAAAAAATGCAAGGACAGGCTTATAATGATTGCCAAGACAAATGAAGATGGATTCAGTGAACTGCCTTGGGTGGAGGAATGACGATGAAACAAGTGAACGATCCGCATAAACAAGTCATGGCGTGCCAGCATGGTTATAGTCGCGTTGCGTCAATGTGCAAAACAAGCGGCAAAGCCTGGTCGCTCGGCTGTCGGTTCTTCGCCCGCCTTCGTTCAGACGATAAGGGACAGAATCTGGTTGAATTGGCCCTGCTTGCTCCGGTTCTTCTGCTGCTGGTGACTGGCGTGTTTTCGATTGGCATGGGCATGATCGTCTACGAGCAGCTTGGCGAAGCCGCGTTTGCCGGTGACCAGTCGATGTCACAGTTTGAGGGCGTAACAGGGACTGATCTCTGCGGGAAGGCCTATACCGCAGTTGCCACTGTCTTGTCGGCGCCGAGCTGGTCAGCGGCTAATTTGGCTAAGGTTAAGTTTTCCGCGACCCTTGGAAACGGGGGAACTACGACTACGATCCCCCAGTCCAGCGGATCATTTTCATGCTCAGGCAATCTCGGCAATTTAGGGCCGAAAGGACAAGTCACGCTAAGGCTCAGCTATGACTACACGTGGATGCCAATTTTCGGAGCAAACCTGGGTACGATCACCATCGTAAGACAGCAATCGGTATTAGCTCAGTGAGAGGACGAGGAATAATCCAATGAAATTGCTCAAGATGTCTTTTCTGCGCAAAGTTCTGAAAGATGAGCAAGGCCAGTCTCTTGTTTTAGTGACAGTCAGTATGCTCGCATTTTTGGGAGTTTCCGGGATCTCTATGGACCTTGGTCATGCCTATATTGCCCGCCAGGAACTTCAGGCGTCGACAAATTCCGCTGCGTTGTGTGGAGCCACGTATGTATCCTATGGCGACTCCACAGATGCCTCTGCGGCGGTGACTCAATGTAGTGCCTTACCAGGGAGCTTGAACGAAAGTCCGAGTTTGACAAATGTTCAGTTGGCAACCCCGGCCTTCCGGTGTTTGGCCACTGTTACTGCGTTGGGCACGGATTGCGTTGGCGCGGGCACGGCATACCCTTCAGGTTTCAACTCCATGGTGGTGACGCAGTCAGCAGATGTAAAAACATGGTTCGCGAAGATGTTTGGCGTACCCATTTTCCATATAACGGCTACGGCATATGCTTCGCCGGGTTCAGAGCCCCAACCGCTCAACATGGCGGTCATCATAGATACCACGTCGTCCATGGCTGCGACAATTAGTTCTGGCACGGCCCAGGCCACTGCGGACCCCCAATGTGTCGGCAAGTCCGAATTAGCCTGTGCGCTGAACGGTATTGGCATTTTGCTAAACTCGCTCCCCTCGCCAGCCAATGCCCCGGTTGCCTTATTTGCATTTCCGAACGTGACAGCCAGCTCGGCGGCCTATGACATTAACTGCGGCGGAACCCCCAGTGAATTGGCGAATTCAACACCGACATTAAGTACCAGCTATGGGCCAACCGGCAGCAACCCGACCTACGAGATTGTGCCTTTCAGCACCGATTACACCAATATCAACAAGGCGGTCGGGACAGTCAATAAAACCACTAATGCGCAAATCACCAACGGTTGCACAAAAACGCCGAGCGGCGCTCCCGCTGGAACCTACCTTGCCGGCGCGATTGTTGCGGCGCAATCGGCTCTGGTTGCCCAACAAGTAGTTCATCCAGTGGCTGTAGGCCAGAATGTGATGGTCATCCTCACGGACGGCAACGTCAACGGGTCAGATCAATACAAAAATGTAGATTCTTCACTCAAAATGATGGGATCAACGTTTTCTGTGAGTGCTTCTTCTCCGCCAGCCGATGTTCCTATCACTGGCACTTCCGTCACTTACCCATCCGGCGTCGGCGGGTGCGGACAAGCGGTGCAGGAGGCACAGGCCGCGCGAGCCAGCACCCTCCAGACTTCGATATTCGTACTTGCCTACGGCTCGCCAACTGTAGGAAACTGGAACCCGACGAACTTGACTGTTAACAGTACGAACATGGTCAATATTATCAACAACAGTAATTGCCCCTCCGACCAGGATGCATTTTTTGTTACGTTTAAATCAACGGCGCATGGCACTTTGCCTACGTCGAACAATGTTAGTTATGTAAAGAATATAACCCCCTGTGCTACGGCACAGGGTTTAGCCACTCCAAATAAAGCCGCCACTCAATACGCCGGCGCCATTACGTATTTCTACTCTGACACCCAGGGCGCCGCAAGTGGCGCGTGTCCCAGCGCAGCAGCCGTGGGAAGTATGGCCTCGATATTCAAGGCCATCGCCGGGTCTCTACCTCGCCCCCCGCGGTTGATCCCTAACGGCTCGCTGTAGAGCGAGCGAAGAATAAAGTTCGCATCCCGGCAACTCCGCAGGTTGGATTTGTCGGGATGTTTTTATTCCGGCAAGTCTGGAATGATCAGCAGCACTTCAACTCTGACATTTTTGCCATCTTGCGTTGCTGCTCTGAATTGCCACTGAGCAAGTGAGTTGAGGACAAACTGAACCTGCGCGAACTCCGGCGGGAAGACGACCTTCAAGCCTTCAAAGTGGCCATCCTTGTTCACGAATCCATGGACCATGAGTGCATCGGCATCTATGGAGCCGGGCGCGAGGTTGGGGCGCACGATGCTGAACGGCCAAGGAGCATCGATGTGCGAGATGCTGCCCGCCGCGGCTGCTTCGTCAACCAGCGAAAGAGAGTACTGAAGTATCCAGCTTTTGGGCAGGCCCACGTGCAGATAAACGGTGTACGACATCCTGCCGCTCATCAGTCGGGCTGCCTCAGGATACATAGCCTCTAGCGATGAACCCACCACGACCGCGCCGAATTGTCCTTCGATCGGGCGCGAGATATGAGTAGAGGTTAGATGACTGCCCAACCCGGAACCATTTTGTCCTGAAGCGGCGTTGGCAGTCTGGTTGCCGTTTCCTGTTTGGTTCTTGTCCGTAATCTGGCCAGGCCCAATCTCGCCCAGAGAAATCAAAGAGTCTGACTCATTGACGGGCGGCAACAGGATAGCGCCGTTCGCCATTTTTTGATCGGAGAGCGACATCACCGAGCCGGAGGATGGCTGCGCTGTTCCTTGCGCCGTGGTGAGCGGCGCGGGCGGTTCTGTCTTCGGTCCCTGAACAACAATGGGTGAAGTTGTTCCGGCAAAAATCGGCAGGGCCGGAGATGGCAGAATGGAAGCCGGAATCGGGATCTCCGTCAGATTCAGCTCTTTGTTGGGCGACAGGACAGAGGGCCTGAAGTCACTAACCGGCGGCTTTTCCGGTGTCGGAGCAACCAGCAACTTTACCTCAGGTTTTCTTGCATTCCAAAGAACAACGGTCGGTACCGGAATGACCTCTTTGAGTGTAATGGGCTTTGGGATGTCAGGCTGCAACAGTGTTTGCGGTCCAGGCGGGGCTTGTACAGCCCGTCGTAATGAGGCCTTCCGCGCTTCTTTGAGAGTCTCTTTTGGTTTCTGCAGGGCGCGCTGCATCTCAGACTCAAGAGTGTGCAATTCAAAATTCCGCATAGCATATCGCTCTGCGATGGTTGGAGTTTTGAATTTCGGAGCGGAGGCAATTCCCCAAAAAATAAGTCCGAATGCCAAGCCATGCGTCAGAATCGAAAACAAGAATGTGTATGGCTGCTGGTTCTGATCCGGCCGCTCCGAGAATAGCGTGATAGTAAGGGAAGATCTCATGAACGGATGAATTGTCTCCCTCGCGCTGCCGGGTTCCATTAGAGTACGGGTTGCGATGCAGGCATTCTCAGCATGTAGAAGCCAGCATGAAAGCCTGATTATCTCTTTTCGCAAATCCATTATAATTCTTCCCGATTCGCTGCTGTCAGTTCTTTGCCCCATAACCCTTTTGATACCTCCTGTACCAGCAGCCGTTCTTCCCGCTGTTTTCATGTTGCGTTAAAGGACTACACTAAACACGCGTTAGAACTTGTTTGGCTACTTGTGCGTTCACGGCGTTTTTCGACGTAGAATCGGTACCGGTTGTTTTGGCGTGCAGTTTCCACAAGGGACAGAAAGGCGGAACTGGCGGGTAGCCAGTTCAAAACAGGCTTCTAAATGAACCGAAGACTTCTTACGATTCTTCTTGTAGCGTTCTTCATTGCTGCCATATGCACCTTCCTGGTCTATCGCCTGGTGGGCAACAAGATGACGGCAGTGCGGCCGGCAGCCACTACGGGTGTAGTCGCGGTGAAGGCGGACATTAAACTTGGATCCGTTCTCGTCGCAGATAACCTGACCTCCATTCAAATTGCGGGAACGCCGCCCAAAGGCGCCATTCCTGCGAAAGATGTTGGCACCGTTATTGGCCGGGGCGTTGTCTCGGACTTGTATGCCGGAGAGCCGATCCTGGAAAACCGTCTGGCTGCGGTTGGTTCTGGCGGGGGATTGGCAGCCACCATTCCCATTGGCATGAGAGCCTGTTCCGTCAAAGTTGATGATGTGGTAGGCGTCTCAGGTTTTGTGACTCCCGGAATGCGCGTGGATGTTCTTGTCTCCGGCGTACCACCCGGCACTCCGCCCACCACGGACCAAGGCCCCGAGTCGAGAACGCTGCTGCAGAACATTCAAGTTTTGTCGGCAGGCGCGGATATTCAAAAGGACGCTGAAGGCAAAGCGAAAGTGGTACAGAGCGTCAACCTGCTCGTTACTCCGGAAGATGCTGAGAGCTTAAGCCTGGCCAGCAACCTGACCATCCGGCTGGTGCTACGCAATCCACTGGATACGAAGGTTTCGCCAGTGGCGGGCACCAATACCGGTAATATTTTTGCGGATAAAAATGCTGCTCCGAAAAAATCACAACATGTTGTCGCAGTAAAGAGCCGTGCACCCGAAGCCTTTTCGATTGAGGTGATGAACGGTTCTAAACAGAGTCAAGAAAAATTTGCTTCTCCCGAGGGACACAAGTGAGAGCGAAGAGTTGCAATTCCATCGTATGTTTCAGCGCATTGTCTCTAATGCTTTGCGCCGGTGCGGGCCTGCGGGCTCAAACTTCGCCGTCTCCTTCACAACCTGCCAGCGCTCCCGCTCTAGATTCCGCAAATGATCTCTCTGTCATCGTGGGCAAGACTGTTCTGGTGGACACGGAGTGGCCGATCAAGCGTGCCGCCATCGGCGCGAGCGAGATTGCAGAGGTTCATGGGACAAGCCCGACCGAGATCATGGTAAGCGGCAAGGCTCCTGGAGAAACCAGTTTAATCGTTTGGGACACCCACGGTGGCCGTCAGTTCTTCAATGTGACGGTGCGCGCCAGCGCCACTGCTTCGAACGATAGTTTGGACACGATTCGTCGCGAACTCAGAGCAGAGCTCCCCGGACAAGCTCTGAAGATTAGTTCCGAAAACGGCAGCGTGTTTCTGCGCGGGACCGTCAAGAATTTGGATAGCTCAGCGCGCGCAGTGAAGATTGCTGCTACGGGCGGCAAAGTTGTCAATCTTCTCAACGTAGAAGTGCCGGCTTCTGATCCGCAGATTCTGCTCAAGGTGCGCTTTGCCAGCGTCGATCGCGATAAAGAAAAATCGCTTGGCATGAATATCATTAGTGCAGGAGCTCTGAATACAGTTGGAGGGATCACCACCGGACAGTTCTCTCCGCCAAACACTACTGAGTCGAGCGGGGTCGTTACGACCACGTTTTCAAACGAACTGAACATCCTTGCTTTACATCCGGGAAATCTTCCTTTTGGCGTAGATATCCAGGCTCTAGAGGTAAAAGGTGTGGTGGAGGTTTTGGCCGAGCCCAACCTCCTGGCAACCAACGGCAAAGAGGCCAGTTTCCTGGCAGGTGGCGAATATCCCTACCCGGTGGTGCAGGGCGGTTCGGGCGGTTCAGGCTCCTCGGTATCGATTATGTTCAAGGAGTATGGCATTCGCCTCAACTTTATCCCCACGATTACTCCGCGTGGAACGATCCGCCTCCAGGTGGCGCCAGAGGTCAGTTCGTTGGATTTTACCAATGCTATCGAGGTCTCCGGCTTTAATGTGCCTGCCATTGCCACTCGCAAGATGAAGACCGAGGTTGAGTTGGGAGACGGCCAATCATTTGTTATCGGTGGGTTGTTGGACAACCGCGAAACAGAGACCTTGCAGAAGGTTCCATTCATTGGAGACATTCCAGTTCTTGGGAAGTTTTTCCAATCGATGTCGAGGAAAAAGACTAACACAGAGTTGATTGTCAGCGTCACCCCGGAGATTGTTGCGCCGATTCAAGCGGGCGAGGCTGTGCCTGCGTTGAAGTATCCCACCAAGTTCTTGCCGACTAACTCTGGCATACCCATGAATACGCCGGACGCCAAGACTGCCGCAAATACTTTACCACCTCCTACGCCAACCGTGACCGTAGAGAAGCTGATTGAAAGCATGAAGGAAAAGCCGCTGATCATTGAAGGCTCAGGTGGAACTTTTGGTGGTGCTTCGGGTGACTCGACTACCAGCGCTGCTCCAACTCCCGCACAGCCATGAGGATTCCGGCTGCCTTTACCGGCAGCCGGGTTTCTTGCTGAAGTGCATCATCGAGCCAGAGCATTTTCGGTTCTTGTGTTTGCCGTCGAAACGGACTGTTGTGTTATCTCATCCATTTTGCAAATTACACGAAATTGATGTGGTACCCAAATTTTTTGTAAACACTTAAGTTGAAAATGTTCTCGCCGGTTGGCTGGTGAAAAGAACAGAGAGAACCGGATGAATCTGTTCGACTGGATCGCATCAGGTCTGCGGAGATTTTACTCTGCACATCCTAAACCCTATCAAGACACACGCCTTCGGGTCTTGAATCTGACGCGCAACACCGTGCTCGCTACGCGCATGGAAGTGGCCGACAGCTCCGCAAAGCGCAACAAAGGCTTGCTCGGTCGAGAGTCTCTCTCTCCCGGTGAAGGTCTGTGGATTAGCCCTTGCGAGTCTGTGCATACCTTCTGGATGCGATTCCCCATTGACCTGGTTTATATTGATCGCAAAAATCGCATCAAGAAGCTGGTGAGTGCGGTGCCGCCTTGGCGATTATCGGCTTGTCTGATGGCACATTCTGTTCTCGAGCTTCCAGCGGGAATGATCAGCGAGACTCGGACGGAATCCGGAGATATTCTCGAGTTTTCCGAGGAATCTCAATCCAATGGAGGCTCATCGTTTCCGGAGTGAAATGACGCCGCAAGAGAATGGTTCGAGTTGAAATCTCTCCTGCTTCTCCATGCTGAACTGATATTGCCCCAATATTTCGTAGAGGTGGAAACAATGAGATACCAAACCAGCCACGCAGGCGCAGCCCAATACGTCCATAGAGCCATCGCGGCGGGCTGCGATACGCTGCGAAAGAGTGCGACTTCGATCATGGCGCTCAAGAATGCTAGAGCGATCAAAAAGCTCCGGCGCTCGGCTTGAAATGCGCCTTGCAGCAGGGCTGGCAAAACCAAACATTGATCGTAAATCCACGAATATGGCGCCGCGAGAATGGAAACAAGCATCAAAGGGCTGCCATTTTTTAGCCAGTCCCAGGTGTGGCGGCGCGGCCAGAAATAGGTCAGTGCCCATGTGCAGCCCAGAGCGGCAGGCAGGTATTGCAGCCATATCGCTTGCGGACTTAAATAGAAACGCAACAGGAAACTCAGGCAGGGAATGTATTCCCGCTCGATTCCAGAGGCGTGCGCTAACTGCGCGTATTGGGTCCACGCCAACGGGTCGATCAGAAAAGTGACAGCCCAGCTTGCGGCCATGGCGAGCACTGCGCCTGCCACGACCGTATAGCTTTTTGAAACCAGTACCCAAGCTATGAGCACAATACCGAAGGGCAGAAAGAGATGGGGCTTCAGTGCGCAAAGCCAAAGAGCGACTCCAGCCAGAAAGGGCTGAGCGCGGTGGAGGCGCAGAAACAGCACTAATCCGAGCAGTGAGAATAGAGTAGTTTGCCCAAAAAGAAGGCTGACCAAAGCTGGCCCAAAGGAGTATCCGAGCAAGTACCGGCGATTGCGGGGCCTGCCATAGAGAATCCAGAGCAGGTGGACTGAGGTCGCCAGAGACGCGAGCAGCAGTAAAGACCATAGGATCCATCCCGCTCGCGCACTAAGGAATCTGAAAGGATATACAAGCGGAAGAGTCCACGGGGGGTTTCGCATCAAGCCTGGGCTGAATCCGGCTGGAAGCCCAGCTGAGCGTTCAATTTGCGCCATGGCATCCATATCGTATGGATTGGCGTGACGTGCTAACTGCTGTGCCGTGGCCCAATAGAAGATGTAATCGCGAGAGGACGGTGCAATTGGCGACAGCAAAGCAACCAGGAGCATGCCTGCAGTAGCTCCAAACGCTAAACCGCAGACGGTTACGAAGGGCAGGGTCGTGACAGCGCGAAGGATCTTTCGTTGTAGGCGCGGCTCTTTGGCCATCATCATTTCAGAAACCTTAATTTCAGGAGTTCACAATGGGTGAGGATGGCATTAGAACGCCCTGCACCGTGCATCGTAGCGCAACAG
>CAYPYJ010000101.1:0-13850 GCA_964414945.1 uncultured Occallatibacter sp.
GATCCGGCTAGAAAATAGGGTTGAGGTATCCCATGTCTGAAAATCCAGACATGGGGCACCCAGACAACCAAGCAACAAAAAGGACGAGCCGAAGCCCGTCCTCTTATTTCACAAGAGCAGCATCTTAGAAGTGATATGCAACGCCGATCGTTGGGTTGTACATATTCCACCACTTGTTGGTGGTGAAGTTCGGGGTCGATGATCCCCCCATGCCAAAGGTTGGCACCTTGGTGACCATGCCGCGGTACTCGGCGCGGATATCGAAGCTGGGGCTGATCTCATAAGCAACGCCGGCGCCGTAGATGCCGCCGATCTCGGTTTGCTGTTTGACGTCGAATAATTTTGTTCCGGAGTTGCGGATAGGCACGAAGATGAAACCGGCCGGTCCCGCTTCAATAAAGGGATTCCATTTACGAAAGGTAAAGGTGCGAACGTATGCGGCCGACATTTCCATGGTGCGAGTCAACACTTGATAGGGAACCTGATTACCGCCTGCCAAGTAGGTGAGTTTGTTCTGGTAGGTCGAGCCGAAATTGGCTTCAACGGCGCTCGAGGGCGTCAGCATGAATCGGTAGCTGAGCAACGCGCCATATGCGGGGCTGGAGTGAACATAAACGTCAGTTGACGAGCCGATAAACGGTTCGGAGAGCCCTGTTCCGCTGATGCTGATGTCCTGGCGGCTTTCCTGGGCGCGGCCTGCTGCCACGCACACGGCCAGCAGAAATGCAATTAAGGCGATCTTCTTCATTCGGTCCTGAACCTCACGACTGCTCAACCGTCCGGCTGGCAACGAACTTTTTCAATTCCGGCGCTCCGGTTCGAGCCGGGCCCCACTCTCGGTATTGTAACTGGCCGGAGCGGTCCGTGGCAGAAGCGGTAGTCCGGAAATTATCTGAGCTTTAGACGCAGGGGAAGGAAAACGGGTGTACTCGGAGGCGGAAAGGCTGAAAAACTCGGTTTCTGCACGACTATTTTTAGTATGTGCTACCCCACCCTGGCCGCAAAAACAAAGACGCGGCGAGGGTGGAACACCCAGGATTCGTGGTATCCCACGTCCCAAAATCGGGACATGGGGCACCCAAAATTTGTGGAATGGTCGGAATTCAGCCTGCGCGCTCCACATGGTAGTAAAAAGGCGGACCCTGCTCTTGGGCCAGGGTTCTGACTGTCCGTAAAAATGCACGGGCAGCGTAAGAGAGAGTGGCCTGCCGCCGGTAGACCAGCCGCAAGATGCGCTTGACTTCGAGATCGTCCACTGGTACGCGCACGAGGTCGCCAGTCTCCAGTTCCCTGGCCACGGTCAGGTGCGGCACCAGCGCCACGCCGTTGCCCATGGCGACAAAGCGCTTGATGGCTTCGATAGTGGGCAACTCGATCTCCATGTTCAAGGGTGTCCGGTGACGCTGAAAAGCTTCGATCACTTTGCGCCTGAGCGGCGAGGCCACGTTGTGGGCTACGAAGAGCTCTTTGCCTAGTTGGCTGATGGAGACGTGCCTGGCTCCGGCCAACGGATGGGAGGGGCTGACAATGAAGGCGAGACTGTCGTTGTAGACCGCGATGGTGCGGAAGTGGGCCGGGTCGGGACGGAAGGAAGTCATGCCCAGCTCAAAGGTACGCAGGTTGAGCTCCTCTGGGATATGCGAGGCCAACATGCGGTGCACGGCGACGTTGATGTGAGGAAACTCCCGCCGGTAGCGGTCGATGGCCGGCAGCAGGTACATACAGGTGTATTCGTTGGCCGCCAGTTGCAGGCGGCCACGTTCGAGGCTATTCAACTCACTCAGGGCGCTGGAAGCTTCGCGGCGCAAGGCCAGCAGGCGCAGCGCGTAATCGCGCAAGAGCACACCGGCTGCGGTCAGCGAGCCGTCGCGGGCGGCACGGTCAAAGAGCATTTCGCCCACTGTGGCCTCCAACTTGCGGATGACCTGACTGACCGCTGGCTGGGTGCGATGCAGGCGAAGAGCCGCGCGAGAGAAGCTGCGCTCCTCGGCGACGGCAAGAAATGTTTCGAGCTGGTGAAGTTCCACAGGGACCTCCGCTATAACAAATACTAATCGCTTATAAAACAATTATAACTTTGCCTTATACATCTCAATACTAGAGACTGGAAAGAATTAGTTGAGGGACTCATGGCTGATACGAACATGCTCTCGAATCAAGTATTCTTCTTCGACACAACGCTGCGCGACGGCGAGCAATCGCCCGGATGCAGCATGACGACACAGGAAAAACTGACCATGGCGCACGCTCTGGAAGATCTGGGCGTGGACATTATCGAGGCTGGTTTCGCAATGGCCTCGGAGGGCGATTTTGCTGCCATCGCCACGATCACACAGGCCATTCACAAGCCGCGTATCGCGTCGCTGGCCCGCGCCAAGAAGGAAGACATCGAGATGGCTGCGCGCGCATTGCAGTTCGCCGACCGCTCTCGTATCCATGTTTTTCTTGCCTCAAGCGACCTGCATCTGGAGTACAAACTGAAGATTGGACGCACTGAAGCTTTGGAACTGACCGGAGAATCGGTGCGCCTGGCACGCTCGCTGGTGGACGATGTGGAGTTTTCGCCGGAAGACGCAACGCGTTCGGATCGCGATTTTCTGGTAGAGATGGTGCGCATCGCCATTGAAGCGGGCGCGACCACAATCAACATGCCCGACACAGTGGGTTATACGACGCCTGAGGAATACGGCCGCATGTTCGCTGAGGTGCGCGAGCGCATTCCGGCTGTCGACGCCCAGGGCATTATTCTCTCCTCGCATTGCCACGACGACCTTGGATTAGCTGTCGCTAATTCGCTGGCCGCCATCCAGAACGGCGCGCGGCAGGTTGAGTGCACCATCAACGGCATTGGCGAGCGGGCTGGCAATGCGGCTCTGGAAGAGATTGCCGCTGCGCTTTATGTGCGCGCCGACCGCTATGGCGTGACGAGCGGGCTCAATCTGAATCAGATTTATCCGACCAGCCAGGTGCTGGGCCAGTTGATCACCTTCCGGCCTTCGCCGAACAAAGCTATTGTGGGCGATAACGCCTTTGCGCACGAGTCTGGCATTCACCAGCATGGAATGCTGGCCAATCCGCTCTGCTACGAAATTATGACGCCGGCACTGGTGGGCGTGGCAAAGAACCATCTTGTGCTGGGCAAGCACTCTGGCCGCGCCGCGCTGCGCCATCGCCTGGAGCAGCTCGGCTTCTCGCTTACTCGCGAAGAGCTGCAGCAGACCTACTACCGCTTCGTCGCACTAGCCGACCGCAAGAAGAGCATCTACGACCAGGACCTGGTCGGGCTGTTGCCCGATCAAATTCGCGAAAAGCGCCGGGAACTGGTCTCCGAACTCGATTGAGTTGGCTCTGGCCCGATGGAGTGGCAGAGATACGGGAGAACCTTCTACACTGTAAACAAAGAGAGAAAGCATGAAGCTGAAGATTCTGGTTACTGCTGGAGACGGCATCGGTCCCGAAGTTACGAATGAAGCTGTGGCTGTACTGAAGGAAGTCGCATTGCTCAGCGGTCATACGCTGGAGTTTGACGCCAAGCGCATTGGCGGCATTGCTATTGTCACCGACGGCACGCCGCTGCCTGCTGATACCGTTGCGGCAGCGCTGGACTCGGATGCAGTGTTATTGGGCGCGGTAGGCGGCAATGAGTTCAATTCCCTTCCCCCGGATAAGCGTCCTGAGGCTGGCCTACTGGGATTGCGCGCGGCTCTGGGCGGCTTCGCCAATCTGCGTCCAGCCTTTGCGCTCAAGGAGCTTGCGGTTAACAGCCCTTTGCGGCCTGAAGTGATCGACGGCGCGGATATTCTTTTCGTCCGCGAGTTGCTGGGCGGACTTTATTTTGGCCAGCCGCGTGAGTGGAATCGCGAGAAAGGCGAAGCCTGGAACACGATGCGCTACACGCGCGAGGAAGTAGCTCGTGTGGCCCGCATTGCATTTCAATTGGCCCAGAAACGTCGGAAGAAGCTGACCAGCGTGGACAAGGCTAATGTGCTGGAAGTCTCGCAACTGTGGCGCGCTACGGTGATTGAAGTGGCTACTGAATTTCCTGATGTAACGCTGGAGCATCAATATGTGGATGCGATGGCTATGCACTTGATGAATCGGCCGCGCGACTTCGACGTAGTTGTGACCGAGAATTTGTTTGGCGACATTCTCTCCGATGAATCCGGCATTATCACTGGATCGTTGGGGATGCTGCCTTCAGCCACCATCGGCGGCAAAGTGAATTTGTACGAACCGATTCATGGTTCCGCGCCCGACATCGCTGGTAAGGGGCTAGCTAATCCTTTCGGCGCTATTCTGACCGGCGCACTGATTCTGCGCCACAGTGGCGGGCTTGAGGCCGAGGCGGCGGCGATTGAAACTGCGGTGCGCAAGGTGCTGGAGCAAGGCTTCCGCACACCGGACCTGGCGCGCGGAAACACGCAGGGCTTTACCGTGCTTTCGACCAAAGAGATGGGCGCGAAGGTGCGGGAGACGGTCAAGACGTTGCTCGTTCACGCATAGGTTCGTGGTTTCTCATTCATGCGCCAGAAAAATGGCGCATGGGTGGTGCACCCAGCTTCGTCGCAGCAAAGAGTTTTTGGGCTCGTGGAGAGTTATTTATGCAGATGTCGAAGGAAAAGCCGATTGCAGTGGTTGACGAGAGGACGCACAATGAGCGGATACTCGATCAATTCACGCGCCAGTCTGCGACTTTTGGCGAGCGCCAGACCCAAGACGAGATGGCTCATCTGATGGTGCGCGCTTCTGGCGTGGCTCATGGCGACACGGTGCTCGACATCGGTTGTGGCGCGGGAATCGTGACCTGTGCGTTTGCAGCAGTGGCAGGCCACGTCACTGGGTTGGATCTGACGCCTGCGATGCTAGAGCGCGCTCAGAACCGTCAAAATGAGTTATCTCTGACGAACATGACCTGGCAATGCGGTGATGTTAACGCGCTGCCTTTTCCCGACAATAGTTTTTCCATTGTTGTGACGCGTAACACCTTCCATCATTTGCTCTCGCCCGAATCTGTACTGGCCGAGATGGTGCGGGTTTGCCGACCGGGCGGTCGCATCGTGGTGGTTGATACGACTCCTGATGCCGCGAAACTGGGGGATTACGACCGTTTTGAAACGCTTCTCCATCCCTCTCATGTTCATGCTCTTTCGCTGGAAGATTTGCTCGGCCTCTTTACGCGCGCCAATCTTCTGCATATCGAGAGCACGGGACATGAGATTGAAAAGGATTTTGAATTCCTGCTTTCCGGATCGTCTTTGAACTCCGGTGACGCTGAATGGGTTCGGCAGTGGATTCACGATGATCTGAGCGAGAATCGGATCGGCCTAGGCGTTCACTTGAAGGATGAGAGGTATTTTGTTTCGTTCCCTATCACCATCGTAGCGGCCAATAAAGCTACGCAAGAAGGATAGTCATGAACAACGCACCAAAAACATTATTCGAAAAGGTCTGGGAGCAGCATGTAGTGGTCGAGCCGCAAGGCGAGCCTACCGTGCTCTACATCGACTTGCAATTGCTGCATGAGGTCACCTCGCCGCAGGCCTTTGAGGGTTTGCGTCTGGCTGGCCGCAAGGTGCGCAGGCCTGATCGCTCGATTGCAACAGTCGATCATAATGTGCCTACTACGATTGAGGGTCGGCTCAAGATCGTCGATCAAATTGCGGCGACACAGATTGCCACGCTGCGTAAGAATTGCGCCGACTTTGGCATTGAACTTTATGACGTGGACTCGCCCAGTCAAGGCGTGGTGCACATCATCGGGCCAGAGCTTGGACTCACCAAACCGGGCATGACGATTGTCTGCGGCGACTCACACACTGCGACTCACGGAGCGTTCGGGGCTTTGGCTTTCGGCATGGGCACCAGCGAAGTGGAGCATGTGCTGGCCACGCAGACGCTGCCGCAATCCAAGCCTAAAACTTTTCGCATTTCGGTTGAAGGCGAGCTCGCCCGTGGCGTTACGTCGAAGGACCTTATCCTCGCCATCATCGGACAAATTGGAACGGACGGCGCGACAGGCTACGTGATTGAGTACGCAGGCTCGGCGATTCGCGCACTTTCGATGGAAGGCCGCATGACGGTCTGCAATATGAGCATCGAGGCCGGTGCGCGCGCGGGCATGATCGCTCCCGATGAAGTTACATTCAGCTATCTCAAAGGCCGCCGCTTCAGCCCGCAAGGCGCAGCATGGGATGTTGCAGTAAGCGAGTGGAAAAAGTTAGTCAGCGATAAAGGCGCAAAGTTTGATCGCGAGTTAGTGATTGATGCTTCCACGCTGGTGCCTTTTGTAAGTTGGGGAACCAGTCCGGGTATGGTCGCGCCGATCACTTCCACTGTGCCTGATCCTGCCGCAGCACCGACAGAGCAGGGACGCAAGGGTCTGGAACGCGCACTCGAATATATGGGACTGAAGGCTGGAACGCCGCTGGAAGAAGTTGAGATTGACCGCGTCTTTATTGGCTCCTGCACCAATGGCCGCATTGAAGATATGCGCGCCGCGGCTCGCATTGCGGCTGGCTATAAGGTTTCCACTCACGTGAGCGCGATGGTGGTTCCGGGCTCACAAGCCGTGAAAGCGCAGGCAGAAGCCGAGGGCCTTGACCGCATCTTCCGCGAGGCTGGATTTGACTGGCGCGAGCCGGGCTGCTCAATGTGCCTGGCGATGAATCCCGACATTCTTCAACCGGGCGAGCGTTGCGCTTCGACCAGCAATCGCAACTTTGAAGGCCGTCAGGGCCGCGGCGGACGCACGCACCTTGTTTCGCCGGAGATGGCCGCTGCAGCCGCGATTGCTGGACACTTTGTGGACATTCGTGGCTGGAAAGTAAATGAATTGGCTTCGCCGGAGGTAAAAGGCTGATGGAACCCTTTCGCACATTGACTTCACTGGCCGCACCCCTCGACCGCGCGAATGTCGACACGGACCAGATTATTCCCAAGCAGTTTTTGAAGCGCATTGAGCGCACCGGCTACGGCGAGTTTCTTTTCTTTGACTGGCGGCAGACCCCGGAAGGCAAGCCCGTGCCGGAGTTCGTGCTGAACGATCCACGTTACAAGGGCGGGAGGATTTTGATAGCAGGCAAGAACTTTGCCTGCGGATCGAGCCGCGAGCACGCCGCGTGGGCTCTGAATAACTACGGCTTCCGGGTAGTGATTGCGCCGACCTTCGCAGACATTTTCTTTTCCAACGCAGGCAAGAATGGCATTGTGCTGGTTCGTTTGAGCGAAGAGCAGGTCGCCGAATTGATGAATAACGCGAAGACGATTCCGAATTATCAATTGACTGTCTCGCTGGAAGATCAGACTGTGACAGACGGCCGAGGCTTCAAGGCGAGTTTCGATGTAGACCCGTTCCGTAAGTTCTGTCTGATCGAGGGGCTGGACGACATCGGCCTGACGCTGCGACACGAGGCCGCGCTCGATGCTTTCGAAGCGAAGCACGATGAAGCTGGCTGGTTGAAAGCAAAATAACCGAGAACATTTGGAAACTATGTGTGACTTGGAGATAATTCGCAAGGACTTCAAGCCTGATCGCATTACGACTCTGTTCGTGGGTGAGTCACCGCCTCATGGCGGCACGTTTTTCTACGACCTAACAAACTTAAGCAAGCTCTTCTGTGCAGTGAGGAAAGCATTTGAAGCTGCACAAGGGAAGAACTTTAAGAACGAAGGGACTTTTCTGGACTACTTCAAGGAGTGCGGATTTTATCTGGATGATTTGGTTCATGAGCCAATCAACCACCTTGTCAGGCAGCCTCGAAGAGAGAAACGGAAGAAAGGTATACCATGCTTATCTGGCCGGATACAGGAGTATAAACCGGAAAGAATTGTGATTGTAATGTGTGCAATTGAGGATCAGGTCAGGGAAGCAATGAGACTTGCAGGTTTTACTGGCAAGTGGGATTGCGTGGCATTTCCAGCTAATGGAAATCAAAAGCGGTTTCATTTGAAAATGCAAGAAATCATTCCGAAGCTACCCAATTCGTGCAATAAGCATACAGTTTAACTGGAGGATTTTATGGGAAACGACGCCAACACGCAAGCATCGACTAACCCTCCCACTCGTCTGACCGGCGCGGAAATTGTTTGGGCCACGCTTGTGGGCGAGGGCGTTACCGACGTCTTCGGCTATCCCGGCGGGGCGATTCTGCCGGTCTACGACGCGCTACGCAAATTTCCCATTCACCACACGCTGGTGCGGCACGAGCAGGGCGCAGCGCACATGGCCGACGGCTACTCGCGCGCCTCGGGCAAGGTGGGCGTTTGCATCGCCACCAGTGGGCCCGGCGCAACGAATTTGGTGACTGGCATCGCGACCGCCATGCTGGATTCGATTCCGATTGTCTGCATCACCGGCAACGTCTCCAGCAAGGTGCTGGGCACCGACGCCTTTCAGGAAGTGGATATTACAGGCATCACATTGCCGGTGACCAAACATAACTTCCTCATCAACAAGACCGAAGACATTGCGGCGGCGATTCGCTACGCATTTCAGATTGCGAAATCCGCGCGGCCCGGCCCGGTGCTGGTTGATATTACAAAAGACGCGCAGCAGGGCACGGCAATTTTTGACTTTGAAGCCGCGAAGCCGCGCCCGGTTCGTCTGCATCCAATGCGCAAGTTTGAAGTGTCAGGACTCGAGCAAGCGGCCGAGTTGATTCGCAACGCGAAGCGACCGGTGATTTTGGCAGGCCACGGCATTATCGAATCCGGCGCGATGGAGCAAGTGCGTACGCTGGCTGAGCGGGCGCAAATTCCAATTGCTATGACGCTGCTGGGCCTGGGCGCAATTCCCGCGTCGCACCCGCTAAATCTGGGCATGATGGGTATGCACGGCGAGAGCTGGGTGAACCACGCCATTCAGGACGCAGACCTGTTGATTGCCTGCGGCATGAGGTTCGATGATCGCGTCACGGGAACCACCGCAACGTATGCCACCAAGGCAAAGAAGATTCACATCGACGTGGACCCCGCCGAGATCAACAAGCTTATCAAGGTAGATGTGCCACTGATTGGTGATCTGCTCGAGGTTTTGGAAGCACTGCTGCCTCGGATTAGTGGTCGCGGTCGCGACGGAGCCGCGTGGCTCAATACCATCGAGAGTATCAAGGGCGACTCGGCGGTGCGTGACATCAAGAACCTGCCCGACAATGGCCACCTTTATGCGGCGCATGTCATCCACGACATCTGGCGCATCACCGGCGGCAAAGCGATTGTTGTTACCGACGTGGGCCAGCATCAGATGTGGGAGGCGCAGTACTATCACCACGAGCAACCGCGCACTCTGATTACCTCCGGTGGTCTGGGAACGATGGGATTCTCATTGCCGGCGGCCATTGGAGCCAAGTTTGCCTGCCCGGATAAAGAGGTCTGGGTGATCGCAGGCGACGGCGGCTTCCAGATGACCTCGGCCGAACTATCGACTATTGCGCAGGAAGGCATCAAGATCAACATCGCCATCATCAACAATGGCTACCTCGGCATGGTGCGCCAGTGGCAGGAGTTTTTCTACGAGCGTAACTATGAAGCCACGCCGCTGGTCAGTCCAGACTTTGTCAAGCTGGCCGAGGCGCATGGCATTCAGGGCCTCACTGTCCGCACCCGTGCTGAGTTGGCTAACGCTGTCAACACTGCCCGCTCCGCACCCGGTGCGTTCTTGCTCAACTTCAAAGTCGAAAAGGAAGAGTCGGTTTACCCGATGGTTTCCGCTGGCAGCGCGTTGCACGAAATGATCCGCAGGCCCGGTAAAGATCCGCTGGAGGAGTCGTAGCAATCAGCCAGTCCGGAACCTGACCATAATCAACTGAGTACTGAGGAAGAAGCTATGCTGCATACATTTGTTGCTTACGTGGATGACCTGCCGGGCGTGCTGACGCGCGTGGCTTCGCTTTTCCGCCGTCTGAACATCAATATTCACTCGCTGACGGTAGGGCGCAGCGAGCAGGCTGGATTGTCGCGCATGACCGTGGTTTGCGAAGCCTCGTTTGAAGCTTCGCACCGCATCCGCGCCAGCCTGTATAAACTGGAGAATGTGGTCAATGTGGACGACATCACCCAGGCACCGTCGGTCACTCGTGAACTGGCGCTGATTAAGGTGGCCGCCACGCCACGCAACCGTTCGCAGGTCTTCGAGCTGGTCGAGGTTTTCCGCGCGCGGATTGTGGACCTTGCGCCGGAATCGCTCACGATTGAGATGACTGGCGTGGAAAGCAAGATTGAAGGGCTTATTCAAGTGCTGAACGAGGGCGAAGGCCGCGTGCTGGAAATCTGCCGCAGCGGCAAACTAACCATGCGGCGTGGCCATCACACCAGTGGCGTATTGAAGGCTATGAGTACGGGAGAAGACGAGCTGGTGCAAGAGTTAGTGGAAGACAGCGCGTTTGTCGAACCGGAATAACTTCGCATCTAACTCTGCTACGAGAAAAATCGAAATCACTTTTAACAAGAAAGCAAAGGAAAAGAGAAAAACATGGCTACGACTTATTATGATCACGATGCCGACTTATCCCTGATTCAGGCCAAGAAGGTGGCCATCATTGGCTACGGCTCTCAGGGACATGCCCACGCTCTCAACCTGAAAGACTCCGGCGTTCATGTCAAGGTGGGCTTGGCGGCTAACTCGAAGTCCATCGCCAAGGCGCAGAAGGCCGGTCTTGAAGTAGGCACCGTCGCCGATGTGACCAAGTGGGCCGACGTGATTATGGTTCTGGTTCCCGATCAGACCGCAGCCAAGTTGTATGCCGATGAGATTGCGCCGAACCTGAGCGCGGGCAAGCTGCTCATGTTTGCGCACGGCTTCAACATTCATTACAAGACGATCGTGCCCCCGGCGGGCGTTGATGTGGGCATGGCCGCGCCAAAGTCTCCCGGCCATCGCGTTCGCGAAGTCTTTACCGAAGGCGGCGGTGTTCCCTGCCTTATTGCTGTTCATCAGGACGCGACCGGCAAGGCTCACGCACTTTGCCTCAGCTACCTGAAGGGCATCGGCGGCACACGCGCCGGAGTGCTGGAAACTACTTTCAAAGAGGAGACCGAAACCGATCTCTTTGGCGAGCAGGCTGTGCTGTGCGGTGGCGTGAGCGCGTTGATCAAAGCGGGCTATGAAACGCTGACCGAGGCCGGCTATCAGCCGGAGAGCGCCTACTTCGAGGTGCTGCATGAGCTGAAGCTGATTGTCGATTTGATTTATCGCGGCGGCCTGGCTTACATGCGCTACTCAATCAGTGACACCGCCGAGTGGGGTGATTACGTGAGCGGCCCGCGCGTTATCAACGCTGAGAGCAAGAAGGCGATGAAGGCCATCCTGACTGAAATTCAGGACGGTTCATTTGCGAAGCGCTTCCTCGCCGACCAGAACTCCGGTCGCAAGGAGTTCATGGCCTTCCGTGAAGCCGAAGCCAAGCATCCAGTGGAGATTGTCGGCAAGAAGCTCCGCGCCGCCATGCCGTTCCTTGATCCGGTCACAGTCGAGGAAGTGGCGAAGAACCGATAACTCTTCACTGCTACGAACAAACGCCGGACAGCCTTGTGGCTGTCCGGCGTTTGTTTTTAGTCAGATCGAATCTTCTTAGTGCCGCTTTGCTGGTGCATCATGCCCGCCTTGGTGCAACGTCATTGAAGTGAACCCACCGCTTATATCAGGAATAAACTCAACCTCCGCATTTACAGGCGGCGCAAAAAAGCGCGGATGACCATCCTTGACGCCAATATACATCAACGGAAATGCTGGCTGCCCTGTGCCTTGCGCGGTCAGCCCATCGCCTGAAATCGCAAAGGTGAGCGAGAATGCTGGAGCCACATCGAAGACACCAACAAACTTAATCAACTCTTCCTTTGTGATTGGTTCAGCCTTCCGCTCGTTGGCCAGTGTCACGGGCTTGCCAAGCACCACATCGAGTAACATGGAGGACATTTGGTCCGGCGCCATTCCATTTACGTTACTGAGCACTACCACGGCGATTTTCCGTTCCGGCACGTAGATAAGATGAGTATTGAACCCCTCTATGCCACCGCCGTGACGCACTATCTTGAGCCCGTCCTTGTCTGACACCATCACGCCAAGTCCATAGTTTCCCTTGCCCGGTGTCGTCATTGCCTTCAGCGAATCCGGAGACAGCACCTTGCCGCCAAAAAGTCCTTGCTCCCACTTCAACAGGTCGCCGGTGGTCGAATAGATTGAACCCGCCGCCCAAGGCACTGTCATTGATTCCGATCTGGCGAGAACCAAACCGCTCTTCCCCGGCATATAACCCTGAGCCCTCTTGGGCAGAATTAATTCGTCATTGTCCAGCCCGGAATTCTTCATCCCAAGAGGATCGAAGATGCGCTCGCGCAGCAGATCACCATACTTTTTGCCGCTTACTTTTTCGATGACCGCGCCCAAGACTTCAAAGTTCGAGTTACTGTAGACAAACTTGCTATCCGGTTCGAAATCCAGCGGCTTGTCGCGGAAAAGTGCCAATTCCTCTTCCGTTGTGTGTGGACTCATCTTCCACACGGTAAATTCTTTCGGATTTGTGAAGCTCGGAATCCCCGAAGTGTGGCCGAGCAGATTGGCCAATGTAATCTTCTCCCAGGCCTTGGGCGAGTCGGGCAAGTACTTGCTCACCGGATCGTCTATCTTCAGCTTGCCATCCTGCTGCAGTAATAACACCAGTGTCGCTGTGAATTGCTTGGTAAGAGAACCGAGGCGAAACTTCACGTCTGGCGCATTGGCGATTGACCATTCCAGGTCCGCCATTCCATAGCCCTTGTCCAACAGGACATGCTCGCCATCCGTCACAAGCACTGTGCCCATGAATGCATTTCCTGTGGTGAATGATTGGGCCACCTGATCGAGCCGAGTCTTCACCGCTGCTTCATCCTTGCCCTGCGCTGTGACCACCGCACACCCTACTGCACACATATACGCACACGCCACACCTGCGATCCAATGCCTCACGCAATCTCCTCCGATCCGATTGAAAATCTCAACTAAATCCTGATTCATGTGCATTATACGTCGATTCATTTGCTGAAGTTCCACATTTAGGCTGGGCTGCGGAAAACTTTGTCTCTGAAGTGACAGCGGCCAAATACCTGCTTCTTCCAGTCTCTCAAGACACGCGCAGCTAGCCGGACTGTGTCCCTTGACCGGACGTTGGCCGCACAGAAGAACAGCTCAGCGCGGTTGCTGGCGGTTTGAGTACAATTGTTACGGCAGGTTGCATCTGCGTCTCAGATGCTGCTTTCCAAAGGTCTGACCACTGAAATACAATAGTTGTGGGTCTACTGTTTGCAGTGATCACGCCAAAAATTATGGAGATTGTATGCCAGACGCATCTTGCGATATCGGCCTAGTTGGCCTCGCTGTCATGGGACAAAATCTTGTCCTCAACATGAACGACCACGGCTTCAAGGTTGCCGTCTTTAACCGCACCGTCTCCAAGGTGGACGAGTTCGTGGCCCACGAAGCCAAGGGCACGCAGGTGGTAGGCGCGCACTCGATGGAAGAGCTGGCAGGCCTGCTGAAGCGGCCGCGGCGCGTAATGTTTATGGTCAAGGCGGGCGAAACCGTTGACAAGATGATTGACCAGGTACTGCCCTATCTTGAAAAGGGCGACATTGTGATCGACGGCGGCAACTCGCTGTTTACCGACACGAATCGCCGCACCAAGGATTTGGCAGATAAGGGAATTCTCTTCGTTGGCACCGGCGTCTCCGGCGGCGAAGAGGGCGCGCGCAATGGCCCGTCGATCATGCCGGGCGGCAACCCGGCCGCGTGGCCTATTTTAAGCCAATAGTTAAGGCAATGGCAGCCAAGGTTTAAGACGGAACCCCCTGCAGCGACAGGGTAGGCCAGAACGGCGCAG
>CAYPYJ010000102.1:0-13748 GCA_964414945.1 uncultured Occallatibacter sp.
CGGAGGATATTTCCTGCACGCCCAATTTCTGAAATTCCACCACCCCATCACCGGAAAACAAATCAATCTTGAGGCAGCTTTGCCGCCCGGATTCTCATTGCATCAGTAGCTTCACGGCGGGAATCAAATCAGGGATGATGCAAAAATCGCCGAGTCACTCATCGACGGCAGATTAGTCTTGATCGTCCGCCGACGGCAACTGCAATGGTGGAAACTGCCGAGATGGCTGCTCAGGCTCTTCAGATGAGCAACGGACGGCAGGGCCGGTTGTACTGACCGAGCATCGGAAGGTAAGGGAGCCGGTGTAACGCATATTGCATCTGGCCGGCAATGTCGGCACCGAAAAAGATGAGTAAGGGAATTCGCTCCTCCGTGATTGGTGGCCTGGTCTCGACTTCAATGAGAGTTTCGATGGCCTTGTGAGCTTCCTTCCTGTCGTCGGACATTAGCTTAAAGGCACAGTGGCCAAGAATGGATGCTGCGGCCACGTGCTCCTGTATGTCATCATCTGAGGCTTCCGCTTGGTTCTGATCTTCCTGCGCATTTTCGGCGATGCTGACCCACTTGCCTAAACAGATTCGGAAGGCATGCACAAAGAGCCAGTCATAATCGTCGTCATAATCTTCGCGCGCGACTAGAGACTGCATCAGATCAAACGCGATTTGAAAATGAACCTGGCGGCGGAGTCCTGACTCCGGTACATCAGGCAGCTTCTCTTCCACGGAGCGGAGGTGGCGTTCGGCCATGGCGAAGAATTCCACCGGATCCTTCAACGACTCGCCCGAACAGTGAACGATAATCCGCCGATGCCAGTACGAGATGTTGGATAGTGCGCCCAAACGCAGGAGCTTTGGCGTCTCTTCCCAAATCCCTCCCCCTTCTTTGTAGGGCGGCCCCAGCGGATCCTTTCCCAGTAGCTGTTTGAATCGATCCCATTGTAAGAATTCCAGCCTCCGCTGGCGTGCGCGAGTGTTGTGTTGATTGCAGTAATCCGGGTCAAACTCGGACGACCGCGATTCGCACTCCGCTTCGAAGCTGGGAAACTTGGGAGCCGCATGGCGGAAACATGTCTTTCCAACTTCGGTTTCCAGCGTTACGTGCTCTTGGCAAACAGGACAGCAGATACGCAATACCTCGCAATCGACCGGCTCCGCCAGGTTCGCATCCACGTATTCATCAACGAGCAGGCTGTATCCTGTCCTCATAGCGGCTTAGATGCTTGTGACGATCGGGAAGAATCAGGGACGTGCCCAAGGCACGAGAAGCGCTGCATACGTTCGTATGCAAAAGCGCCAAACAGCACCGTCCTGATCGTACTGGTAGGCTGGTGGCATTGAACAAAAAGCCGTCGCAACGCTCGGATGCAATGACATAATCGAATTGCAGTTTTTCCCTAGCGCCGTCGGGAAAAACTGGGTGCGCGGAATCGTGCTCTACGCAGGCAAGGAGACTGTCCCCTTCTCGGCCAATCTGCACGGCATTCCCATCAGCCGACCCTAGTCGGCTGGTTGTGGTTGAGTTTAACCGCAAGAGATCATCGCGACGCTTCAACGCTAACTACCTTGAAATCGTCGATTTTGCCGCCTGAAACGGTTCCTTTCAGTGAAACTTCCAGTAAGTCTTTGACGGTCAATCGTTCGATGACCTTCGCAGGGTCTTCCTGCCACTCACCACCCCCGAATAAACCCAGGAAGTTGAGGCTTTCCGCCAGCACATCGGAGGTGGCTGACGCGCGCGCCGAAATGGATATTTCGCTGCCCTCAGGACGCCTGTATTGCTCCGCGTGCGGTGGCCGGTAATCGGCTTCCGGCAGCTCGGTTTTCACCATAGTAAATTCGTTGATCTTGAAACTTCTTATCTCGACGGTGCGCTTCCATATGCCCCGCCCGATATCTAAAAGCGATACCAGTTTCAAAACTTCCGGTGTGAGCTGTTCCTTCTGTTCGTTCAGGCTGTTCTGAATCTGGTTCATCTCCGCGTCCCATTCGGTGCGGATAGCTGCCATGACATGCTCGAAAAGATCGCTGAAAAGATCGCTGGTCTTTCTGAACATCTCCAGCCTGACACCGGCTGCTTTCAGAAACTCTTTGGTTCCTTCCTTATGGAAAATATCGTCATTGCTGATGAATCCACACCGGTCGCCTTCGCCGGCGGTTTGCATGTGCTTGGCAATCGCGAAGAGGATGGCTGTATCTTGTAACCCCACGACGACGCGCTTGCTCTTGCTCAGCTCAATCTCCTCGAAAGGTTGCTCGCGATTGATGGCCATTTTAAGTAACGTTTCAAGGTCCACTTCGTGAATCGGAATCGTCGAGATTCTGAAGTGCGCTTTTAGGAGCTCCGACCGCTCGCGGAAAGCTTTGCGAACCTGATCATCAGATGGCCGTGAGCCGCTGATGTCATGCGTCATGACGTCCCGGCACAGCTTGTTCAATTCCTTAAGATCGGTATTCAGCTTGTCGTAACTGGCGGAGATGGCACGAACACATTGGCCCTCCAACTCATCCTCGACGATCCTCGGAATATACAGCTCGGTTCCAACCCAGTTCGCCACGCCGAGCATTGACGGGATGTCGCTCGGAATCTGCGGCCAACGATACAGGATGTTGGTGTCAAAATAGATGCGTTTCAGTGGCGGCTTGCTCACCAGACGATTTTCTCAGATCAGACCCGCATTCGCGCACGGTCCCAAATCCAGTCCTCATACCGACGTTGAAGCTTCTGGTGCAATTGGGAAGGATCAGGGCGTGCCCAAGGCACGAGGAGCGCTGCATACGTTCGTATGCAGAAGCGCCTTACAGCGCCGTCCTGAGCGAGGGCCGAAGCGGCCCTAGTCCGGTGCTGGAAGAACATACCAGGATGGTTCCATCCTGGCCCGCATTGAGAGCGGGTGTGGTGCAGACGGAACGAATTGAACCCTTATGGCCTTGCGGCCTGCGAATTTTCAAACCGCTTCGGCAAGCAGCGATCATCTACGCTTCTTCAGCCAAGCTGATGACTTCCACTCGGCCCGTGACTTTCTCGGAAACGGCCTTTTTCTTATGACGTGGCCTCATGATGTTGATAGCGGCGGCATCGAGTTTTGTCTTCAAATGGGCCGCATAGTATTTCTCAATCATCTCCACGCTCGTCCGGCAGTTCTTGGCAATCTGGTAGATGTCGGCACCTTCGAGCAGGCGCAGGCAAATGTAGGTGTGGCGCAGGCTATAGGCCGTCCGCGGCTTACCATCGCGGTCAGTGCGAAGCTTTTCTTCTTCAAGAATTGCGTTGAATAAATCGCGCGGCCACTTCGGAAACAGAAGATCGGTAGGGCCCGGCTCGTGCCAATCCCCGTTGGCCATGGATGCAATACGACTACCTGACCTCCCCGGTCCACCTTTGGGTCGAGTGCGGGCCTTCAGCCGCTCGAACGGCCGCACCGCACCCACTGTGCTCTTGCAATAGCCAACGCCTCGCTTTCCACGCACCTCGATTTCCAGAATGGTCTGGCCGCTGGCCTCATCGTCGACCACCGTGACGTCGCGAAATTGAAGACGCATCGCCTCGTCTGGGCGGAGTCCAGTATTGGCGGAGAACAGAACATAATCGTGAAGTTGTTCCGCCTCCCAACGAAAACGGGAATGCTTGGGATCATTCGCGCGTTTTCGCGTCGCCTCGTAAAGTTGCTTGTACTCTTCCGGCGAGAACCATGCTCTATGGGAAATCTTTGCGGACGCGCGGTATGGCGCTGACAAATCCGGGAGATGATCGATCCATCCGTGCCTCAGAGCTGTCTTGAAAATCTGACGCAACGTGACGATTTCCTGGTGCATGGTGTTATGCGCTGGCGGCTTACCGCGCATAGCGTTGCATTCTTCGAGCCGATGGATGCGGTACTCGTTGACCTTGCCAGCCGTGATCTCAAGAAGCAACATGTTGCCAAAAAAGGGGACCAGGTGGCCATTCGTACGCGCATGCTGTCCCCGCGCATAGGTCGGACTCCGTTGTCCCTGAGTGATGATGTCGAATTCGCGCAGATACAGTTCTGCGGCTTCCCAGAATTGTTTGCCGCTTTTCAACTCGCCGCTGCGGAGCTTTCCCCGCATCTGCAAATACCAGTCCTCTGCTATTTCCTTTGCCTTCGAGAGGCTGTCTTCTTTGGTGGTTGTGCGTCGATTCTTTCCGGCTAAATAGGTCGCGCATTGCCAGCTAGAACTGTTTGGACGCTTATAGACGTGAACCTTTCCACCGAGGATTGTGTAGTGTTCGGGCATGCGCGGGCGCCTCCTCACTCCCTCCCTAAAAGATGCGGAAAATGTGTAAGAGTTGTGTAAAAAATATCGCTAGCAAAAAGTATCTGCTGACTTGCTGTAAGCTATTGATTTTATGGTGCCGGGAGGGGGGGTCGAACCCCCATGACCTTGCGGTCGGCGGATTTTGAGTCCGCTGCGTCTGCCAGTTCCACCATCCCGGCACATCTATTCAATCTCTATATTACTAACATTTACATCGATCAATCTATCGCCATGAAACTCGAGGTCAACAGATCAGTCGCCACCGCATATTATGGTCGAACCAACCTTTCGAGTGCTCTATGGTCGTGTTCCGGCGTGAGATGCGCACACTGCACACCTTATGCATTGTACGATGTCCCATCAATTGTGCACCAGTGCGAATATCCGAACCCGCCTTTTACTCGCTGTCTCTCAACACCAGCACACTCACTCTGGCCTTGCCTTATCCTCCGCCTCGAAGCCAAAATAGACATCCAATCGGCGAACTGCTCCGGTTCGTTCAAATACCGCAGCGCTGGATGCGGCATCAAGGTTAAGCTCTTCAACCGTAGTGCAAGAACCGTCTATACGGGTAATCACAATCCTCGGCGGTCCCGGCTGATGCGCCACCACGGGCACTTGGCAGGTAGTAAACGCCATCGTGCCCGATTCAAGATTGAGAGTGCGCAACAGGCCTTCAAGATCGTAGAACGGGAAGAGCCTCGCCTCCGCCAGAAACTCGTTACAGTTGACCAAGTGGCGGCGGAAACAAATTCTACCATCTTCGACGGCGACGCCCATCTCGCCGAGCCGCGAAAGGATATCTTCCTTCACCTGGCCGGTCATGCCGGGCTGCTGCACTCCCGCGAATCCGGGCGTGTGAGAGTACGGATCGGTGGGGATTGCACCATAGAGCAGCGGCGATTTGTGGACGCCGATGCCCTCACGGATTTCGTGATAATGGTCGTTGATGCGCTCGACGAGAGCGACGTCCTCACCGGCGCAGGCGGCTTGGTTCAGCACCTCCTGGACAGCCAAAAGCAGCTTGGAAACCATATGCCAGTAGATGCAGCCGAGCCCCTCATATTTGTAAAATGTGCCGGAACGGCCTGTGAAAGACTGATGATCGAAGACTTCTTCATAGGTATCCAGAATGCGTGCGTTCTCTTCGTCCGGCAAACCGAGCGTTGCCAGAGCCTCCTTCAGCAAAGTGCAGTTGCGAAATGCCGCATTGAAGTGCGCCACGCCATTCTGATCCTGCACCACGATGCTCCGGTCGCCGTTCGCAATCAGGGTAGCCAGCGTCTTTGACTTTGCGATGGCCGCTTTTGGTATGTTGTTCTTCTCAAAGAATCCCGGTAATTTGCGATCGGGATAGAGAACGTAACTATTCTGATCGGCGCGATAGAGGCGGCTGTTTCTCAGCGCGTCGAGCACTGCGAGCGATTCTCGCGTGGAGAGTGCGCCGGAACTCAGCACAGCCACCTGGCCTTCGAGCATTTCATGAAGGCGTCGAATTACAATCTTGTCGCCATCCACCTTCATCAGGTTGTACGAGTGATAGAGCCCGTCCTCACGCCGATTGGCGCGGATCGAGTGGTCAATATACTGGAGCGCCCCATCGCAGAAGGCCACCAACTCAGCAACGCCGAGCGAACTCCGGTGGCCCGTAAACCCGTGTTCATATAGTCCAGTCCGATAATCGCTTCCAGCGCAGCCCAATGCATCCAGAACTTTCTTGCGGTCCTGGTCCGAGATCGCTCCGTCGAGCAGGTCGGCATGGAGTTCTAGCGTTTCGGCCACCCGATGAAAGGCGTCGGCTACTTCCGAAGACACTTTGATTGCCGGAGTTTTTGCAGTCGCAAATAGTCTCCGGCAAAACGACAGCAATCGGCGCAGGTAGCAAAGAGTCACCATCGAAACACCGAAGCCGACCAGAGCATTGTTGGCGTCGTTCCACTCCGGCCGCTGCGTGTTCATCCATAACCCCGCCTCGGGAATGTAGTTGAAGAGCCGCGCCAGCGCCACGACCAGCAGTTTTTCCGCCAGGTTCACGTGATAAGGCAATCCGTCCGCGCCCGGCAACGCTTTACCGTCCTCGCCCATCGTCACCACTCTCTGACGAATCTTGTCATTGAGTACGGAATCAAAATCGATGGTATTGCGCGAATCTTCGAGCAGCGCCGCATACGGCTTGATGCGATAGGGCACGTTGGCATAAGTAAAGACGCGGCGCGTCAGCAGGCTACCAAGTGCCTCAGGATGATTGTGCGCCGAAACCTCCAGCAACTTCAACAGATACGCCGCCTGATGGTCGCCCCAATAGCCGATGAACGACCATGAATCATGCGGGTCAAGTACCTCCCAATCGTATCCGTCGCGCATCACGCGGTAGGGGTTGTAACCGTCCGCGGTTGAAGAATCAACAAACTTGAAGATCATGCTCTCTATGTAGCCGGGAAAAGAGAGCGCAAGTGCCTCCCAATTCTGAAAAATGTCGCGCCAGTTGCCCTGATAGTTGAGAATCTTTTTGCCATGCTCGTCTTTCACGTCGATGGAAAAGATGTTCCAGGGGCGGCTGGGATCGCCGTGTCGGCGGCTGAATGTCAGTGGCAAATACTCATACGCCAGCCGCTCCAGATCAGAATTGCCTTGCTTCCTCACCAGCGCCAAAAGCTCACCGTGCGGAAGAGCTTCCGGCAACTCATCGAGAAAAGCGGCCCTCTGCGAAGCTACGGCATGGTTGGCCTTGGCGATGTATGCCTTAAAGTCATCCCGTGAAATCTTGTATCCGTCATCGGGGATTCCGCCGCGCATGACATTAAAGAGTACGTTGGAGAAATGCCGGTCAGAGCTCAATTCATCGCCGGTACATTGCAGGCCGTCGGCAGCGGCCACGGTGCGAATTAAATTGGTTGTCCCGCCTTCAATGTCCTCGTCAAGCTGTGCGCGCATTGGCTCGCCAGAGTTGAGCATACCCACCAGGGCCGCAACGCTGGTTGCATCCTGATCCACCTCTGCAACCAGGCTCCATTCTTTGCGCTCTCTCGCAGGCAGCGTCAAATGAGCGTTGAGGAAATAAGCGCCCCGGCGTCCGCGAATCAGCGTTTCCTCGTCCATTGCCTCGCCCCGCCGAAAGCGATCAAGCTGGACCGAAGACAACAACCGACAGCAGGATTCGAGACCTTCTGACCAAACAGTGGTCACACGCAGCGCCTCGTTCGGCTCAGGCCGGTCTGCAGGAACGGAACTCAGCTTGAATAGGCCCAGGCCGGTTTCCGTTTCCAGTTCATTTTCTTTGTAGCCATCTGCCAGCGTGCTGTATTCCAGTTGAAACCTGCGCGTCACTCCGTGCGGCAAAAGATTCTGAATCCCGTCGACAAGCTCGACTTCGACCGGTTCCCCGCCCAGGTTGACTAAGGCCGAGCGCCGCACAAAGCCGAAGCGGTTGCTCATCATCCAGGTACAGGAAAATGAGAGCCCCAGGTCGTGGTTGATTTCCTCAAAAATAATCTTGTTGCCGTAGATACTTTTCGACAGGTTGCGGGTGATCCGGTACAGGCCTTCGTAGCGCTGCGAAAACGGCTCCCACAACGCGGCGTTTCCGCAGTGGGCCACCAGGAGAATGGTTTTGCCGCCAGTTTGATCCTGACTGTCGTGGATGCGGTCGTCTGTGTAGTAAGGGAAGAGGGCGTGATCAGGATCTCTGCGGCCCGCGGTCAGCGCGCCTGTCGACGAGACGAACATCCACAGATCTGAGTCGCTGACAATGCTCATCAGGAACGGCGGCATGGCGTCGTAGTTGACGATGCGATAAAAACGCTCGCCGCCAATTTCAACCTGATTTCCCTCCACTGTGCGCGCGCCAAAATGAAGCGGTGCTCCTGCAGCGAATGCGCTGTTCACTCTCTCTCCTTACGCCTCAATCTCTCCGCGACGCTCTTTCAGCTCCGCCTCAATCTTCACCATCAGTGTGTCGCTCAGCGGATACAGCATCATTAGCGCCGCGGCTAACACCATCATGCCGCAAGGAATCCAACTCATGCAGAGAATGATTCCATGCGTGGAGCGCGCCGGCTGCTCCACGTTGGCCACATAACCGAAAAACGTGAGAAGCAGGCCAAATACCCATGCGCCGAAGGCAAATCCGACCTTGGTAGCGAAGATGGCCGCGGCAAAAAACAATCCAGTATTGCGGCGGCCGGTGCGCCATTCGGCGTGGTCTGCAGTATCCGCGAACATGGCCCAAACCAGCGGGGAGTTAAAGCCGATAATGAAGCTGGAGAGGATCTGCAGCGCGAAGATGAAGAATATCTTCGGGCTAATCGACCAATAGAATCCGTGATACAGCATTCCCCCAAGTGCATTCACACCGTGGATCACACTTGAAATGACATGCGTTGCAGCAACATCGTATACGCTGTTGGTGCCGGGCAAGTAGAAGCCGCCAATCACTAGGCCGCCGCCCCCTATGGCGAAGATGAAGAGCGGCTTTTTGCCGAATATTTTTGTCAATCGAGTGGTAATGGCGACCGCGGCTATGAATGCAAAGCCGTTCACCACCATGAAGGCGCCCACCAGCGATTCGTTGTGCAGATAGTACTTAAAGTAGTAGGTGGAGGCCGCGCCTTTGACGGCGAAGGCGGCCAGAACCAGTAGCAGCACGCTCACCAGCATAATCCACGGCACGCTGGTGAATAGGTTCTTCATATCACGGCCCAGATCGGACTTCTGCGTTGCTGGGGGCTTCACGCGTTCGCGTGTGGTGATGAAGCAGAGCACCAGAAGGATGACGGCCAGCACGCCATAGAACACCATGGTGAGCTGCCAGCCGCGCGCCTCGTTGCCGTGACCGAACCATTTGACAAATTTCAAAGTGAAGTACTGAATGAAAGTGCCGGCGGTGAATGCTCCGATGAAGCGGATCGACGAGATCTTGGTGCGCTCCAGAGAATTGGGAGAAATCACGCCCATCAGCGCGGAGTATGGAATGTTCACGAAGGTATAGATGAACATCAACAGGCTATATGTGATGTAGGCGTAGATGAGCTTGCCGCCACCGCTCAGATTGGGCGTGGTGAAGGTGAATACCCCTGCCACCGCGAAGGGGATGGCGCCCCAAATAAGATAGGGCCGGAAGTGCCCCCAGCGCGTTTGTGTGCGGTCGGCGATTGTTCCCATCACCGGATCGGCAACCGCGTCGGCCAGGCGCGTGACCATCAGCATGGTGCCGATCGCAAACGCCGAGATGCCGAAGACGTCCGTATAGAAGAAAATCAGGTACCATTCAAAGGTCTTCCAATAGAGGTTGGAAGCCGCATCTCCAAAAGAGTAGCCGATCTTCTCCATGAGTGAGATACGGTCTTCAACAGGAACCTTCAATTTTGCTGCGATCATTTGCGCCTCGCCTCGCCGGGTCGCCCTCAGGTGCCGGATACAACAAACACGTTCTTAATTGGCGTACACCCGCACATACTCCACCTTCATCATGGAAGGAAATGGTGTGCTTGCCGCCGGATTTCCCGGCCAGCTACCGCCTACAGCCAGGTTCAGAATGATGTAGTTCGGACCGGTATCAAAGGGCCAAACTGAGCCGCCGAAACTACTAATGTTAGAAGGCGTAAAAGTGGCATAGGGCTTGGTCGCGTTGTCCACATAATATGCCACGCTACCCTTGCGCCAGATCATGCCATACGTGTGAGCAGTGGCAGCGGTCTGCCCCGTCGGAAAGTAAAATTTTGTGCCTATATTAATGCCGGTAAAGCTGGTTCCATGAACCGATCCGGCGTTCCAGTCCGGCGTGCCTGCCGCATCCACCCGCTCCAGCACATCCATTTCGCCGCAGCCCGGCCAGCCGACGGTGCTGATGTTATTGCCCATCAGCCAAAAGGCCGGCCAAAATCCCTGCGATTCCGGCACCTCTGCTTTGATTTCGATACGGCCATACTGAAAGCTGAACAGTCCCTGGGTCTTCATCCGCGCCGACGTGTAAACGCCGCTCGATGGTTCTTCGGCCACAATCTTCAATCCGCCGCCCGGCGCAACAAATGCGTTCGGAACCGAACTGCTGCACGGCGACGCCGCCGATCCAAACGCGCAGTAGACCTCCAGTTCGCTGTTGCCCCAGCCGCTGTTGTTGCCCGTGTCGTAGGTCCATACAGAAGCACTGGGAGCCTTCTTTGCGCCCGTCGAGTTGGCAAACTCGTCCGACCACACCAACGTTCCCGGCGCGATATTCGACTTAAAAGTCTGCGTGGCTACTTCGCTGTCTTTCGCACCAGTGAGCGTGGCAATCGCCTTGACAGTCAAATTAGAAGCCACCAGAAACGGCGCTTCATAAATCTGCGAGGCAGAGGTAGGCGTGCTTCCCTCCAGCGTGTAATGGATGGTTGCTCCGGCTGTTGCGGTAGACAGGCTTGCCACCACCGCGCCGTTCTGCGCTCCGGTCGCTGTGGTGGTCACAATGGTGGGCCTTGCTGCCTGCGATGTTGCAGCGCTGCCGCCCGCGCCCATCGTGAGCAGCATGTTCATGCCCAGCGCGCAAAATAACCCAGACTTCAAGAAATTTGCCATCATCGCAATCGCTCCATAGGCTGCAACCATCCTATCCCCTTGCCGCTGGACGCAGGCAACAAAAAGGACGCAAATATCTGGCGCGGTATGCGGCGGAGATGCGATGCAGGACTATCTCCACTACAATGGCATGGATGTCACCTTCTTATCTTCCGTTTCTTCTGCTGAATTCCGCAATGCTGCTTGCTCAGAGCACTTCAAGCGGTTTTATCTTCGCCCCGCTTTCCGGGGGCAAGGCGATTGCCGGAACTCAGCCCGATAACCATGCTTCCACGCTGGTCGAACTGAAAAATGGAGACGTGCTCGCCGCCTGGTTTGGTGGAAGCTGGGAAGGGAATCCGGATGTCGCAATCTACACGGCACGGCTGCACGCGGGCATCTGGAGCACGCCTCGCGAAACGGCGCGAGAGAACCAAGTCGCCTGCTGGAACCCTGTGCTCTTCCATGACAAGGCTGCGAGGCTGTGGCTCTATTACAAAATTGGCAAGTCGCCCCGCACCTGGACTGGCGTGCGTAAATGGAGCGACGATGAAGGACTTAGCTGGAGCGCCGCGGAACCACTGCCTTCTGGCATCCTGGGACCGATCAAAGACAAACCGCTGGTGCTTGAAAATGGTGTGATCGTCAGTGGCTCCTCGGTGGAAGAAGAAGGCAAATGGGCCGTCTGGATCGAGCGCTCGGAAGATAACGGCAAGACCTGGGCAAAGGCCGGCCCCATCACGATTCCGCCGACGCTCGACATCCCCGACGCCGGTGCGCTGGCGGCCGCGCGTGAGGGAAAGCACGTGATCCACGACGAACACGAAAACATCGACACCAAAATCTATCCGCCTGCTGAGACCACGATCGGGCTGATTCAACCATCCATCATTTCCATGGATGCGCATCATCTGCGTTTTTACGCGCGCAGCCACTCCAAAGCGCAGCGTATTGCCGCCGCCGACTCGCTTGACGACGGCAAAACATGGTCGCAGGCGCATTTCATTAATCTGCCGATCCCGAATTCGGGCATCGATGCCGTTCGGCTCAGGGATGGACGCATCGTGCTTATCTTCAACAACAGCTATAACAAACGCACTCCACTCAACCTTGCTGTCAGCGCCGCCGGCGAGCACTTTACGGTCTTCAAAACCCTCGAAGACGGCCCCGGTCAGTACTCGTATCCGGCCATCGTCCAGGCTGCCAACGGCGATTTGCTCATCACCTATTCATGGCGGCGGCAAACCATCCGCTATCTGCGCCTGCCGTCGAGCGAGGTGCCTGCCGACCCCCTCCCGCGCTGAAACAATCTCCGCAACGCCCCAGCTTGGTCCCTAAGTAGTTTGGATTCTTCTCTGTCGGGCCAGAGCCAATATAGAATCTGCCTGAACCAGCGCATTGCCACTTTCCCTTGTGTTTGTGGGGCGCTGAAGTTGACTCTGATACCCGCTTCGGGTATTCTGAAATCCTTGCGCGGTGTTGCGCCTGGGGTCTGTGTGTGTACACCCGACCCGGCCGGTTTGCCCCCATCGGATGTTGCTAGGGGTAGGCTGGAACAGGCTGCCGGCGGCTGGATTCGAGTTCTGTGCGCTGTTTGCGCGAGTCCCGCTACGCCATAGCCCCTTCGAGGGCCAGCCCCGCACTCCTCACCCGAACAGATTTGTTTGGCAGTGGGTGGAAATGGCCCGTGCGTTTTCGGCGCGGGCAAGAGCGCTTTGCGCTGGATTTTTGTTGAATTGGTGTTTTGAAGACAGGCGTCTTAGAGGGCAGGAGAGCGATGAGTACCTTTATTCCGAGCGGCAAGAATATTGACCGCAAATGGTTTGTAGTGGATGCCAGCGGCAAGACGCTGGGCCGTTTGGCGACCAAAGCCGCCGACGTGTTGAGCGGCAAGCTGAATCCCCAGTATGTGCCGTACATCGATATGGGCGACCACGTAATCGTCATCAACGCGGAAAAAATCCGCATCACCGGCCTCAAGGCGCAGAGCAAGCTCTATCGCCGCTACACTGGCTTTCCCGGCGGGTTGCGCGAGGAGTCGTACACGCGTCTGCTTAACCGCAAGCCGGAGATGATTCTGGAGCAGGCCATCAAGGGCATGCTGCCCAAGAGCAAGATGGGCCGCCAAATGGCCACCAAGCTCAAGGTTTATCGCGGCGACAAGCACCCCCACGAGGCGCAAATGCCGGTGGCGTTGGAAATCGCGTAAGAGGTTTTGAAAGGTACGGGCTTTAGCCACTGAGGCCAGGCCGGAATCGAAGAGAGAGAGCAGAGAATGGCAGATATGGTTCAGTATTACGGGACGGGGCGTCGCAAGTCGGCGATCGCGCGCGTCTTTCTGCGTCCCGGCACGGGCGAGTGGAAAGTCAACGGCAAGGCGTTTGACGTGTACTTCGTCACCGAACAGCAGCGCGTAGCCGCCAAGCGCACTTTGGCTGTGGTCGAACTGGCTTCGAGCTTTGATGTGGTGACCACCGTCAAGAGCGGCGGTGTGGCCGCGCAGGCGGATGCCGTCAAGCTGGGTGTCGCCCGCGCACTGGTTCAGTTCAATCCCGAGCTGCGCAAAGTCCTCAAGGCCGAAGGCCTGATGACCCGCGACTCGCGCATGAAGGAACGCAAGAAGTATGGACAGAAGGGCGCTCGTGCGCGCTTCCAGTTCAGCAAGAGGTAGCTTTCAGTCGTTGGGGATCAGTAGGCTTGCAATGCTTTTCTGATCCCTGACCCCTGATCCCTGGCTTTACCAATCTCCCGCGCAAGCGGGATCAATCCGGGCAAGGGTCGGACCAAGCTCGGATGCAACTCAATAAGGAGGCCTCTTGGCCACGATCACAATGAAGGAGCTGCTCGAAGCGGGTGTTCACTTCGGGCATCAGACCAAGCGCTGGAACCCCAAGATGAAGGAATACATCTTCGGCGAGCGCAACGGTATCTACATCATCGACC
>CAYPYJ010000103.1:0-13689 GCA_964414945.1 uncultured Occallatibacter sp.
TTGCAGAATCCGGCCACGAAGTCAGTATAGGAATGGGGTTCAGATAGCGCTCACCAAACGACGGGGCAGATTTTCCGATACGCGATTGCATTCGGTTACGCTAAACGAAACCCGGCCTCTGAAATCAAGCCCAGAGACATTCTTAAATCCAGGGCGGTGGTCAATTTTGCCCGGATCGATCGCCGCGATTTGCCCAAGCTCCTGAAAGACATTGAATTGTATCGGGGCAACCAGTTGACCCGTTTAGCCCTGAAGCTCATGGTTCTTACATTCCTTCGAACCAATGAAATGCTTAAGGCAGAGTGGAATGAATTTGATTTTGAGAATGCTCGGTGGGATGTGCCCAAGGAGCGCATGAAGATGAAGAAGCCTCATATTGTTCCGCTAGCTATGCAGACCCTGGAAATTCTGGACTTGCTGCGGAGCTTAAGCGGCGATAGTAAATGGGTCTTTCCCGGCATGGGGCCTAAGAATACAACGATGAGTAACGGCACGATTCTGATGGCTCTGAAGCGCATGGGGTACAAAGGCGAAATGACCGGCCATGGCTTTCGCGGTGTAGCCTCAACAATCTTGCATGAGGGCAGCTATCTTGACGTGCATATCGATGTGCAACTTTCGCATCTCAAGAAGAACAAAGTCAGCGGCGCATATGACTATGCTGAGTACTTGGAGCCACGTACCAAAATGATGCAGGGTTGGGCAGATTACTTGGAGGAGACTCTCCGCTCCGGAAAAGTATTCTTGCCGCATCCCTGATTTCCGACAGATGGCGATCTCCTTGACTCGAAGCGACAGGCAATGGCAAGGCACCAAGCGCATTGACATAAAGCAATAATGGTGAGTGCGGAAGCGTCAAGTATCGATGGGGGATCTGAAGACGATCACCTTTTGTTGTTTTCTTGGCGCGATGAAATGGTGTTGAAAGCAAGACCCATGATCTCAGTGATGGACACGTTCAATACCCAGAGATGTTCTTCCACTGGAAGGTTGCCGGGAATCGGGTTGGATGATGGGAGCCGTATGACGCGAAAGTGTCACGTACGGTTCTGCGAGAGACTCAGGGGCGAAATCCCCTGGGTCTACTCACCCAAGGTCATTCAATCCACGCGCCCCAGGGGGCGTGATAAAAATTCTTTGCTATTTACAAGTCCTTGCTGATGTTTCAATTCACGCGCCGCGTGCCGAGCGCGTTCCTAAACTGTAACAGATTTATTTTCTGCGGTCTAGGGGGAAAATTGCGTGATCTTCGTAAGAATGTTGAGCAGGGAACGACCGGTAAAGAGCATTAACGTACAAAAATCATGGAATGAGCACGATGGCGCAGGTACGAACCGTTGCGATTATGAACTGGAAGCGTACAATTAGGTTGAATTGGCGTTATAGAGAGTGAGATTTTGATGAAGATGCTTTTTCGTCATCGGCGCGTTTGCAGAATTTTAGGTATTTTTTTTCTTACTGCCGCGATACTAGTGTTTGCGGTTGGGATGCGGTTGTTTTGAGGCTGTTCAATCCCGTTTCTGGGTGGGTCCTCTTCTGCTTAGTTATGAGTTAATAGCTCCATCATGCCGAGGCTGATGGCCATCTCGCCGTTCACGCGGGAAAGCTTACGGACTGATTTAACCGGCCCTCGGGAGGCGCGATTCCGGAACGCCCATTTGAAGATCCATAGCGTCAGCGTATTCTATCGGTCGGTTGTATGCGCCTCCGCCATGTTAGTCACAGTGCATGAAATCATCATTAATCTCTAGCGTTCACTCCGCTTTGCATGTTTGTGTTGATCCATATTCGAATAGAGGTGGTCCCAGTAGTTCGGACAGTTTTTGTTTTTCCCTTAAGTAGAAGTTCTTGCTTTTGTTTTTAGGCTGTCATGGATTCTGGCAGGCGGTTGAAGTATAACTGATCGGGCGTTTGCGCTTTCAGGCTGGAGTGTGGCCGAGTGGTGTTGTAGAAGTCGATGTAGCAGCCGATGGACTGCCTGGCCTCGTTGACCGAGGCGTAGGCGTGCAGGTAGACCTGCTCGTACTTGATCGAGCGCCAGACACGCTCGACGAAGACATTGTCGCGCCAGCGGCCCTTGCCATCCATGCTGATTCTGATTCCTTCTTCTTTTAGCTGCCCGGTGAAGGTCTCGCTGGTGAACTGACTGCCCTGGTCGGTGTTGAAGATCTCTGGTTTCTCATTCGTGGAAAGGGCTTCTTCGAGTGCTTCGATGCAGAAGTTGGTTTCCATGGTGATCGACAGCTTCCATGCCAGCACACGGCGGCTGAACCAGTCGACCACCGCAGCCAGATAGACGAAGCCGCGCGCCATGGGGATGTACGTGATGTCCATGGCCCAGACCTGGTTGGGCCGTGTGATGGCCAGGCCGCGCAGCAGGTAAGGGTAAATCCTGTGTCCTGGCGCGGGTTTGGACGTATTTGGTCTGCGATAGATGGCCTCGACGCCCATCTTCCGCATCAGCGTCTTGATGTGACGGCGGCCAACCTCCAGGCCGCGTTGCCAGAGCAAGCTGCGCAGCATGCGGCTGCCAGCAAAGGGATAGTTCAGGTGTAACTCGTCGATCAGCCGCATCAACCACAGATCCGTCTGCGAGACCGGGCGCGGCTAATAGTAGACGCTGCTGCGGCTGATCTCGAGCACCTCAGCCTGCTTCTGGATGGGAAGATCATGCTCGGGATCGATCATCGCTTTGCGCTCAGAAGACCCGCTTTTGTGAGCGCCCCTTCTAAAAAATCGTTCTCCAACGTCAACTCACCGATCTTGGCGTACAGCGCTTTGAGGTCGACCGGCGCGGCCTGCTCCGCTCGCGCCTCGCCGAAGACGCCCGCGGCGCCCTCCTGCAACTGGCTCTTCCATTGCGTAATCTGGTTGGGATGGATGTCGAACTGCTCGGCCAACTCGGCCAGCGTCTTCTCACCCTTGATCGCGGCCAGGGGCACTTTCGCCTTGAATGCCGCTGTGTGGTTCCTGCGGGGACGTCTGCTCATCCGTTCTCCTCTTCACAGCCATCTTAAGGCTGCGTGCGAGCAGAACTTCCACTTATACCTCTGTCCGAATTTGCGGTACCGGCTCTGTATTAAGGTAAAATTTAGCCGCTAAATTTTTCCACCGAATGTTTAATCAAAGTTGTTCGATTGGTTAAAAATTACTTGACAGGAGAAACTCCGAAGGTTACGGTAACAATTGCCTGTGGAAAAAGTGGAAAACTTTCCGCCATGCAGTGTGAAGTGCCACTTTTGCTTGAAAGCAATTTTTGTGCATTTGAATGAGAGTATTTTTCATTCTCTCTTTCATGTTGGTTGCTTGGTCGTCCCATAGATCGCGGTTGGAGAGGGACATCCCTTCAATTTCGTTTCATGGGAGAACTATGTTTGCCTTGGGAAAAGATTTTGCTCGTGTGACGCACTATTTCCGCAATCTACGTGGTGGCTCACAACCCATCCTAGCTCAGGCAAGTGACGGGCTACTCTATGTAGTCAAATTCACAAATAATCTTCAGGGTGCCAATCTCCCCTTTAATGAAAGCATCGGCAATGAGCTTTACCATGCTTGTGGACTTCCTGTTCCGGCGTGGAAACCGCTACTGGTTACAGATGCTTTTCTTGACCAATATCCTGACTGTTGGATGCAAACCGCGGAGGGCCATCTTCGGCCAGCCTCCGGGTTGTGCTTCGGCTCTCTTTATCTAGGCGGAGATGGGGTGCGCTTGTTGGAAATTCTTCCTGGCACCAGTTTCAAAAGAGTTTGCAACCGCGAAGACTTCTGGCTCGCATGGTTGATCGATATCTGCGCCCAGCACTCCGACAACCGCCAAGCACTCTTTCAAGAGAACGCCGATGGCCGCCTGCAAGCGTTCTTTGTCGATCACGGTCATCTTTTTGGCGGTCCCAAAGGGGAACAAAAGCCGAATTTTCAAGCATCCCGCTATCTTGATCCACGCGTTTACCAGGGTGTATCCTCGCATTATATTCCGAGTTTTCAGAAAATTGCAGGGGCTCTGAAAGTTGATCAACTCTGGCGAGGCATACAAGAACTGCCGGACGGTTGGAAGACGGAGTCGGCACTCCACGGGTTCGAGCAGTGTCTCCACAGACTCTCCGATGCAAGGCTCTTGCAGAACATATTTGACTCAATGGCAGATGCACAGAACAGGTTCAATGAGCGCAGTAACAACCAAAACGGACCAGTACTTCAAAGGGCGGTTCAGTGCTTTGGAGTATCAACCACAAGAGGGGAACAGCAGTTCGCCACAAGCGACTCCCGTTATCCTGCTTGTGCTTGAGGATGAGGAAGGCAAGTTAATGTTCCTGGTCCACCCAGAGTTGCCTACTATTGTTAGCGGCAGAGACCTCTCCTACCTCCAATCTCTGCTCAAAGACTTCGTCGAACGCGCCAATCAAAACCCGGCGGCTATTTTCCGGCAGCTTTCATCGCTTGGAATTGGGCCCCTGGTGACACGAGAGGCGGGATTGAACATCTCGAACCACTCTCAGCTCTTGGAGCTTTATAGGCGTTTTCAGCGACTCTAGCCTGCCGCGGTGCTTCCCGGGCCACTGCTTTTCGATCGGGAGGAATCGCGTTCCCGAGCGCTTGCCGTACTATCCGCCGGTACACGCCATGCTTCTTGGATAACCCCTGAATCGTCTTTCCGGCCGCGTAACCGCGCCGAATCACTTCGAATAGTTCCACTTTTTGCCTCCTGTCCATCCCCGAATCTTTACATCCGGGCTTGTACAGGTGGGCCAAATTAGACGAGCGAACTCATCTTTCAAAGTGCGTGCAATTTTCGGTATAGGCCGCAGAAATCATAGGTGTTAATATGAAGTAGAAGCACGCCCAGGGGGCGCGCTGGTTGAAACCATTTGTGCTCTGAAATGTTAGCGTAGGCAAAGTCGCACCCCACATGGGGCGCGTGGATTGAAACTGTGTATGAGTATGGCCAAGTCAGGTTCTTAGCATCGCGCCCCGTGAGGGGCGCGTGGGTTGAATCTGGTTCTTCGAATCCTATTCTCGACGTGAAGCCTGGAGGAAGTTCCGACGTTATTTTCCTTCAATACCCTTTAACTTGAGTAACATAGATTTTTCCACATTCCTTACAAACTATTTTTTGGGGCATATGCAGCGTTTCCAAAAGGTTAAATAAATACTGGCTCCCGGACAAATGGAAACAGCTTCAGGCAGCACGCCTCCATTCGTAGCACCTGCACTCACCTTCATCGCGCAGGATGTACGGGTTGTTAAGATTGCGATCAAGGAGCTTGTCTGGATGCGTCCCGGTCGGGTCGCCTGCCTTGCGTTGCTTGCGGGCACGCAAACATATAGAAGCTATCCTAAGACATTTTGGAATATCGGTGATGAATGGAATGTATCTTGGAGCGATGGATATCCGTCCAATGAACTCGCCAATCGTAGAATTGTCTCGACAGCCAACATCCTGTGGTATTCGGCATTTTCAGGAATCAACATCATCGCGGTAACGTGAACACGCCAGTGGGCCAAAGGAAGATCCATCTCTTTCATCTCTGCAATGGCGTTTTCTATGGATTCTTTGGCTCGGGCCAAGTCGCCTTCTGCATTAGCAACCCGCGCATCAGCCTCCCATGCCCGAGCCCGCCACGTATGCTCATCCGTGGCCAGGCTCGCGGATAGACACTTCTCGGCAGCATGTCTGGCTTTGTTAACATCTCCAATCTGGAGCGCCAAGTCGATCTCCGCTTGATAGAGTGGCATCTTCCAATACCAGTCCATGAGCGTTCTTGGATGATCTTGAAGCAAGGCCGCTTCCGCAAGGTGCTTCCTAGCTTGCGCCAACTTCCCCAAATTTGTTTCAGCGTTTCCTTCGAGAATCAGGCAATCGCGTCGTGCAGCCGCGACTCCAGGATCCAGCAATGCAATTCGAGCTTGGCGGCAAAGTTCTGCCGAGTGCGTGTAGTCCAAAGCCTGTTGATGAATCCAGGCCAACTGGACCCTCCACATGTTCTCACGAATTACGTTTTCTTCCTTGACCGCAAACTCTATCTGCGTATGAACCTTTTCGAGAGCCTTTCCCCACTCTCCGGAAAAAATCAAAAGCCATACTCTATTAATTTGCCCAGCGTGAAAGCTCACGTCGCCGTTGCTGGCCAGGATCGGGATGCCTGAATCAAGGCTCAATAAGCCCTCACGGTACTGCGATGACATGAACTGAAGCATGGCATATTTTGTCTTTCCTTGCGCAAGAGCGAGAGGTTCGGCCCCTTTCTCCAACTCGAAAATCGCTTTTGTGCATTCTTCGAAGTAGACTGCATTCCATCCGTTGCAGATCACCTGCCAAAACAATGCGCTTAGAAGCGCTTCGGCACGAAGATATGGATCCTCGTTATCAAGACTGAGTTCAAGGGCTCGGTTTGCCGCGTTCACTCAGCGCTCGCTGTCCATCCGGCAAAGCATGAACGCAAGGCTCAGTTGAATCTGGATTTCTGCGCGCTTATTTGCCGAGTGAAGTTTCTGTAAATGAATCGTTGGGAGTAAGAAATAAACCATTCTTGAAACTGTTGAGGGGACTATGCCAGCCCTGGGAAGAAACTCTGTTTGTGTGACGGGGTATATACGCAATTTGCGCGGCGGTTCGCAGCCGATTCTGGTTCAAGCCAGCGACGGCCTGTTCTATGTAGTTAAGTTCACAAATAATCTTCAAGGCGCAAACCTGCCTTTCAACGAAAGCATAGGGAGCGAACTTTACCGTGCTTGCGGATTGGAAGTTCCGCAATGGAAGGCGTTACTGGTCACAGATACCTTTATCGACAGATATCCAGACTGTTGGATGCAAACCCCAGAAGGGCGTCTCCGGCCAGATTCAGGCTTGTGTTTTGGTTCCCGTTTTCTAGGTGGTAACAGAGTGCGTCTTTTAGAAATCCTTCCAGGCAACAGCTTAAAGAAAGTTCGCAACTTCAAGAGCTTTTGGCTTGCGTGGATGATTGATATTTGTGCCCACCACGCCGACAATAGGCAAGCAATCTTCCAAGAAGATGCCCTAGGCCGATTGAGTGCCTTCTTCATCGATCACGGACACCTTTTCGGCGGTCCCAAAGGGGAACAACAGCCGCCCTTTCTAGCGTCGCACTATCTTGATCCGCGCATATACCAGAGTGTATCCTCACGACATCTTCGGAGACTTCAGAAGATTACAGGGTCTCTCGATGTCGATCAGGTCTGGAAGAAGATTCAAGCATTACCGCGGGATTGGATAACAGACTCGGCGCTTTCAGCTTTCTCGGAATGCCTCGACAGATTATCAAACGCCCAACATTTACGAAACATTCTAGATGCGATGGTGGATGCCCTTCAGGGGAACAATGAACGCCACGACGACCAAAGCGGACGAAAATCTCCAAGGGAGGTTCTGTGTTTGAACTAAGCCGCTGGTCGCCCAACTTTCACAGCGCGATCCACGTCGTCCTCGGAGGTTTGCCAATAGCAGACACTCACACGTATGACACTCCGCACTCTATTGAATCATCGAGAATGTTTAGAGTCCCCGTAGGGGATCCGTAAACCCCTCGCCTTTAGGCGACGGACGGTGTTTTTCGCCGTGAGGCCGTCCCCGCTTTTCGGTAAACGACTACTCTTGAAGGATTGGTATTAATGGAAAGCCAGAACTGCATCGGTAAGCACACTCCTCAAATCGGCCGCATGGCCGATCAATCCGGCTGCCAGCCGTAACTCGAAGCCACCGCCTTGCAGGCGGTGGTATTTCACGATGCACATTTGTTCCAGATGCACGCGAGCGAGTCGATGAAGAGGGCTCGCTTTCCAGCGAACCCTCTTCAGAACTCCGCCCTCAAGACGCTTGTACCACAAAATAAATCCGTCACGATCCCATGTCAGAATCTTCAATCTGTCTCCACGACGCGAGCGGAAAACGAAAAGACTGTTACCTACAGGGTCCTGCCCAATAACCGACTTGACTCGCTCCGCAAGGCGGTCAAATCCACAGCGCATGTCCGTCACCCCGGTTGCCAACCAGATGCGCGGTCCCTGCGCATTATCCAACGCATGCAAACTCGTCAGTCCGATCATCACTCGGCCTCAAGCACAGCCAGCAATGCACGCAGGTGACTCGCATCGAATCCGAACTCAACCAAAAGGCTGCGCCCTTTGTTCAGAAGAATCTCAATCGCTGGATAACGTTCCGGCGCCGGCTTCCGCTGCTCGCTCGACTCCTTCACTTTCACTTCTACAAATTTTGCCGTTTCGGCTTCGCGAACTCGCTTCTTCCAATCGTAGAACTGCGAACCACGAATCCCGCGGTCACGACAGAAGGCTGCCACTGTTTGTCCGCTTGAGATCTGTTCCGAAACCAGCCCTCGCCATTTCGCCCACTGCTCCGTGCTGTTTTGCCTCATTACACAAATATGCAGCACAAACTGCCGCAAACCAAGATGAGGCTTACAGAGCGCTCACTCCATTTTTGAAGAATGAGGCTTCACCAGAGCCGACAATTCCAGCAACACCACAAATAGTTTCCGCTTGTTCTTCCGGCCAACTTCTCGATACTCGCCTTGGGCGTCAATGTTTGTTGTCGCATCGCCCGAACCCTCTACTTATCACTTTATCCGAGCAGAGCGATTGAAACTTGCATCGATTCGACTTGAGAGATTCCTTAGCTGAATGCTTGATCAAAAGTGGCCTGTTTGGCTTTCCGTTGGCTTTCCCTGTCCGATATCCTCGCCAAGTTGAGAAGCCCAAGCATGGCGAACATCCAGCCCGAGATAGCAGGACACGGGAAAGGGAAATCCACGCACGCATGCAACATGATCGCGACCAGCCCCAGCCCCCAAGGATGCCGAATAGCCGTAGGGACATAAAAAGCAAATGGAATCAGCACCAGCAACAAAAACGGAAATCCGCCATCGGCGGCAAACTCCGCCCAGTCGTTGTGAGTATGGTTGGCATAAAATGGAAAGTCCTTAATTGCATATCGCTGGTAGACCTCTGGGAAGGTGTCCAAACCGTAACCGATCAATGGTCGCTGCTTGGCCATATCCATGGCAGCCACAATGAACTCTCGGCGTACGAGATACGGGTCATGTTCCTGAAAACGCAGCCAGACGCGCTCCCATCCAACAGCAAGAGTAAATGCCGCGGCAAGGATGGGAACCATCACTAGAACTGCTGTCGTTGAACGCGTGGGCAGGCCAGTCTTCGGATCCCGCAATTTTACTAGTCCAATCACTAGCATGATCAGCAGTTCCGCGGTGCTAAGTATCGTGCCGGCTCGTGAAGCCGCGCCAATCACCGACGCATAGAGTACACCGCCGACAACCGCATATCCCCAGGATCGCCAGCCTTCGCGCAAAACTCGCCACAAGGCAATTGGCAAGGCGAGCTCGACGAATTGCGCGTAATGGTTATAGGAGAGGAACGTTGCGTAAACGTCCGGATACCCTGTTGGGAATATCCAGAACACACGGCCCTCAGAGGTGAAAAGCTGGGTAAGACAGAGCACACCCATCCCCGTCGCGAAGATGAGAAAAGCGCTTAGAAGGTGGCGTTGGACTATTCGTGTATGAGAAGCAATCTGGCTCAAAAAGAATACCCCAGCCAGGGCGCCCCAGCGCAAGACAGCTTCACGGGTCTCAAAGCTGGAAGCAGTAGTATGCGCAAAGATTTGGATCAAACCCCAGACGGGAATCAGGTATACGAGCAAGTGTGCCAGCGTGCCGGTGAGCCGTTCCTCCCCGTTGCGAACACCTAATAAAAAATATACGGCGAGGACGACAAAGATTCCAATCTGAAAAGACTGAAGCGCCCAGGCATTGCGCACAAAGTCGGTCACGGTTGAAAAAACCAGTAGGAGAAACAGGCAGACGCCTACAGCTACCGGCGCGAGCTGGTTAGCAGTGGCTGCCGGTCTTTCTAACCGGTCATACGAGCGAATGGATACGATTGGCAATGTGACCATTGTATGCCAGATTGATATTCTGAATGTAATCCCTGCTAATGTTGCAGCGATAACACTGGTTCAAATAGCGTCGGGTACACCAATAGAATCAGCTGCTTGTATATCCAGACCAGAATCTTGTAGGTCCGTTATGATCCGATAAGCGAAAATGCTCTCGCTGGGCTGCGCTTTGCACAGACGGTTGTCGTCAAGCACTATTGGGCTTGATCAGGTACCGGTAAGCCCGCAGTCATAGCTGCCGACGTTCAGGCCGCCTAAGTGTATCGGAAGACGCTGCAAACTCGTCAATTGTCACTGGCCTGATTGTCAGGACCAAAGGTCTGGCATTTCGCAGCTGAGAAGCAACCATGCCGAGCGATAGTCAGGCGGGCTCTTCTTGACGATGAACCGAGGGGGCGGGCGGTATACACCTGCCTCCCCCCGAAATTCTTCTGAGGGACAGAACCTGATGCCTTGAAAATCCAGAACCTCCATGCCGAAAATGCTTGACTTGCAAAAGAGAATTGATGGACTCCGCTTGAACAGAACCGAAAACTACCCTTTTAATCGCAACGTTCCATGGGGGCGCCTGATTAAACGGCCGAAGTGGGCCAGAACAAGGTTCTTCCGCACATTTTGGTGATACCGCCCAACACAAAGAAACTGCACTAAGCTAACATTGATTCCACAGAGGTTGCAGCTCGACCTTCTTCTCGCCGAGCACGCAAATGCTGGATTGTGTACCTTTTCCGCTGTTTACTGCTTTTCCATCAAGCGTGAGGAAGAGCCCAAAGTAACTTGAAAAAAATACACTTCGGTAATGTTCATATTATTACAAAATTGCCCAAGTAACCGTTTGTAGTACTATAGAAAAGCTAATAAATTCTCGAAAACACTTGGAAATCATTGAGCCATTTGATAATGTCTAGCTATCTGCGAAATGCGGAGATTTCGCAGTTGTGTCGATTAGCTGCACCCGAAGCAAACGGTTTCGCGAAGTCTTTGTACATAAACTTGGCTCACTCAAGAGCCAAACGTCGGCGACGGTCGGCTAGGAAAGGGTGAAAGATGAAAAAGTTTGGAGTCTGTGCAATTTTGTCCGTTTCTGCGTTATGTGTGCTGTTGTTATTAAGTCCACAGAGAGTTTATGCAGATTCAGTGACGCTGACGTCCATCAGTTTTGGGCCCCATTCTGGAAACTGGATGGGCGCTGATGTATACCCTTATGAATTCTCGGTCAACGGCACGAGCACTGTACCGCTGATGTGCCTAAGCTTTGAGAGTGACGTTTTCATTGGGGAGTCTTGGAAAGCAAACACCGAGTTGGCCACGGCGAGCATACAATTCGAAGAAGCGGCTTACATATTTTCTCAGATCGGCACTGCTGGTGCAGAGACCGTGAATTGGGCAAATTGGAAATTGTTTGATCCTTCCCTCACAGATGCGGAGCTATTAGCAACTGGTCTGTCTTCCTTGGAAGTGAGTAATATTGATTCTTTGCTCAATTCTGCGTTGACTAATGTCCCCGGTAATCCCAACTTGATCAACTACTCTGATTATTTGATTTATGTTCCTGTGGATGGTAGTCAACCAGAGGGAGATAGTACACCTCAGATATTGATTGGGGAGGTAACTCCCACCCCCGAACCCGACAGTCTTGTGCTATTTGGCAGTGGCCTACTCGGCCTCGCAGCCCTTTTATTTATGAGAAAGTGTAAGGGATTGGGAGCCCTTTCGACGGGCGCCTGAAGAAAATTTTCCGCAGCAAGATAGTTTACTGATACCTCGCAACTAAGAAATAATGGAGTCTGTCGCGCGGTGGCGGGAAGAGTGTTTGAGGTTTGTAGGGCGAGGGGCCTTGGCATTCGGCAAGGCTCCTTGTTTCGTTGAGAACGATTTTTTCGACTTCTTTCAAGAGTTGCCAGACTGAATTGTCTGGTTATTCATGGTAGTCAAGGCGGGAAGTACCAGACAGACAATTTAAATACCCAAGTAATTATCTGTTCTCGGCCAGTAGAGCTTCTTTCATAGACATCTAAAGGGTGAGGATATCCCCCGGCTCTCCGAAGGAACAGGATTCAGTGGGACCAGTTGGAATTCAAGTTCTTTTGCCTGGATATGAAGTCTTGCTGCATGTCCGTTCGCCGAAGACCGCTAGAGCTTTCCTCATGCTCACGCAGTGCAACTGTCTACTGGAAAAATCGCTAAATTTGACGAAGAATCAACGCCAGAACAGCGAGCGCATCTGGCATCAAAAGCTATGTAAACTGACCGAGTCTTTGTTCGCTTTTACTGACCACGCCATAACAGTTTGAATCCGGTAACGTGACGTAAATACCCGGGAAATAGGAACGTGAGACTGCCCGGCATCGGTACTATGTCTCTCTTGAATCTTTCAGTTCTGCGTGCTATCTTTGAATTAATATTGCTTCCTCTTTAGGCAACCGGCACTCTGGTGCTCTCCAGTTAATCAGGGCTCATGAAGCGAATTTGTGCTTCAGGAGTTAGTGCATGTGGTTTGCTTATGGTCCTCCCATCCTAATGGGACCGACGGGGGCGAAGCCTGCCCCAAGCTTTCTCCTTTAACAATCTCGAACAATTAATTGGAGATCGAGTCAACATCGTTTCTTACCGATGTAGCTCTCTCAGGTCTAGCGACAAAAGTGGCACTCAGAATGACTGGCCAGCATCTGGATCCGATATTGAGGTTTTGATTCCCAAATCACGCGTGATTTGGGCCCGGGTCTCTGGTCGCTTTATTCATTGACCTACGCGCGAAACATTTTAGACTTAACGCGCGATGCCATATACGCACTTCTGAGTGCATAAAGCGAGAGGGTGAGTTTGGGAGCCACTCGATGGGGTTCGCGCTCAAATTGGAACCCTCAACGACAAGGTCATCAATTTCAAACAAAGATAAAATCGTATGAGTTGCCCACACCGACAAATGATTTTACTTAACTTTAATTTAGCTCAATCAACTGGGTGCTGGGGGAGTGAAAGAATGCGCAAGCACGTATCCGGGAGTCGCTTATGAAATGCTCAACCATCCCGCTTTTGGCTATGTTCGTTGCCAGTGTAGCCTGCGCACAACAGCAGGCGGCTCCCAGCCATGCGAGTACGGGAGGAGTGGCCTCCTTCAGCGAGAGGGTCAATCTGCCTGAAGGCAAGATCGGCAAGGATGATCTGCTTGGCATCACGGTGTACGATGCACCAGAATTGAATCGCACCGTCCGCGTGGACGCTGACGGTGACATCCGCTTGCCGATGCTTCGGCATCACATTCATGCAGCGGGTCTCAGCCCAGCCGATCTTGAAAATGCCATTACTACTGCACTGATTGGCGAGCACGTATTGGTAGACCCCATCGTGACAGTGTCGGTCGTGGAGTATCGTAGCCGGCCAATTACAGTCGCCGGGGCGGTAAAGATTCCAGTGACGTTTCAGGCCATTGGTAATGTGACACTTCTTGACGCCATTTCCCGGGCGGGGGGACTTACCGAGAATGCCGGCTCAGAAATTTTGGTCACTCGTCCGGCATCCGGGATGATCGGCAAATCGGTGACCGCAATAGAGCGTATTTCGGTACTTGGTCTTTATAGCGAAGAGGATTCGACGCTGAACTTACATTTGGAGGGTGGAGAAGAGGTCCGTGTTCCTGAGGCTGGACGAGTCTTCGTCTTAGGTGACGTGAAGAAGCCTGGGGCATTCTACATTACGGGTGGCGCAGAAAGCAGTGTACGCAAGGAGCTGGCCCTGTCGGG
>CAYPYJ010000104.1:0-13603 GCA_964414945.1 uncultured Occallatibacter sp.
AGCGGATCAGCCGGTCGTGCTGCGACGGCGTCGCCTCGTTCAGCCACAGCGCATACTGCGCCACGGAGTTCGCGGCCAGCTTGCCTGCAAACCGGTGCGCGCTCAAAAATTGATTCACCGTTTCAAAGGCCACTTCCAGAGGCCCCAATCCGAAGGGCGTAAAGCTACGCGGATTCATCCGCACATATATCAACTGGTCGTCCCGCAATTCAATTGCGCTCGACTCGAGTTGACCCGCCACCGCCTGCGCATAGCGGGGCGACTCGGGCTGCCCGTCCCAACCGGGATTGATGCGAATCGAAGCTCCGTCCACTGCCCACAACATCGCAGGCCGCTCCTCATCACCGGTTGGCTCCATTTCGATGGCGCCGTAACCGCCCGTAAGCGCGTCCTCAATCACCTGTTCAATCAACGTTCGAAAACTGTCCACCGCGTTTGGCTCTTCCAGCATCCAGCGCAAAGCTGCGAGCTTTCTTGTGGCCTCGACAGTATCGACAGGTCCAATTCCGCGCCGCACCCGCACCTGCCAATCCATCGATGCAATGCGATCCTTAATCACGTTGATCGCACGGCGTACCACTGGCGTCTCCGCAAACCGGCGCAGATTCATCGGCGTCGGCTTGGGAAGCAGACGCCCTGAAAACTGCACCGGGTTCAAGATCGATGGCAGAGCCAGCGTCCTGCGTTCAGCCTCGGCCTCGGCTCCACCAGCCGCCACATTCGCCGCGCGGTTATTTCCCGTCGCCTGCCGCCAAATCTCCCGCAACTGTTCTCCTACCTTCACGCGCACCTTCCTTCTCTCGATGCCCAAAACAAAAAGGCACAACCCCAGAAAGGGTCATGCCTTTTTCTTGCTGACAAACATCAGCTAACAGTTATCTGATCGAGCTGGAAGTTATAGGCTCTAAGTTACGAGCCCACAGTTACAAACTTCCTACTCACAAAAACGATCCTACAACAAAGACAATTAATTATCTGCAAACATTCCTGATAACTTAGTCATATTCCCAAACTTTTAATTGTTTGCTGTCGTTCACACATGCAACTCCCGCCGCGCCGTCTCCGCCACCCGCTCTATGTCTGACGTCGTCAACACCCTGATCTGGTGCTCTTCCATCGTCTCCACGCTAAATCGGTACATCTCCAGCCGCTCCGGCTCTTCGTCGGTTGCTCCCAGTTTGGCAGCTGGCTCAATTACGGCTGTCAACTCCAGTTGCGCCTTTTCCACCCTCTCGACACCGATTCTTAATCCCGCCGCGGAAAAAGCCAGCACCTTGGCCATTTCCACGCCCGGTTCAAGGCTCACCGCATGAAACATACGGATCACCCCATTCGGCCTGTATCCCACATCAATCCGCAACGGATCTCCTGGCCGCGTATATTCAGAAGCCGCAATTCTCTTTCTTAAGAGCTCCCACACCCCAACCCGTTCAAACTCCGTCCGCATGCGTGCCTGAATTGCCGCCCGTCCGCTCAGCCTCTGCATCTTTTCTCTGGGCGGCGGCTCCACATACAGCCGCATCAGCTCTTCCATTCCCGCCGGAAGGCTCTCTGCAAGATAAGCCTTGGCCTCCGTCATCTGCACGCTCAGCGAGAGCGATTCATTGAGCAGTCGCATCAGATTCCCATTCGGTTCAGCTTCGAAGCGTCGCCGCAACTCGCTCTCCATCCCTTCAAGCAGCGTGGTGTCAGCTTCCGGATCAAGGCAGCGCACACGGCGCCAGTCGCGGGTAAAACGCACAGCTGCTGGTTCCTGGCTCCCTTGCTCGCGCAAGATCACCCCGATATGCACATACTCATTTCTCACTGCGTCCGGCACATACCGGAGCAGTTGAAACTCGCATGCCCGCCGCTGACTTCCGCTACTCATTCACTCACTCACTCTTTCACTAATTAACTCTTCCCACAATGCTAGTCCCCCACCGCGTCTCTTTCCAAGCCTCTTCCGCTCCATCTTTTCCCATCTCCACCCATTTTGGAAATGGCCTTCGATCCGATCTCCCGAAGTCTTCAATCAACTCTCGAATCTTGCTCTGCCGAGCCAGCAGCTTTTCCACCAGCGCTTCCATCTCGCTCAGGTCGCCACCATACCACTCCGGTGGAACCTCGCTGGCTGCCGCCCACACCGTCTCCGCCGACAGGGTTTCCAGCCGTGTCAACCACGGCTCAAATGACTCCCATCCTGCAATCTCCTGGTACACATCGTTGCGATAATAGACCCCGCGCAGTGGAAGATTCTCAAACTTCCACTCACCGGCGTGAAAGCAGTAACCGTAATCAATGAAAACCGCTCGGTAGCGCCGCTCCCGCTGCTTCCGCGCAAAAACCGCCTGCCTGCCGTTGGCGTTCCCGGTCCATTTATCCAGCGCCAGTATTCCGGCAAATTCGCCCAGGTTCCGCACCTCGGACATCTGCTCCTCGGGAAGGTAGTCCACAACTTGCCCCGGCATTAACCCACCCACAAACCGCGATCCGAATTGCAACCCCGGCTGGCAGCGCTCCCGGCTCCTACCCAGATCCATCTCCAGTTCCGGCGTATTCTCCACCAGCCAGCTTGAAACCTCAACCAATTCCACTTCCGGAGCTGTCAGCCCCGCGGCCGTCGCCAGCTTGGAGGCGAGAAACTCATTGGCCAGCACCCGCATATGCTGCGGATTGTTCTGGAACTTCACAACATATATGCGACCGTCCGCGCCCAGCATCAATTGGCCCTGCGCTCCGCCCCGCATCCGCCGGATATGTTGCACTGCCAGTACCGCCAAGCCCGTTCCCCCGCCTAACTTCACTACCTCTATCGAATTCTATGCGCTCAGACCTGAATGCAGGGGTTAGGTGTCAGGGATGGGGAGTCAACGACCTACAAAAACTAACGCTCGCCAGTCGAAGACCTCTGTCTGGATGACCAGTCAGCCCCGCCGTAGGTGGCCCGTGCCGCCAATCCAATCGCCATCGCCATCACCCGGTCGTCATGTGTACCCGGCCGCGCTCCGCTTCCGCCATCCGGCGTCCGCACAAAGCTCCGGCACTCGGCCAGCAGCTTTCGGCTTTGGAAATATTCTGGCCGCTCGACCAGCGCCGCATCCAACCGCCCCAATGCTGCCGGCCGGCTCATCGACGTCGTCAGCCAGCCCGCCTGTCCGCTCTGCTTGTAGACCCGAGTGTATCCGCAGACATTCTCGATTAGAGCCAAAATTCCGCTGCCGTGATTGTTTCGCTCCACCACAAGCCACGCCAGGTTGTACTCAACAGCCAACTCAGTTACCAGCCGCGCCAGTTCCAATCCGCCCATGTGCCCGGCAAACTCAGCGCACTGCAATCCTGTCTCAATCTCCAGCACCTGCGCCGCCGAGTAGTCTCCCTCGCTCCCCCCGCCTGCCGGATCTACCGCGACCAAATAATCCTTGCCCTTCAGCGGCGGTAACCAAATCTCCAGTTCCCCATTCCGACGCACCTCGACCGGTGCCGCCATCGTCGCAAGCCGCGCCTCAATCGCCGCTAGCTCAAAGATCGAATCTCCGCTAGCCAGAAAGCAACTATCGCAATCTTCGGCATACTCCTGCCGCGCCAACCTGCGAAAATTTGCACGTATCTTCCGCCGAAAACCAATCTGCTCCCGGTCCAGTTGGTGGTGCGTTATCAAATCCAGCTCTTCATTCGTGAGGCTCGCCTCTTCTACTGCACTTGTCCGGTAACGCTGCTCCATCCACCATGGGAAAAAGTGCCGCACCATACCGGTTTCCATCGCCTTCTGCCACTCTTCATGGAAGCAACCGCCCACTCCCTCCGGTGTCGACTCAAGAATCAGCTCCGCCCCCGGCGCCATCGATGCCCGCAGCCCCGCCAGTGTTTCTGCAGGATCACCCGGCCACCGCGCCAGTTCAGAGCAGTGAAGATTCTGCACCGTCAATCCCCGCCCCGCGTTCCGGTCTCCCGCCGTAACCACCCTGTATTGAGAATCCATCTCAGGAAAGACAATCTGCCGCACATTTGCTCGCGAAGTCTTCAGCGGCCCTTCGCGCAGCTCCTTCGGCATCCAGTCCAGAAAGCGATGAATAATACGGAAAATCTCCTCCGCCGCCTCCTGCGTGTGCGCAACCTGCAGTGTCAGTGTTCCCGGCTGCGTAATGGTTTTCAGAAAAAATCGTGCCGCTACCCAGGTCGTCATTCCCATTTGTCGAGCCTTCAGCACAATATTCCGCTCGCCATGCCGCTCCTCAAAGGCCATCTGCGCCGCATTCGCCTTCAGTGGCGCAGTCCACCCCTCTCGCGTCCGCACGTACAAAAGTTCTTCGATCAGCGCCATCCCCACTGTCCGACCTTGCAGACTCACCGGTCGCTGATCCAATATCTTTCCGTACCGCACCAGCTCATCTACCATTGCAACGCCTTCTCCGGTTGTTTCCCTCACAGATCCCTCAATTCAACCGGCCTGGCCAAGCCCTCAATCCAGCCTGAATGAAAGCCTCGCCTCAACGCCGTAATCCTGAGCGTGTAAAGCGAGGCTAACTCGCCGCTATGATCAAAACTCCGTCAAGCGGTCTTAACTTACCATCCCTGAAATTCAGCAAACCAGCCGTTGCCGCCGTCCCCACCCTTGCCCGACGTTGTGTAAGTAGCCGCCGTATAGCCTGTGCTTGTTCCCGGTGTCGCCGTGCAAGACGCCAGCGTGCCGCTGCTCCAGGTTGGGGTCACAACAGCCGTGCCAACGGTCCCGCCACCGCCCAGTATCTTCCATGTAACGCCAGCGCCCGTGCCGCAACCGGCTCCAGCCTGTACAACCGTGCAAGTGCCGTTAAGAGCTCCAGAGGTTACACCCAGCGTAGCCTTCGGCTGTGTCATGCAACTGCCGCTTATTGCCACCGCTTCCGGAACCGTGGCTAATCCTCCCGGTCCGCCAGCCGCATAGATGGTAGGCCAGGTAGAAACCGCCGCCATAGATGAAAGAATCACTACTCCAGCGCCACCGCCTCCTCCTGCCCCGGTCGAGTTTGCTGCTGAAGGACTACCAGCGTTACCGCTTACGTCGATGATGCCGGTGTTGGTTCCATCGGTGCCGACGATTGAGTTACAAATTAAAACCACGCCGGTGCCGGGGTATCCAGCCACGCCGCCTGAATTAGCTCCTGGTGCACCGCCGCCGCCGCCTAGTCCTACTCCATCCATCCCGCCGCTGGTGTTTGTCACAACCCGCTGAAGGGAAGTTAACATAGAGTTTCCGTTTCCGCCATTACCTCCGCTGGCCGTGCCTGCCGATCCGCCAGACGGAGCACCCGTGTTGTATGTTGTGCCTACAATCGGATTCGAGGCCACCCCTGCTGCCCCTGCGGCAGTGCCGCCGCCAGACCCACCGCCCGTAGCTCCGCCGAGTCCCGTATAGGCCGCATTATTACCCGCTCCAGTCGCCAGAATTGACCCCGCGATTGTGCAGGTGCCGGTAGCATGGACTACCAACGACATTCCACCATTGCTCGGAATCAAGGTTGTCCCAAACGGAACAGTGAAGTTTGTGTAGTAATGCTCGCCAACTAATATTGAAGAGCCGGATGCCGTGTACGATCCATCTGCCCCCGTACCTAGATATTGCAGCCAGGCAGGGGTGTTTATTCCCCCAGAGGCAGGAGTGCAGCTTGAGCCAAGAGAGCAAGTCGCACCATTGATAGTTATCGTCGAAGCCGTCAACTGGCTCGGAGCGATCTGCCCGCTACTGTTGCCCAGAGGAATCCCCGCCCATGTACCCGGCGTGCCAGCAGCAACGTTTACCCAGCCCGCAATTCCGTTGGTCGTAGCTCCAGAATTCTGCTCCATGTCTCCTTGCGACCATGCCAGTGTGGAAGGCGCACCGGTTGATTTTGTCGGCATTTGAATTTCAGGCCCCAATACTGGTGCTGAAAATGTCAGCGCTGTCGCCGTCGAATGTGTCGCCGCGAGAGAGCTCGTTAAATTCACTTGCACCGCGCTCGCCAGCGTCGCATTCACGTAATTGATTGTCTTGTTGACATCTGTCCCAACGGATATTCTCTGGCCTACTGACAGATCAGTGGCACTCGTACAAGTCAATGTGGTGCTGCCGCTCGTCCCTGTGCAGGTCGTAGCCCCACCATTTGGAGTGCCGGTCGTACCGGTTTGATATACAACATCGATGCCATAACGCTTGCCGTTTGCTCCGTTCCAATAGGTCGGCGGTGCAAGAATCTGACCGGCATACAACGTTGTCGCATTGGGTAAAGCCGCATACGCCGTATCCGAATATAAAAAATCAGAGGCGTGCGCGCCGTATTGCCATAACTGATTGATGTTCACATCGCCAATCAATTGAATCGGAGCGGCATTCAAAGGGTAACTGGTTCCGGCGCTGTTATAAGGAGGCGCATAGGTCAGCGCGGGAATGTATCCCGAACCGCCAACGATGCTGCTTCTCTGAAGCGCAGGAATTCCCACCCAGGGTTGAGTTGTATTCGACCCCACGCCACTCGGAAACATTCCATTCAGAATGCTCAGACTGATTGCCCCATCATTTGCGGGAGACATGACGAACGACGGGAAATTAAACCCTGCGGTGCCCGAGGCTCCGGGAGCCACCCAGGTGTTTTCAAGATCCATAAAAAACTGCATGGTGTTAGCCGGACAATCGTACAGAGTGAATGTGCCCAACCCTGGCGTGATCGACTCGTTGATCTCTACCTTGATGTTTTTGGCTGTAAAGTGCAATCCATATCCGCTATTACATGCACTGTTGTCCACCACCACCGCGCCGCCACTGCTCGAGGAGCCAAACCCGCTTCGATTATTGTCCACTGTTCCGTTCGCTATTCCAAACGAGTCTCCGCCTGTAGTTCTCCAATAGATTGCCGCAATCCCTGCGCTATCCGACCTCCAGCCTTTGTCGAATTCCACATTGATGCCTCCATTGGAAAAGTAATAGCTGTATTCGGTAGCTCCTGCCACCTGCGCATTAAGGATATGGGTTCCGGTATCTACAGCAGAGCCAAAGTAAAAACCGACATTGAAGACATTCGGTTGCGTGACTGCGTTGTTTGCGATCGAGATGTTACTGATTGATTCCTGATACCGGGCGCTGGAATCAAACGCTACTGCGACATTAGCCGTCGTCACCGTGCCGCTGTCGGTAAATGTACCCAGGGTTGGAGAGAATGGTAATACAACCGTGAAAGTGCTGCTTGTTGCCGCTGCAACCTGAGCTATTGCCCTGTTCAATACTTGGCCCGCCGCTGTACTCAAGCCTTCAATATCTACCCACTGACCTACCGCCAGACTGTTCGACGAAGTAAATGTAACCATGTAGGGCTGACTAGTAGGCGCCGGAGAACTCGGCCCGCGGACTGGAGCCGTATTGGCCGCTGCTGTAAATCCAGTGACATTATAGACAGTTCCTACGGTCGGACCATTCCATACCAGTCTCGGCAAGCTACTCGCACCGCTTAAACTGCCAATCACTCCTTCAATCTGGCACCCATTGTACGCATTGATGGTAGACGAAATGATGTAGCTGTGATCGCCAGGGAATTCCACTATGCCGCCGTCTGGAATGTTTCCGTTATTCCAGCAGGCATTGAATGCCGCCTGGATGGCAACCGTGTCATCTGTTGTTCCGTCTCCCTTTGCGCCGAAGGCCGAGTTTGTAACATCGAAACGCGGCCCGATGCTGGTATTGTTCGCTACCGACAATGTGGAACTGACGCTCACCGGACCAGCAAAGGCTGCTCCCGTCAGTGCAGCGCCGCCTAGGTTTGACAACGCGCTGGCAGCAGTGGAGGCTCCAGTTCCGCCTGTACTCACTGGAACTGTGCTAAGACCCGATACAGCTGTGCCACTCCCACCGTAATAGGCAATCTGTCCGGCTGTTCCCGCATTCACCGTGCCACTGCCCCCGCTCCCTGTGCCGCAGCTTAATCCTGTATTGGAGATGTACCCCGAGTTATCAATTTGCAAGCAGCTGTGTCCACTGGCTGCAGCAAGCCCCGGAAATCTGATAACTGTGGCCCCGGTAAAACTCGCATAGAGTGAGCTGCTGTTTCCGCCGTATATATTGAATGCGGTTCCCGCGCCAGTCTCGTAGTTGATACGCACTACCCCGGAAGCATTGGATGCATTGATGTAGGTATCTCCGCTGTTCGAGCTCTGGTAAGCCTTGAAGCTGTCCAGATTGCCGGTGGCAGAATTGAGCGCCCAGTTGTTGTACTGATCCTTCACCATGTACCACTGGGTATTGCCGTTCCAGTCGTTGTAGATAAACGATTCCTTCTGGCTCGTTGTCAGTCCGGCCTGAAGAACGGAATCGATCTCTGCGTCTGCCTGGTTTTTCACCGTTGCCGTCCCGGCAAGTGCAGAGGTTCCTCCTACTTGCAAAGTCCCGTTAAAATGCGCATTGCCGGCGCCACTGATCGTTGCCACCGTGGTTTCGCTCGCACCGCCTGACCCGATCACCACTCCGCCCGTTCCCGCATTGTTTGATCCGTTCAGTACGACGGCGCCGGTCCCTGCCGCATTGATGACCGTTTGATTGTTCGTACTCGACTGGCCGTTGTTATACTGCCCAATCGAAACGCGGTACACATTGTTCAGTTCATCCAGAATCTGATAAAACTGCGCGCCCGCCGTCGCGTCGCTCAGGCCCATCGTCCATCGGTATCCGTAGTCGCTTTGATAACGGTTCAATAACCCCCGCTCATTTCCGGTTCCGATTCCCAGCCGGTAGTGATTGGTCACGGTCGCGTCTGCCTGACTGCCGTACCAATCACCATTCAAACCGTTAAAGCTCCGATGGAATGTATCGAGGAAGCTGTTGCGCGTGCCGTTGTCCGTCAACTCGCCGGTAAACATCGTTCCACCGGTCATCCAGTTGTTATATGAACTGCCCACATCCGCAACAACCTGGTTGGTCGAGTTTTCGTTCCGCAGTCCTACTATCGTGTTGTTCTGCGCGTTCGCCCCAAGATGCAGTGCCGTCGAGCATCCTTCTACGTCTCCGCCGGTGAATGTGTTTCCATCGCCTTGCTGCAAATTGATTCCATAACTTCCACTGATCGGACTTCCTCCGCTTGTTGGGCAGTTAATGTGTAACCGCACAAACGTGCTCGCATTCAACCAATCCGTCGTCGCTGAATTGGGTATCCGGTGCCCCACTGCATTGATCGCCGTTAGGAATCCGCTGAATTGGTTGTCGTAAAAAGTTCCCCCGGTATAATTTCCGGTTCCGTCCAACGTCATGCCCGTCTGATTTGAGTTACCCAGAACATACAGGCTCTCCAGATCAAGCTCCTGCGTGCGATACGCCACAAACCCCTGCGCAGCCGCACTTGTCGAGACCGTAGTATTGATTACCACGTTGTCCAGATGAAAGCCCATCGTGTCGGTCGCATACGTTGGATCTCCCACCTGCACCATCGCTCCTGTGCCCGAGTACAGAAACACCGTTCCGCCCTGGCTTCCACTCGCTGTGCTTGCTCCGCGCAGAGAGCATCCTCGTAGCGAAACGTTTCTTGTTCCCGCTGTCACAATCAGTTGACTGGCCGTTGAAATCGTCGCGCAGGGCAGCAGTACCGTCGCATTCGCTGTTGAGATCGTTAGGTTTGAACCCATCGACACTGTGCCGGTAAAGTTCCGTGCATCGCACGTGCCGCCGGTTGTCGAGCTCAGTCCACTCAGGCACGCGCTCAGCTTTGCTCCAAAATCAGCTCCGGTGAACTGGTCCGCTTGATAGAGAGCTCCTAGCTTTACACCGGTCAGTGGTCCGGTCAGAGTCCCGCCTGTCAAAGGAAGGTCAAGGGCGGTCTGTTTATCTACGTAAAGTCTGTTGGCGGCCTGCATCGGCTGCGTTGGATCACAGCACAATGTCAGCGGCCCGCTCAGCGTTCCGCCCGATGCAGTCAGCAAACTGCCTTCCAGCTCCGCGATCTGCTGATTCACATAAGCTTCGCTTGCCGCCTGAACCGCTTGCGCCGCAGGCATCAACTGCGCTTGTATTTGTCCGAGGGCCACCTGCGACGCCGCAGGCACCACCCAGTATTCGCTGCTCGTCGACCCATCACTCAAGTAGTACACCGCCGTGTAATACAGTCCCGCAGGTGTCGCTCCAAGGTTAGGCGCAAGATTCACGCTCACAAATCCATCTGGTGCAATCTGCACAGTCAAGCTGTCAGCAACCACCAGTTGGCCGCTCGCTGTCGTAAACGATGGCCAGCTCAACACCAGCGTTCCAGAACCAGGATCGCCATTCGCCAGATACACCGTCCCTTGAACCGTCGTCGTGCTGATCCCCTGCGCATTGGCGGCGTTTTCTGACTCCATGCACGTCATGCACAACACCATCAAAAACAGTCCGATCCATTTGACGGCGCGCAACCACTTAAGATTTGTGAGCTTCATTCGTCTCTCTTTCTTCTTCTTGCGGGCGCTGAAAAAATTCATCTGCCCTCTGTCGTTGTCCCCGCTAGTTTGTCGCAGGAGCAATGATCCATTGATTGAACCAATGCCTGACACGGAAATTCGCTGACTCATCATTTCCACCAATCGGAAACTGACGTGCCGCATTTGTTGCGCACTTCTTCGAGCCCCGCCCACCCCATTCATCCGGAGCGAAGCAGAGTCGAAGAATCTGCAATTATTTGTCTCTGTTGCTGCTCAGTCGAGCCACACCATCTACCTTTGGTTCGTTTTATCCGATGCTCGGCTCCGCAGTTGACTTAGCAGTTTCACCTTCCCATTGCGGCTCCGAAGCCAACTTTTCTGCAAGGCTGCAAAGGCGCTCCATTGTGCCTTCTTCCTCCAAGTCGATCTGCCCATCCGCAAGATCAAACAACAGCTTTGCGCTTGATGCGTTTCCGCTTATTGTGCTATTCAGCAGCGCCTTAGCGATCTTCGCGCTGTTCTTTTCCAGGGTTTTGTCTGCAGCTGCATTCATTTTTGCTTTTCCAGGGTTGACTGGCTTTTTTTGTGACCCTTTCCCATGCGGTTTCCAAACCACCGCTTGCTTCTGTACCCCACCGATCATTTCTCCGCCAATCCCGTCCCACATACCACGGTCATGTTCGCTTTTTTGTAGAAAGGAAAAGGGGCAATTCCACTTCGGAATCGCCCCATCTTCCATCGACTTGTTTCCATGCGCACCGCGAACGTTTAGCAGCCTCATCCTTCTCTGGACGCTGCCTTGATTGTCCCTTTGGTCCTCGCGTCAACTCGAAGTATGCCCCAAGTGCTTCAAGCGTTGGTCACGCTCAATCCACTTAACCTTCAGTCGTTCAATCACTTCCGTTTGCGGCTCTTCGCCAAGGTCAAAATGCCTACTCGCACAATTTGCACACGGTCTCTCCCCACGCCTGCGAACCCGCGGATGTAGTCCGAATCTTTCTAGAAAGCCTCAGCGCTTTCTTTTGTCGTCTTATTCCTCGTTGAATGTTCTTAGCTTAACGAATCTCTTCTAAATTAACTGCAATTAAAATATTTCCCGCTTCTCTTCTAGTTTCAGACACTTAACCATTCTTAGCTCCCTACATGCCTTTGACAATCGTATAGCCGGAATTTCCTCCGTATTTAGAAACAATGCAAGATTCGTCGCCTGTCCGCCAAATGCTCTACGATATTCCGATGACTGGCACTGCCCCACACACTCCGACTCTGATCGTTCACGGCGGCGCGTGGGCCATCCCAGCAGACGCTGTAACTGCCCATCAAGTTGGCGTCCAAAATGCCCTTGAAGCTGGCTATGCCATACTGGCGCGCAGCGGATCGGCTCTTGATGCCGTCGAAGCGGCTGTCACCGTCCTCGAAGATGACCCCACATTTGACGCGGGTCGTGGCAGCTTTCTCACCTCCGACGGCCGCGTCCAGCTCGACGCCCTCCTGATGGACGGCGGTCGCATGAAAGCTGGTGGTGTGGCCTGTGTCGAGCACCTTCGCAATCCCATTCAGGCCGCACGCCTGGTCCTTGAAAAGAGCCTCCACGTCTACTTCGTCGGCTCCGGTGCTGAACAATTTGCTCAATCACACGGCATGACCCTAATCGATAACTCCGAACTAGTTCTTGACCGCGAGCGTGAACGCCTCGCTCATGCCAAGCTCCGCGAGGCCGCAGGCCTTGGTGACGACACTTTCTCCGGCGAAGATTCTCCTCTACATCCCATCCTCCACGACGACAAAAGCCCAGAAACCGCGGCTCGCCCCACGCTACCGGACTCTCACGATACCGTCGGTGCCGTAGCCCTTGACTCCCACGGCAACCTTGCCGCCGCCACCTCCACCGGTGGCACTCTCAACAAAACACCCGGCCGGGTCGGCGACTCATCTCTAATAGGTTGTGGCTGTTATGCCGACAACCTCTCGGCCGCAGTTTCTCTCACTGGTTGGGGTGAACCCATCATGAAGCTGGTCCTTGGCAAGTGGGCCACCGACCGCGTCGCCAGCGGCGTTGCCCCGGAAATCGCTGCCCGCGAAGCTATAGCCTACCTCTATAACCGTCTAGGCGGTCACGGCGGCATCATCCTCCTGGGCCCCGACGGCCGCTTCGGCCTCGCCCACAACACCCCTGCAATGGCCTGGGGACTCGCCAATTCAAGCGGCCTACAGGTAGGTTTGCAAGTAGGATAAGTCAGGTTGCAAGCCTAGCTAAGACTTGTTGGATGCGCTTATTTAAGGTTATTGCTGCGTCGATTACGCAACTTTTGCACCGATTACCTGGCTGCCGCCGGAAGTCGAAAGTCCACCCCTACGTCCTCATTTACTTTCGCGGTCGCAATCAGGTCAAGCTGGTCAGTCGGAATAGCACGGTGGCGTTCGTCCAGGATGAAGAGTGTTGTCCGTGTCAGAAGGTAGTTATGAACCTGCTCTGAAGGGCGGCCATCTTTAAAGACCAGCGTGACCGCTTCTTCATTGCCAGATGTATTCGATGAAGGCGGCTGATACGAGCCGGGTTGGTAACGGTCGGTAGTCTCTGGCTGTTCCGGTTCCGCATTTTGCGCATCGGACGCCTCAGATGTATTGCTCGGTGCGTCTGAAGAAACGCCAGAATAGCTGTCATCCGAATATCCCAATAAATAAGGGCTTACCCATCCCGTCCACGGCATACCCACGTAAGATCTACCAACTCTGGGATGCGGATGGATGGGTCTGTGATCGCGCCTGTCCCCGGTATGGGCTGGAGACCCGCCGAAATGGCCGGAACTGCTCCGCTGAATACTGTGGGATGGGCCTATATATCTGTTGCCTGAAGAACGGGGAGAACCTGCAAATCCATGGGATGCGAAGCCCCCGTGAAACGCTGATCCAGAGTGGCCTGAGAAGCCCCCGTGAAACGCTGATCCAGAGTGGCCTGAGAAGCCCCCGCGGGAGCCGGACCGCTGGGCGCATGTGGAAACCGCAAGGCCAGCAACTATCAGCGCGAATGTGAAGAAGCGCTTCATGAAGACATCTTACGCTTGTTTGCCATTTAAGGAGTGGAATAGTCCAGTAATTGGCAATCGGATATGTTTACCCCCGAAGCGGAGCCGCGCACGGCGCACTCCACTCCGGAGGAGTGAAAGTGGCTACTGTGGCGCAGCAGCCGAAGGCGTAGCCTCCGCGATCGGGGGCGGTGGCGGAGCAACGGGCG
>CAYPYJ010000105.1:0-13555 GCA_964414945.1 uncultured Occallatibacter sp.
TGCCAAAATCACCGCGTCATAAATAACACTGATTCCGTTTGCCTCTATCTTCCAGCCGGCAGCAGTCTTCTCGATACCGCTGACCTGCGCAGAGAGGCGAATGGAAGCCGCGTCAAGCCGAGCAGTGAGGGCGTCGACCATCTGCTGCATTCCGCCGCGCATCGCTGTGAAGATGGAGCGCGACGCGGCGGGTGGTCTACCTTTTCCATTCAAAGGACGTGCATTGACCCGCATTTTCCGGTGCGCGGCCAGCATTCCACGCGTGAGCGAGCCATACTGGCTCTCCATCTCCACCAACCGCGGCAGCACGGCGCGGGCGCTCAGTTGCGCGGAGTCGCCCCCAAAAATTCCAGACAGCAGCGGGTCGGCCAGCCGGTCCACCGTCTCACGGCCAAAGTGCCTCTCCACCAGCGCTGCCACCGACTCATCTTCTCCATTAGGCCGCGGAGGAATCAGCAGTTCCAGCCCCATGCGGATCTTTGTCGGCAAACTGAAAAGCCGCGTCAGGGCAGTGGGAATCAGTTTGGTGGGCACCAGGAACATCAGCCCGTCCGGCAGCGGCACCAGCCGGTTGTGGACGACAATATAGGTTTTGCGTTCGGCGTCGTTCGAGGGCGTCAGCGCATCGCCCAAACCCAGTTCACGGCAAAGCTCGGCGGCGGCGGGCTTCTCGGTCAAAAACGAATCTGGACCGCGCTCAAGCACCGCGCCATCCACGATCTCAGAAGACAAAGAACCGCCCAGCCTGTCGCGCGATTCATAAAGCGTGTACTCGACCGCCGCTCCTGCCTTCCGCGCCAGCTCCAACTCATAGGCCGCCGCCAGCCCAGCTATTCCACCGCCGATGATTGCCGTCCGCATCGATTGCCTCAGCAACTATTAAAGCAGTTCCGGCTACCTGCGGTGGGGCAAACGCCATGGAAAGATTGGGCAATCAAAATCTGGGTCTGAGGCACGGACGGGGAATTGCTTTAGCTCTTTGCAAACGCCGCCGCTTCGCTCTCCAGTTGTGGGTCCCAGTGTTTGGGGTGATAGATGCAGCAGGGCTCCTGGGCCAGCGGATCGCCGGTTACGGCGTATGCGCGGGCGCGTGAGCCACCGCAAATTTCCTTGTACTCACAGGCACCGCACTTGCCTTCCAGCTTGCTAGTGTCGCGCAGAGACTTGAAGATGGGCGCGTTGCGATAGATTTCGCTGAGCGGAGTTTCGCGGATGTTGCCTGCGTGAATGGGCAGAAAACCGCTGGGATAGACATTGCCCACGTGCGAAACAAAGAGAAACCCCTTGCCGTCGTTGACGCGGCGCGTGGCCCAACTGGCAGTGCGCGTCTGCGCGTCGGCAGTAGGAGCGCCGGACTCGTAGGCTTGTGTGGTTGCGGGTCTGGCTCCGTGGCCGTGGCCGATTTTGCGCTCTTCCAGGTTGTGTTGCAAAAGATAGCGGCGATAGTGCATAGCCTCCGTGGTCTTGATTTGGAAGCTGACGCGATTGGACAACTCATAAATCTGCCCAAAAACGCGCTCAAATTCCTCTCCTTCGAGGAGATCATTTAATTGCCCGCGTCCCACCGGAACCAGAAAGAAAACATTCCACATTACGATGGCCATCTTCTCGAAAAGGGCGCAAAGATTGTCGAGGTCGTGGGCGTTGTGGCGGCTGATGGTGGTGTGCACTTGGATGGGAATACCCGCCTCGTTGGCCCACTCAATGGCCTGGATGGTGCGCGCATAAGCGCCGGAAAGGCCGCGGAATGTGTCGTGTATCTCCGGCGTTGAGCCGTCCAGCGAAATGCCGAGCCGCACCAGGCCAGCCTCTTTGAGTTTGAAAATTGCCTCGCGGGTAAGCAACGGCGTGGCGCTGGGAGTGAGCGCAACATGAACGCCTTTATCTGCTGCGTAGCGGATCAGTTCAAAGACGTCGGCGCGCTTTAAAGGGTCTCCTCCGGTGAAGACAAAAATCGGCACGCCCATCGCCGCGATCTGATCAATCAGCGCTTTTCCTTCGGCGTTGGTCAACTCGTCTGGGTGGGCAATCGGCTGAGCGGCAGCGCGACAGTGCTTGCAGGCCAGGTCGCAGGACTGTGTAACCTCCCAAATGGCGAGAAAAGGGGTTTCGTCGAAGTTCAACGCGCCACGGGCGGGAATGTTGTGCATCGGTTGCATAAGGCCTCCTTTGGAACGGGGCAACCAAATCATAGCGGTCTGGGAAGTGGACCGCGTGGAAGATCAAACGCTTCTCCAGTTATTAAAGAAATCCTAAACTCCGCCGATAAGATCGCTGGCCTCATGAGGAGAAGCTCATCATGAAAACAAGTGGCAGAGCTCGGCAACTGGAAAGGACGTTTTGCAACGCCGTGATTCTGCTCCAGAAGAGCAGCATTGATGAGCTACTCGCTGTGATTTAGATCACATTATTAGGTTTAATTGTGGGTGCCGAAGTTCTTATGTTGCGAGCATTCCCGAATAAGGCTGCACGGTTCCCTTTTTATGGAAGCTTTGATCCGCGGTTTGTTCTTTTGTTAGCAAGAAGATAGCTTTCGGCACGCCGGGAGCTAAAGAGGATGAGTTTCCCGTGGAATAGATGTCATGCTGTGTTGTGCAAATGGGCAGGTTCAGCCGAAGGCAAGGTGGTTCACGAGCCGCCGCGTCTTCAGGAGGATTTCATGACCGCCGTTCTCAAATCTGGGTGGAGCAGGCCATCCACCATTCTATTTGCCTCCGAGGTTCCGACCAATGAGAAAGCTTTTGCGTTTGCGCTGGCACAGGCCGTCGAGTTTGGCGCAAAGCTGATTCTCTTCCATGCTTTTGACGTTGACGATGGGTCGCTCATGGAGACGGAGCATCTGGAACTGTTGGCCGAACGCGTCCAGAGTGCCGGAGTTGAATGCAAAATTGTGGTGCGTCAAGGAATGGCCGCCGAGCAGATTCTTGCCTATGCGCGTGACCGGAAGGTGGACCGAATCGTCATGGGCACCCATTCTCCCGGCCCCATTGGCAAGCTGCTGGTGGGCTCCGTGGCTGAGGCTGTGCTACGCAGTTCGGTGGCGCCAGTCTGCGTCATCGGCCCCGATGTGGTGGACGGCAGGTATCGCAACTTTGCCACCCGTACCATTCTGTGCGGCGCAAGCCTTCATGCGAGCAGCAAGCAAGTGGTCAGGTTTGCCGCGGAACTGGCCGCGGAGCAGGATGCGCGCCTGATTCTCCAGAATGTGATTCGTCCGCAGGAACGCGCAGAGATCCTTGCCAGCCGCAGCGTGGGTGAAATTGAAGCTGAGCTGCGCGCGCTGATTCCGACCAAATACCAAGGCAAGTTCATCGTGCTTTCGACTGTGCTGTCGGGCGATCCCACCGAGGAACTGTTATACCAGAGCTTGGCGCAGCAGGCCGACCTGATCGTGTTGGGAGCGCAAGGGGCATCAGCCTTTGCCGCCATCACCCGCCAGGGAGTGGTCTATAAGGTGCTGGCCCACGCGCAGTGCCCAGTAATGACGCTCTCTCCGGTGGTGCTGGCGGCTTGCGGAGCCAAAGAAGAAATGGCTTATGCGCCAGCTGAGGCCTTTCTGGCAGGCGTCTTTTAGAGCCGCAATTGTGGGGGTGGTAGCTTCCACCCCACATACTGGTCGAGAATCGAGGCGCTCCAGACGGTTGAGCCCTCTTATGCCACATTTGCGACAGTCTGGCTCCACTTCGTTCGCGTAGGGTAAGCGCAGTGGAGGCAAAACCGATGAATCAGCAAACAATTGAAACTCAAGACCGTAGTGTCCATGGCCATTTTGGCCGCTTTGCCGCGACGGCCTCAGCATGGCTGGGGTCAACGTGGGCGTTTGTGGGTGCAGGCCTGGTGGTTGTGGTGTGGGCTGCTACCGGCTCTTTCTTTCACTTCTCCGGCAATTGGGCGATGGTGATTGGGACGGCAACGTCTATTGCTACATTTCTGATGGTCTTTCTAATCCAGAACACACAGAATCGCGATTCGCGCGCAATCAATTTGAAACTGAATGAGTTGATCCGGGCGATGGACACGGCGCGAAATCAACTAATCGATATTGAGCGACTGAGCGATTTGGAACTCGATGAAATGCAAGCTACTTACGAAAAAATCAAAACAAATTGGACCGAGCGCCAGACGCGATCCGCTCGCGCTGCACAGGAAAAATGAAGCGGAAGAGCGCTTGCATTGCCCAATCAGAAACTGCTGAGTGGTTCAAAGTGTTCTGTATAGATCAGCGGCTGCCGTAGAGGGGGGCGACGATATGTTGAGAGGTGACAAAGATGGATAAGCAAAGAGTTAAGGGTGCAGCCGACCAAGCAGTAGGAAGCGCCAAGCGTCATGTTGGAGGATGGACTGGCGATACCAATCTGCAGGTTAAAGGCACTGTGCAACAAATCAAGGGCAAAGTGGAGACAGGCATTGGCAAGTTGAAAGATGCGGTTCGCGATGCAAAAGATTGCGCCTCTGCGAAAAATGAAGCCGAATGTAAGGATCGCAAGGCCACGGTCGCAGAAAATCGCAACTTACTTTAGATCGCAGGAATCAAATCAAGACGGAGGGCTTTTCGAGGTTTTTCCAGCGCCGTAATTATCGTGGGGCGCTCGGTAGATTTCATTATCGAGCGCGTTTCACCGGCTCACGCCACATGCGGGAGGAAATGGTGAAGATTGCAGGAATTCTCATAATCATTGCCGGACTGTCAGCCATTCTTTATGGAGTATTTCCCCTTGAGGCCCACAGTCAGGTTCCGGATATGGGTCTGATTCAAGTAGACGATACGGGAAGCTATCCCGCGCGCATACCGCCAATTCTGGGTTTCATGGGTATCGCGGCGGGCGGCGGGCTGATTTATTTCGGGACGAAACAGCGCGGATAGACTGATTATCTTGCACGAACTGCATGGCCCTGCCCCGGCCTGGTGGATTCATGCTCAAATAAAATCTATCGGAATCCTGAAAATATCTTTTCCCATCCTGTGCGATAGGCGATGGAATCTCCGCCCAGCTTTGGGTATACTGTCGGCAAGGTAGCAGACTTTGCATCCTGCCTGCCCCAAAGTGAGGTGCGTCTTCCGCAGGGACTCCGGTTCACTGACGTTCGACGTTCCAGCCTCAGAGACTTCCCGTTGGCGGGCTGTCGCTCGCGTTCTTCGAAGTCCTGTGGATGCCTTGGGTTGTGCCCTTCTTCCCGCCTCTTGTGTTCTCTGCGGCTCCCCTCTGCCGCATCTCTCTTCCGTGCCCATTTGTGAGCTTTGCTGGACGGAGTTTTCCGTCTCTGGAGCAGAGCTGTGCGCGCGCTGCGGCGACTCGCTGGACTCCCCTGTCGTTCAAGATTCGCCGAGTAGCGGACTCTGCCGGATCTGCCGGATGGTCCCGCCGCCTTTTGTGCGCGCCGTGGCCTACGGGCCATACCAGGACCGCATGAGAGCGGCCATTCACGCGTTCAAATATGAACAGCTTCACGCTGCTGCAAACGGGCTGGGCCGGATGCTGGCCGAAGCCATCGCCCAATTGGCGTCCGAAGCACCGGCGGAGATGCTGGTGGTTCCAGTGCCGCTGCATCGCTCCAAGTATGCCGAGCGTGGCTTCAATCAGGCTCGCTCGCTGGCCGTGGTTGCACTGAACAGATTGCGAAAGACGCATCCCGCCTGGCGGCTAACGCTGGCCGCAACCACGCTGATGCGTCTGCGCGCCACCGAAAGTCAGTTCGGACTGACTCAGCGCCAGCGGCGCATCAATGTGCGCGGAGCCTTTGTAGTCTCCGACGCATCCGCCGTTGCGCAGAGACATATTCTGCTCATCGACGACATTCTCACCACTGGAGCAACGGCGCGTTCGGCAGCGCAATCGCTGATCAATGCAGGCGCAGCGTCGGTCTGGGTCGTCACACTGGCAAGGGCCGGCCGCCTGCACCAGAGCCGCCGTACCGTTTCATCACGCTTTGACGGGGCCGCAGATATTCTCGGTCCAGTATCCGCAGCAGCTTTGCAAGGAGAATCTGTTCATTCACCGCACGACACACCATCTTTTTAGCGAGTTATCGAGGGATAAAGGATGTCGCTGGGAAAAGCCATGATTCACGCGCGCAAGCAAAAGTCCATCGCAAGGGCTGCGGCCTTTGCCGGGGAGCAGTTTACGCTTCAGTCGGCGCACATTTTGCAGATGCCGGTGCTGGTGCTGAACGCATCGTATGAGCCGATCAATATCTGCGGCGCGCGGCGGGCCTTGGTGCTGGTGCTGAAGGGAATTGCGCGCACCGAAGAGGAGCACGGCCTCACGCTCCACGCCCAGCGCAGCCGCATTGCCATGCCCTCAGTGATTCGCCTGCTTGAGTATCGCCGCATCCCCTACCAGACGCGCGCCCTCTCGCGTAAAAACATTTTGCTGCGCGACCGCAACACCTGCCAGTACTGCGGCGAGGTGCTGCCTCCCGGCGAACTCACGCTCGACCACGTGATTCCCCGCTCCCGTGGCGGCAACTCGACATGGGAAAATCTGGTGGCCTGCTGCCACGACTGCAATCGCCGCAAAGGCAACCGCATGTTGCACGAGCTGGACGACATGATTCTTCTACGCGACCCGCGCCCCTTCTCGCTGCACACCAGCCGCCAGATCATGCGCATGTTAGGCCGTGGAGATGATCGCTGGAGAAAGTATTTGTTTTATTGAGTTGCGAGTCGCCAGCCGCCGCGAAGGATTTTCCAGACCAATAAGGCGAACCAATAGAGCCATGCCAACACGGCAAAAAGCATTGGAAACGTCGAAAAATCGCGCGTAACGTGAATCAACACCAGCACAAGCGCGACTAATGTACAGAGGGTGATAAAAGCTCCTGGCTCCCACCACCAGCGCCGTGGCTGTCTCAGCGGGAAGCTGCCCACGAGAAACCACTGCACCAAAATCAGCAAGCAAAGGGCTAAATTGAGTTGTCTTTCTCCTTCGATCGATGGCCTCCACATACTAATGTGAAGCATTCCCGCGAGAGACCAGTTTGCGGGACAAATAGAACGCCAACCAACAAATATGGTTGCCGGTAAGTTTGCAGACCGCACCAGCGCCGCAGGTCTGAATTCTGCGCCGGTGTGCATTTTGCAGGAATCGATATCGAAAGCGACACTCCCGCCCTCTTGCACAGAATCCGCGTGGATTGGTTCAGCACTCTTTGTATAGCGTGGTAAATATTTAAAGTGTGCAACATCATCTGCTTCGATCCACACCATCAGCGGTATAGCCACCGCCAGATGCACTCCAGCCAACAACAATCCACGCCGCCAGTTCATGGCAGCAAGAGTACACGGCAGCACTAAGGTCAATCAACAAGAGCGCTGAGCACCCGGCCTAAAATATGGCACTATACTGGCCTCTATGAGATTGAATCTTGTTTTGCTTCCATTACTGCTAGTTACTTCAGGGCCCTTGGCTAGAACGCAACAACCCGATCTTAGTGTGGTCAAGAACCTGACACTATCCGCGGCATTGTACGGATTTGATGGCAAATTGGAGTTGCTTGAAGATGTCCGCCTAACTCCTGATCTGGGGAAAAAGCTCTGGAAATCAGGTGGACCAGAGATGGCACTTAATAAGAATGATCCACTCTACAAGAATCTGGCTGCTTCACCGCTGCGAAACGCCGTTCTGCGGCTGAAAGACTCGAACCAGAAAATCATTGCCGAAATGGCATTGGAAAGGGAACAGGCGCGCCTTCGTGTCGAGGCATTGCATTCGGGCCGACGGACGATCATGGTCACAACTGATCTTTCGGCTGGATTCGGGTCGTACGCGGGCCCAACTACTGAGCTGCTGGAAGTGATTGAAGACCGGCTGGAGCCAGTTGTAGCACAGGATACTGAATCCGGATCGCGCGAGCCGATTCTCTTGGTCAGTACACTCAAAACCTCTTGGAAGCTTGTCCCCGCAGCAGGTGGCAGGAGCGATCAGAAAGATATTTTAGAGGTCGCCTGCCGCCCAAACTTAGATGCAAAAAATACGGATGATTTTCTAGTGACGTATATGCGCTTCCACTGGAATGGAGAGGGTTGGATTGTTTTGACCCGCAAGGTGCATGAATTCTGGGAGGACGAAGGACCGTTCCCAGCGCAACAGTTATTTCCGTCTGCTACAAAATGAAAATGTCCAACTTCACAGACTCAACTGCGAAAGATATTTCCAGTTGCGCCGCAGGCTCTCGTCCTCGCCGACATCGGCCCCGTCCTGATCGACAAAGTATTGCGTGACGCCCAACTGCCGAGCCTCGCCCAGCATCAGCTTCCAATCGATCGTCCCGGAACCCGCCTCGGTGTAGTGCGCGGCGTGCTCGTCGAATGGCGAATAGGTGAACCCAGTAACAGGCTTGCGATCCTTGATGTGAATCAGCGCCAGCCGGTCGCGGTATTTGCGCATCAACTCAATCGGATCTTCGCCCGCCTCAATCGCCCAATAAACATCCAGCTCCAGCTTCACTTGCGGGTCCAACTCGCGCATCAACACCTCGAAGCCGCGTCCGCCTTCGAAATTCCTGAATTCATAGTTGTGCGGATGGTAGCCAAACTTCACACCTGCGGCCCGCGCCTTGGCGGCAGCCTTGTTCAGGTGTGCGGCAGCCTGCTTAAAGCCGTCAAGAGACTCCCACAACGGCCGCGCAATCATCGGGCAGATCATGTATTCGACACCTAGTTCGGCTGCGTAGTCCACGTGCTCTTCGAGCGTGTCATAGTCGAAGTGGCCGCTGGGCGCGCGTAGCCCGATGCCTTCGATCAACGCCTTCAACTCTTTTGCGGGACGGGTGTAAACCAGCGGATAAGTTTCGATCTTCGCATAGCCAATCTCGTGAATCAGCCGCAACGTGGCAGGCAGTTCCGCAGGCTTAAGCCGGTCGCGAACCATGTAAATCTGCACCCCGAACTCCAGCCCAGAGCGGGTAGCGGCAGCCTGTACTTTGAGCGGAGCAACCAGAGCGGCCCCAGCGGCGGCGGCAGAAAGAGTGGCGAAACGGCGGCGTGTCAACATCGAGCCTCTCAGTCAAACCTGTCAAACTCAATCAGCATAGTCGAGCAAGTAAAGGTTTGTGAAGCGCGCCCCGGATTTTGGCGTTGATTCAGCAAGGCTGGCCCGTATGCGAGAGTAAAAGAAGGATGAATAAGAACAAAATATCGGGTCGGGGGCTGACGTTTCTGGGTTATGGCGCATGTATTATCGCTGCCTGCCTGTGGGGCACGGGTTTTTATTTCAGCCGTTTGGCGCTGAACGAGATGAGCGTGGATTACATGGTGCTCTACCGGATTCTCTTTGCCTGCCTGGGCGTGCTTCCGGTGGCCCTGATGTGCCGCGCGCGGCTGACCGGCGCAGAAGTGCGCACGCTACTAATCTCGGCGGCCTTCGGCATTCCGATCACGTGCCTCATCCAATTTCACGGATTGGCGTTGACCACGGTGAGCCACGCTTCGCTGATGGTGGGGGCCATGCCGGTGATGCTCGGCGTGGCGGCAACGCTTTTTGCCCACGAACGGCTGGATCGCTTTGGCTGGCTGGCACTCTGCGGTTCCTCGGTAGGCGCTGCGCTGGTAACGCTGGGCGGAAGCCACGGCGCAGCTACGCAAGGCCAATCGACGCTGATCGGTGACCTGATGGTGCTGGCATCGCTGGTGGCCGCTCTGGCCTGGATTCTGCTTAGCAAAAAGCTGATGCAGACGCACAGTCCTTCCGCCGTCTCGGCGTACACAATCCTGGTGGGTGGAGCAATGGTGCTGCCCTGGGTGATGGGGCCTTGGCTCATGAGCCCTCTAACACACGCCAAAGTTGCGCCGCCGCCCTTTGCGCACCTGAGCCCGACTGCCTGGATGGCGTTGGCATTCAGCGGCCTGCTCTGCACGGCTACCACCGCGCTCTTGTGGAACTGGGGCATCCATCATGTGCCGGCGTCGCGCGCTGGGGTTTTTCTGAATATCGAGCCGGCGCTCGGCTCCCTGCTGGGCGTAAAGTTGCTGGGCGAACACCTGGGGCCTTACGCATGGGTGGGTGGCGGTCTGATTTTGGCGGCAGCCGTGGTACTGACGACGCGCGGCCACCAGCAGGAATCGGCCATCCTGCTGGAATAAGTGCTGCACATCACCTTGGTCACGTGAGCAAAGAGAAAACGAATCACATTTGGCTCAGCCTTACCGATAGACTTAGCAGCTACTAACGGAGGCTCATGTGACCCTTTTGACGTGGAACCATGCCTGCTCTGTGGGCGTGCGAGCCATGGACGACCAGCACGGTATTTTAATGGATACATTGAACGAGCTCCGCCTGGTGGCGGTACGCGGATCAGGCAGGGAACAGGTCAGCGAGGTGCTGGACCGGCTGATCGAGTTCACGCGTATGCACTTCTGGAGCGAAGAGCAATTGCTGGAGCAGAAGGCTTTTCCCGGCCTCGCCGAGCACCGCGTCGAACACCAGCGCATTCTGGCGCAGATTCTTCAGTCTTCTCATCGCGTGCAGCACGGCGAAAAGATGCAGATGCGGCCGCTGCTCTGTTTTCTGCGCGAGACCTATGCCGAGCACATCGAGGGCATGGACCGTGAATATGGCCCGTGGATGAATGAGCGGGGCGTGGACTAAGTCTCAGCTTAGCGGTCAATTCACAAAGTCGGAGTAGGGAGATCCCTGCCAACTGAATATTTCTGATAGACAACTTCTTTTTCTGGCCGATGAACCAATTGCCGAAGATTTCGCGGCAAAAGAGGAAACATGGCTTTACTGAGGTGGGGCAAAAAGTACTCGGTCGGTGTAAAAGAGATGGACGATCAGCACATCGTTCTTGTCAAAATACTGAACGAGCTTCATGCCGCGATGTTGAAGGGGAAGGCGCAAAGCGTAGCCGACTCTCTTTTCAAAAAACTAATTGAATATGTACAACGGCATTTTTCCGCGGAGGAAGCGCTGCTGGAAGGTGTTAGATTTCCCGCGCTGGCAGAGCACCTCTCCGAACACCGGCAGTTTACCGTTAAAGTCGACGAATATTGCGCGCGATTCAAGCAAGGCGACAATACCATATATCCCAAGCTGTTGTTCTTCTTGCGCGACTGGCTTGTAGACCATATGCAACAGGTAGACAAACAATACACCGTGTGGATGAACGATCACGGCGTCCGCTGAGTCGACAACTCTAGATGACAGTTTCCTCAGAAAATTAAGCGCCGCGAATGGTCGAGTATCTCAAGGACTATTCTGTTCGTTTTGTTTCTCTCAACCACTCTCTACATAATATTTTGGCTCACGAACCACATCCATGCGGCGAAGATGGCGCGGTGTACTTGAATGAGAACCGCGTGTGGGAATAGGGTGCCGATTTGGCACGGGAATTGCAGGCATCGGGTGTCTGCGATTATTTCTGCTTTCCTATCGATCGTTGCAACATCGAAGAGACTGAGAACTGGAGGATTGCAATGGAAGTACTGACCCGGAAACCTGAGTTGAGCGTTGGAGTAAAAATTCTGGATTTAGACCATCGGGAGATGGAGGAGACAATTCATGACATTTGCTCGTTGGTGAAGGTGGAGCAAGATAGGAGCCTGACAGGCCCGCTTCTGCGCAAGCTGGCACACTTCACACTGAGCCATTTCGCTTTGGAAGAAGAGATGATGACGGCTACGATGTATCCCGGGTTGGCTGCACATCGCTACAATCACCGTTGCTTGATGGGGCAATTGGGAAAGCTCATTGCAGGTCATGACCGAGGCGCCCTGGTGCTGGACCCATACTCTTTGAATTTCCTCTCCAAATGGCATGCTGCCCACATACTTCACGATGACAGGCACTATGGCTTTTGGTTGAACCGGGTCGACAGGCGTTTAGAGAGCTCTAATAAGCATGTACGCCATTCAGCATTCCCTCAAGTGCTGTAGCCTCTTTCTTGCGGGTGTACTTTGTAGCCGGAAAATCGTATCTGGGGTCGGTGGAAATTACACCGGGATCACCCTCCATAGGCGGCAAGCGGGCGATGGGTATGCGCTACTGATAAATGAAATGGTTTCTCCTCAACCAGAGCCCAGTTCCGCTCAATATTTTTCTGGGACTGCCGATATTATCGTTGGCGGGTCCGTTCGCCGGGGAGATTACAAATGGCGCTCATGAACTGGAACAACAGCTACTCTGTGGGAGTACAGGCAATCGACAGTCAGCACAATGTTCTCTTTGACATCATTAATGAACTGCATGCCGCGATGATGAAAGGCCAGGCGCAGAGCCTGACCGGTCCGCTGCTGCGCAAGCTTCTGGATTATACGAACACCCATTTCAAAGGTGAGGAGGCCATGATGACGGCGGCGAAGTACCCTGGCCTTCCCGTACACAAAGTCAAGCATGTAGAGCTGATTAAGCAGGTCGAAGACTATTGTGCACGCTTTGAAAAGGGTGAAATCACATTGAACCTCCACCTGCTCAACTTTCTGCGCGACTGGCTCACCAACCACATTCAGAAGGTGGATATGGAGTACAGCCCTTGGATGAAGGAGCATGGCGTGCATTGAGTCGCAGCAACACATGCATCCGTGACTAGCCGTGCCTGAATCTGAGTGGCAAGTGTTAGAGCATTTTCAACTTAAGTGTTCACGAATCCGTCGTGTCCCACCCTCGCCGCGTCTTTGTTTGTTTCGGCATCGAGATATGCAGCGACTAATCTTAGTCGTTGGGGTGACCTTGGGTGGGCTAAATTCTGCTACTTCACGACCAGATTCACCAGCTTGCCCGGTACAACGATCACCTTGGCCACAGCTTTGCCAGATGTCCGCGACTGAATCTTCTCGTCGGCCAGGGCGACTGCCTCAATGGCCTTAAGCGAGGCATCGGCTGCTACTTTGATCACAACAACCAGCTTGCCGTTGATTTGCACCGGAATCTCCAGCTCATCTTCTTTGGCCAATTCGGGATCACTTGTCGGCCAGGGAGCGCGCAAAACCGACCCCGTCTCGCCCAGTTCCTCCCACAATTCAGCCGTAAGGTACGGGGCAAAGGGTGCGATCAGCAGAACCAGCGAGCGTAGTAACTCGTGCATCACAGGGGCGGGAACTTTGCCCGCCGCAAGTTGCGTATCGGCCGCTTGAATCTCGTTGACAAACTCCATGATCGCCGCCACGCAGGTGTTGAAGTGCCAGCGCCCCTCAAAGTCCTGTGTGATTTTGGCGATGGTCTGATGCAGTTTGCGCAGCAGCTTCAGCGATAGCCCAGCAGGGACATCCACTTTCTGCCCTCGACCCGCACGAGCCAACGGCGCGTACTTTGTGGCCAGCCGCCAGACGCGAGCCAAAAAGCGGCTCACCCCGGCAACGCCGTCCTCCTGCCAGTCCAAATCGCGATCCGGCGGCGCGGCAAACAGCGCGTACATGCGCGTGGCGTCGGCCCCGTATTTGGCGATCATCTCGTCAGGCGAAACAACATTGCCCTTCGATTTGGACATCTTTGCGCCGTCTTTGATGACCATGCCCTGCGTAAAGAGCCGCCGCGCCGGCTCGTCATTCACAATAAGCCCTAAATCGCGCATCACCTTGGTCCAGAAGCGCGAGTAAATCAAATGCAGAATCGCTTGCTCC
>CAYPYJ010000106.1:0-13414 GCA_964414945.1 uncultured Occallatibacter sp.
GTCCCAATCGCATTGCTGTGCGGATTCTGGCAGGCGGTAATCGTCTCGCTGGCTGCGGTCTTCATTCACAGCTACTTTTCAACGCATCAGGCCGAGGCCAATCTTGCGGCTGACCCCGCCAACTCGATTATGGTAGTGGCATTTGTGCTGGTTGCGTTGGTGGTGAGCCGGCTCTCGGCGCGTGTCAACGACCACGCTCGCGAGTCAGAGAGCTGGGGCGGGCAGATGCGTGACCTCTATGAGTTCACGCGCCGAACGCTTGAGTTGAATTTGCATGTGGAGCCGGGGCCGCAGCTGGCCGAGCTGGTGCATGAGATCTTTGCGCTGGAGGCAGTGGCGGTCTTCGATGCCGACCTGCACGATGTCTATCAGGCCGGGTATTGGAACCAGGATCCGAGGGAGATGGCGCAGAATGTCTATTACTTTGAGAGTTCGGACGACGACCCGGTTACCGGAGTGGGGCGTCGCGTCGTCCGGCTTGGAACGGTGCCGGTGGGCAGTTTGGTGGTTCGTGGAGACACCAGCCCGTTGACGAACAACGCAATCGCATCGCTAATCGCCATCACTTTTGACCGCTACCGGGCCTTTGCCAATGAGAGCCGCATTGAGACTGAGCGGCGCACCGAGCAGCTCCGCGCCACCGTTCTCGACAGCCTCGCCCACGCCTACAAGACGCCTTTGACAGCCATTCGCGCCGCGTCAACGGGACTGAGCGAGATGGGGCATCTCTCGGCTGGACAGGCCGATCTGGTTACCCTGATCGACGAGCAAGCCGGACTGCTCGCAAATTTAACTACGCGTCTGCTGACCACCGCGCGGCTGGATGCCGGCGAGGTCAAGATTCACGCCACGCCGGTGGGCGTCGCGACGCTGATTGAAGAGGTTGTTGCAAGCCTGAAAGACCGGCTGGCCAGCATGAAGGTTGCGATTGATCTGCCGGACGACAATCTGGTTCTGCCATGCGACCGCCAGTTGATGGTTATGCTGCTGACGCAGTACATTGACAATGCCTGCAAGTATTCGAACTTTGGCTCGACGATTACCATTCGCGTCGCCTCAACCAACGCGGAAACGATTTTCTCGGTACACAGCTACGGTCCGGTTATCCCGATCAATGACCGCGAACGCATCTTCAACCGCTACTATCGCTCCTCCAAGCACACCAGTAAAGCCACTGGCACGGGGATCGGCCTTTCGGTAGCCAAGCGCGTGGCGCAGATTCATGGCGGTTATGTTTGGGTCACCAGCAGTGAGAATGATGGAACTACATTTTTCGCGGCGATTCCAGCCGCGGTGCAGAAGGAGAGCACGTGATGAATCAGCCAGCGATTCGCATTCTTCTGGTCGATGACGAATCGGCCATACGCAGGGCATTGCGTCCGCCGCTTGTGGAACTCGGCTTTCAGGTGGTGGAAGCCTCGCGCGGTGAAGAGGCACTGCAAACGCTGCGCAGCGGCACATTTGACGCTGTTCTGCTGGACGTGAATATGCCCGGCATTGGCGGCATAGAAACGTTGCGCCGCATTCGCGCTTTCGCTCCGCGGTTGCCGGTATTGATTCTTACGGTTCGCGACCAGGAAGAGGAGAAAGTGGAGGCGCTCGATTTGGGCGCGGACGATTATGTCACCAAGCCTTTCAGCACACGTGAGTTGATTGCGCGCATTCGCACAGCGGTGCGTCGTGTTCGCGCTCCCGCAAGGGCCGAAGATGCACCGATCGAGATTGGCGAGCTGCGCCTCGATCCTGTCAAGCGTGTCGTCACCAAAGGCGGTGTTGCAGTGCATTTAACGCGCAAGGAGTTCGATATTCTCCACTGCCTGATGAGCCGCGCAGGCCGCGTGATTACCTACGCGCGGCTTCTGACCGCCGTCTGGGGCGCCGATTGCCGCGAGGAGGTTGAGTACCTGAGAACCTTCGTCCGGCAGTTGCGCAAGAAGATTGAGAGCGATCCGGCTAACCCCGTCTACCTGCTTACGGACGTGTATGTAGGCTACCGCTTTGCCGACGCGCAGAGTTTTCTTGGGGAAGATGCGGAAGGTGCTGCTGAAGAAATGCCTGAAGAAACGCCTTAAAATGGGTTTCCCAGGTCTTGCTGCTCAGACCTGGGAGTTCTTGCGGAGCGCGCGTCTTTTCTACTCGTCGTAATGCAACAAGCTGAAGACGTCGTAGCCTGGGAAGCGGTTGCGGCCCTTGAGGAAGTCCAATTCCACGGCAAAGGCCAGTCCGGCAATTTCGCCGCCCAGCTCCTTGACCAGCTTGATGGTGGCTTCCATCGTGCCTCCGGTGGCCAGAAGGTCATCGACCAGCACCACGCGTTGGCCGCGCTGAATCGCGTCGAGATGAATCTCCAGTGTGTCGGAGCCGTACTCCAGGTCGTAGGTTACGCGGGCCACAGGAGCCGGCAATTTACGGGGCTTGCGTACCGGCACAAAACCTGCGTTCAGGCGATAGGCCAGGGCAGGCCCAAAAATAAATCCCCGCGCCTCAATGCCCAGCACCAGGTCGATCTTCTGCTCCTGATAATGCGCAGCCAATGCGTCGATCATCTTGGCAAATCCGGTTTTGTCCTTGAGCAACGTGGTGATGTCGTAGAAGAGAATCCCCGGCTTGGGGAAATCGGGCACGGTGCGCACCAGCGCCTTGAGGGCTTCCACGTCGATGGGTTTGATTGCGTCAGGCATGAGGCGAGTCCCTTTCTGATGAAGACTTGAATGGATTTAGCGGGAGGGAACTGTGTTGTAGCTGTTCGGCTTCCCTGCAAATTATAGAGGATCAGAGACGGGGAGCAACGGCGATCCATTCTATGGGAGCCAGGTCTGAGTGCGCGTTTTGCTTTGCGCAAAAGCAGTTATCTGTTTACGGACATTCTTCTTCCAGGATGCGCACCATCAGGTCGCCGCTCGAGTGGCGGAACGCTACGGCAAGCGAGCCATCGGTTTGTGTCATGTCGCAGAAGCCTTCTGCTTGCACGACGGACTCGGGCACGGTCATGGTGCAGGGCCTGGGCAATGAGGATTTGATGGTACCGGCGATCATGTTGGCGATCTCCTTGGTGGCGTCGAGAGCATCGGCTTCGCCGACGGACTCAAGCGGCTGCATCATCATCGCCGCCGTCGCCTGGTAAGCCAATCCCTCCGCCATTCGCACTTCGATGCGGCCCTTCCAAACACCACCCAGATTCACGCTGCCCATCACATGACCGGGCGACACACAAAACTCCCCTGAGATCGAAATCGGATCCAGCGTCATGGCCAGCATCTGTTCCCAAAACTGAGAGTTGGCTTTGATAACGCATTGTTCATCCAGTTGCGCCCGCATCAGCCATTCTCCCATCGGAGCAACCGCCATTCAATCTGAGTTGCTACACATCTTATCGGGTAATTCTCAGAATGCGTTAAGATGTTGGCGGTTTAGCGGCAGTTCCAGGGGTCATTAGGACACATTTAATGAGAGAATTCACTCTAAGTAAAGCACGTAATCCGTTGATTTAAATAATATTAACCAAAAAATCAGGATTTATGCAGTGAGCCGTTCCAACTGGTCGGGTTTGACGATGGTCATGCTGGAGCCTTTGATCGTGATCCACTGGTCGCGGCGGAATTGGTTGAGCAGGCGGGTGACGGTTTCGCGGGATGTGCCCGCCATGTTAGCAATTTCTTCGTGAGTTAGAGCCATGGTGAAGCGGATTTCGCTCTTGCCGTTGGCTGAGTTTCGTCCCCAGTCCAATAATAGGCGGGCAAGGCGGCCAGCTGCGGAACCGGAGAGCGCAAGCCGCTTGGCGTCGTGGAAGACGGTCAGGTATTCGCCGGAGAGCGATTGCGCGGCGTGCATGCTGGCGATGCCGTGACGCCCGAGAAAGTCCACGAACTCTTGTTTGCGGACGGTTTTCACCTGACAGGGCTCGATTGCCTCGGCGGTGACTTCGTGGGGGACATTGGCCAGCACGGCGCTCAGACCCATCACGTCGCCGGGACCTGCGATTTTGAGGATCATGGTCTTGCCGTCGCGAGAGGTGGAGGAGATTTTTACCTGTCCAAAGCAGATAACAAAGACATTGCGCGCCGGATCGCCCTCGGAGAAGAGCTTGGCCCCGCGTGCATGGCTCATCATGATCCCGATGCCGTCATAATCCGTGAGAGCTTCAGCCGTGAGATTGCAGAACATCCGCAAATGGCGATGCTCACAATTAAGGCAATCTTCCGGGGGGTGATGGGGATGAAATGTGGACATGGATTCGCCGCTATGCAAACTGAAGTATAGCGCACTTCAGCGCAATGCAAGGCAGGGATTTTCCTGAATCTACGCCGCGCTCCCAGGGAGGCCACGGCGCGAAGATTTCGCTAAACGATAAGACTACCGGTCCCCAGCCAGTCAGGCCGCAGGGCTTTCGTGCCGTGACCTGACAGCGCGACCGAGGCAGCAAGTGATATAAGCTCGTGAAACCTCGCGGGCCAGTTCCTCCAGCAACCGCATCCGCAGGGGTGGAAAGCTTTGAAATGCCTGATTGAGCGCATCGATGGGCAGCATGAGGAGCGATCCGGCGGTCTGTGCGGCAAGCGTGTAGGTATGGCGGCCATCTCCCAGGGCAGCCGCCAATTCCACCATGTCTCCGGTACGGACTGGTCCCAGCATGAGATGCACTTCGAGCCGTTCGGTGCGGCGCTGGAAGCGTCCCGAAAGCGCCAGGTAGAGTCCGTGACAAATGCCAGCCTGACGGAAGACGATCTCTCCCGCATTAAAATTGAGGAGCTTGACCGAATCGTTGAGCAGATGCCCGATGGCCGCAGGGCACTCCAACAGCTCGGCCACCGAGTGCGCTCGGACGGCTTCCATTCGGCTGGGATTTGCCTCGTGTTGCGTTCTTGCCTCTTCCATCGTCTTTAACCCATTGCCAAGCTAAAAAATTCCCCCCGACGAAGGCAGCCTTTTGGCTACCTGCCTATTGGATACCGAGTCTGCGCCTCTGAAAGTGCCAACGGCAGTGACACGATTCACCCCGCTCTGTGACTCTGGTCACAAAGAATGAGGAAGTTAGCACGTTGAAGGTTCCAGATATTTGAATCCGCAAGCTTACAAAGCCAAACGTGTATACATTCGCGGGGGAAATACTATAGCCTTTTGGTGCTATGAAAAACATCCAGAGACCCTTTGAACACTCGATTTTCTCCTTCGGCATCGCGAGTCTGATTACGATGCTTGTTTGTTGCGGTTTAGCCTCTTCAGCTCAGGCGCCAGTGCCTGACTCACCCGCAATCGAGGCCAGGGCACAAGCCATGCTGGCCAAGCTCACGCTGGAGCAAAAGATTGAATTGCTCGGCGGCGTCGACTGGATGTACACCTATGCTGAGCCGACGATCTGTCTGCCGCGCTTGAAAATGTCTGACGCTTCCGTGGGTGTACGCACCTGGGGACCGGCGACCGCCTATGCAGGCGGCGCTGCGCTGGCCGCGACATGGGATACGGATTTTGCTCGCAGGTTGGGCGAGGGGTTGGGCCGGGATGCCCGTGCCCGCAGCGTCAACTTCTTGCTCGGTCCAGGAGTGAACATTTCGCGCTCGCCCGTTGCAGGCCGGAACTTCGAGTATCTTTCTGAAGACCCCTATTTGAACGCCGCCATCGTCGTTCCTTATATAGAGGGCGTACAGTCGCAGGGCGTAATTGCCACAGTCAAGCATTACGCACTGAACAATCAGGAGTACAACCGGCACAACGCCAGTTCTGACGCGGATGAGCGGACTATACGCGAGATTTATCTGCCAGCCTTCGAGGCTGCTGTTATCAAAGGCCACGTTGACTCGGTGATGAACTCCTACAACCTGCTCAACGGCGTTCACGTCACTCAGAACGAGTTTTTGAATCTGAAAGTGCTCAAAGGCGAGTGGGGCTTTCAGGGAATTTTGATGTCGGATTGGCACTCTACCTACAACGGCGTAGAGGCAGCCAATGGCGGCTTGGACCTGGAAATGCCTAACGCGCGCTTCATGTCAGTCAAAGTGCTGACGGCCGCCGTCAAAGACGGAAAAGTGAAGGAATCTACGATCGACGACAAGGTGTTGCGCCTGCTGCGCGCCACGCTCCGTTACAGCTTCCTCGACCGGCCGCAATTCGATCCGGCCGACTCGACTTACTCTGTGGCGAATCGGAAGGTGGCTTTGGATGGCGCACTTGAGAGCCTGACTTTACTCAAGAATGAGGGCCATCTACTACCGCTTGACCCAGCCAAAGTGAAGACCATCGCCGTCATCGGTCCCGATGCCTATCCGGCTGTGGTAGGTGGCGGCGGCTCCTCATTGGTCACTGCCTTTGAGCCGGTCAGCATTCTGACTGGCGTTGCCAACCTGGCTGGGGCGGACGTTCACGTGCTTTACTCGCGCGGGTTGCCCAGAGAAGAAGATGTTTTCGATGGCACTGCCTGGGTGGGAGGCGTGAAAGAAGAGGTTTTTTCCAATCCGGAGTTCGCAGGCACGCCTGAAGTGGCACACCTTACGAAGATTTCCAATTGGAAAGGGGCTCCATGGCACGTCGATGACCCGCATCCGCGCAGCATTCGCTATAGTGGAGCGTTCACGGCCCAAAAGGCCGGCAATTATTTGATTCTGGCCGCAGCCAATGGCGAAGACTCGTTCAAGGTGCTCATCGATGGCAAGGAAGTGCTAACGCAGCAACACCACGAAGGCCAGGTTCCACACTCTATAACACTGGCGTTCACCGCCGGACAAACGGTGAACATGGCCGCCGATTATCTGCCGCACGCTCCAGGGGTCCGCCTCGGAGTTGGAATTGCGTATGAGCCGGACCTGGTTTCAGCGGAAGCAAAGAAATTCGCTGGCATTGCTGATGTAGTGGTCGTGGCCGCCGGATTCAGTCCTTCAACTGAAAGCGAAGGTCAGGACCGCACCTTTGCGCTGCCCTGGGGTCAGGACGCTTTGATCGAAGAGGTAGCTGCAGCCAGCCCGCGCACCATTGTCACCCTGACCGCCGGCGGCGGTGTGGATACCCGGCGTTGGCTCAGCAAGGTTCCGGTTCTGCTCGCTACCTACTATCCGGGCCAGGAAGGCGGCACGGCTGTTGCCGAAGTCCTTTTTGGCAAGCACAACCCCGAAGGCAAGCTGCCTGTCAGCTTCGACCGGAGTTGGGAGGAGAACCCGTCCTTCGCATCCTACTATCCGATCAAGGGCGCAGATACTTCGCTTCACGTTGTGGAAGAGGGTCGCAAAGACGTCGATTACGTGGTTCCTCACGTGAAGTATGACGACGGCCTGATGGTCGGCTACCGTTATTGGACCACCACGGGTAAGCATCCGCTCTTTCCGTTCGGTTTCGGGTTGAGCTACACGAACTTCAGCTTCGCCAATCTACAGGCACCCGCAACAGCTGCCTCTGGTTCATCGATCGCGGTCAGCTTTGACGTGACAAATACCGGCAGCGTGACTGGCGCTGAAGTGGCCCAGCTCTACGTCAGCGATCCATCGGCAAAACTCAGCCGGCCTGAGCGCGAACTGAAGGGATTTTCCAAGGTTCGTCTGGCTGCTGGCGAAACGAAACATGTGACACTGAATTTAGACGCTCGCGCATTCAGTTACTGGGATCCGACCGCGCATAAATGGACAATCGATCCCGGCAAGTTTGTGATTCGCGTTGGCGACTCAAGCGAAAACACTCCACTCAGCGCGGATGTGACTCTGAATTAGACTTGCTTGCAGCAAAGTAAAACGGCCTGTCGCGAGAAAGCGACAGGCCGTTTTTGTTTCAGCTCAGAGGTGGGTTGGAAATATTTAGAGCAAATTCGGAAATGGTGTAGACCAGAATTTGATTGGTATCCCACCCATTCCGCAGAAAAAAGCGGAATGGATGGGGCACGGAAGTCTATAGCTAAAGAAAAAAATGCTTTAGCAGCAACCGATCTTCACGGTTGCCCCGGCTGGCTTTTCGGCGCCAAAGGCAGCCACCGGTAGCGGCTCTCCGTGGAGAGTGCCCCAGCAACGGCGCATTGCGGCAGAGACCACAAGAACCACACCCAGCATAAAAAGGCTCATCAGCGAGGCATCCAAAGATCCCTGCAAACGAGTACCGGGTACTTGCGCCAGAGGCCAGAAGATTGTCGTAATGGAAAGATAGGCGGCAACCAGCGTTGTTACACCCACAAACACCATGGGTATTGCCGTGGTCCACGCGTATCTTTGCTTTCCACTATTGATAAGAAATGTTGTGGTCACGGAAAGCGCAATGGTGGCCAGCAGTTGATTGCCAACGCCAAAGAGCGGCCAGATCGTCGAAATTGAACCGGTATAGATTAGATAGCCCCACGAGATAACTACCAGCACAGTGGCTATCACCATGCCCGGAACCCATTTCATATTGCCGAAAGGTTTGTAGGCCTTGCCTAGCAACTCCTGCAAGACATAGCGCGCAACACGCGTCCCGGCATCCACCGTGGTCAGGATAAAGAGAGCCTCAAACAAAATGGCGTAGTGATACCAGTAGCCAACCAGCTTATCCATGTGTGGCAGTCCGCGAAAAATATGCGCCATGCCGATTGCCAGCGAGACGCCGCCGCCTGTGCGTCCGGCTAGATTTTCTCCTGTTTCTCTCGATAGCATGGGGAGATCGATCGTATGCAGACCGAGATTCGCAAAGACTGCTGGAGGCACGTTAATCGCGAAGTAGTCGCCGGGATAGAGCGAGCAAGCTGCAATCAGCGCCAGCACGGCAACCAAAGCTTCCGCCGCCATTGCGCCATAGCCGATGAAGCGTGCGTCGGATTCCTTATCGAGCATTTTGGGTGTCGTGCCAGAAGCGATCAACGAGTGAAATCCGGAGATAGCTCCACAAGCAATTGTCACGAAAAGAAAGGGAAACAACTTGCCGTGAATGATGGGTCCGCCACCGTGAATATATTGTGTAAAGGCTGGGAATTGCATTTGCGGATGAACAATGAATATGCCGACGATCAACATCGCAATCGTACCAAGCTTCAAGTAAGTCGAAAGATAGTCTCTTGGCTCCAACAGCAGCCACACCGGCAAGACCGATGCGACAAATCCATAAATCATCAAAATAATTGTGATCTCGTGTCCGGAAAACGTCAGCATTCCAGCTATTGCTGAGTTGGCAACAATACGGCCCACGAACACTGCAACCAACAGCAGCAGGACGCCGGCAATGGAAGGTCCTATGACGACAACCTTTCCCTGAACGCTTTTGAACATCCACCATCCCATCATCAGTGCAATCGGAATGGTCATGCCGATGGTGAAAACTCCCCACGGGCTATTGGCCATGGCGTTGACGACAACGATGCCCAGACCGCCGAGCGTAACCAGCAGGATGAACAACACCGCGATCATGCAGACGATGCCGGCGAAAGGACCGATTTCAGTCATTGCGATATCCGCCAGTGACCGTCCCTTGTGCCTGAGAGATGCAACCAGCACTGTAAAGTCGTGAACGCAACCGCACAGCACTGCGCCCATTACGATCCAGATAAAGCCCGGCGCGAAGCCGAATTGCGCGGCGAGCGTGGGGCCAATCAGAGGCCCTGCTCCGGCAATTGCAGCAAAGTGGTGGCCAAACAGCACCCACTTAGGAGCGGGCGCATAGTCGTGTCCATCTTCATAAACATGGGCTGGCGTGGGGCGCTTGTCGTCGAGCGTCAATACTTTGGCGGCGAGAAAAGCGGAATAGTAACGGTAGCCAAGAGTGAAGATGCACAGAGCACCAATCAGAAGGGATAGAGTGGTCATCGCGCTTACGCCTCGTCTCGCAAATGGAGTTTGAATAATACGGTTTTGATGCCGGTATGTTACCGGATCGCTGAAAATTTAAAGATCACATCGAATGCTGCTGACAGTTGATTCCTGCTATGGGTTGCCGCGCCGACCGGGCCGAATGACGGCTGACCGGAAAAATCTCCGCGCACTTCCGGCCGGAATGTGAGCCATCTGGCTGGCATTACGCTTAAGCCTAGTGTGGATTCGCCAAAGTGTCCAGCCACCCCGGTATGCACTCCGTGAGCATCGTAAAACCATTCTCCACGGGCATTCAGATCCAGTTGTTTGTCCAGGTGAAAAGTTGCTATTGAGGAAGCGCCGTGTGTGGCTGAAGTGCCTCCTTGGATATTTTGGTCTTTGCTTGCCCAGGAGGAATTTGCCTGTACAACCTGCGAGAAGCGTGGATTCCAAGTGCGTCGCGCCTCAACATCGATGATGGTTTGCCAGGAATCGGTATGTCCGGCCGCGATGGGGGCAGGTTTGGGGCCAGCAATGACAGAGCCCAGGAAACTTGTGCGTGAGCTGTTTCTCGGCCTGTAAGTTACGCGGGTTACATAATCCGGTGCGCGCCCGCGCATTTCAAAGACAGTGTTATACCCAATTAGTGTGCCTCCAAGAAGATCGAGGGAATTCGAAGCATGCCATGTGGCGACTGCGGCCGTTGCAACAACCTGGAAGTTAATCCAGAAATAAGTTTGCGAATAAAGTGGCCGGTAAGGAGCCATCAATGTCTCATATCCCAATGGCATATTCTGCCTGCCGAGTTGCAGATCCACACCTTTTGCGGATAAGACAGGCAAATGCGCAGAGATAAAGAGTTGACGAAAGTCCGTCCCCATGTGCTTGTCTTGCGGTCCGAAGTTATTCATTGGACGAAGAAGAGCTGCATCGGATCCTGCGTAAAAGTCGGAACGGAATCCCCAGGACATTTTCTTTGTGTCTGTAGGCCGTTCGACAACCATCCACGCTCCATTCAGCAGGAATTCATTGCCAAAGCGCGTTGGTTCAGGCGCTACATTCAATAGGCCGTATCCGCTTGACGAGTAGCTATATCCCCCGTCTACCCAGCCGTAGGCGCGCACGCGATGATCCGCAAGCCACTGGGTGGATGCTGTTTCACGAAAGAGCGGAGTCAGATTTTCTGGATTAACCGATCCATACTGTACCGTAGCCTTCTGCGCGGCTACCGCTGGCGTTGCATTTGGAGTTTGTTGCGCCATACTAAGTTGTAGAGTTATCAGAAAAACTGTACATAATTCAATAGTTCGCCATCTCGTACTTGTCGTACACATCGTTCGAGCCTCACTGCTTGCAAAATAATTTAGTCTTGTTATTTCTGACTGAGCAATTATGGACAAGTCAGTGACGAATGAGCTAACGATGCCTGGAATGTAGTTGCAGAAAATAAGGGCCCAGCCAAATCATCTGAGATTTGGCTGGGCCGGTTCATCAATCGAGATTGTTTACTACTCGCCGAGCAGACGCACAACGTGGTTGACGATAATCAAATCTTCGGCGGGCGGAATAACGCGGACTGTGACAGGCGAGTGCTCGCTGGAGATAACGGCCGCGCCGCGAGCGTTATTGCGTTTGGGCTCGAGAATGATACCCAATCCGCTGAGACCGGCACAGATTTCGGCGCGGGCGTTAATGTCGTTTTCGCCGATGCCGCCCGTGAAGACCAGCATATCCAGGCCGTCTAACTCTGCTACGTAACTGCCAATCCACTTGGCGATGGACCAGGTGAATTTGTCTACGGCGAGCTTTGCCTTGGCGTTGCCTTCGTTGATGGCGGTGCGCAGGTCGCGCATATCGTTGGAAAGATTGCTGACGCCGAGCAGGCCGGCCTTCTTGCTGGCGACGGTTTCCAGCTTGTCAGCGGCCTCGGAGGCGCTGACGCCGGTTTCGGCGATCTTGCGCAAAATGAAGAGCAAGACGCCGGGATCAATATCCCCAGTCCGCGTGCCGCTGATGATGCCACCCGTGGGGGTGAGACCCATCGAAGTGTCCAGGCATTTTCCATCGCGGATGGCGGATATGGACGCGCCGTTGCCCAGGTGCGCGACGATCAGCTTTGCAGGCACGTGGGGCTGCAACTGATAAACGATGGACTCGTACGAGATTCCATGCGCACCATAGCGGCGAACACCCATTGCGGAATACTCTTCCGGGATGGGCATGTGCGTGACGACTTCCGGCATAGTGCGATGGAAGTAGGAGTCAAGGCAAACGTAGTTTGGCGTGCCCGGAAACAGGCGCAGTGACTCGCGCATGATGTAACAGGCGATGGGCGTATGCAGCGGCGCGAAGGCCGTGTACTTTTCCATCTCGTCAATGAGTGCGGAAGTGATGAGCTGATTTTCCTGCACCGTGGGACCGCCGCAGACCATGCGATGGCCGATGGCCGTGGGGGCAGGGAATTCGCCGGAGTGGAGCGCGTCGGCGACCAGTTTGAACGCGACGGCGCGCGTAGGCAATGCCGGCGTTTGATCTACGAGCTTTGAGCCCGTTGCGTCCTTGATCCAGAACTTACCCTGGTCGGTGCCGATGCCGTCTACCGCGCCCTCAAAGAGCTTGTCGCGCTGGCCGTTGCCGGCCTCATAGACGGAAAACTTGATGGAAGAAGAACCGCTGTTCAAAACCAGTACGGGCACAGAAGCCATGTATTCAATCCTTTGAGGTTGGGGCTGAGCGGGGTCAGCGGAGTTAGCGTTGTTAGCTGCGCTGCGCGCGTTAGTCTTTTGGCCAGCGCCAGTTGCGGATTTCCGGCATGTCGTCGCCGTTTTCCGCAACATAAAGCTTATGCCGCTGAATAGCTTCGGAGTACCACTGTTCAGCGGCATCGGCCTTCGCGGCCAAACGTGGAACGCGTTTGACGGCGTCCAACGCCAATTGAAAGCGGTCAATGTTATTGAGCACGCACATATCGAATGGCGTGGTCGTGGTGCCCTCTTCTTTGTAGCCGCGCACGTGAAGGCTGTCATGGTTATGCCGCCGGTAAGTGAGCCGGTGAATCAGCCAGGGATAGCCATGGAATGCGAATACGGTGGGCGTCTCAGGCGGGAAGAGCAGGTCATAATCCTCGTCCGGCAGGCCATGAGGATGCTCAGAGGGCGGCTGAAGCGCCATCAAATCCACTACGTTGACGACGCGGACCTTCAAGTCGGGTGCCAATCCGCGTAGCAGAATCACGGCGGCAAGCGTTTCAAGCGTGGGCACATCGCCCGAACAAGCCAGAACCACATCGGGGCTGCCCTGGTCGTTTGAGGCCCACTTCCAGACGCCCATGCCGGTGGTGCAATGGGCTACAGCCTCGTCGATCGAGAGCCACTGTGGGGCGGGCTGTTTGCCGGCGACGATGAGGTTAATGTAGTTCTTGCTGCGCAGGCAGTGGTCGGCTACCGATAGCAACGTGTTCGCATCGGGCGGTAAATAGACGCGTACTACTTCAGCCTTTTTGTTCACCAGGTGATCGATAAAGCCGGGGTCCTGATGGCTGAATCCGTTATGGTCTTGCCGCCAAACCAGCGAAGAGAGCAGGTAGTTGAGCGACGCGATAGGCTTGCGCCAGGGAATATGCCGCGTCACTTTCAGCCACTTGGCGTGCTGGTTGAACATCGAATCGACGATGTGGATGAAGGCCT
>CAYPYJ010000107.1:0-13226 GCA_964414945.1 uncultured Occallatibacter sp.
AGCGCACGCCTCCGTTCACATTGAGCCTTCTAGTTGCCTGCCAGGAGTCTTGCATGTAGAAGCTATGCTCGTTTCTGGTGGTATGCGGTTTGGTTATCTGCAGACCATGCTCGACTACATAAGGAAGCCCTAACAGAAGATCGGCTATTTCACTGCCTCCTGTGGCGTAGTACGCACTGGAGTCATAGAAGCTGTAATCGGAGGCGCTGGTCATCGCGGCATAGGCGCCGCCCACATACTCATAGGGCACAGGGAAAAGAGAAAAATCCGGGCGAGAGTTCAGAAAACGATACTCGTAACCGGCCTTCAGCGAATGGTGGCGCACCACCCAGGTAGCTGCCTCGGAAATTTGCAGATTCTTGTCGCGAAATGAGAGTGGCTTGTAAGTCGATCCGCCGGTAATCGCACCGGACCCGAACTGGATCTGCGGAAAACCGTAGGTGTCTGGGAAGTTGGCGATATTTGCGTTTTGAATGCCCATCTGGCTGGCCAGGTTTGTTCCATCCAGCAGACTGTGCTCCACATACGGTGTGATCAGGTAGGAGGCGCGAAGATCGTTCAACAGGTTGGGCGTGAACGCGTGACTCCAGGATAATCCGATCGATTCATTTTCCGTCCAGGTGTGATCGCCCGAATCGGCACCGCCGCTGTTGACCGTGCTAACAGCGCCTTGGTAGGGGTCGCCGGTCCTGATCTCCGACTGCACCATATCGTAGGTCAGAGCCAAACGGTCCTTTTCCGAAAGCGCCTGGTCCAGACGGACATTGCCGGTATTACTTTGGCTCTGGTAGCGCTGCAACGCCGTGAAGTTGTTGAAGAAAAAGTTGGAGTTGTTCGGCATGGGAAACATCTTTGTCAGAATTTTCTTGCCGGCGGGACTGACATCGCTAGCGGGAATCACATTGCCGGCATACTGCTGATAGTAGTAATTCTGCTGGTAGAAATTCGGATCGAAGATGGGAATCTGATTGCCCGTGTAAGGATCGGTCAGCCCGGAAAGATCCACGCTTCCATTGCCCAGAAAGCTTACCTGGTTCAGGGTCGGAACGGTGGTGTCGTAGATGAATGCATCGCGCTTTTCGCTGCCTTCATAACTCAGAAAGAAGAAGGTCTTGTGCTTGCTAAGCGGGCCGCCAATGGTAGCACCAAAGTTGTGCTGCTTGAGTTGTGAGGCGGTGCTGACGCTGGACTGGCTGAACCTATAGCTGCCGGCGGCGGTGTTGTTGGGGCGGTAATACTCATACGCGGTTCCGTGAAAACGATTGGTCCCACTCTTAGTCTCCAACAAAATCGCGCCGCCGGAAGCGCGACCCATTTCCGGCGCGTAGTCCGAGGTTACGACCTTGAACTCTTGCATTGCATCTACACTAGGACGCAGGCTGGTATCATTGTTGCGGTTGCCGGTAGCCTCCACGCCATTGAGTTGAACCGAATTACCAAACTCGCGCTGCCCGTTTACAGACAGATTCAAATTGTTGCCGCCGCCGCCACGCACTACACCCGGCACCAGCAGCATGAGATTGTAGAAGTCCCGGCCGAGCAGGGGCATATTCTCGATGTCGGATCCGCCAATGACTTGGCCTGTCTCCGCACTCTGTGTTTGCAGCAAAGGCTGCACATTGATGGCATAGACGGTTTCAGTTACATCGCCTAATTTCAGGCTCACATCGACGTGCAGCTTCTGGTCGATCTGTAATTCAAAAGCGCTGGTGGTGGCAGTCTTAAAGCCTGTCATGCGCACGGTAACCACATAGTGAGCAGGCGGCAAACTCAAACCAAGATAGCTTCCTGCTCCATCCGTTTTCAGATGGGTGATAACGCCGGTTTCCTGCGCCACCAGATCCACGCTTGCGTTGGGAATGAGTCCGCCATTCGAGTCTCTCACATTGCCTCCGATGGATCCGGAAGTTGCCTGCGCCCAAGCTTGACATCCACCGGCCACTACTGCAATCAAGAGAAAACACATCGTCAACTTTCGCATTGTCATGTACCGCTCCATGCTGGATTCTCGTCTGGAATCCGCTTCTTAGCTTCACAACACCATCTTCAACGCAGTGGAGGGCATCCCTTAATAGGAACAGGCCAGCGAAAGAGAAGATGTTTGCTGCGGTAAAAAAGGCAAAAGGTTCTCCAGCGCGCAGGTAAACATTTACCCACAACGTTTAGTCTCACCTTAAATAGGCCTTCTTTTGCGGCTATCTCCCCGCTGTCCGATCTTCTTATACCCTTTGCGCATCCATAGGACGAATCAGCACTGGGTTTTCTTTACAGAGGAAGAAAATATATCTGCGGGCTCCTGGGCGCTGCCCCATTGCACCAATCCTGCCATCGGCAGAGAACTTAAGACGACCGCCTCAAAGATGCATTAGCGCTTGCCAGACGCCTGCATGCATTCCTCGCGAATTAGCGACATGGCAGCCAGTTGATAGGCGGGAGCGCAGGCAAATGCTGCCGCCGCCACATACCAAATGAACCAGCTGAGAAACATAAGCGGCTCCACCAGCAGACTCTTGCTGGTAGCCCAAATCGACGCGTCTCCAGCCGAGGTGATGACAATGGCAAAAGCGTACATGCCCCAACACTGCGCTACCAAACCAGCGCCCATACGGATCACAGAGCGGCGCACCAGAACTGCCTCGATCAGCAAGAGAGACAAAAGCGGGTCGCTCAGCCAGAGAAGCATAGTCCCACGCGATGGATGACGGCCCAGCAGAGGCAAAAATGAAAACACAATTTGACTGGCAGTAAAAGCAATAATGAGAGTCAGTAAGGCCCAATCTCCACGTGTGAGCGGCACCATCAGGCCAAATCTGCTCTGAATGCGCAGAACGCACCCCAAGCCAACAGCTAGGAACACCATCGACAGGGGCCCGCCCACCACCATCCCTGTCACGTCCATCCCTGCATCGAGTCCTGCGATGTGCGGATTACTGAGCCAATGCCCGAGGCTCAAGGACAAGTGCCAGCTGGAGAGTCCGCGCAATAACGTGCCTGCAAACCTTGCGAACGCGGCGCAAGCGATCAATCCCCAAGCCAAACGCATCGGTTCGTCGGAATCAAACCAAGAGCAACAGACCAGAGCCAAACCGCACTCTGTAGCCGTCATCACCAGGAAGAAGATCGAGCCTGGAAGCCAGAAATACCGGTAGAGCAAAGCAACCTGGCCTGACACCAGATAATGCGCGTAGGCTGCCATACCTATGGTGAGATGCAGCGCAAGTAAAAGCCATATCCAGCGTACGAGTCGGGGCATGAGTTCTTTTCAGATATCCTGTAAAACGTGGCGGGAGAGTTCCCGCGTGGCGCGCCGGCCAAGAAATGCCGTACAAATGGGCATTGAAGATGCCAGGGAAATCCGCTCGCCGGTTCCGCGGAACGAACTAGGCACGTGCTTACCGAAACAGCGCTCCATCCACCGGGTGAGCCGCTCTGCCACCAATTGTTGCGCTTCACTGTCCGTAGAGGATTCATTCCCCTCCGGCCAAAGATGGCTCCACTGATTCAAACGGAGCTGCAATTCCACAAGCCCGGAGGCGGCAGCGGCCTCAAAAGGCGCAACCTCAGAGGCAGTGGCGCGCTGCTCGCGTCTCCAGAATCGTGATTTCAATCTGGCCAGGAGATTCATAGCGGCCTCTCTTTCTTCCATAGCTGCCCGCGCAATTTTTCGCTTGCGCGATGCAGCAACGCTCCCACGGTACCGGGACGAATCGCCAACTCAGCTGCAATTTCAGTATAGTCAAATCCTTCCGCGCGCAACTGGACACATTGCCATTCTCGTGGAGCAAGCAGCCGCCGTGCTGCCTCCACCCAATCCCGAGCCGTGTCCGCTCCCGGCGTTTCCCGGTCATCCCAAAGCTGGTCCGCTCTCGCGTCATCCAGCGAGACTGCCTTACAGTACACTGCTGACCGGACCGCCTCGCAAACGTAATTATGAGCCACTCGATGCAGCCACGCCCGCACGTTCCGGATATCTTCTCCTTGCATCAACGCCAAAAAGAAGCGCAGGTAAGTCTCTTGAACGGCATCCTGTGCCAGTGCATCGTTGCGCGTCAGATTATGCGCATAACCCAATAGAGCCGCGGCGTGAAGCTGGTAGGCATGAACGGTTTCTTCCCGCGATCTCCCCGCATCCATGCAGAAACTCCCACCATGCCCCAATTGCAGAGTGATAGTAGTCCATCTGCCTGCCGACTGTCCAATGCTGGATTCCATGATCCAGGGCTTAACAGGTTCATGGAAAGCCTCGGAAGAAAGCAATCTCTTGCGCCAGTGCATGTACTAGGATTGGTAAAGGCGTCATGATCCGGTCGAAAGTTTTTGTTGAGTTGGTCTCTCCGATATCTTGACGCATAAACCTTGGGCTATGCCACTGGCGAATGCATGGCGCTGGTCCGAAAACCACATCTGCTAAGACTGCTTTCCATGTAACCTTTCGCGACCGCATAGCGAAGGATCTGTTTCATCTTTTGGAGCGCTCGCCGGGCAAGATCCTCGGCATCGCGATCGTCCTGAATTCCCGAGACGATCTTTACGAGGACAGCCGCCTTCAACTGATCGATCGGGATATTGCCGACGGCCGGCAATATATCGCGATCCAGTCCATTCTTCACAGTTTCCACGTACCGTTCGCTCTTTTCCTTACTCCAAGTCTCCAGCCACTTCACGGTTAGAGCGGCAAAGGTTGGCATTGAGGATGCCTACTCGCGCACTTCTTCGACGCGCTTCCTTACTTGCTTTTCGACGGCGGGGTCGATTCCTTGCCGCTTGAGCGCCCGTGCGTTATCGTGCAGTTCCCGAACCTGAGCGAGGGTTACAGCTGGGTACGGTCCATACGACAGCAGTTTCTCCTTGCCATTGAATTCATAGGACCAGCGCCACAGTTTTCCCCCATTTGGCTTTACAACCAAATAGAGCCCGCCCCCGTCGCTCAGCCTGTACTCTTTCTTGCCCGGCTTGGCGCACTTTACTTCGAGCTCACTGATCTTATTGATCTCCATTTTTCACCGTCCGAACCGATACCCCCACTATTTTCTGGGACGCAAACTATGGCACCCCCGCTGATACCCCCGGTCAAGTCTGGACGTGGGTGGAGAGGTGGGGACGGATACGGATAGACGATTATTTGTTTTCAATAATTTACAAATTTTAGCGGACGGGAATGGACGGATTAGGACGGCTATGGAGAAGGTTTGGCGGAGAGCGAGGGATTCGAACCCCCGATACCCTTTCAGGTATGCCGGTTTTCAAGACCGGAGCCATCAACCACTCGGCCAGCTCTCCGCATGGAGCTTCTTCCATTGTACTTTGACGCAGAGTTTTTGTCGGCGGGTCATGCAGTATGTGATCTTCCTGCACATCGGGCCTCTCATCAAGAAGCAAAGAGGAGCCAAAGCGGCTCCCCTTCGAATTTAGTGGCCACAAATTCTACTTCTTCCCTTCCAGTTCATCGGCCAGGACATTCGCGCCGTACAGTTTGCGCAACCCCTCAATCATGCCTGCCGAGTGCACGGCAACCGCTCGGTTCTTTGTTCCGTCATAAACAAAATCTCCGGCCAGCGACTCGATGTTTCCGTCGAAAATCAAGCCCACCAATTCACCGTTGCGATTGATGACTGGCGAGCCGGAGTTGCCGCCAATAATATCACCAGTCGAGACAAAGTCGAGCGGAGTAGTAAGGTCCAGCTTTTCGCGCCCTGCTACTTCCTTCGGTGTCAGGTCGAAGGGCGGCTTATTGCTGAAGCTGGCCGCACGGTCATAGAGCCCGTAGAAAGTGGTGAAGGGCGGCGCAATGGTGCCGTTATACGGAAAACCATCGACAGTGCCGTAGCTTAACCGCAGCGTAAAAGTGGCGTCGGGATAGACGTCCTTGCCATAAACGAGAAACCGTGCCTTGCCCAGTTTTTCGCCGGCCGGCGTGAGTACACTACTTATCGTGTCGCGGATGCGGCGTTCGTTCTGGCGCAGGATTGGGCTGGCACGCCGCGCCGCCACAATCATCGGGTCGGTGGAAGCGGCCACGGCTGCTTCGCCACCATCCATAAGCGATTTGCGGAAGGCGGGATCAGCCATCTTGGTTCCGTCCACCAGCGCCGTGGCAGTAGCTGCCGGCTCGCCACCCTGCAAAATAGCTTGCAGGAAGGCGTCGTCCTTGCCAAGTTTTTCCTGCCCTAGCGTAAGCGCGGCGGTCATAAACAACTTTTCCACCGCCGGGTAAACCGGAGCAGGCGAGAGCAACTCTAACTTGAGCGACTCCAGGCCCGCCTCGTGGAACTGCGGCAGACGCTCGCCGTCGGGCTTCTTCACTTCGGCGACATACTGGACAATCTCCAGCGTGAGCGCGAGCAGTTGGCTGCCGGTGCGACGGAAGTACTGACCCTTGATCTCCGGCTTCATCTTCTCTTCCGCGCCGGCAATCTCGTCCCACGCGCCGCCATAGGCTTTTTTCCACTCTTTGTTGGCGTTGACCTTGGCGCGGAAATCGGTTTCCTCGGCCTGCTTCTTGGCCAGAATCACCGGATCGGCCAGCGCCTGCGCACGGCCCAGATAGACTTTCAAGCTGTTTTGCAGATAGAAGAGAGTGCTGCCAACCTCGCGACTCTGCTCCTCGCCCTGCGCAGAGAAGGCCTGCGCGGCATGGATGCGGCGCTGCAAGTACTCGGTCATGGCCGGCCCGCGCACGTCGCGCTCCATCAGCAGTTGAGCCACCGTGTCGTCGCGCTCGGTCGAGCCGGGATGGCCGCTAATGAAGATCAACTCGCCCGGAGCTGCGCCCTTGGCGCTCCACTTGAGAAAGTTGTCCGTGCGCAGCGGCTTGCCGTTCTCGTAGACGCGGAAGAAAGCCATGTCCAGGTCGTAGCGCGGATAGGTGAAGTTATCCGGGTCGCCACCAAAAAAAGCCGCCTGCTGCTCGGGCGCAAAGACCAGCCGCACATCGGTGTACGCCTTGTAGGTATAGAGCCAGTATTCGCCGCCCTGATAGAACGAGACCACATCCGAACGCAGGCCGGTCTTGTCCTTGCTTTGTTTTTCAATGGCCGCGATCTCGGCCTCGCGAGCCTTCAGAGCCTTGGCGTCGTCGGCAATGCCCTTGGCCGCTCCCTGCACCCGCGCCGTCACCTCTTCCATGCCCACCAACACGTTCACTTCCAGGTCGGCGGACTTCATCTCGGCATCCGGCGTCGCGGCATAAAAACCGTCGCGCAGATAATCGCGCTCGGCGGTCGAATTCTTCTGCAACTGGCCGCGCGCTACATGATGATTGGTCAGCAGCAATCCATTGGGACTGACAAACGAACCCGATCCTCCGTCGTTGAGCCTGACGCTCGAAAGACGCAGATGGTCTAGCCACGCCTGCGTGGGATGGAAGTTATACTTCGCCGCCAACTGCTTCACTGGCAGGTTGTCAAATGTCCACATGCCTTCTTCGGCGTAAATCATGGGCGCGGCGGCCACAAGCAGCGCGGCCGACAACAAAACGCTTGAGCAAATTTTCCGAACGAACATGAATTACCTCATTAGTTGACCGTATAGCTAACTGGGGCTGACGTACTCCCGGCATAAGTACTATCTCCGCCGTAGGTCGCCGTCAAAGAAATCGGTCCGGCAGTCGAAAACGAAGTTGTAAGCACAGCGGTTCCTGCGCTCAAGGTTTTGGAACCGAGCGAGGTTGTTCCTCCTGCGTAGAAGGTCACGGTACCGGTTGCGGAAGAGGAGACGACTGTCGCCGTCAGAGTAACGGTAGTACCAGTGGTTGTGGAACCCGCAGGCGAAACGGAAAGCGAAGTCGTGGTAGTCGTGAGAGCGGCAACAGTGATCGCCACAGCGCTTGACGTACTCGCTGCATAGGTACTGTCTCCGCTGTACTTGGCAGTGATCGAGTACGTCCCAGCAGCGCTGAACGAAGTGGTCAGAGTTGCCGTGCCTGAACTCAGCTTTCCAGTTCCCAGCGAGGTTGTGCCGCTATAAAACGTGACGGTTCCAGTGGCTGCCGTAGGTGAAAGTGTAGCCGTCAGTGTGATACTCACATTCACGGAAGGCGCGGTGCTGGAGCTTGTAAGTGTGGTTGTGCTGGAGGTGTTACCAGTCGGTGCCTGCCAGAAATTGCCACAACCAGTTAGGAGAGGCGCCAGTGCCAGCGTCAAAATCATCCATCTTGTGCAGCCGGATTTGATCTTCATTGAATCTCCTTGCCTGTTGCGACCGAAATAGATATATGCATCGCCTAATGAAATGACGCCCGCCTCGCCCGCTTCGCTCAACCTCACGGTTTCGGCATCACCAGCACATCCACTCCGCTGGCTGCGTCTTTCTGGCGGAATATCTCTTCCGTCGCTTTCTGAAACTCCTCCGGCCTGGCATTCGGAATATCGGTAAAGGTCTGCGGATTGCGATCCGTCAGAGGAAACCACGAACTCTCCACCTGGACCATAATACGATGGCCGCGACGGAAGGTGTGAAGGATGTCAGGCATCGTAAAATCAATTGCCGTCTGCTGTCCCGGCGTCAACGGCTCAGGCTTCTCCCAGCTATTGCGGAACTTGGCCCGGAAGGGTTCGCCGCGCAACAGTTGCTGATAACCGCCCATGTGCACGGGCGGCACATCCAGTACGCGCTTGCTGCCTTCCGGAGTGCCTGCAGGGTCGGGATAATCCTCGGGATAAACATCAATCAGTTTCACATCAAAGTCGGAATCCGTGCCCGAGCTGGCAATCTTCAACCGAGGCGAGACCGGTCCGGCGATGGTCACATCTTCTTCCAATGGCTCTGTCTGATAAACCAGAACATCCGGCCGGTAGCTGGCAAATCGCTGATCGTCCACCATGTAACGTTGCGGCACGGTGTCGGTGGTGTAGCCCACAAACGGAACCGGATGTGCCGGGTCGCTCACATATTCGTCCACACCCTTATCTTCCACCGGCGGATCAAAACTCAGCTTACCGCCTGCATGAAAATAAAGCGTCTTGGTCGCGACTGCTTTCGGCGGCCACGCATCCAACCTGCGCCACACATTCATTCCAGTCTCAAAGAAAATAATGCGCGGCAGTTCACTCCCCTTGCCTTTCAAATAGTGCTCGAAGAATGGAAATTGCACATTCACGCGGAAATACTCTGAGGTCTTGGCGTTGAACTGAACGTCGCCCAGATGCGCGCCATCGCTGCGTGCCCAGCCGCCATGAACCCATGGGCCCTCCACCAGCGTCGCCGGTGTCTTCGGATTGAATTTGCTGATAGCGTTAAATGTTTGGAAAGGACCGCTCAAATCCTCCGCATCGTACCATCCACCCACCACCAGAACCGCGCAATGTACATTCTTCATGTGCCGCGAAAGGTCGCGAGCCTGCCAGTAACTGTCGTATGTGTTGTGCTTCACCTGGTCGTTGAATAGCCAATTCGAACCCTTCAGATAGAGCTTGTCCAGGTTGGCAATATTCCCCGCCTCCAAGAAAAACTTGTAACGATCCGGGGTGCCATAGCTGAACGGAACCTCCGGCTTGGGAGCTTGTGGATTATTCTGCGGGTGGAAGAATGGAGCATAGAAACCGAAGGTCGCCGAGAGCATGAACGCCCCGCCATGATAGGAGTCGTCGTCTCCCTGAAACAGATCGGTCATCGGCGCCTGAGGGCTGGCGGCCACCAGAGCCGGGTGTGTGTCGATAATCGAGGCCGAGGTGTGGAAGCCCGGATAAGAAATCCCATAAATCCCCGCCTTGCCGTTGTTGTTGGGCACATGCTTGAGCAGGAACTCCATCGTGTCATACGTATCCGAGGAGTCGTCAACGTCCTGAGGCGATTTCTTCTCATCAATGTGCGGACGCATCTCAAGATACTCGCCCTCGCTCATCCATCGCCCGCGCACGTCCTGATAGACAAAAATGTAGCCGCCCTTCTCAAACTCATCCGACGGCCCCAGCCGGAGCGGGTACTGATCTTCGCCATAAGGCGCAACGCTATACGGAGTGCGATTCAGTAAAAACGGATATGGCCCGGGTGCGGAGTCCTTCGGCACGTAAACCGCCGTGAAAAGCCGCTTGCCGTCGCGCATCGGAATCCGGAACTCGTATTTGGTATAGTGCGCGCGGACGTACTCTTCGTGAGGCGCAACCGGTGCATTCGGCGCGGCCTGCTGGGCGCGTAGCAAAGGAAGCGCAAGGGCAAAACCCGCCAGAAAAACAAACAAAATGCGGAACGATTTCGGCATCTTCGGCAACAATCTCCTGAGCAATCAGATTACTCCAGTCAGGCGAAAGTTTCCCAGTTGGCATATTTCTTCAAATTTCCTCAGAATCAAGCCGGTTTCAAAAAATCCACAGCCCGTGCCATCCAAACTGTGCTACCGACGTGCCAGCGTTTCGCCTTCTAAAAGGCTTAACGAAACCGGGCAATTCCCGCTAACCCAATCGCCATTGCGGACGATAATCAAGCTGTACTTCCAATCCAGGCAGGCGGCGAGGAACTGCGTACGGTCGCGGCATGCCATTGTTTATGACAGCCCGGTAGGTTGTCTTCCGTTTGCAGGCAGGCTCTAAACTGCCCACAAAGCAGGGGACTGCACTCCAACCCGGAGCATACGGAGTGTCCATGGCAATGACAATTCTCGTCGTCGATGACTCGGTCACCATGGTGATGAGCCTCAAAACCACTCTCGCCATGCACGGCTTCACAGTGGAGACAGCCAATAATGGCCAGGCGGCTCTGGAAAAGTTGAAAGCGGGAATCAAACCGAATTTGATTCTTACCGATGTGAATATGCCAGTCATGGGTGGGCTTGAGATGATCGGAAAAGTTCGCGCCCTTCCCGGCTTCAAATTCATCCCCATCCTCACGTTGACCACCGAGAGTGAAGCCAGCAAGCGCGATGAGGGCAAGCGTCAGGGAGCCACCGGATGGCTGGTCAAGCCAGTGGCCGCCGACGACCTCATCAAGGTCATCAAAAAAGTTCTGCCGGGAGCATAAGAGCATGGCGCAGGCACCTTCAACACGCAGCGCAATCTCTCCTGGGCAAACCGGCCATGCCGCCGTGCAGGACGATCAGACCAATCCAGCACTCGCTCTGCGTCTGCGCCGAATCCGCAACCGGATGCTTAAGCAGACGCTGTTAGCGATGTTTTGCACTCTGTTTCTTTATCTCTCCCTCTTTTATGTAATGGGACCGGCTTTCGCTCCCTATCAGATCAAGGTCGCGGGAATCATGCTGCTGTTGATTGTGATGCCCTTTCTGATCGTCGAACGGGGAAACTGGAAAGAAGCTCGTCTCGCAGTTGCAGATATGTGGGCATTTGGTCCCCTCAACTTCGAGGAAATATCGCGTGAACTGGCCGCCCGCAAGGCAATCGAAGCCGACATCGTGGACTCAAAACCCTACATCGACGTGATGCGCGAACAGATTGGCGATTCGTTAGCAGAATCCGAGCGTGAAGTCATGCAGGTGATCGAGCAAATCGGTTATCTGAATGAGAGAAGCGCATTGCAAAGGGCGCGCATAGCCCAGTCAATTCAAAGCGGCAAGGCGCTCACCGAAAGCACGCATAAGCGCGCCGAAAACAACAAGCAGATCGTCGCCGCACTCGAGATACAGATGCAGCAGCAGACCCGCGATCTGCGTGAAGACTTTGAGCGCGTGCAGAGCATGGCCGGTGAGGTGCGCGCCCTCTCGCCGCTGATCAAAATCATCACCACCATCGCACAGCAAACCAGCCTTCTGGCCCTCAATGCCGAAATCGAGGCAGCGCGTGCCGGCAGCGCGGGCCGCGGCTTTGCTGTTGTCGCGTTCGAGGTGAGAAAACTCTCCATCTCGTCCACCAAGGCCGCCGCCGACATCGCCGCCAAAATCAATGCCACCTGTGAAAGAGTCGAGCGCGAAATGGCAGAAGCCCGCGTCTCGCTGGAAGAGCACGAGCATAGCGAAGCGATGAACCACCTGGTCACCGATCTGAACGGAATGCAGCAGGAGTTCAATAACAACGGCCAGTTGCTTCTGGATGTCATCACCGATGTGGATTCAAACTACGCGGAAAATGTACAAAGGCTTTCCGAGGCACTTGGCCACATCCAGTTCCAGGACGTGATGCGGCAAAGAATGGAGCACGTCCGCGACGCGCTCGGCGAGATGCGCGATCACCTGCTGCGCCTCTGCGAAAGGCCGGAGCATCCCGGTTGGGATGGCCTCTTCGAGCGTACCTTCAAAACCATGCTGGCAGATCATCGCAGCAAGTATCACATGGCCAGTCAGCACATTACGCATTCCAATGTTGCCGGCGACGGCATCGTACAAGACCACAGCCGCCCGTCCATTGAGCTTTTTTGATTATTGAGTCTAACGGACAAGTCTGGGTGCCCCAGGTCCCGCTTCTGGGACCTGGGATAGCTATGAACTCCGGTCCTGCTCAACGAACCATCCACCAACCCTTTTGTCTTTTCTATACTGAATACATGGCAATTACTCAGCTTTGCGGATGGACGTTGGAAGAGTCGGCGCGCAGCCGCGGAGCCCTACGCATTGCCGGAGCCGACGAGGTAGGCCGAGGACCGCTCTTCGGCCCCGTCGTCGCTGCCGCCGTCATTCTCGCACCCGGCTTTCACTTCAGCGGTCTGAATGACTCCAAGAAGCTGACCGAAAAAAAGCGCAACGAACTCGATGTGGAAATTCGCGCCAATGCTGTTTGCTGGGCCATCGCCGAGGTGGATGCCGAGACCATCGACCGCATCAACATTCGCCAGGCCTCGCTCCTGGCCATGCGCCAGGCCGTCCAGCAACTCCCCCTCCGTCCCGACTTCCTGCTCATCGACGGTCGCGACACCATTGACTGGGAGTGCCCGCAGCAAGCCGTCATTCATGGCGACGCCACCAGCTTCTCCATCGCCGCCGCCTCTGTTCTCGCCAAGGTTTATCGCGACCGCCTGCTGGTCGAGCTCGACCGCGACTTCCCCGGTTACGGCCTGGCCCAGCACAAAGGCTACGGCTCGCCCGCCCACCTGGCAGCCCTCAAGCGTCTCGGCCCCACGCCGCTCCACCGCAAAAGCTTTCACCCCGTGGCGCAAACAGCGATACAATTCCCTCAATCCTAATATTTTTTTTAGAGGTCGGGTGCTCTGCCCACGACCTAGCAAACTGATGGGGTGCCCCATCCTTGCGATGTTCTTGTTTTTATCGCAAGGGTGGGATACCACGAACCTCAACCAGACGTTTTAGGTTTTCAGATTTGAAAAGGTTGAGCCATTATCCATCG